>NZ_JBBPES010000005.1:0-484978 GCF_038069885.1 Pseudomonas sp. XK-1 | reverse complement strand
AAAAAACTCTCAAATTAACGAGTGTTACTTGTGATGCTGATAATCTTGCGACTAGCAGTCTTACCTCACAAGCACCCACACGAATTGCTTGATTCAGTTGTTAAAGAGCGGTTGGTTAAGTCTTTCGCCTCAACCGAGGCGCGCATTCTACAGCAGCCTCATCTTGCGTCAAGCTGTTTTTCGAAGTTCTTTCCGAAGAAGTTCTTTCTACTCAACTACTTGCATCCCCGACCAACATCCAGCTTCTCGTTAGCGGGAGGCGAATTCTACAGCGTTTCAAACCGCTGTCAACCACCTCTTCAACCGCTACCGATCTACCTGATCGAAGCCACCAACAGGATCAAACCACCACCCTGTCAGCCCGGCGCATTCTACACAGCTTTCGCTGCTTTGCAACCTCTCTTTTAAAGCTAACTTATTGTTTTAAAATAAGTTTTCCGAGAGACCTGCGCCGGAAGAGGTGCGCATTATAGGGGCAAGCTGAGCCAGGTCAAGGCATTATTACGCTTTTACGGCAACCGGCTTCCCGCATCACCCAGCCACGCCCACGAGAGCAAAGGAACAACTTCCTGGGAACAGCGACTCAATGCAAGAAAACTAACACCACAGAAACGCCGAAGCCGTTGATGCGAACATCAACGGCTTCGGCGGCAGACCCGTTACTCAGTCGTTTTACGACGTCGCAACTGCAGCAAATACTGGATAGGCCCTGATGCGGCATATGCCAGGAAGATGATCAGCAAGATACGCGGCGGATCACTGAACACTACAGCGAAAACCAGCACCACCGCCAGAATGGCCACAAAAGGTACACGACCTTTCAGGTCGAGATCCTTGAAGCTGTAGTACTTGATGTTGCTGACCATCAGCACACCCGCGGCCGCCACTAGGATCGCCACGGCAAAAGCCATATTCGAGCCCTTGATGCCGAAATCGCTAAAGGCCCAGACCGTACCCGCCACCACGCCGGCAGCTGCGGGACTGGCCAGGCCGATAAAGTAGCGCTTATCGACACTGCCGATCTGCGTATTGAAGCGCGCCAGACGCAAGGCCGCACCGGCGACATAGATGAAGGCCACCATCCAGCCTACCTTGCCCATGCTACCGAGCGCCCACTCGAACGCCAGCAGGGCCGGGGCTACACCAAAGGCGACCATATCGGACAACGAGTCATATTCGGCACCGAAGGCGCTCTGGGTATTGGTCAGGCGTGCAACACGACCATCCAGACCATCAAGCACCATAGCGACGAACACAGCCGCCGCTGCCACATAGAAGTTGCCGTTCATGGCATTGATGATGGCGTAGAAGCCAGCAAACAGATTGGCCGTGGTAAACAAGTTTGGCAGCAGATAAATGCCGCGATGACGAACCTTGCGACCCTCGTCGTCGTGCCCCTCTTCTATATGCTCGTCAATGGGCAACAAGCTTTCTGTTTCGGGGGGCGACTGGGGCTCATCTGGACGTTCGTTCATGAACAATACCTTGCAACGGATTTGGAAATTTCGACAGGCCGTATCGACAAGGGTTCGTCGACACCACCCATTCAGTACCCAGGCTTTATACCAGAACCCTTGGCGCACCATGAAAAAACGCGGCCATGGCCGCGTTCTTTCACATCAATAAGCCTTAGTTCTTGGCTTTGTCGACGATTTTGTTCGCCGAGATCCACGGCATCATGGAGCGCAGCTGCTCACCTACAACTTCGATACCGTGAGCCGCGTTGTTGCGACGGTAGGCAGTCATCGATGGATAGTTGGCCGCACCTTCCTGGATAAACATCTTGGCGTATTCGCCGTCCTGAATACGCTTCAGGGCGTTGCGCATGGCAGCACGGGATTCGGCGTTGATGACCTCAGGGCCAGTCACGTACTCGCCGTATTCGGCGTTGTTGGAGATCGAGTAGTTCATGTTGGCGATACCGCCTTCGTACATGAGGTCAACGATCAGCTTCAGCTCGTGCAAGCACTCGAAGTAAGCCATTTCCGGCGCGTAACCTGCGTCGACCAGGGTTTCGAAGCCAGCTTTGACCAGCTCAACGCAACCGCCACAGAGAACAGCCTGCTCGCCGAACAGGTCGGTTTCGGTTTCGTCCTTGAAGGTGGTTTCGATGATGCCGGTACGGCCACCGCCAACGCCCGAAGCGTAGGACAGGGCAACGTTCTTGGCATTGCCAGAAGCGTCCTGATAGATAGCGATCAGATCAGGGATACCGCCGCCCTTGACGAACTCGGAACGCACGGTGTGACCTGGAGCCTTGGGCGCGATCATGATCACGTCGAGGTCGCTACGCGGCACAACCTGGTTGTAGTGAATGGCGAAGCCGTGGGAGAAGGCCAGGGTTGCGCCCTTCTTGATATTCGGTTCGATTTCGTTCTTGTACAGCTGGGACTGGAACTCGTCCGGGGTCAGGATCATGACCAGGTCGGCACCGGCAACAGCAGTGGCAACGTCAGCCACTTTCAGGCCATGGGCTTCTGCCTTGGCAACGGTGGCCGAGCCTTTACGCAGGCCAACAGTGACGTCGACACCGGAATCTTTCAGGTTGCACGCTTGGGCGTGGCCCTGGGAACCGTAACCGATGATGGCAACTTTCTTGCCCTGGATGATCGAGAGGTCACAGTCTTTGTCGTAATAAACTTTCATGTTCTTGGCTCTTTTAATCGGAAAAGGATGGGGTGCATGCACCGCGACGAGGACACCTTAAGTGATCCGCCCCGTTGCGTAAAATGATATATTTGCAACACTACATGCCGATATTTGAAACAATCATGGACAGTCACGCCCTCAAGCTTTTTCTTGCCCTGGCCGACAATCTGCACTTCGGTAAAACCAGCCGCGAGCAGCACGTCAGCCCCTCCGCGCTCAGCCGCAGCATCAAACAGCTCGAGGATGAACTGGGTGCACCGCTGTTTCTGCGAGACAACCGCTCAGTGCGCCTGACCCGCGAGGGGCATCAGTTCCGCGAGTACGCCAGCGACGTCATAAACGGCTGGCACGCCATCCGCCAGACCTTCAAGCAGGATCAGCTGATCCTCCACGGCGAGCTCTCCCTATACTGCTCGGTAACGGCCAGCTACAGCTTCCTCTACGACATCCTGAGCAGTTTTCGCCAGGATTATCCGCGCATTGAAATGAAACTGCACACCGGCGACCCAGCCAAAGCCGTTGAGCGCGTGCAAGAAGGACTGGAAGACCTTGCCATCGGTGCCCGCCCCGACAGCTTGCCGGCCGGCATCGAATTTCAGCCGATAGCCCGTTCAGAGCTGTGCTTTATCGGCCCGCAGTCACCTCAGCTATTGAGCGAAGAACAGCTTAGGCATCCCACGGCGGAGAGCTGGCGGGACGTGCCGATGATCCTCTCGGAAGAAGGCCTCGCCCGCACCCGAACCGACCTGTGGCTGAAAAGCCACAACATCAAACCGCGCATTTATGCACAGGTAAGTGGCAACGAAGCCATCGTCAGCATGGTGAGCCTGGGCTTTGGTATTGGTGTGGTTCCACAGATCGTACTCGACAACAGCCCACTGACCGCACGTATCCGCATTTACGATATTCAGCCACCGTTAGCCGCCTACGACATTGGCCTGTTCGCGCTGGAAAAACGCCTTAAGGATCCGCTGATCAACGCCTTCTGGAGTCGCCAACGCTAAATGACGGCAGCAACGCTCCGCCGCGTACGAGGTGCTTAGCCCGAAAAGCAAAAAGCCCTCAGGAGATATTTCCCCCGAGGGCTTTTCGTTTTATCAGCACGACGCAATCAGATACTCAGCACCTTGTCGCCGCGGGCAATGCCAGTAACGCCACTGCGTACGGTTTCCAGGATCGACGCGGTGCCGATGGCCTGGATAAAGCTGTCCAGCTTGTCGCTCGTGCCGGCCAGCTGGATGGTGTAGACGCTGGTATTCACGTCGACGATCTGCCCACGGAAGATGTCGGTGGTTCGCTTGACCTCGGCGCGCTGGGCACCGGTTGCCTTGACCTTGACCAGCATCAGCTCGCGCTCGACGTGAGCACTTTCCGACAGGTCAACCAGCTTGACCACCTCGACCAGCTTGTTGAGGTTCTTGGTGATCTGCTCGATTACTTCATCATGGCCCACAGTGGTCAGGGTCAGACGCGACAGGGTCGGGTCTTCGGTCGGAGCCACGGTGAGACTTTCGATGTTGTAGTTGCGTTGCGAGAACAGACCAACCACGCGGGACAATGCGCCAGGCTCGTTTTCCAGCAGCAGGGAAATAATGTGTCGCATGATTAGGTCCGCTCCGTCTTGCTTAGCCACATGTCGCGCATCGCACCGTCTTTGATCTGCATCGGGTAGACGTGCTCGCTGGTATCGACCTGGATATCGAGGAACACCAGGCGATCCTTCATGGCGAACGCCTCTTCCAGCTTCGGCTTCAGGTCTTTCAGGTCGGTGATGCGCATGCCGACATGGCCATAGGCCTCGGCCAGTTTGACGAAGTCCGGCAACGACTCCATATAGGAGTGCGAGTGACGGCTACCGTAGTTCATGTCCTGCCACTGGCGCACCATACCCAGGGCACCATTATTCAGGTTGACGATTTTCACCGGCAGGTCGTACTGCAGGCAGGTCGACAGCTCCTGGATATTCATCTGGATGCTGCCCTCACCGGTCACGCACGCCACGTCGGCATCCGGGAAGCTCAGTTTGACGCCCATGGCCGCCGGAAAACCGAAGCCCATGGTGCCCAGGCCGCCGGAGTTGATCCAACGGTTAGGCTTGTTGAAACGGTAGTACTGAGCCGCGAACATCTGGTGCTGACCCACGTCGGAGGTCACGAACGCGTCGCCGCCGGTGACTTCGGACAGGGTTTCGATCACGGTCTGCGGCTTGATGATGCTGCCGTCGCCCTTGTCGTAAGGGAACATGATGCGACCACCGCGCCACTCCTCGATCTGCTTCCACCAGCTAGACAGCGCCTCTTTGTTGAGGTTCTCACCGATCTCCTTGAGGATCGCGACCATCTCGGTCATCACGCTCTCGACCGGCCCGACGATAGGAATATCGGCCTTGATAGTCTTGGAAATGGAGGCTGGATCGATATCGATATGAATGATCTTGGCGTTCGGACAGAACTTGCTCGCACCGTTGATCACGCGATCGTCGAAACGCGCGCCGACAGCGAGAATCACATCTGCGTGGTGCATCGCCAGGTTGGCGGTGTAGCTGCCGTGCATGCCGAGCATGCCGAGGAACTGGCGGTCGGTGCCGGGAAAGCCGCCCAGGCCCATCAGGGTATTGGTCACCGGCAGGTTGAGCATTTGCGCCAGTTCGGTCAGCGGCGCTGCAGCACCGCCCATGATCACACCGCCACCGGAGTAGACGATGGGGCGCTTGGCACTCAGCAGCAGCTCGGCCGCCTTGCGAATCTGCCCGGAGTGGCCACGCAAGGCTGGGCTGTAGGAGCGCAGCTTGACCTTCTTAGGATAGACGTACTCGAATTTCTCGGCCGGGTTGGTCATATCCTTGGGGATATCCACAACCACCGGGCCGGGACGGCCGGACTGCGCCAGATAGAAGGCTTTCTTCAGGACTTCCGGGATTTCCGAGGCGTGCTTGATCATAAAGCTATGCTTCACGATAGGCCGCGAGATACCGATCATGTCGGTTTCCTGGAAGGCATCGGTGCCGACCATGTTGCTCGGCACCTGGCCGGACAGCACCACCATCGGGATGGAGTCCATGTAGGCGGTGGCAATACCGGTAATGGCATTGGTGGCGCCTGGGCCGGAGGTTACCAGCACCACACCGGCCTTGCCGGTGGCGCGAGCATAGCCGTCAGCCATATGGGTAGCCGCTTGCTCGTGGCGAACCAGAATGTGATTGACTTCCGGTTCCTTGAACAGGGCATCGTAGATATGCAGCAGAGCACCACCGGGGTACCCATAGATGTTTTTAACGCCTTCGTCACGCAAAAAGCGGACGACCATTTCAGCGCCGGATAAAAGCTCCACGTTGTTCACCTCTAAAACGCCAGAAAACCGCCCAACATTGGGGACGGCCTAAGATAGGTTTACTGTCAGCAGAGCATGAGCGACGGTGGTCGCCGACTACGTCAGCTACAACTGAGCAAGTATTGGGAACGTCCCAGAGTGTTGCGGGACTTTCCCACCCAGCGCGAGGTAACGCGTTGCGGGTGAAACAGGTCGGCGCGGATATGCGCCTCATGTCTGCTGAGCTAAAGCCTGCTTGCGGCGGACTCCACTACAGCGAGCGTGGAATTGTTCGGATTCGACGCGGGCAAGTCAAGTAATCCGTGATGGATTCTGCAATCTTCTGCGCCAACACCGTGCAGGATGACGATTCGGCGGTTTTGGTTATAGTAACTGGCAGGTTTTGCAGCTCATAATTTGGCAGCCTAAAAAAAGGAATCAGCATGCGCCGTATGATCATTACCAGCAGCTTGCTGCTCGCCCTGAGCGCAACCGCCATGGCCAGCCAGGTGTACAAGTGGGTCGACGCCCAAGGCGTCACCCATTTCAGTTCACAGCCGCCGCAAGGCCAGCAAGCCACCAGCATCAATACTGCCACGCCGCCCCCTGCGAAACCTGTCGAGGCGGCAGAACCAGACGCCACACCGACCTTCGAAAGCATTTCCGATCCCGAACAGGCGGCCATCGACAAGAAGGTCAAGCAAGAGGTTGCAGCCAAGGAAGCCGAGCGCAAGAAGTACTGCGAAGACGTTCGCACCAACCTGGCACAGCTGCAGAACAATCCGCGCCTGCGCATGGAGGTCGACGGTGAAGTGCGCCGTATTGACGAAGAAGAGCGCCAGGAGCGCATCAGCGCCGCACAGAAGGCAATCGCCGACAACTGTCAGTAATCGGCCCTAGGCGCGATTCAGGTCGCGCCCACGATCAGACGATCGAACTCCCCCAGCAGGCGGATCAGCCCCCTGGCCTTCAGGGCCTGCCCGCCCCCATAGACCTGCTCGGCCATGGGCTGAATACCTGAAACACTCGGTAGCGCGGCACCGGCCTCAAGCAGCTGTTTCATGCGCGGCAGAAAGATCCACTGCAACCACTGCTCGAACGCCAGGGTATCCACGCAGAAAGGCTCCTGGCTGGCCAGCGCCTCGACGCTGGGGGGCTGCATTTCCCACCAGCCCTGCACACGCAACTCGCGCTCGATCAGCAACAACTGCTCGGCCACCGTAACCAGCCGTGGATCCATCAGAGGCTTACCCGGGCACGTTCGCGCGCCTGAGCGGCACCCGCCGGATCACCCTGACGCTCGCGAGCTTCGGCGATCAGGTTCCACAGACTGGCCTGCAGCGCGGGACGGCCACTGGCATAGCTGAGACCGCGCCGGGCGAACTGCTCGGCCTGGGCCGCGTCACCCTGGGCCAAACGCACCTCGGCGAGACGATAGAGCACCTGCGGCTCACGCGGCGCAATGCGCTGGGCACGCTCAAGGCTGGAAGCCGCACCGTTCAGATCACCGCCCCCCTGCTGCTGCTGGGCCGCCGTCAGCAATGCCAGCACCGGCCCATCGAGCTGTTCGTCGACAGACAGGCCGCCACCGCTCGGAATACCACTGGGCGCACCGAGCACGGGGCTTCCGGAGGCCACGGTAGCTGGCGCATTGCTGCTCCAGGGCTGGCTGCTGATAGTGCTTTCGATGGGCGCACTACCGGCTGGAAAGGCCTGGATAGGTGCACTGCTGGCACCGGCACCCGGCACCATCACCACCACGCCGGAATCTTCCGGCAGGCTCTGCGGCTGCGCCGGCGGCAGGTTGTAACCGCCCGACTGCGGCGAAGCCGAAGAACCGGAATCCACCACGGGAATCGAGCCCTGGGGCACGCTGGCGCAGCCGCCAAGCACAACCGAAACCGTTAACACTGGAATCAACCACTTATTCACTGCACACCCTCTCACTTAATCCAACCAGCCGCGTACCCAATCCATCACTTCATTGACCGGTGCCCTGATACCACAGGCAGGACCGGCCGCCGGCTGACTGCCGCGAATATAAGGCATCTGTACCACATTCGGACAACTCGGATCGGAGCCCATCCCGGTATTGGCATCGACCCAGGCCTGCACGACGTTATCGGGCAAGGGCATATCCAGCGGCAGCGGGTCGGCCTTGCGCATAAACTCGGTCCACACCTGCAGAGCACCGCTCGCACCGGTCAAGGGTGTTGGACCATTGTCGTCGCGGCCGAGCCAGACCACCGCCAACAGATCCTGGCTAAAGCCGGCAAACCAGCTGTCGCGCGAATCGTTGCTGGTACCGGTCTTGCCGGCCAGTGCCAGGGAGCGCGGCAGCTGGTTGTAGACCGAGCGGCCGGTGCCTTCAGACATCGTGCGCTGCATGGCGTTCTGCAGCAGGTAGATGGCACCGCTGTCGAAGCGCTGCTGAATCTGATACGGGTAGCGTTTGAGCGGCTCGCCATCCGCGGTCAGAACGTTGCGAATACCCCGCAGCGGAGTATTGAACCCTCCATTGGCCAGGGTCTGATACATATTTGCCACGTTTATCGGGCTCAGCCCGCCAGCACCGAGCAGCATCGATGGATAAGCCGGCCACTTGTGTTCGACCCCCAGGCGTTCGAGGGTCTGCAGCACGGTGGGCACGCCGACCTCCAACCCTAGCTTGGCCGTGGACAGGTTGTAGGAATTGACCAGCCCCTGGTACAGATAAATCGTGCCGTGGGCCTTGCGATCGTAGTTCTGCGGGCTCCACACCTGTCCATCCTGGCCCTTGATGGAGAAAGGCTTATCCTCAAGCAGACTAGTCAGGGTGTACTGGCTTGGGCGCTCCAGAGCGGCCAGGTAGATCGCCGGCTTGATCAGTGACCCAATCGGCCGCACCGCATCCAGCGCCCGGTTAAAACCGGCAAACCGCGGCTGACGACTGCCGATCAGCGCCTGCACTTCGCCGCTTTCCGGATTGGTGACGACCATGCCGGCCTCGACCTCATCCACGCCCTTGCGCCCGGACAGGCGCTTGAGCGAGTCGGTCAGGGCAGTTTCCGCCTTGAGCTGGAGAATCGGGTCGAAGCTGGTGAAGATACGCAGCCCCTCTTCGGTCAGATCCTGCTCCTGATAGTCCTCGCGCAGCTGGCGCTTGACCAGATCGAGAAAGGCCGGAAACGAGCTGTCGGCCATGCTGCCGCGCTGGGTCACGCCCAGGGGCTTCTGCTTGGCCGCCGCAACGATCTCGGGGCTGGCCACACCTTGCTCGGCCAGCACATCGAGGACCAGGTTGCGCCGCTCCAGGGCGCGCTCGGGATTACGCCGCGGGTTATAGAAGGTTGGCCCCTTGACCATGCCGACCAGCAGCGCCACCTGATCGATCTGCAACTCGGACAGCGGCTGACTGAAGAAGTACTGACTGGCCAGGCCGAAACCGTGCACCGCACGCTGACCGTCCTGACCGAGGAACACCTCGTTGAGGTAGGCCTCGAGAATATCCGTCTTCTCGTAATGCAGCTCCAGCAATACCGCCATCATGGCTTCGGTGGCCTTGCGCGACAGGCTGCGCTCGTTGGTCAGATAGAAGTTCTTCACCAATTGCTGGGTCAGGGTACTGCCGCCCTGACGCAGTTGGCCGGCGGTGGCGTTGATCCATACCGCGCGGGCAATGCCCTTGGGTGACACGCCGAAGTGATTGAAGAACTCGCGGTCCTCGATCGCCACCAGGGTTTCCACCAGATAAGGCGGCACCTGTTCCAGCTTGATCAGCACCCGGTCTTCCTGATGAGCCGGGTAAAGCCCGCCGATCAGCAACGGTTCGAGCCGCGCCACCGCCAGATTGCCGCCACCGGCCTGAGTCAGACCCGCTACATAGTCACCGGAGAAGCGCACGCGCACCCGCTGCGAGGGCTCAGCGCTTTCATAGAACTGGAAACCGCGCGAATGCAGCTCGATATTATTGCCGGCAACCGATACGCCGCCGGGGCCTGCCACCGTACTTTCGCGGCGATAGCCCAGGGCATCGAGCTCCTTGAGGAAATCGTCCTTGGCCAGTTTCTGCCCGACAAACAGCTCCAGGGGCCTGGCGTAGACCTTGGCCGGCACTGTCCAGCGCTTGCCGGAGAACTTCTCCTGCACGACAGCATCGAGGTAAACCGCGAAAACGGCCAGAACCACCAGGCCTACCAGGCCAAGTTTGAGGATCCAGCCCAACCAGGGGCGTGCAGCGCCTGAGGGGCGCTTTGAACGGGGACGAGAAGATCGGGTACGAGTCATGGCGCGGCATTATACGCACTTTGTCTGCGCCCAGCAGGCCCGCGCAGCGGTTTGCAGACGGACCCCAAGCGGCCATAATGGCGCTCTTATTTTTAGTACAAAAGCCAAGGATCGCCCGTGAGCCAAGCCCTGATCGCCGCATTGCAGAACCCGGCCCTCTACCCTCATCCGGTGGACGGGTTTCAGGTCATCGAAACGCATATTTCCTGGGTGATACTCACCGGCCCTTACGCTTACAAGATCAAGAAAGCCGTTGATTTCGGCTTTCTCAACTTCACCGAGCTGAGCGCCCGCGAGCACTTCTGCCGGGAAGAGCTGCGCCTCAACCAGCGCCTGACCAAGGACCTGTATCTCGAAGTACTGCCAATCGGCGGCAGCGTCGAGGCCCCACAGCTCGGCGGCAGCGGCCCGGCCATCGAGTACGCGCTGAAAATGCGCCAGTTCCCGCAAAGCCAACTGCTCAGCGACGTCCAAGCCCGCGGCGAATTGAGCGAGGCGCATATCGATGCACTGGCCAAGCAGATCGCCGATTTTCACGCCCAGACCCCGGCCGTGCCGAGCGACCATGAACTGTGCTCCCCCGCCGCCATCGTCGCGCCGATGCGGCAGAACTTCGAGCAGATCCGCCCGCTCCTGAGCGACAAAGCCGACCTGCAGCAACTCGACGCCCTCGAAGCCTGGACCGAAGCCAGCTTTACCCGCCTGGAGCCGCTGCTGGCCGCGCGCGCCGGCAGTGGTTCGATCCGCGAATGTCACGGCGACATCCACCTGGGCAATGCCACCCTGATCGACGGCCAGGTCGTGCTGTTCGATTGCATCGAATTCAACGAGCCGTTCCGTCTGATCGATATTGCCTCGGACGCCGCCTTCCTCGCCATGGACCTCGAAGACCGAGGCCTCAAGGCCCACGCCCGGCGCTTCGTCAATGCCTGGCTGGAACACAGCGGCGATTACTCGGCGCTGGAGCTGCTGAATTTCTACAAGGCCTACCGCGCCCTGGTGCGGGCCAAGGTCGCGCTGTTCAGCCTGGCTCACCAGGCCGACGCCGTGCAGAAAGCCGTGACCCTGCGCCAATACCGCAACTACGCCAACCTGGCGGAAAGCTACAGCGCCATCCCCTCGCGCCTCCTGGCAATCACCCATGGCGTTTCCGCCGTCGGCAAAAGCCATGTGGCCATGCGCCTGGTCGAAGCCCTGGGGGCCATTCGCCTGCGTTCGGATGTCGAGCGCAAGCGTCTGTTCGGTGAACAGCAAGAGGCCGACCTGGGCAAACTCAGTGCCGGTATCTACAGCCAGGATGCCAGCAGCGCCACTTACGCCCACCTGCACCAGTTGGCGGATGCAGCCTTGCATGCCGGCTTCCCGGTGGTGATCGACGCCACCTACCTCAAGCAGGCCCAGCGCCAGGCGGCCTGTGCGGTTGCCGAAGCCAGCGGTGTACCCTTTCTGATTCTCGACTGCGCCGCCCCCGACGAGGTCATTGCCAGCTGGCTGGAACAGCGCCAGGCCGCCGGCAGCGATCCCTCAGACGCCAATATGGACGTGGTACGCGCCCAACAGGCCAACCGCGAGCCCCTGAACGAAGCCGAACTGATTCACAGCAATCGCGTGAACACCAACGAAAGCGCCAGCCTGGACAGCCTGATTACGCGTATTCGCCAACGCCTGCCTGGCCTGTAACAGGCTGCCAAGGGCTCTCGGACCAAGCCGCGGGCAATACCCGCCGCGGCTTCTATACTGGCGTTATCCTCCCCATTGGATAACCCTGTATGAGCCAGCCCCGACAACTCGATAGCCCGCTCTACCGCCTGATACACAGCGAAAACATCGCTGCATTCAACAGCCAGAAGCCCCCAGTCGGCGAAGTCGATCTGAGTGACGGCGACTTTCGCGGCCTCGATCTGCGCGCCCTGGACGCCCAGGGTATCAACTTCACTAATGCCTACTTTCGCGGTGCAGACCTGCGCGGCCTTGACCTGCGCGACACCCAGCTTGAAGGCGCGAGCCTGGCGCATGCGCAGATTTCCGGCGCTTACTTCCCGGCGGAACTGAGCGCCGACGAAATCCTGATGTCACTCAACTTCGGCACCCGCCTGCGCTACAGAACCCGCGCACCATGAATGAGGTCACCGCCCTCTTTGGCGCGCGAGCCCAGGACTACGCAAGTTTTCGCCCGCACTACCCGGACAGCCTGTTCGCCTGGCTCGCGGCGCAATGCCGGCAACGCCAGCGCGCGCTGGATATTGCCTGCGGCAACGGTCAGGCCAGCCAACCCTTGCGCCAGCACTTCGCCCAAGTGCTGGCCTGCGATGCCAGCGTCGAGCAACTACGAGCCTGCCCCGACCCGCAGGGCCTCGCGCTGTTTGCCGCCGACGCCCAGGCCCAGCCCCTGGCCAGCCACAGCCTCGATCTGATCCAGGTCGCCCAGGCCCTGCACTGGTTCGCCACCCCGGCGTTTTTCCACGAAGTGCGCCGCCTGCTGAAACCAGGAGGCCTGTTCTGCGCCTGGTGCTATAGCCTGATGAGCATCGATCCGCGGCTGGATGAGTTGATCGAAGACCTCTACTGGAACACGTTGCAGGGCTACTGGCCACAGGGCCGCGCCAGTGTCGATGCCGGCTACCGCGATATCCACCACCCCTTTAGCCCACTCAGCCCACCGCCAGCTGCCATCGAGGCGCACTGGCGGCTGGAACAGCTGCTGGGCTACCTGCGCACCTGGTCAGCCACCCAGCGCTATGAACAGCACAATGGCTTCGACCCGCTACAGCGACTGGAACCGGCCCTGCGCCAGGCCTGGGGTGATGCCAATCAGCCACGTTTTGTGCGCTGGCCGCTACACTTCCTCGCAGGTATCGCCAATTGACGCCACTACAGCCCCCTCAGCCGCGCACGGAGGCCTGATGAACGACGAACTGCAACATTTGAAAAACCTCGGCAAGACCTCGGCGCAGTGGCTGCATGCCGTCGGTATCCACAGCGCCAACGATCTACGCCGGCTAGGAGCCGTCAGTGCCTATCGGGCCGTGCGCGCCCGCGGCTTCAGGGCCTCCAAGGTCTTGCTCTACGCCATTGAAGGGGCGCTGCTGGATGTGCACTGGAATGATCTGCCGCCGGCCCATAAAGCCGAGTTGAATGGTCAGCTCGATGAATCGACGCCACGCAACAAGAGCTAGCTCACAACCTCCAGCGACAATGATTTACCTGAGCAGCGCAGCCGCCTATTGTTTTAGGGACGTTCGTGGGCTTTAGTATGCCCGGCCAGTTCAAGGAAATTCGCTCATGTATCTACTCGGGGAGCAACCGGCTTACGCCGATCAGCTGATCAACCGACTGCAAAGCATCCCCAGCAAGCTGCTCGAAGGGCTCGACCCCATTGGCTCGCCCCTGCAGCTGGAACGGGTCGAAGATCTGGCGGCCATACTGCCGGGCAACCAGCTGTTCATCATCGAAAACGGCCTGCTGCATGCCGCGGTCGATGAGCGCCCGCTGTTCTACCTGCAGGAAGGCGACCTGGTCGGCCTGCGCCAGGGCCTGGACATGCCCAGCTGCCGCTACAGCAGCGAAGAGCAACTGAACCTGATTCCCTATTCGCGCAGCGATGTGTTCAAGCACATCTATGCCAGCGAGCAGCGTCAGGAACTGTTTATCCAGTACCTGATCGGCCATACCGCCCTGCTCTCCGATGCCCTGGCACGCCTCAAGCAGCCCGATATCCGGCCCTCGACCGGCTTTCAGCACTTTGCCGCCGGAGAAGAACTGATCCATCAGGGCGACACCGCCGATCACGTATTTATCATCATCGAAGGCCACGCCGAAGCCTATGTCGATGGCCACAAGGTCGGGGACGTACAGAAAGACGAGATATTCGGGGCCATGGCCGTATTCACCCGCGAGCGCCGTAGCGCCACCGTACTGGCCAGCGAGCCCTGCACGGTGATGGTGATCCCCAAGGAACAGTTCCTCAGCCTGATGCAGAGCAATCCGCGGATTGCCCACAGCCTGATCGAGAGCATGGCCAAGCGTATCGACCTGCTGAACAAGGAAGTCACCCAGCTGCGCCTGCCCACCAGCGCCATCTGACAACCCCTCGGCAATACAACAACCCGACCCAGTGTCGGGTTTGTTTTATCCGGACGGTGGGTATTTTTCCAACGCGAGTAAAAAGTCTGAAAAGACCATTGACATGTAAATGAGAATTGCTATTATTATCACAACTGGTCGCGAGATCAGTCGATAAGCTCAAGAGACCACAGTCGGCCTCTTCAGATTATCTCCTCATCAGGCTAATCACGGTTATTGACCCGGCTCTTGCCGGGTCTTTTTTTACCTGTGGAAAAGCCCCAGAAACAGCAGACAACTCAGTAATCGACCTGCGCCAACCACTCCGGCAGGTTGAAAGGCTGGCTCACCCGACAGATCTTGCCATCGTGAATCGCGAAGAAACTCGCCGCCGTCAGCTGATAGCTCCGGCCACAGGCGTCCGGCAGGCCGTCGTCGGTGCTCAGGTACTCGCCGCTCAGGCTGTACTCACAGGCGGCGCGCTGCCCGCTCGGCGCTGTGAGGATCTGCAGGTTATCGATACTTTCGCGGTAGCAGCGCTGGGTGCGCTCCGGGTAATCGGCAAAGGCTTGTACGCCCTGCTCGCGCGGCCCCTGGTTGATATCCAGCAGCACATCGGCGCTGAGCAGAGCCAGGCAGGGCGGCTGTCGCGCTCGTTAAGAGCGCTGCAGTAGCGGCTAATCAGTTCATGGGCGGCGATGGGCATTGGCGCTCTCCGGAAGGGAAAGCGCGCAGCCTAACCCGCCCGACGGGCGCAAGCCGGGCTAGGGTCGCAGTGTTGCGCAGTGATCCTGCTCGGGCTGCGCCGGTGTAAACCAGACGTAATCGGCGGACTCGGCGGCAACCTGGCTGCCGACCTCGGCCAGGATCAGCACCTGCACACCCTCGCCAGCGCGCAGATCCTGCAGATGCAACGGCACGCCGAAGTCACGGCGCACATGGAAGGCACCGGCAAACAGCAAGCTTGGCTCAGGCGCAGTCAGAAGCGCTTCGGCCATACGCCGGTCACGCTGCTGCTGCACGGCGAGCATGGCCGGCAACTGGCTTTCCGGCAGCAAGTTGCAGTGCGACTGGCGAATCTGCTCCAACAACGCCTCACGCACCGGCTGCGCCGTGGAGGCCTGGCCTTGCAGCTGCGGCACTTGGGCGTAGAGCTGCATGATCTCGCGACGTTCGAGGTTGGCCGCCAGCAGCGGATAAGGCTGGCGCAGGGCATGCTGCACCAGCGGCCCGTACAGCGACCAGGCCCAGCCCGGCTGCCAGGCCAGGGCGCTGAGCATGTCCTGCGGCGGTTGCCCGACCGCGATAGACGCGCGCGCCTGATCGACCTTGATCTGCTGATCCGGCGTCAGCATTTCCAGCAGCAGGCTGCCCTGCGGCCGCTGCGCCGCCAGGGCCCGCAGCAGCCAGAGTTGCAGCCCGTGATGATCGGGATTGTCGTGCCGCTCGCCCACCAGCACCTTGGGCGCAGCGGCCAGGCGCTCCAGCAGTTGCTCAGGCCTCAGCCGCGCGCCAGTACGCAACTCGACAATCTGCCCCAGCTCGGGGTGCTGAAAACCTTGCGGGCTTTGCCAGGCGGGCAAAGCCGGTAACGAGGCCTGACAGGCGCTCAACAGCGCGGCCACCAGCAACAAAGCAATCCGCATAAACAAAACCTCAGCGAGCAACGATTAATGGATGACCCCGCTCCGGGTGCTTTTGTATCAGCACCTCCAGACCGAACACGGCCTGCAACGGCTCGGCGCGTAACACTTGCTCAGGGCTGCCGAGGGCATGGGGCCGGCCGCGATCCAGTAACAACAGGCGGTCGCAGTAACGCGCGGCCAGATTGAGGTCGTGGAGGATTACCAGCACCGCTGCGCCCTCCTCGACGAAGGCGCGGGTAGCCTGCAGCGTGGTGTGCTGATGCAGCGGGTCGAGCATCGAAGTGGGCTCATCGAGCAACAACATCTGCCCCTCACCGCCCGGCCAGAGCTGCGCCAGCACCCGCGCCAGGTGCACGCGCTGACGCTCGCCGCCGGACAACGCCAGGTAGCTGCGCCCGGCCAGGTGCAACGCATCGGCCGCCTCCAGCGCCTGCTTGATGATCTGCTCATCACGCAGGCGGCCGCTGGCATGAGGTAAGCGGCCCATGCCGACCACTTCTTCCACACGAAAGGCGAAGTTCAGCGTCGAGGTCTGCGGCAATACCGCCAGGCGTTGCGCGCGCTCGCTGCCGGGCCAGTCCTGCAAGCGCCGCTGATCCAGCCAGACAGCGCCGTGGCTCGGCTGCAGCTCGCCACACAAAGCGCCCAGCAAGGTGCTCTTGCCAGCCCCATTGGGCCCCAGCACGCCGAGCACTTCGCCCGGACGCAGCTCAAGGTTGATATCCGCCAACACCGTGCACGGGCCGCGCTGTACCGCCAGATTTTCCGCGCGCAGCATCAGGTACGCCCCCGCAGCAACAGATAAAGGAAGAACGGCGCGCCAATCAGCGCCGTGACGATACCAATCGGCAATTCCGCCGGCGCAAGCACCAGCCGTGCGGCCAGATCTGCCAGCAGCAGCAGGCTGGCACCCGCCAGGGCAGAGGCCGGCAACAGCACGCGATGATCCGGCCCCACCAGCAGCCGCACCAGATGCGGCACCACCAGACCGATAAAGCCGATCATCCCCGCCGCCGCCACGGCTGCCCCCACACCCAGGGCGGTGCAGAACACCAGTTCGGCCTTGACCCGCTCCACGGCAAAGCCCAGATGGCGTGCCTCTGACTCGCCCAACAGCAAGGCATTCAAGGCCTTGGCCCGGCGCGGCAACCACAGCGCCACCGCCGCCGTCACCAGCAACAGCGGCCACAAGCGGCTGTAACTGGCCCCATTCAGGCTACCCAGGTTCCAGAACGTCAGAGTGCGCAAGGTGGCATCATCGGCCAGGTAGGTGAACAGTCCGATGGCCGCACCGGCCAGTGCCGTCAGGGCGATACCGGCCAGCAGCATGGTCGCCACATGGGTTTCGCCGTCACGCCGGCCCAGGCGATAGACCAGCGCCGTCACCCCCAGGCCGCCGAGAAAGGCAAACAACGACAACAGATAAGGGGCAAAAGCTTCCGGCAAACCGCCAAGGGCCGCGCCGCCGACAATCGCCACCGCCGCGCCGAGGGCCGCTCCGCTGGAGACACCGATCAGGCCAGGGTCGGCCAGCGGGTTGCGAAACAACCCCTGCATCGCCACCCCACACAGCGCCAGCACCGCGCCGACCAGCAACCCGAGCAAGGTGCGCGGCAGGCGTATCTGCCCGAGTATCAGTTCGGCCTGGGCCAGATCATCACCAGGTTGCGCGAGGCCCAGCAAGCGTAGCGCCGCCTTGAGAGTATCGAGCAACGGCAGACTGACCGGCCCCAGGGCCAGGGATAACCAGAGCGCGAGCGCCAGCAACAGGCTCAGTGCGATAAACAGTGAGCGCGGACGAATAACAGGATTCATGGCGTGGGCTTGGCTTCGGCGACCAGGGATTGGCTGGCAGGATAAAAGGCTGCGGACCAGGCCGCCAGCCCAACGCACAGACGGGATCAGCCACCTGCCGACAATCCGCGCCCAAGCAAAACGGCAACCACTGATAGAGCCGCCCTTCCACTTCCACGCCAGGGCGGCATAATGCCGGCCTGTCGGGGGAGGTTCCTATGTTGCGTTTATGTGCACCGGATGAGTTGGCCGAAGGCCAGAGCCGGGGCTTTGAGATAGCGGAAGAGAAACTGTTTGCCGTGCGCAAGGACGGCCAGCTGTATGCCTATCGCAATCGCTGCCCGCACCGTGGCATCCCACTGGAATGGCTGCCCGACCAGTTTCTCGATCACAGCGCCAGCCTGATCCAGTGTGCCACCCACGGCGCGCTGTTTCTGATCGAGTCCGGCGAATGCGTCGCCGGCCCCTGCGCCGGGCAATCGCTGCAGGAGCTTGCCATCCGCGAGGATGGTCAGGGCATCTGGGTCGAGCTAAACGGCATTTAAGAACCTGTATTACGATCTCGCGAGCTAGAGCCATACAAGGCAAAAACAGGCGAGGAAGCGGAGTTTACTGGTGTAAATGAGCATTCCGAGCCTATTTTTAACGCAGTAGGGCCGACGCGCAGCAGATCGTAAATAGGTTCTAAAGGCCTGCGGCCTGCAGGCGCTGTGCATGCTCGACAAACAGCTTGACCGGCTCGGCACCTTTGCCGACCAGGCCGAAGGTCTGATTGATGATGTCGAAGTGATCCATCGGGTACTGATCGCCGATCACCGTACCCAGGTGTGAGCTATAGCGCCCGACCATGCCATCGCACTGCCCAACCTCACGCTGAAAGGTTTTGGCAAACATCCGGCAGGCAACATTCGGCCCGTCGAAACGGTTGCCGCCTTTATCGGTGATACCCGGCTGGATAGTGCCGGACCAGGAGTAATAGCGCACACCATTGACCTCGGCCGCGCCCTCACCGCCCCAGACCTCAGGCAAGCCCTGCGGATACTGCGCATTGAAGGCCGCCACGCCGTCGCTGGTCAGCGATTGCTGCGCCGCAGCCACATCCATCGGCAGTGGTTCGCCCTTATAACCGCGCTCCAGCCAGGCCATGCAACGGGCCACGCCACGCAGCAGACTCGACAATAAACGCTCGCGCCAGCTGCCGTGCGGGGCTTTGCGTTTGAGAAAATCCGCCAGTTCCGAGCCATGATTAGGCCCGGCCACCGAGGTGACGGACGCCACCCACTCGGGCTTTAGCGCAGCCGCATAGCGCGCCGTCAGCGCGCCCTGGCTATGACCGATCAGATGGACCTTTTCTGCGCCGGTCTCCTTTAACACATCGGCGATGCGCAGCAGCAGTTGCTCGCCGCGCACCTCGGTGGAATGCACCGAAGACACCAGCACCGGAAAGACTTTTGCACCGATGCGGCGCAGCGCCGTGACGATGCCGTACCAGTAGGGGTAACCGAGCAGGCTGATAAAGCCGAGCAAACCTGGCACCAGGACCAGGGGATAACGGGGTGCAGAAGATGTCGACATAGCAAACCATCCTTGTGTCATACCGCCGAGAAAGAAAGTGCTGAACCACCAAGCATGCCAATGCCGCTCGTGGGAAAACTGGGCCGCCTGACATATAGTCCTGGCTCCTCTTTGCGCTGCCATGGCCATGCATACCATCGAACGGATTTACCCGAAGGATCTCAACCCGCTTAACCCGGACGACCAGGCCAGCCTGCAGATTCATATGCAGCGCTATGAGTTCGCCGCCCTGCACCTCAGCGGCCAGCGCGTGCTGGATATGGCCTGCGGCTGCGGCTACGGCACGGCGCTACTGGCCGAGCGCAACCCGGACAAGCAGGTCACCGGCGTGGACATTGACCCGGCGGCCATCGCCTACGCCCGCGCGCACTACCAACTGCCCAATCTGCGTTACGAATGCGCCGATGCCGAACAGTTCAGCAGCGACCAGGGTTTTGAATGCATCGTCAGTCTGGAAACCATCGAGCATCTGCCACGCCCACACGTGCTGCTGGCCAACTATGCCCGTTTACTGGCCGAGGGTGGCAAGGTCATCGCTTCAGTGCCCATCACTCCGACCCTGGACGGCAACCCCCACCACCTGCATGACTTCAGCAAACGCAGCTTTTATGCACTGTTCCGCCAGCAGGGGCTACATGCCAGCCAGCACTTGGAACAGATTCAGTGGTGGCAGTTCAAAGGTTTATTCTCGAAGCAGGTCGATCAACAGAAACAGCACCGCTCAGAAGGGGTCGGCAATGCTGTACTGCTGTATTACCGCAAGCGCCCGCTGTATCTGTTCAGCCGGCTGTACTCGATGCTGCGCTATGGCTTCAGCAACCGTTACCTGACCTGCGTATTTACACGCCAGCCGGCATAGCCTCGGCAGGACGCCGGCGGTAGATCCAGATCCGCCTAAGCACCGTGGCGAACTGCTGCCACAGACTGCCGTTGTTATAGACCTGGCCGTAACGCTCTGCGATCTCGCGCACCTCCACCGCCAGCGCCGCATAGCGCCGCGCCGGCAGATCGGGGAACAGGTGGTGTTCAATCTGGTGGCTCAAGTTGCCCGTCAGAATATGGAACAGCGGCCCGCCATTCAGGTTGCTGGAACCACGTAGCTGACGCAGGTACCAGTGACCACGGCTCTCGCCGACCACCGATTCCTTGCTGAACACCGCCGCCTGCTCGGTAAAGTGACCGCAGAAGATCACCGTGAACGTCCACAGATTGCGGATCAGGTTGGCCAGCACATTACCGGCCAGCACCGCCAGGGCATTGGCCCCGAGCAGCAGCGCCAGCAGCGGGAAGAACAGGTAATCCTTGCCCCACTGCCGCAGAACCTTGGCGTTGAACTGCCTGATCAGCGGGCGTACTTCAGCCTTGCTCAGCTTGCCCTTGTAGACCTTGTCCAGGCGCAGATGCTGAATCGCCACCGAGTACTGGAACAGCAGCGCCTGGATCGTCACCCACAGCGGCTGCCAACGGTAGAACGGTTTCCAGCGCTGCTCAGGAAACAGCCGCACCACGCCATAACCCACGTCATCGTCCATGCCCAGCACATTGGTCCAGGTGTGGTGCACATGATTGTGGGTGTGCCGCCAGAAGTCACTGGGCCCGGCGATATCCCATTCATAGCTGCGCCCGGCAAATTCGGGATCGTTCATCCAATCGTATTGGCCGTGCATCACGTTATGGCCCAGCTCCATATTCTCCAGAATCTTGCCCAGGCCCAGCAGCAGCGTGCCGAGCAGCCAGGTCGGCGGAAACCAGCCAAGCATCAGCAGGCCGCGCCCGCCCCAGCAACAGCAGCGCACCGCCGTGCGAATGCGGCGGATATAGCGTGCATCCACCTCGCCCAGATCGGCCAGGGTGCGCTGACGCAGGGCGTCCAGCTCGTTGCCGAAGGCGTTCATTTCATCCAGGGAGAGTTCGCGATCACGACGCATGGGGATTCCTCGCAAGTTAAAGATCAATTTCTACGTCGCTGTGCGGCGCGCTGACACACAAGCGGATCGGCTGACCCGGCTCGCTAAACAACAGGCCGCTGCGCAAATCGCGCACCGTGCCGCTAAGTAAGGTGCAGGTGCAGCTGGCGCAGATGCCCTGGCGACAGCCATGGGCCGGCTGCAGGCCATGGGCCTCGGCCTGCTCCAGCAGGCTGTGCTGATTATTAACGGTCGCCTGTTGATGGCTGCGAGCAAACCCCAAACGCACCTGGCGCAGGCTGACGTCGGCGCGCAGCACGGGCGCAGTGAAGGCCTCGACCTGCAGCGCGCCAGGCAATTTGGCGGCCTGCCACCACTGCTGCACCTGGGCGACAAACCCCGCCGGGCCGCAGGCCAGCACGCGACGCTGATCAAGCTGAGTCACTTCGGCCAGATGCTCATCCGTAAAACGCCCAACTAACCCTTCTGGTTCAGCACCAGCGGCGGTCAGTGACCAACACACCTGCAGATTGCTGTGCTGCGCCTGCAGGGCCTGCAACTCGGCGACAAAACCGCGCTGGCCCTGCTCACGCACGTAATGCAGCAGCGTGATCGGCGCACTGAAACCCTGCGCAAGAGCGGCGCGCAGCATGCCCAGCAGCGGCGTGATGCCACTGCCAGCGGCGAGCAGTAGCACGCCCTGTTGCGCCTCGGGCCAGCTCAGCTCGCCATACGCTGGGCCCAGCTCCAGCACATCGCCGACCGCCAGATGATCCAGCAGGTAGGGCGAAACGCGCCCACCCGTCTGATGCTTGATCGCAATCTGCAGGCGGCCTTGCGCTTGCACCGCAGTCAGACTGTAACTGCGGCTCAGGCGTACGCCATCACGCTCGAGATACAGCTGCAGATGCTGCCCCGGCTGCGCGCCGCACCAGTTGCCGTTGGCCTGCAGGGTCAATTCGAGCATGTCATCGGCGACCCACTGACGCTGGGTAACCCGGGCGAACACCCGATTCAGCCGCAGCGCCGGATGCAGCAGCGCCAGCCCGGCATCGACATCGCTTTCCCGCAACCAGCCACGGGCGACCAGCACGCGCAACGGATACAGCAGGCTTGCGAGCCCGCGTACCCAGGCAAAAGGAATAAGGGCCATGGCAAGACTCCAGTGAACAATTGTTCACTAGACTGGCAGAGCATATTTATTCAGTCAACAGTCGTGCACTCAAAGTCAGCTGAGCAAGCGCGGTTCGACGCAAGCGAAGCGCATTTGCTAGAGTGCGGCGCTGATTGATTTATGCAGAGCCAGGAAGCTTGAAACCACTACAACCGCGCGCCGAACAAAAACTGCAAACCCGCCACGCCTTGATGGACGCGGCGCGCAGCCTGATGGACAGCGGTCGCGGCTTCGGCAGCCTGAGCCTGCGCGAGGTGGCGCGCTGCGCGGGCATCGTGCCGACCGGCTTTTACCGGCACTTCGCCGATATGGATGCCCTGGGCCTGGCGCTGGTGGCCGAAGTCGGAGAAACCTTTCGCGAAACCATCCGTCAGGTACGCCACCACGAGTTCGAAGTGGGCGGTGTGATCGACGCCTCGGTGCGCATCTTCCTCGACGCCGTAGCAGCCAACCGTTCGCAGTTTCTGTTTCTCGCCCGCGAGCAGTACGGCGGCTCGCTACTGGTGCGCCAGGCCGTGGGCGCACTGCGCGAACGCATCACCGCCGACCTGGTGGCGGATCTTGCGGCCATGCCGAAGCTACAGCACTTCGACGCCCCGGCGCAGAATGTGATCGCCGACCTGGTGGTAAAAACCGTATTCGCCACCCTGCCCGAACTGATCGACCCACCCGCAGCGCCCCTGCCGATGCACGCCTCGCCCGAGATCAAGATGATCGAGCAGCTGCGCTTTATCTTTGTCGGTGCCAAGCACTGGCAAGGCCTCGGGCAAACCCGCGACTGATCATCGCCCACAGACCGCACCAAAAATGCGCACAATCCCGGCGCACGCACCAAACCGAACCCATCCCCGCTCCAATTTCAGCCACACCCACCCCAAGCGGCACGCCCTGCGTGGCGCAAAGGCAGTTTGGCAAGGCACTTGCTCTATAACCGGCAATGCCCAGCCGGAAGCTGCCCCATGTTGGTGATCCACCGCCGTATTGCCGCCCAGCCGCGCTGGGATGCCGAACTCGAACTGAGCTTCGAAGCCCGAAGCAAAAGCCGCTTGCGCTGTTTCAGCCGCACGGGCGAGGACGTCGGACTGTTTCTCGAACGCGGCCAACCTGCCCTACAAGATGGCGAATGCCTGCAGGCAGAAGATGGTCGTATCGTGCGGGTCATCGCCCGCGCCGAGCCGCTGCTCCACGTCACCTGCGCCAATCCCTTTGAACTGATGCGTGCGGCCTATCACCTGGGCAATCGCCACGTCGCCCTGCAGCTGGGTGACGGCTGGCTGCGCCTACCGGATGACTACGTACTCAAGGCCATGCTCGAACAGCTCGGTGCAACGGTGGAGTTGATCGACGCGCCCTACCAGCCCGAACAGGGCGCCTATGGCGGCGGCCATCACCACTCCCATGCCGGTGATGCCGAATTCAGCTATGCCCCGCGCCTGCATCAATTCGGTGCGCGCAAGTGAATAAGGCGTGGCAACTTTTAAGGCTGGCCAGCCCGCAACTGCCGATTGGTGGCTACAGCTATTCCCAGGGCCTGGAAATGGCTGTCGAGCAGGGCCTGGTCGATAACGCTGAAAGCGCACAGCGCTGGATTGCCGATCAACTGCTACTCAACCTGGCGCGCTTCGAAGCGCCGCTGCTGCTCGCCCATTGCCAGGCCGCAGCAAGCGAAGACTGGGCACAACTGCGCCACCTCGCCGAACAACAGCGCGCCAGCCGTGAGACCCGCGAGCTGCGCTTGGAAAGCCGGCAGATGGGGTATTCCCTGCAGCAACTGCTAAGCGGCCTGCCGGAGCTGGATCAATCGGCGCAGCAGCTATTCGATGAGCTAGATGAACCCGGTCTGGCCCTCGGCTGGGCGCTGGCTGCGCGCGCCTGGCAGATCGAGCCTGCGGATGCCCTCGCCGCCTGGCTATGGGGCTGGCTGGAAAACCAGCTGGCCGTGCTGATGAAAACCCTGCCGCTGGGCCAGCAAGCCGCCCAGCGCCTGACCTCGCACCTGCTGCCGCTGCTGGATAAGGCGCAGCGTCAGGCTAGCGAGATAGAACCACAACACTGGGGCAGCGCCGCCTTCGGCCTGGCCCTGGCGAGCATGGCGCACGAGCGCCAGTACAGCCGTTTATTCCGTTCTTGATGATAAGGAAGACTCAACCATGAACAGCCAACCCCTGCGCATTGGCATCGGTGGCCCGGTCGGCTCCGGCAAGACAGCCCTGACCCTGGCCCTGTGCCTGGCCCTGCGCGAGCGCTACAACCTGGCGGTGGTGACCAACGATATCTACACCCAGGAAGACGCGCAGTTTCTGGTGCGCAACGAAGCCCTGGCCCCGGAGCGGATCATCGGCGTGGAAACCGGCGGCTGCCCGCACACGGCGATCCGCGAGGACGCCTCGATCAATCTGGAAGCGGTCGATCAGCTCAACCGGCGTTTTCCGGGGCTGGACCTGATCATCGTCGAATCCGGCGGCGACAACCTCTCGGCCACCTTCAGCCCGGAGCTGTCGGACCTGACCATCTATGTGATCGACGTGTCGGCCGGCGACAAGCTGCCGCGCAAGGGCGGTCCGGGCATCTGCAAGTCCGACCTGCTGGTGATCAACAAGGTCGATCTGGCCCCATTGGTCGGCGCATCGCTTGAAGTAATGGAGCGCGACACCCTGAAGATGCGCGGCGACAAGCCGTTTGTGTTCAGCAACCAGAAGATCGGCCAGGGTCTTGAGCAGATCATCGCCTTTATCGAACGCCACGGCATGCTCACAGCCGCCTGAATACGCACCACATTCAGTCAAGGAGACACCCTATGAACCTGCGTAAAACCCTGTTCGCCATTGCCCTGTTTCTCAGCCCGGCCGTAGCCTTCGCCCACGCTGGCCACGACCACGCAGGCGTGCTGGCCGGCCTGGCGCATCCGGTATTCGGCCTCGACCACCTGCTGGCGATGCTCGCCGTTGGCCTGTGGGCCGCGCAGCAAGCAGGCCGACTGCGCTGGGCGCTGCCGCTGACCTTTGTCGGCAGCATGCTGATCGGCGGCGTGCTGGGCTTTAACGGCCTGCAGATTGCGCTGATGGAAACCGGCATCGCCGCCTCGGTATTGGCTTTCGGCCTGCTGGTGGCCGTGGCCATTCGCCTACCAATGGTTATCGCCATTGCCCTGACCGCGCTGTTCGCCCTGACTCACGGCGTTGCCCACGGTCTGGAACTTCCAGCACTGGCCAGCCCATGGGGTTATGCCGCAGGTTTTGTGGTGGCCACTGCCGCCCTGCACGCCAGCGGCTATGCCCTGGTGCGTCTGCTGCCCCAGGCCGCTGCACCGGTGGTGCGCGTACTCGGTGCCGCCTCGGCGCTCACTGGTGCCTGGTTACTGGCCGCCTGAGCGGCAAGCCACACAAGAGCGGACAGGCCACCACGGCATGTCCGCTAGCCGCCCGCCTCAGACTGTGCGACCGGTTTGGCCGCAATCGTCTCCCGCCTGTCGCATTTCACCTCTCGCTCAGCGCAGCCTGCTTTGTCATAGTCTGGGTATAAACCATCTCTGTCTTGCCGTTCTGGAACCCTGACCATGCTGCGCGCTGCCCGTTTCCTGCTGGTCCCCTTGCTACTGATTGCCGTCGCCCTGATTGCCCTGGCCCAGACCAGTCGTCCGGCCAGCCAACCGTCCGTGCTCGCGGCCTTGGGCGACCAACCGCTGGTGATCGCCCACCGCGGCGGCAAGGGCCTGTGGCCGGAGAACAGCCTGTTTGCCTTCCAGCGCGCCAGTGCCCTGGGTGTGGATATGTTGGAGATGGACTTGCACCTGTCCAGCGATGGCGAGTTGGTGGTGATCCACGACCGCACCCTGGAACGCACCACCGATGGCGAGGGCCCGGTTGCCGCGCTCAACCTGACGCAACTGCAAGCGCTGGACGCCGGTTACCGCTGGAGCGCCGATGGCGGCCAGAGCTATCCCTACCGTGGCCAGGGCATTCGCATCCCAAGCTTTGCCGAGGTACTCGAAGGCTTTCCCGATACCCCCAAGGTGATTGAAATCAAGGTGGCGGATGTCGGCATGGAAGCGCTGCTGTGTGATGCTCTTGAAGCGCACCAGCAACGCGACCTGGTGATCGTCGGCAGCTTCTATGACCGCAGCCTGCAGCTGTTCCGCGAGCAGTGCCCCGGAGTGGCCACCTCGGCCGGGCCCGGCTCGGTACGCCTGCTGGTGGCGCTCAACTGGCTGGGCTTGGGCAGCCTGCTATCGCCCAGCTACCAGGCACTGCAGATTCCCGAGCAACACGACGGCCTGCTTATCGCCAGCCCGCGCATGCTCAAGACCGCCGCGCAGCGCGGCCTCAATGTGCAGCTGTGGACCATCAACGAGCAACCGGCCATGCACCGCCTGCTCGACCTGGGTGCCCATGCCCTGATTACCGACTACCCGGACCGTGCCCTGCAGGCGCTGGGGCGCTCGACCCAGCTCAGCGCCCTGAAAGACTAAACACCCAGTCCTGTATAAAAAACAACCTACCGCGTTCAGGCCGCACCAGCTGTGGCCTGAACGCAAGCGTGCGCAGCTTATCCACAGATCGCTCCACAGCAAACCGGGATAAGTATTTCCCGCGCCCCGACACCTGTGGGCAAACCCTTGAAATACCTTGATTATTTCTTGACCTAAAGAAGGCAACATGCCGCCAAGAAGCTACCCAGCACGTTGATCAAAAATCCATCAAGTTCGTCAAAGCCAGGTATTACAGGGCCTGCGGCCAGGCATACCAGAGTTATCAACAGCTCTACCCACAGTAGTCGTGGACAACTTGATCGCTACCCTGTCTGCGCCTGAATGACCAGTCTAACTTGCTGTTTAAACAAGAAAAAACACACTGTTCAAAAAACGTACAGATCATCCAGAAAGCCGCAGGACTAAGGCTGCAAACGCCTGCACCCACCTTATCCACAGTTCGCTCCACAGTCTTTGTGCACAACTCGTCGTGCGCCGTGACATGGGTTGTGCATAAGTACCTGGCTATGGCGCTTATCGAGACAATCAACCGGCCAGCGGCCGCGTTCAGGCATAACCTCGCTGCATCAACCGAGGAGATCTGCCATGCCATTCAATGAACTGTTACGCAGCCTGCTCGCCGCCTATGCCAGTGGAGCCAGTGGCAGCAGTAGCGACTGAACCGCGGTCTTTACCAGGTGCACTGCCAGACGGGGCCCGCCAGCTATGGCTGTTACAGGCCGACTCACGTATAAATCTGCGCCAAGCGCCACTGTCCTGCGCAGCGGCGCGCCCCTGTTTACAGCTCATAGAAAGGAAGCTCTGCATGGCCGGTGCCAGCCTGTTAGCCCTGCTCGACGACATCGCCGCCGTCCTTGACGACGTGGCGCTGATGACCAAAGTCGCTGCCAAGAAAACCGCCGGAGTACTGGGTGACGACCTGGCGCTGAATGCCCAGCAGGTCAGCGGCGTAAGGGCCGAGCGCGAACTGCCGGTGGTCTGGGCGGTGGCCATGGGCTCGCTGAAGAACAAGCTGATCCTGGTGCCCGCCGCCCTGCTGATCAGCGCTTTCGCGCCCTGGGCGGTAACGCCACTGCTGATGTTTGGCGGAGCCTTCCTCTGCTATGAGGGCTTCGAGAAGCTCGCGCACAAGTTCCTCCACAGCAAGGCCGAGGACCACGCCCAACACAAGGAGTTGCTGCACGCCGTGGCCGACCCCGAGGTGGATCTGCTGGCGTTCGAGAAAGACAAGATCAAAGGCGCGATCCGCACCGACTTTATTCTCTCGGCGGAAATCATCGCCATCACCCTCGGCACCGTGGCCCTGGCCAGCTTCGGCAAGCAGGTCGTGGTGCTCTCGGGCATCGCCCTGCTGATGACGGCCGGGGTCTATGGCCTGGTGGCGGGTATCGTCAAGCTCGACGACGCCGGCCTGTACCTCAGCCAGCGCGGCGGCGAAGGCCTGGGCGGCCGCCTGCAACGCAGCTTTGGCCGCGGCATCCTGTTTACCGCGCCCTATATGATGAAGGGCCTGTCGATTCTCGGCACCGCGGCGATGTTTATGGTCGGTGGCGGCATCCTTACCCACGGCGTACATGCCGCCCAGGAATGGATCGACCAGTTGGCGCAGAGCGTGGCGGCCAGCAGCGGCCTGCTCGCGGCCTTGCTGCCGACCCTGCTCAACGCCATCGCCGGAATCATCGCCGGGGCCGTGGCCCTGCTGCTGGTCAGCCTGGCAACCCGAGCCTGGAAAGCCATCAAAGGCTAACCGCCCGCACCCGCCTAACCCCGAGGTTGTTGGTGCGCACGGCGCACCCTACGGGTGGGCATCGCCAATCGGCCTTTAACAACAGGCGACTAACCCGCCAACGGCAACACCGTGACCTGCACCTCGGGGTCATGGCTGCCGCCGCCGAGAATCACCCCACGCAACGGTGAGACATCGGCAAAGTCGCGGCCCCAGGCCAGGGTGATGTGTTCCAGCGCCGGGCGGATATTGTTGGTCGGATCGAAATCCACCCAGCCCTGCTCTGGGCAGTACACCGAGATCCAGGCATGGGAAGCATCGGCACCGATCAGCCGGGGCTGGCCGGGCGGCGGCTGGGTCAGCAGGTAGCCGCTGACATAGCGCGCCGACAGGCCCATCGAACGCAGACAGGCGAGCATCAGGTGGGCGAAGTCCTGGCACACGCCGCGGCGCTCTTCCAGTACCTGCAGCAGCGGCGTGGCTACCTGGGTGGCGGCGGCATCGAAGCTGAACTCGGCAAAGATCTTCTGCATCAATCCATCCACCGCTGCCAGTAGCGGCCGGCCTGGGCTGAAACACTCCGCGGCGTAGTCGACGAATGCCTGTTTGAGGCGCACATAGGGCGACTCGAAGCGAAAGCGCGCCGCCTGCAGCAGGTCGGCACTCATGGCCTGACCGCTGTAGCTAAGGGCGGCGCGGGCCTGCTCCCAGGCCGGCGACGCCTGCAAGTCCAGCGCCGGCCGCGCCAGCACCTCGACTTTCAGCCGCGCACTGACCTTGAGTTCGTTATGCGGCCGCTCGAACACTAGGCGGGTCAGCGGGTTGCCAAATACATCCAGACCGTCCAGGCGCTGGCAGGGCTGCGGGCTGACCAGCAGCTGCTGCGCGTGATTGCGCTGCCAGGGGCAAGCCCGTGGCCACAGATGGGCCAGCTGCTGGGCCAGGGATACCGCGCTGGCGTAGCGGTAATGGGTGTCGTGAAGAATCTGATAGCGGGCGCTGCTCATGAGGATTGGGTCCGCTGGCTGGCGTCGACATGCACGAAAAAGCGCAGGCCGAGACGGTCGGAAACGTCGGCCGCGGCCGCGCTGATGCTCGTCAGCAGGTCCGCCAGGCCCTCCAGCACGTCCTGCACACTGGCCGCGCCGAACAGCGGATTCTCCAGGCTGGCCAGGCTAAAGCGCGCCAGTTGCCCCTGCAGATGCTGCAGGCGGCGCTCGCTGGGCAGCTCGAAACGCTCGCCCAGGCGCTCCAGGGAGCGCAGCAGGGTGCGAATCTGGAACAGCACGGCGTGGGGGTTCTGTTCGTCCAGCAGCAACAGGTCGAGCACCGGGATCAGCTGCGCCGAGGCCAGGTAGCGGGTGCGGTAGGTGATGCTGCTGTTGCCCAGCTCCAGCAGCCATTCCAGCGCGGATTGATCATTAGCGGCGCTGCTGCGGAGGAAATTCGCCAGGCTGTCGCAGAGAAACTGCAGGCGCTCGATGCAGCGGCCAATCATCAGAAAGCGCCAGCCATCGTCACGGGTCATATCGTCCAGGGCGAAACCCGACAGCGCCGCCAGCGACATCAGCAGGCGCTCGAGAAAGTCCAGCAGCTCGCCGAAGTCGGCCTGTTCGGCGTTGAGGTTCTGGGCTTCGCGCTGCAGTTCGAGCAGGGCCTGCCAGTTGGCCTGGGACAGCTTGCCGCGCACGCTGCCGGCCACCCACTGCAGGCGCTGCAGGTTGCCGCGCAGACTGTCCGGCCAGTCTTCGCCGAGCAGCGCTTCGAGCAGGCGCTGCTGCAGTTCGCCGCTGTCGGCATCCGGTAGCAGGCCCAGACTCTCGCCCAGCTCCAGCGCGGTCTGCAGCGCCTGGGGATCATCGTCGTCATCGACATAGCGCGCCAGCATGATGCGCAGCAGCCGCGCGTTGTCTTCGCAGCGCTCGCTGTAGCGGCCGAACCAGAACAGGTTCTCCACCACCCGCGACGGCAGATAAGGATCGCTGCGCACCAGATCGGCCACCCCCAGCGGGCGCAGCCATTGCCAGGGCTCGCCGCCGCCGTGGCGCTCGCCGAGCACCCAGGTGTCCTTGCTCGCGCCGCCGCGCTGCATCGACACCACTTCGGCATCGGCCTCGCCGGCCACCCGGGTCAGGCCGCCGGGCATCACCCGGTAGCCGCCGTCGGCGCTGGCCACGGCAAATACCCGCATGCCGATGGCGCGTGGGGCCAGCTGGCCTGCTTCGGGCTGCCAGACCGGTGCCTGGGACAGCTGCGCCAGGGCCTGGGCGACATAGGCGTAGGGCCGCGCCTTGAGCCGTTCGGCCAGGGCGGCGCGCTGTTCATCGTCCAGCTCGCGGCCGAATACCGGGGTAAAGCTCTGCGAGGGAAAGCTGGCGCGCACCAGCAGTTCGTCGAGCTTATCCAGGGCCTCGTCCAGCACCGGCGGCTCGCCGCACCACCAGCTGGCGATGCTCGGCAGCAGCAGTTCCTCACCCAATAGTTTTTCCGCAATGGCCGGGAGAAAGCCCGGCAGGCCTGGGGACTCCAGCACGCCGCTGCCGAGGGCATTGGCCACCAGCACATTGCCCTGGCGCACCGCCTCGAGCAGGCCGGGCACGCCGAGGGCCGAGTCGGTGCGCAGCTCCAGCGGGTCGCAGAAATCATCATCCAGACGGCGCAGTACGACATGCACCGGACGCAGTCCGGCCAGGGTCTTGAGGTAGACCTTGGCGTCGCGCACGGTCAGGTCGCTGCCCTCCACCAGCGGGTAACCGAGCTGGCGTGCCAGGTACAGGTGTTCGAAATAGCTCTCGTTGAAGCGCCCCGGGGTCAGCAGCACCACCAGCGGCGTCTCGCCGCCGGCCGGGGCCTGGCGCGCCAGGGTGTCCTGCAGGGTGCGGAAGAAGCCGGCCAGGTATTGCACGCGCAGGTCGCGGTACAGCTCGGGAAAGGCGCGGGAGAGGATCTGCCGGTTTTCCAGGGCATAGCCTGCACCGGACGGGGCCTGAGTGCGGTCGGCGGTGACCCACCAGCGGCCATCCGGGGCGCGGGCCAGGTCCACCGCATACAGATGCAGCCAGGTGCCGCCGGGCGTCTGCACGCCCTGGCAGGGCCACAGGTAGTTGTTGTGGCCAAACACCAGTTCGGCCGGCAGCAGACCCTCGGCCAACAGCTGCTGCGGGCCATACAGGTCGGCCAGCACGGCATTCAGTAAACCGGCACGCTGGGCCACGCCGGCGGCGATCTGCTGCCATTCTTCGGCCGGAATCAGGTTGGGTAGCAGGTCCAGCTCCCAGGGCCGGTCGGCACCGTCGGGGTCGGCATAGACGTTGTAGGTCACGCCGTTTTCCTGGATCTGCCGCGCCAGCAGGGCCTGGCGCTGAGCCAGCTGCGTCGGGCTGCTGCGCTGCAGACGCTCCAGCAGCAGCCGCCAGTGCGGACGCACCTGCCCCTCGGCGTCGAGCAGTTCGTGATAAGCCCCGGACGTCAGGGGGTAGTCGGCAAGCAGGTCGGGCATGGCAGGCTCGATAAAAGATTCTGGTGTTGCGCAGATGCAGGAGCCAACTCGCCGGCTCCTGCACTAGACCCAGGTTAGGTCAGGCGCAGATCCAGGGTCATGGGCATTTCATTATTATTGATCGGGGCCAGCGCCGGGCGCTTGCCCGGACTGTGGCCCAGACGGAAGAAGCGCGCCAGACGCCGACTCTCGGCCTCATAGGCGTTTACCGGCAGGCTGTCGTAATTGCGCCCGCCGGGATGGGCGACATGATACTGGCAACCGCCCAGAGAGCGACTCATCCAGCTGTCTACCAGGTCGAAGACCAGCGGCGCATGCACCTCAATGGTCGGATGCAGGCAGTTGGCCGGCTGCCAGGCGCGGAAGCGCACGCCGCCGACAAACTCACCAACCTTGCCGGTCGGCCGCAGCGGAACCGGCACGCCGTTGCAGGTCAGCACATAGCGGTCACTCGGCAGGCCACTGAGCTTGACCTGCATGCGCTCCAGGGAAGAATCCACATAACGCACCGTGCCGCCACCGCCGCCCTCCTCGCCCAGCACATGCCAGGGCTCCAGGGCCTGACGCAGCTCCAGTTCGATGCCCTTGACGTTGAAATCGCCGGACTTGGGGAAGCGGAACTCGAAGTGCGGGGCAAACCACTCGCTGTGCAGGCGGTAGCCGCAGCCGTCGAGCTCCTGCAGCACGTCGGCAAAATCCTGCTCGATAAAGTGCGGCAGCAGGTAACGGTCATGCAGTTCGGTACCCCAGCGCACCAGCCGCGCCGGTTTGTAGGGTTCGCGCCAGAAGCGTGCGATCAGCGCGCGGATCAACAGCTGCTGGGCCAGGCTCATCTGCGCATGGGGCGGCATCTCGAAGGCGCGCAGCTCCAGCAGGCCGAGACGCCCGGAGGCCGAGTCCGGCGAATACAGCTTGTCGATACAGAACTCGGCGCGATGGGTGTTACCGGTCACGTCCACCAGCAGGTTGCGCAGCAGGCGGTCGACCAGCCAGGGCTGACAGTCGCGACCCACTTCAGGCATCTGTGCGAAGGCGATTTCCAGCTCGTACAGGGCATCGTTGCGCGCCTCATCGATACGCGGTGCCTGGGACGTCGGGCCGATAAACAGGCCGCTGAACAGGTAGGACAGCGACGGATGGTTGTGCCAGTAACTGATCAGGCTACGCAGCAGATCCGGGCGACGCAGAAACGGCGAATCCGCCGGCGTCGCGCCGCCGAGGACGAAGTGGTTACCGCCGCCCGTACCGGTATGGCGGCCGTCGATCATAAATTTCTCGCTACTCAGGCGGCACTCACGGGCCTGCTCGTAGAGAAACTCGGTGCGTTCGACCAGCTCATCCCAACTGGCGGCCGGGTGGATATTGACCTCGATCACGCCGGGGTCCGGGGTCACCCGAAAGAACTGCAGACGCGGGTCCAGCGGCGGCTCATAACCTTCCAGCAGCACCGGGCATTTCAGCTCGGCGGCGGTGGCTTCGATGGCGGCCACCAGCTCCAGATAATCCTCCAGGCGCACCAGCGGCGGCATAAACAGGTAGAGCTTGCCGTCGCGCGGCTCGGCGCACAGGGCGGTGCGCACCACCGCGGCGGCCGACTGGCCGAGCAGCGGGCGCTTGCCCGCGCCGTTCTGGCTGCCCGGCCAGACGCCGCGCAACTGCGGCTTGATCTGCGCCGCAGCGGGCAGCGGGGCGAACACCTGGCTCGGGTCTTCCGGGGTGACGTAGGGGTAATCGGCTTCGCTGACCCAGGGCTGCGAGTCCAGCGGCAGCCGGTAACCCATCGCCGAATCGCCCGGAATCAAGCGGCAATGCTGGTCACGCAAGAACCAGCTGCCGCTCTGCCAGCCCAGCTGCTTGGCATGCCGGGCCAGCGGCAGGATATGCCCGACCACCTTGTCCAGGCCCTGCTCGAACACCTTGCGCAGGCGCTCGCGCTCCAGCGGGTCGGCCAGGCGCGGGTCTTCGGCGGTGACGTTGATCGGCAGCTTGCGTTCGCGCCACAGGTAATAGAAGCGGTCCTCGTAGGCCGGCACGCAGTATTGACTATCCACGCCCAGGCGCTCGGCCAGCAGACGCAGAAAATCGGCGGCCTTGGCCGCATCGACGCCGTAGTCCTGCTGCTCGTCGGCATACAGCGCCGGGTTCTGCCAGATCGGCTCGCCGTCCCGCCGCCAGTAGGCATTCAGCGACCAGCGCGGCAGTTGCTCGCCGGGGTACCACTTGCCCTGGCCGAAATGCACCAGCGCGCTCGGCGCGTAGTGTTCGCGCAGGCGCTGAAACAGATCGGTGGCCAGGCGGCGCTTGTTCGGCCCCAGGGCGGCGGTATTCCACTCCGCATCGTCGGGGTAGTCGAGGGCGACAAAGGTCGGCTCGCCGCCCATGGTCAGGCGCACGTCCTGCTCTTGCAGGTCTTCGTCGATCTGCTGCCCGAGGCCGACAATCGCCTGCCACTGCGCCTCGCTGTAGGGTTTGCTAACCCGCGGCGCTTCCCAGATACGCTCGACCCACATTTCGTGACTGAACTCGCACTCGCATTCATCCACGCCGCCGCTGATCGGTGCGGCAGAGGACGGTTCCGGGCTGCAGGCCAGCGGAATATGGCCTTCACCGGCAAACAGCCCACTGGTGGGGTCCAGGCCGATCCAGCCGGCACCGGGCAGATAGACCTCGCACCAGGCGTGCAGGTCGGTGAAATCCACCTCGGTGCCCGATGGGCCGTCGAGGGATTTCACATCGGCTTTCAACTGGATCAGGTAACCGGAGACAAAGCGCGCCGCCAGGCCCAGGTGACGGAACAGCTGCACCAGCAGCCAGGCCGAGTCGCGGCAGGAACCGGAGCCTTTCTCCAGACTTTCTTCCGGGGTTTGCACACCCGGTTCCAGGCGGATCAGGTAGCTGATATCGGTGGACAGACGCTGATTCAGCGCCACCAGAAAATCCACGCTGGGCAGTGGCGTCAGCTCGATGCTGGCCAGGTACTCGGCAAATAGCTTGCCTGCCGGCAGCTTGACCAGATAGGGAGCCAGCTCCAGCTGCTCGCCCTCGGTATAGGCGAAGGGGATTTTCTCGGCGTAGGGTTCGAGGAAGAAATCGAAGGGGTTGAACACCGCCATTTCGGCGACCAGATCGACCTCGATCTTCAGCTCGCGGGTCTTTTCCGGGAACACCAGGCGCGCCAGGTAATTGCCCTGGGGGTCCTGCTGCCAGTTGATAAAGTGCTCGCCCGGCTCGACCTTCAAGGCGTAGGACAGCACCCGGGTACGGCTGTGCGGTGCAGGGCGCAGGCGCACGACCTGCGGGCCGAGGTTGACCGCGCGGTCGTAGCGGTAGTGGCTGACATGGTGCAAGGCGATATGAATCGACACAGCGGGCCTCCTGCGAGCCTGGGCGATAACCAGGCAGCGCAAGACTTATGCCAGTGGCTCAGGCCAGCGGCTGCGGGGCTTGCCGCGCCCCGGTGTCACGCAGGTGCACCATAACAGGGCCAGGCATGCCCCATGCCTGCTGCGGCGCACGAAAAAAGGTCGCACATTGCCCCCATGGCATCTGCAAAACCATGGGAGGTGCCGGGCGGCGACCCGCTTTGGCGGCGAATGGCGGTCGCAGCTACGACTGCATGGATGCAGGGGTAGCGCGAAGCAGGATGCCAGAGCCCACCCCACAAGCCCCAAGCCAAGCCAAGCCATATAGTCGGTGGTGACTCAGCAATCGCGTTGTAGGAAGGCCTCCGCTTTCTTCTTACTAAAGTGGAACCACAGCACCAACTAGATATGAAAACCAAGACTCGCCCGCCACCAAACCATCGGCCGCCTACGCAGAGGCGCGCGCATCCGTTACCATCGGCGCACTTCCGAGACGAGATGCAGCATGTATATCTACCGATTGGTGCTGATCCTGGTGGTGGGGATCTACCTGTTTTCCCCGGCCATCATGGACTGGTGGATCGACCCCAATGGAGCCTGGTACCGGCCCTATCTGCTGTGGCTGATTCTGATAGTCGTGACCTTTATTCTTCAGAGCCAACGCGATGCCGATGAACTCTGAACTGCTGCGGCGTGACCGCACTTCACCTTTATTCGCAGAGCCGACCCGATGCTGACGAGCTTTAGCCTGAGCCAGCTGATCCTGATCAGCGCCGCCTATCTGCTGGTCCTGTTCGGCGTGGCCTGGGTCAGCGAACACGGTCTGATCCCGCGCTGGATCATCCGCCACCCGCTGACCTATATCCTCTCCCTCGGCGTCTATGCCAGCGCCTGGGCCTTCTACGGCACGGTGGGCCTGGCCTACCAGTACGGCTATGGCTTTCTCGCCAGCTACCTGGGGGTGTCGGGTGCCTTTCTGCTGGCCCCGGTGCTGCTCTATCCGATTCTGCGTATCACCCGCACCTACCAGCTGTCATCCCTGGCCGACCTGTTCGCCTTCCGTTTTCGCAGCACCTGGGCCGGGGCGCTGACCACGGTGTTTATGCTGATCGGCGTGCTGCCGCTGCTGGCCCTGCAGATCCAGGCGGTGGCCGATTCCATCGGCATCCTCACCCGCGAGCCGGTGCAGGAACGCGTGGCCATGGCCTATTGCGGGCTGATCATCCTGTTTACCATTCTGTTCGGTGCCCGCCATATCGCCACCCGCGAGAAACACGAAGGCCTGGTGTTCGCCATCGCCTTCGAGTCGGTGGTCAAGCTCACCGCCATCAGCATCATCGGCCTGTATGCCCTGTATGGCGTATTCGACGGTCCCCAGGACCTGCAGTCCTGGCTGGTGCAGAACCAGGCTTCGCTGACCAGCATGCATACCCCGTTGCAGGAAGGCCCCTGGCGCACCCTGCTGCTGGTGTTCTTCGCCTCGGCCATCGTCATGCCGCACATGTACCACATGACCTTTACCGAGAACCTCAACCCGCGCGCCATGGTCAGCGCCAGCTGGGGCCTGCCGCTGTTCCTGCTGCTGATGAGCCTGGCGGTGCCCTTGATCCTCTGGGCCGGTCTCAAGCTGGGGGCCACCACCAACCCGGAATACTTCACCCTCGGCGTGGGCATCGCGGTCAACAGCCAGACCCTGGCGCTGATCGCCTATGTCGGCGGCCTGTCGGCCTCCAGCGGGCTGATCATCGTCACCACCCTGGCGCTCTCGGGCATGGTCCTCAACCATGTGGTGCTGCCGCTGTATCAGCCGCCGGCAGAAGGCAATATCTACCGCTGGCTGAAGTGGACCCGCCGCGCGCTGATCCTGATGATCATCATGGCCGGCTACGGCTTCTATCTATTACTGGGGGCCGAGCAGGACCTGGCCAACCTCGGCATCGTCGCCTTCGTCGCCACCCTGCAGTTCCTCCCCGGCGTGCTCTCGGTGCTGTACTGGCCCACCGCCAACCGCCGCGGCTTTATCGCCGGGCTGCTGGCTGGCATCGGCGTGTGGGTGGTGAGCATGCTGCTGCCGATGCTCGGCAACCTGCAGGGTTTCTACCTGCCCTGGTTCAACGTCATCTATGTACTGGACGACAGCAGCTGGCACCTGGCGGCCATCGCCTCGCTGGCGGCCAACGTGCTGGTGTTCACCCTGGTGTCGCTGTTCAGCGAAGCCAGCGACGAAGAAAAGAGCGCCGCCGAAGCCTGCGCGGTGGACAACGTGCGCCGCCCGCAACGGCGCGAGCTGCTGGCCGCCTCGCCGCAGGAATTCGCCGCCCAGCTGGCCAAGCCCCTGGGCGCGAAGACCGCCCAGCGGGAAGTGGAACAGGCCCTGCGCGATTTGCACCTGCCCTTCGATGAGGGCCGCCCCTATGCCCTGCGCCGCCTGCGCGACCGCCTCGAGGCCAACCTGTCCGGACTGATGGGCCCCAGCGTGGCCCAGGACATAGTGGAAACCTTTCTGCCTTATAAGGCCGGCAGCGAAACCTATGTCACCGAAGACATCCACTTTATCGAGAGCCGCCTGGAGGATTACCACTCACGCCTCACGGGCCTGGCCGCCGAACTCGACACCCTGCGCCGCTACCACCGTCAGACCCTGCAGGAACTGCCCATGGGCGTCTGCTCCCTGGCCAAGGACCAGGAGATCCTGATGTGGAACAAGGCCATGGAAGAACTCACCGAAATCCCCGCCCAGCGCGTGGTCGGCTCGCGCCTGAGCACCCTGGGCGAGCCCTGGCGCGAGCTGCTGCAGAGCTTTATCGAACTGCCGGACGAGCACCTGCACAAACAGCGCCTGGCCCTCGACGGCCAGACCCGCTGGCTCAACCTGCACAAGGCGGCCATCGCCGAACCCCTGGCGCAGGGCAACAGCGGCCTGGTGCTGCTGGTCGAGGACCTCACCGAAACCCAGCTGCTGGAAGACAAGCTGGTGCACTCCGAGCGCCTGGCCAGCATCGGTCGCCTGGCCGCCGGGGTGGCCCACGAAATCGGCAACCCGATCACCGGCATCGCCTGCCTGGCGCAGAACCTGCGCGAGGAGCGCGAGGGCGACGGCGAACTGACCGAGATCAGCCAGCAGATCATCGAACAGACCAAGCGCGTGTCGCGCATCGTCCAGTCGCTGATGAGCTTCGCCCACTCCGGCAGCCACCAGAACAGTGAAGAGCCAGTGTGCCTGGCCGAAGTGGCGCGCGACGCCATCGCCCTGCTGTCGCTGAACAAGCGCAGCATCGAGGTGCAGTTCTTCAATCTCTGCGATCCCGAGCACTGGGCCTGCGGCGATTCCCAGCGCCTGGCTCAGGTGCTGATCAACCTGCTGTCCAACGCCCGCGACGCCTCGCCACCCGGCAGCGCGATCCGGGTCAGGAGCGAAGCGTTCGAGCACACCGTCGACCTGATCGTCGAGGACGAAGGCAGCGGCATTCCCAAGGCCATCATGGACCGTCTGTTCGAGCCCTTCTTCACCACCAAGGACCCGGGCGAAGGTACGGGCCTGGGCCTTGCACTGGTCTATTCGATCGTGGAAGAGCATTATGGACAAATAACAATCGACAGCCCGGCCGACCCCGAGCGACAACGTGGCACCCGTATCCGGGTCAGCCTGCCGCGGCATGTCGAGACGACGTCCATAGCGACCTAAACCAGCTACTAGAGAACCCCCCGGCGAGGTCGAAAGACCCCGTGAGGGTTTCCGAGACCGTCGAGAGACCGAATTGATGCCTCATATTTTGATCGTCGAAGACGAAACCATTATCCGCTCTGCCTTGCGTCGCCTGCTGGAACGAAACCAATACCAGGTCAGCGAAGCCGGTTCGGTGCAGGAGGCGCAGGAACGCTTCAGCATTCCCGGCTTCGACCTGATCGTCAGCGACCTGCGCCTGCCCGGCGCGCCCGGCACCGAGCTGATCAAGCTCAGCCAGGGCACCCCGGTACTGATCATGACCAGCTACGCCAGCCTGCGCTCGGCGGTCGACTCGATGAAGATGGGCGCGGTGGACTATATCGCCAAGCCCTTCGACCACGACGAAATGCTCCAGGCCGTGGCGCGTATCCTGCGCGATCACCAGCAGGCCAAGAACGCCCCCAGCGCCCCTGCTGCCAGCCCACGGGCCAGCGCCGACAAGGCGGTGGACAACAGCAACGGCGAGATCGGCATTATCGGCTCCTGCCCGGCCATGCAGGAGATGTACAGCAAGATCCGCAAGGTCGCGCCGACCGACTCCAACGTGCTGATCCAGGGCGAGTCCGGCACCGGCAAGGAGCTGGTGGCCCGCGCCCTGCACAACCTCTCGCGGCGCGCCAAGGCCCCGCTGATCTCGGTGAACTGCGCCGCCATCCCGGAAACCCTGATCGAGTCGGAACTGTTCGGCCATGAGAAAGGAGCCTTTACCGGGGCCAGCGCCGGCCGTGCCGGTCTGGTGGAAGCTGCCGACGGCGGTACATTGTTCCTCGATGAAATCGGCGAGCTGCCTCTGGAAGCCCAGGCCCGACTGTTGCGCGTACTGCAGGAAGGTGAGATTCGCCGGGTCGGCTCGGTGCAGTCGCAGAAGGTCGATGTGCGCCTGATCGCCGCCACCCACCGCGACCTCAAGAGTCTGGCCAAGATCGGCCAGTTCCGCGAAGACCTGTACTACCGCCTGCACGTGATCGCCCTCAAGCTGCCACCCCTGCGCGAACGCGGGGCCGACGTGATCGAGATCGCCCGCGCCTTCCTGATCCGTCAGTGCAACCGTCAGGGCCGCAACGACCTGAGCTTTGCCATCGATGCCGAACAGGCGATCCGTCACTACCCCTGGCCGGGTAACGTGCGCGAACTGGAAAATGCCATCGAGCGCGCGGTGATTCTCTGCGAGGGCAGCAGCATTTCGGCCGAACTGCTGGGCATCGATATCGAGCTGGACGATCTGGAAGACGACTTCACCGGCCTGCCCGTCCAGGCCAGCGGCCTGGGTCACGAACCCAGCGAGCCGACCGAAGACCTGTCCCTGGAGGACTACTTCCAGCACTTCGTCCTCGAACACCAGGACCATATGACCGAGACCGAACTGGCGCGCAAGCTCGGCATCAGCCGCAAGTGCCTGTGGGAACGCCGCCAGCGCCTGGGCATCCCCCGGCGTAAAGCCTCGGGGGCCGCCGCAGGCTAAACCGCTCGCGCAGGGTGACAAATCACTGTGCGCGAGGTTCCCCAGCCTGTTACCTCCTCAACACCTAGTAACAAAAGCCGGGTCTTACGGTAACGAGAACCCGGCTTTTTTAGCCCCACCAATCACACACAAAAATCGCAACTCCTTGTTTTTAAAGGGATTTCAAAAACTGGCACGGGTTCTGCTTTATTGCTGGTACAAGAACAATAACAAGCACGCACCACCCTAATAAAAATAAGACATACCGACTCCAGCACAATAAGAACAACAACGCGGAGGCGCAGCTAACTGATTCTTTTGGAAAGGAATTGCCTTTGGGGCTTGCCCCATAACCAGGCCGAGAACAATAAAACTGTCATAAGGCAGTGCCTGAACTGGTTAGGTCACGATGTGATCAGGGTAGCGTCAGCATCCAAAGAAATCCGTTTGCTCTTGACCCCCAGCCTGGGAGGTTTTCCAAAAGTCACTGACTGGATGGAACGGGTAAACCAACAAAAACAACTAGCCCGCCATAATAATAAAAACAGAGCACGCACCAATTTGGGGGGGAGCTTCGGCTCCCCCAGTAGCTTCCGCATTTTGCCAAGCTCACCGCCTTTCCTGCAGCAATCCCTCGACTCTCCTACACCCTCCCCCGACTCAATGCTAGAATCCGCGCCATTCCTGCGGCCGGCATATACTCTGGCCAGTCATTTAGTCAAACAGTGCCTCCCATGCTGAAAAAGCTGTTCAAGTCCTTTCGTTCACCTCTGCGCCGCGGCAAACACTCGCATAGCACCCCTGAAGTGCTAAGCAGCAGCCAGCACCCTATCGAGCGCAGGGAAATCAGTCGCTATGCCACCAGCGTGGTCGAACGTCTGCAACAGGCCGGCTATCAGGCCTATCTGGTCGGTGGCTGCGTGCGCGACCTGCTGCTGGATATCGATCCCAAGGATTTCGACGTCGCCACCAGCGCCACGCCCGAACAGGTACGCGCCGAGTTCCGTAACGCGCGGGTAATCGGCCGCCGTTTCAAGCTGGTGCACGTGCACTTCGGCCGCGAGATCATCGAAGTCGCCACCTTCCGCGCCAATCACCCCGAAGGCGATGAAGAAGAGAACAGCAACCTGTCCTCGCGCAACGAAAGCGGCCGCATCCTGCGCGACAACATTTACGGCAGCCTGGAAGACGACGCCCAGCGCCGCGACTTCACCATCAATGCGCTGTATTACGATCCCAGCACCGAGCGCATTCTCGATTACGCCAATGGCGTGCACGACATCCGCAACCACCTGATCCGCCTGATCGGCGATCCAACCAAGCGCTACCAGGAAGACCCGGTGCGCATGCTGCGGGCGGTGCGTTTCGCCGCCAAGCTGGATTTCGACATCGAGAAACACAGCGCCGCGCCCATCTACAAGCTGGCTCCCATGCTGCGGGAAATTCCCGCCGCACGCCTGTTCGAGGAAGTGCTCAAGCTGTTCCTCGCCGGTTACGCGGTCTACACCTATGAACTGCTGGTGGACTACGGCCTGTTTGGCGAGCTGTTCCCGGCCAGCGCCGCGGCCCTCAAGCACAACCCGGATTACACCGACCAGCTGATCCGCAACGCCCTGAGCAACACCGACCTGCGCATTCAGCAAGGCAAGACCGTTACCCCGGCCTTCCTCTTTGCCGCCCTGCTCTGGCCTGCGCTGCCGGCCCGGGTGATCAAACTGCAGGATCGCGGCATGCCGCCGATCCCGGCGATGCAGGAAGCCGCCCATGAGCTGATCAGCGAACAGTGCCTGCGCATCGCTGTGCCCAAACGTTTCACCCTGCCGATCCGCGAGATCTGGGATATGCAGGAGCGCCTGCCACGGCGCAGCGGCAAACGCGCCGATATGCTCCTGGAAAACCCGCGCTTCCGCGCCGGCTACGATTTCCTCCTGCTGCGCGAAAGCGCCGGCGAAGAAACCGATGGCCTCGGTGACTGGTGGACCCTCTACCAGGACGCCAGCGACAGCGAGCGCCGCGGCATGATCCGCGACCTCAGCAGCAAGGACGACGGCCCCGGCGCACCGCGCAAGCGCAAGCGCAGCGGTAGCAAGCGCAAACGCAGTCCGGCCGCCGACGGCAGCAGCCCCAGCACTGGCGAATGACGAGGCCGCACAAGTGACCTGTCGAATCATAAAAGCCCGTGTGGCGTGCCCGTCTACGCGACTTTCACGCTAATGGAACGGGTCTATATCGGCCTGGGCAGCAACCTGGCCGATCCACTCGCACAACTGCGCAGCGCCCTGGCGGCGCTCGCAGCCCTGCCGCAGACGAGCCTGGCGACGCAGTCTTCTTTTTATGCAAGCGACCCGCTGGGCCCGGCTGACCAGCCGCGCTACGTCAATGCCGTGGCCGCACTGGACACCGAACTCGCGCCCCTGGAACTGCTCGACGCCCTGCAACGCATCGAACTGGAGCAGGGCCGCATGCGCAAGGCCGAACGCTGGGGCCCGCGCACCCTGGATCTGGATATCCTGCTGTTCGGCGAACATCGGCTGGCTGAACCGCGCCTGACCGTACCCCACTACCATATGCATGCCCGCGCCTTCGTCCTCTACCCCCTGGCGGAAATCGCCCCGCAGCTGCGCATGCCGGACGGCCGCGGCCTTGACGAGCTGCTCGCCGCTTGCCCCTTCGAAGGCCTCGAGCGGCTGCCTGAGCCTGCGTAGGATGGGGCGGGTCGCGCAGGTTGAGCGCAACGACACCCATCCGGCTGGGTGACACCCCAGCGGTCAATCGATGGGCTCTCACCTATCCTACGACCCGCACCAGCACTCTAGCCCCGGCCCTCGACGTGCTTTATTGGCGGTAACGCCAGTAACAGGCCGGTAACACCTGCAATTGACTTCCAGCCGCCCCATCAGGACTATAGGCGTCCCGTTGCCCCGCACCGGTGCAATTCGAGGCCAATGCAGGCCAACTTGAGGCAGTACGACTGCCGACTGAACGCCTGAGTGAGGACAGTTTTCATGCCTGATGTAACCCTGACCACCCTGCACAGCCTCAAGCAGAGCGGCGAGAAAATCGCCATGTTGACCTGCTATGACGCCACCTTCGCCCAGGCAGCCTGTGAGGCCGGGGTCGATGTACTGCTGGTGGGCGACTCCCTGGGTATGGTCCTGCAGGGCCATGACAGCACCCTGCCGGTCAGCGTGAGCGATATGGCCTACCACACCGCCTGCGTCAAACGCGGCAATCGGGGTGCACTGATCCTCGCCGACCTGCCCTTTATGGCCTATGCCACCACTGAGCAGGCCCTGAACAACTGCGCCGCACTGATGCAGGCCGGTGCCCATATGGTCAAGCTCGAAGGCGCGGCCTGGCTGGCCGAACCGATTCGCCAGCTGGCCGAGCGCGGCGTGCCAGTGTGCGCGCACCTGGGGCTGACGCCACAGGCGGTGAATATCCTCGGTGGTTACAAGGTCCAGGGGCGCCAGGAAGCCCAGGCACGGCAGATGCGCGCCGATGCCATGGCCCTGGAGCAGGCCGGCGCGGCCATGCTGCTGCTCGAATGCGTACCCAGCGAGCTGGCCGCGGAAATCAGCCAGGCGGTGAAGATTCCGGTGATCGGCATCGGTGCCGGCGGCGCAACCGACGGCCAGGTGCTGGTACTGCACGATATGCTCGGGCTGTCCCTGAGCGGCCGCACGCCCAAGTTCGTGAAGAATTTCATGGCCGGCCAGAGCAGCATCCAGCATGCCCTCAGCGCCTATGTCAAAGCGGTCAAGGACCAGAGTTTTCCAGCAGCCGAACACGGGTTTTCTGCATGAACACAGTTAAAAGCGTGCGCGAGTTGCGCGCCGCCATTGCCCAGGCCCGCAGTGAGGGCAAACAGATAGGTTTCGTGCCGACCATGGGCAACCTGCACGCAGGCCATGCCGCCCTGGTGGCCAAAGCCGCCCAGCGCGCCGATTTCGTGGTTGCCAGCATCTTCGTCAACCCGCTGCAGTTCGGCCCCAGCGAAGATCTGGACAAGTACCCGCGGACCCTGGTCGCCGACCAGGAAAAACTCTTCGAAGCCGGCTGCAACCTGCTGTTTACCCCGGATGTCGAGGAGATGTACCCCCACGGCCTGGAAGGCCAGACCCGGGTCAGCGTTGCCGGTGTCTCCGAAGGCCTGTGCGGGGCCAGCCGCCCCGGGCATTTCGAAGGCGTGGCCACGGTGGTGACCAAGCTGTTCAATATGGTCCAGCCGGACCTGGCGGTGTTCGGCCAGAAGGACTTCCAGCAACTGGCGGTGATCCGCACCCTGGTGCGCGACCTGAATATGCCGATCCAGATCATCGGCGAGCCCACGGTACGCGCCGAGGATGGCCTGGCGCTGTCGTCGCGCAACGGTTACCTCAACGCCGAACAGCGTGCCGCGGCCCCCACCCTATATCGCAGCCTGGAACAGATCGCCAGCGCCATCCAGGCTGGCGAGCGGGACTACCCCAGGCTGATCGCCCAGGCCCAGCAACTGCAGAGCGCGGCCGGCTTCCGCCCCGACTACCTGGAAATCCGCGAGTCGAACAGCCTGCGCCCGGCCAGCGCCGAGGATCGCCAGCTGGTGATTCTGGTCGCGGCCTTTATCGGCAGCACCCGGCTGATCGACAACCTGGCACTCGAGCTGGAACCCAGCGCCTGAGTCCGGCGGGCAATCCGCACGCCTGACGGTTGCCTGCCACCCGCCCCAGCCAGTTACACTCGAGGCCCGGATTGTTCCGGGCCTTTTGCATTTCGCGACAGACCACGACAAGGAATCCACCGCCAATGGCCTATTACCAGCAACCGCATGACGTCACTCAGCTGCCCGCCTGGCAGGCGCTGCGCCAGCACCGCGAGCAGATGAACGACTTCAGCATGCGCGAGGCCTTTGCCAACGACCCACAACGCTTTGACCATTTTTCCCTGAGCAGCTGCGGCCTGCTGCTGGATTACTCGAAGAACCTGGCCAACGAAAAGACCCTGGAACTGCTGGTGCAGCTGGCCGAACAGGCCGGCCTGAGCGAATCGATCAAGGCCCAGTTCAATGGCGAGCGGGTCAATGCCTCGGAAGGCCGCGCGGCCCTGCACACAGCCCTGCGCAGCCCCATCGGCAAGCGCCTGGAGCTGGATGGGGTCGATCTGATCCCGCAGGTGCACCGGGTCCTCAACCAGATGACCGAGCTGGTCAGCCGCATCCACAGCGGCCTGTGGCGCGGCTATAGCGAAAAACCCATCACCGAGGTGGTGAATATCGGCATCGGCGGCTCCTTCCTAGGCCCGCAGCTGGTTTCCGAGGCGCTGCGCCCCTTTACCCAACGCGGCGTGCGCTGCCATTACCTGGCCAATATCGACGGCAGCGAATTCCGTGATCTGACCGCCCGGCTGAATCCGGAAACCACCCTGTTTATCGTCTCGTCCAAGTCCTTCGGCACCCTCGAAACCCTGAAGAACACCCTGGCGGCGCGCGACTGGTACCTGGCCATGGGCGGCCCGGAAGCCGAGCTGCACAAGCACTTTATCGCGGTCACCAGCAACCAGCAGGCCGCCATTGAGTTCGGCATCAAGGCCGAGAACATCTTCCCCATGTGGGACTGGGTGGGCGGCCGTTACTCCCTGTGGTCGGCCATCGGTCTGCCCATCGCCCTGGCCATCGGCATTTCCAACTTCAAGGAGCTGCTGGCCGGGGCCTATGCCATGGATCAGCATTTCGCCCAGGCCCCGCTGGCGCAGAACATGCCGGTGCTGATGGCCCTGCTGGGCATCTGGTACGGCAATTTCTGGGACGCCAAGAGCCAGGCGATCCTGCCCTACGACCATTACCTGCGCAATTTCACCAAGCACCTGCAGCAGCTGGACATGGAGTCCAACGGCAAGAGCGTGCGCCAGGACGGCAGCCCGGTGGACTTCAATACCGGCCCGGTGATCTGGGGCGGGGTCGGCTGCAACGGCCAGCACGCCTACCACCAGCTGCTGCACCAGGGCACCCAGCTGATCCCGGCCGACTTTATCGTCCCGGTCAACAGCTTCAGTCCCCTGGCCGATCACCACCAGTGGCTGTTCGCCAACTGCCTGTCCCAGGCCCAGGCCCTGATGCACGGCAAGACCCGCGCCGAGGCCGAGGCCGAGCTGCGCGCCAAGGGCCTCGACGAGGCCGAAGTGCAGCGCCTGGCCCCACACAAGGAAATTCCCGGCAACCGCCCGAGCAATATCCTCGTGCTGACCCGCGTGGCCCCTTATAACCTGGGGGCACTGATCGCCCTGTACGAGCACAAGGTCTTCGTGCAGAGCGCCATCTGGGGCATCAACGCCTTCGACCAGTGGGGCGTGGAACTGGGCAAGGAGCTGGGCAAGGGTGTCTACCAGCGCCTCATCGGCCAGCTCGACGAACCGGCCAGCGACGCCTCGACCCAGGGACTGATCCGCCACTTCCGCGAGCGTCATCGCGGCTGACGGCTGCACTCCGGTGCCGGACCTTGGCGGGTCACGGCACTGGCACTTGAACCAAGCACCCGCTTGGGTGCACCCTTGGGGGTATCGCGGAACACAACAACAAGGACCCGCCATGTTCGAGATCACCCGCCATCCCGTCACCGCCGCCATGCGCCAGCGCGCCCATCTCAACGACGACGATTACCAGCGCCTGTACCGCCAGTCGGTGGAGCAGCCGGATATCTTCTGGGCCGAGCAGGCGAAGAGCTTTCTCGACTGGTTCAAACCCTGGGACAGCATCCAGCAAGGTGATCTGCTCAGCGGCCAGGGCAGCTGGTTCAAGGGCGGGCAACTGAATGTCAGCTACAACTGCATCGACCGTCATCTGCCCACCCGCGGCGAGCAGATCGCCCTGATCTGGGAAGGCGACAACCCCAGCGAATCGGCCAATATTACCTACAACAAGCTGCACAGCCATGTCTGCCGCCTGGCCAACGTGCTGAAAAGCCGTGGGGTGAAAAAAGGCGATCGGGTGTGCATCTATATGCCGATGATCCCCGAGGCCACCTACGCCATGCTGGCCTGCACGCGCATCGGCGCGGTGCATTCGGTGGTATTCGGCGGCTTCTCCCCGGACGCCCTGCGCGACCGCATTCTGGATGCCGACTGCCGCACGGTGATTACCGCCGATGAAGGCGTGCGCGGCGGCAAGTACGTGGCGCTCAAGAGCAACGTCGACAAGGCCCTGCAGAGCTGCCCGGCAGTGTCCACGGTGGTGGTGGTCGAGCGCACCCAGGGCGAGATCGACTGGGTCGAAGGCCGCGATATCTGGTACCACAAGGCCCTGCACGAAGCCTCCAGCGACTGCCCGGCCGAACCCATGGACGCCGAGGACCCGCTGTTTATCCTCTACACCTCGGGCTCCACCGGTAAACCCAAGGGTGTGCTGCACAGCACCGGCGGCTATCTGCTGATGGCCGCCATGACCCACAAGTACGTGTTCGACTACCACGAAGGCGATATCTACTGGTGCACCGCCGATGTCGGCTGGGTCACCGGCCACAGCTATATCGTCTACGGTCCGCTGGCCAACGGGGCCACCAGCCTGGTGTTCGAAGGCGTGCCGAACTACCCGGACGCCTCACGCTTCTGGCAGGTGATCGACAAGCATCAGGTGAATATCTTCTACACCGCCCCCACCGCCCTGCGCGCCCTGATGCGCGAAGGCGAAGGCCCGGTCAAGAGCACCTCGCGGGCCAGCCTGCGCCTGCTCGGCTCGGTGGGCGAACCGATCAACCCGGAAGCCTGGGAGTGGTATTACAACGTGGTCGGCGAACGCCGCTGCCCCATCGTCGACACCTGGTGGCAGACCGAGACGGGTGCAATCCTGATCACCCCGCTGCCCGGTGCCACCGACCTCAAACCCGGCTCGGCGACCCGCCCGTTCTTCGGCGTACAGCCGGTGCTGCTGGATGAACAGGGCAAGGAAATCGACGGCCCAGGTTCAGGCGTGCTGGCGATCAAGGACAGCTGGCCGAGCCAGATCCGCAGCGTCTACGGCGATCATCAACGGATGATCGACACCTACCTCAAGCCCTACCCCGGCTACTACTTCAGCGGCGACGGCGCGCGCCGCGACGAGGACGGTTACTACTGGATCACCGGGCGGGTCGACGACGTGATCAACGTCTCCGGCCACCGCATCGGCACCGCCGAAGTGGAAAGCGCCCTGGTGCTGCACGACGCGGTCGCCGAAGCGGCGGTGGTCGGCTACCCCCATGACCTTAAGGGCCAGGGCATCTATGCCTTTGTCACCCCGATGAACGGCGTGGAGGTCAACGAGGCGCTGAAGAAAGAGCTGCTGGCCCTGGTCGGCAAGGAGATTGGCGGCTTCGCCAGACCCGAGCTGATTCAGTGGGCACCGGGCCTGCCCAAGACCCGCTCGGGCAAGATCATGCGGCGTATCCTGCGCAAGATCGCCTGCAACGAGCTGGATACCCTTGGCGATATCTCGACCCTGGCCGACCCCAGCGTAGTGGACAGCCTGATCGAGCAGCGGCTGAACCGGTAGGCCGCTAGCACCGACGCCCGACGAGTGGCTTGACTGGACGGCAACATCGCCTGGCATTCCGCTCGTTGGGCTTCGCTGCGCTCAGCGCAACGCCGCCCGCCCCAACCTACCCATTTGCCGAGTTTCTGCCCCCCATGGAATTTCTTCGCCGCCGGATCGAAAGCCAGGTACTGAGCCTCAGCGGCATCGCCCTCGGCCAGATCGACTTCGAAAAGCCTCAGGGCGACCCTGGCCTGTTCGGCCCGGATTCGGTGAGCTGGCAGGTGCACGGCGACTTCACCAGCATGCTGATCGGCGGCATCAGCGCCCTGCTCCTGCAAGCCCTGCATCCGCTGGCATTGGCTGGCGTGTGGGACCACTCGAATTTCCGTGAAGACCTGCTCGGCCGCCTGCGCCGCACCGGACAGTTTATTTCCGGCACCACCTACGGCGCGCGCGCCGACGCCGACTGGCTGATGGAGCGGGTCAAGACCATCCACCTCAAGGTCAGCGGCACCGCTCCGGATGGCCGCGCCTATGCCGCCAGCGACCCGAAACTGCTGACCTGGGTGCATGTGGCCGAGGTGTACAGTTTTCTCCAGGCCCATCTGCGCTACCGCAACCCACAGCTGTCCGGCGCGGATCAGGATCGTTACTACGGGGAAATCGCCCTGATCGCCGAACGCCTGGGTGCGACCGAGGTGCCGCGCTCACGGGCCGAGGTCGCTGCCTACCTGACGGCTGTGCGCCCGGAGCTGCTCTGCGATGAGCGCTCCCTGGAAATTCTGCGCATCCTGCGGGGTGCCCCTGCCCCCAGCGCCCTCGCCGCACCAGCGGCCAGGCTGTTGCTGCAGGCCGGTATCGACCTGCTGCCGGATTGGGCGCAGGAGATGCTCGGCCAGCAGATCAGCCCGCTGCGCAGCCGCCTGATTCGGGGCGGCGTCCACAGCCTGGCCCCGCTGCTGCGCTGGGCCGTGCGCAGCGGTGCCATCCACCGCGCGCGCAAGCGCCTGCAGCTGCCGTCAGGCGGCTGAGCAGGCGGCTGACCGGTCAGTTCGCGTGCTGGCCGCAGGCAAAGTCTCTGTGCCAACATAGCGGCCTTTCGCGGCCCGCCGCGCCCCAGATGAGGATCGCCCTATGCAAGACGTCGTCATAGTCGCCGCTACCCGTACCGCCACCGGCAGCTTCCAGGGTTCGCTGGCGAGCATCCCCGCCCCCGAACTGGGCGCGGCGGTGATCCGTCAGCTGCTGGCGCAAACCGGCCTGGACGGTGCGCAGGTCGACGAAGTGATACTCGGCCAGGTACTCACCGCAGGCAGCGGGCAGAACCCGGCGCGCCAGGCGGCGATTCTCGCCGGCCTGCCCCACGCCGTGCCGGCCCTGACCCTGAACAAGGTCTGCGGCTCGGGCCTCAAGGCCCTGCATCTGGCCGCCCAGGCGATCCGCTGCGGCGATGCCGAGGTGATGATCGCCGGCGGCATGGAGAACATGAGCCTGTCGCCCTATGTCCTGCCCAAGGCCCGCACCGGTCTGCGCATGGGCCACGCGCAGATGCTCGACACGATGATCGTCGACGGCCTGTGGGACGCCTTCAACGACTACCACATGGGCATCACGGCCGAGAATCTGGTGGACAAGTACGGTATCAGCCGTGAAGCCCAGGATGCCTTCGCCGCGGCCTCGCAGCAGAAGGCCTGCGCCGCCATCGAAGCCGGGCGCTTCGTCGATGAAATCACTCCGATCCTGATCCCCCAGCGCAAGGGCGATCCCATCGCCTTCGCCACCGACGAACAACCCCGCGCCGGCACCACCGCCGAGTCGTTAGGCAAGCTGAAGCCCGCATTCAAGAAGGACGGCAGCGTCACCGCCGGCAACGCCTCCAGCCTCAACGACGGGGCCGCCGCGGTGCTGCTGATGAGCGCCGCCAAAGCCGAGGCCCTCGGCCTGCCGGTATTGGCGAAAATCGCTGCTTACGCCAACGCCGGCGTCGACCCGGCGATCATGGGCATCGGCCCGGTCAGCGCCACCCGGCGCTGCCTGACCAAGGCCGGCTGGCAGCTCGACGAGCTGGACCTGATCGAAGCCAACGAGGCCTTCGCCGCCCAGGCCCTGGCCGTGGGCCAGGAACTGGGCTGGGACGCCAGCAAGGTCAACGTCAACGGCGGTGCCATCGCCCTCGGCCACCCGATCGGCGGCTCCGGCTGCCGGATTCTGGTGACCCTGCTGCACGAGATGATCAAGCGCGACGCCAGGAAGGGCCTGGCCACCCTGTGCATCGGCGGCGGTCAGGGCGTGGCGCTGGCCATCGAACGCTAGGCTACACGCCCATTGCCCGCATTGGCTGCGCCAGCGGACACTGGAAAAGAAGCCCTGATAGCTAAACGCCGGTTCTCGGAAATAACGGGAACCGGCGTTTTCCTTGATCAGTTACCTGTGGCAGGGGGCGATTCTGCAAGAGTGACTCTGCCTGAGGCCGCAATGGGTAGGGCCGTCAAACGCTGCAGCCGACGCTGGTGCGCACGGCACACCCTAAGGAGCAGGCCCCTTCGCCCACTGCCTGGCGGCATACAGACTCTGGTCGCATCGCCTTGGTGGTAAAAGCACTGTAACTTAAGCGCCATCCTGGAGCGCCGATGCGGCCCTACACCTGAGTAAAGCGGAGCACACGCATTGCGTATTGGCGGTATCGACTGGCAGGCCCTGCAACGAACTCAGCGGCAATGGAGCTCCCTGCAGCTGGAACAGAATCTGCACCGCCTGAAGCTGGCTGCGCCCATCGCACCGCCGGTCAACCTGCTGCATATCTGGATGTTCTGGGGCCGCCCGGCGCAGTCAGCCAACGAGGCGCTGTGGGTGCAGGGCATCATCTTCGCCCATGCCGCCATGCTGCTGTTTTTCGCCCTGCTGGCCCTGGCCACCTGGTGGCTCAATCGCCACCCGCACCTGGTGCGGCTGCGCCGGGCCTGCATCACTGTCGGCATCCTTGGCACCCTGGGTTTTGCCGCGCTGATCAGCAGCATCGACCAACTGGTGACCAGCAATATCACCCCGCTGCTGGTAGGTTGCACCCTGGTGGCGCTGGTGTTTTTGCATCGCCCGCTATCCGCCCTGCTGCTATTTTCAACGACCCTGGGCCTGTTTATCTGGGCCATCGGGCAAACCCAGAGCGACCCCGCCCTGCTGCTCAGCAACCGGGTCAACGGCCTGTCCATCTGCGCCATTGCCATGGCCCTGGCTTGGTCGCAGTGGCACCACTTCGTACAGACCCACACCCAGCAACAACGCCTGGAAGCCCAGCAACAGTTGCTGGAACAACAGAACGCTCGTCTCAGCTACCTGGCCGAACACGACCCGCTGAGCGGCCTGCTTAACCGCCGCGCCTTCGGTGAGATCGTCGCCCACGAACTGCTGCGCGCCGAACGCAACCAGCAGCCGATGTGCCTGCTGATGCTCGATCTCGATCACTTCAAGCAGATCAACGACCAGCACGGTCATCCGCTCGGCGACCGGGTGATCCGTCAGACCGCCACCCTGCTGGCCAGCCAGGTGCGGGCCAGCGACAGCCTGGCGCGTATTGGTGGTGAGGAGTTTGTCCTGCTGCTGCCCGAGTGCGATCTACAGCAGGGTCTGCAGATCGCCGAGCTGCTGCGCCAGAGCGTGGAACAGCAACTGCGCCAGTTCGAGGGCCAGGAACTGGCGCTGACCGTCAGCATCGGCCTGGTGGCTGTCCCGGTCGGCCAGGCGTGCAGCTATGAACGCCTGTACGCCGCCAGCGACCGCGCGCTGTACCAGGCCAAGCACAATGGCCGTAACCGGGTGGTAGGGGCCCTGCTGGACTAACCAGCCCAGCAGCGATACAGCCCGAAATTTCTCCTGGTGGGTTAGGTAGCGCGCCATGAGCACCTTTGGCTCACGCCCGTAGTACTGCGCCCCTGCCTACCGCACTCAGCCGCCCTCAGGGTCTTCCAGGTACTCGGCGAAGAAGCGGTCCAGCTCACCGTCGTAACGGTCGAGGCTGTACAGGGTGTCGGCGGCCAGCAGGTCGAGAAGGATCAGGCCATTGATGCTGGAGTCCTCCTCGGCGGCGCAGCGCAGACGCTGGGCCATGCCCAGATTGACCTGACGCAGGTTGCGATAGACCGTGCGCAGCCCCTCCAGATCCCAGTCTGCGGTCAAACCATGCTGAGTGCGCAGGTACTGGCCCAGCAGGTAGCTGCCCAACACCCGGAACAGGGTCTCGTCGCTGCCGCTAAATGGCTGATGAAACCAGGCCATGGCCTTCAGCAGCCGGGTATGCGGGCAACCGCTGGCAGCGCCAATGGCCCCCAGCAGCGAACCGGCCGCACGCTGCAAGGTGGTGTGCTGGCGGATTTCCCGGTCGCGCCAACGCACCAACACCTCCACCGGCTCGAACGAGGCATGGCTGGCCAGCATGCTGACCGGTTGCTGCAGGGCCGCGGCGAAGGGGCAGAGCGCACTATCCTTGACGGACAGGGGGCAATGCGGGCACTGCTGAAAATCCAGGCGAGCCCAGGCCGCCGCGCCGGCCGAAGCGGACTCCCCCTGCAGATCGACGCTGTGCTCCAGCGTTTGCCCATCTGCGAAGGTGAAACGGTAGGCAATCAGTCTTTCACTCTCGGCATGAGGCATGGTCTAACCTGACTTAAATTGGCTAAACAACACAGATGGTAGCACTCGGTTGTAAATGCCATATTTATGGCGTCTCAATTCTGGCTACATGAGGTGATTCGACTAATACTCTAGCCCAAGAGTCCAGTCATGCCGCTATTAGGAGCTTGCTATGGAAGGATTCACAGCTCAACTGCTCGGTGCCCTGATCCGCAATATCCACCTTGGGATAATCGTGCTGGATACAGATCTGCGGATTCAGTACTGGAATAACTTTGTCGCCGAGCGCTGTGCTATCCCCCTCGAACAGGCCTGCGGGCGGGCGCTGATCGAAGTTTTCCCGGAGGCCGGCTCGGCCGACTTCAACCGCAGCATCGAACTGGCCCGCGACAGGGGCCGGCATGTCTACAACCACTGGCTGGAAATGCCGCCTTTGCAGCTGCAGACCGCAGGCAACGAGTCCAACCTGCTGGCCCTGCAGAGTACCCTGCTGTTCCCCTTCGTCACCCCGGATGGCATCTTGCACTTTGGCCTGGTGGTGTATGACACCAGCGCCGTGGCCCAGGGCAACGAGCAGCTGCGGGCCGCGCTCAAGGCCCTGGGCAGCAAGCAGGCCGAACAGGACCAGCTGCTGCGCAAGCTGGAAACCGCCAATAGCCAGCTGCTGCAATCGGAAAAGATGGCGGCCATCGGCCAACTGGCCGCCGGGGTAGCCCATGAGATCAACAACCCCATCGGCTATGTGTTTTCCAACCTCAAGACACTCGACGGCTATGTCCGCGACCTGCTGAAGATCGCCGATGCGGTGGATGCGGCCGGCGACCTCGATGAGCTGCGTCAGCTCAAGCGCCAGCTGGAGTACGACTATATCCGCGGCGATGTGGCGGCCCTGATCAACGAGTCGGAAGACGGCATCGACCGGGTCACCCGGATCATCAGCGCGCTCAAGGACTTCTCCCATATCGAGGAAGACGAATTCCGCCCGGCCGACCTGCACCGTGGTCTGGATACCACCCTCAACGTGGTCAACAACGAACTCAAGTACAAGGCCGAGGTGATCAAGGAGTACGGCAAACTGCCCGAGGTCGAGTGCATCCTGTCGCAGATCAACCAGGTGGTGATGAACCTGCTGGTCAATGCGGCCCACGCCATCGAGCAGTTCGGCCGCATCACCCTGCGCACCGGCTGCGATAGCGACTGGGCCTGGATCGAGGTCGAAGACAACGGCAAGGGCATCGATCCCAAACTGCTCAACCGCATCTTCGAACCCTTCTTCACCACCAAACCGGTAGGCAAAGGCACGGGCCTGGGCCTGGCGCTGTCGTACAACATCGTGCAGAAACACAGCGGCAGCATCGAGGTGCACAGCGAGCCGGATGTCGGCACCCGCTTTCGCATCAACCTGCCGCTGCGCCAGGCCAATGCCAGACCACCAGCGGACGCCCCACAGCCATGAATGCAGCCGAGAATTCGGCGCTGGCCACCCTGCTGCTGGTCGACGACGAAGAGAACATCCTCAACAGCCTGCGCCGGGTGCTGCGCAGCGAACCCTACAAGCTGCTGACCTGCAACAGCGGCGAAGCAGCCCTGCAGCTGTTCGCCGAGCAGCCTATCGACCTGGTGATTTCCGATGCACGCATGCCCGGCATGGACGGTGCGGCGCTGCTGGCCCAGGTGCAGCAGCGCTGGCCGAACTGCCTGCGCATCCTGCTGACCGGTTATGCCGACCTGACCACCACGGTCAAGGCGATCAACGAAGGGCAGATCTACCGCTATATCAGCAAACCCTGGGACGATAACGAGCTGCGCCTGATCATCCGCCAGGCCCTGGCCTTTCAGCACTCCGAGCGCGAACGGCTGCGCCTGGAAGACCTGACCCGCGAGCAGAACCAGCGCCTGCAGGAACTCAACGCCAGCCTTGAGCAGCGCGTGCGCGACCGCACCGCCGAGCTGGAACAGACCGCCGATATGCTCGACCTGGCCTACGCCGAGCTGCGCAGGAGCTATGTCACCGCCACCGAAGTGTTCGCCAACCTGGTCGGCCAGCGTCTGGGCAAGGAGCAACAGACCAACACCCAGGTGATTGCCCTGGTCAAGGCCTTTGCCGACTTCCGCCAACTCGACGAGAGCAGCAGCAACGACCTGGCCATGGCCGCGGCCATGTACAACATCGGCAAACTGGCCTGGGACGACCAGCTGCTGCAGCGCCCCGCCGACCTGCTGTACAAGGAAGAGCGGGCGCGCTATCGGCAATACCCGGTGGTCGGCGAAAGCCTGCTGATGACCCTGGAGCCGGTACAGGATGCCGGCCGCCTGATCCGCCATCACCAGGAACGCTGGGATGGCCAGGGCTACCCGGACCGTCTGGCCGGCACGGCGATCCCTCTCGGCTCGCGCATTCTCAAGCTGGCGGTGGACTTTATCGAACTGCAGCGCGGCCTGGTTCTGGAGCGCCGGCTAAACCGCGATGAAGCCCTGCTGCTGATGCAGAAATACGCCGGGCGACTCTACGACCCACAGCTGTGCGAACACTTCGTGGCCCTGTGCACCACCCTGGCTCCCGACCTGGCCCTGGCCGACGCCAGCATTCTCGCCCTGGATAGCCGCCGCCTGGAGCCGGGCATGATCCTGGCGCGCAACCTCCACGCGGAGAACGGCATGCTTCTGCTCAACCAGGGCAAGCCCCTGACCCGCGCCCTGATCGACAAGCTGATCGCCTTCGAAGCCTCCGAGGGCGGGCATTACACCCTGTTCGTGCGCAAGCCCGAAGACACAGCGGCGACACCCGACGGAGAGCCCTGATGATCAAGATCCAACTGCTCGATGACGACCCGCATATCCTCAGCGCCCTGCAGCGGGTGCTGCGCCCGCATCGCTGGGAAGTGCACAGTTTCAGCGATGGCCAGACGGCACTGGAGGCGCTCTGCGAACACGAATTCGCGGTGATCATTTCCGACTACCAGATGCCCAATCTGGACGGCATCACCTACCTGCAGTTCGCCAAGCAGCGCCAGCCCCATGCCATCCGCATGATGCTCAGCGCCCACGGCGATCGCCAGTCGATGATGCAGGCGATCAACCGGGCGGAGATCTACCGCTTCCTCTCCAAGCCCTGGGACGACTACGAACTCGAAGCCGCGATCAAGTCGGCCATCGACCTCTACCTGCTGCGCTTCGAAAACCAGCGCCTGCTGGCCCAGGTACGCAGCCAGCAATCGGCCATCGAGCGCCAGGAACAGGAACTGCAGCGTCTGGAGCACGAACACCCGGGCATCACCCGAGTCAGGCGCGATGCCCAGGGCGTGGTCCTGCTCGACCTCGACGAGCCGGACGAAAGCGAACACAACAACTAGCGGACGCCGCGCATAGCACCTGCAGAAACAGGTAAGCGCACGGGCCCAAGCGGGTTTGCCCGGAGTTGAAGGAGTAACAATGCATACCCGCCACCTGATCGTTGCCGCCTACCTGCACATACTGGCATTTGCCATGCTCGGCATGGGCGCGATCAGCCTGATCGGTTACCTGCTACTCGAACAACCGACTCGCCATAACGTGGTGCTGTTGCCCGACAGCGCCCTGATGTCGGTGCTGATGGGCGGCCTGATTCTTGCCGCGACCCGACAGGCCACGCAGGCACGCAACCTGCTGGCCGCACTGCTGATCGTGCTGACCCTCTACAGCCTGCTGCACAATCTGCTGGCAGGCGGTGCGGATATCGGCCAGTCCTGGCTCAGCGGCTTTCTGCGCATGCGCAGCGGCCTGGCCCTGAGCATGCTGCTGGCCACCCTGGCGCTGTACCTGAGTGGCGGCGCAAGGGCGGCCAGGCGTGCGGCCTGTCTGGTCGGCGGCGCACTGATGATCCTGGCCATACTCTCGCAGCTGGCCGACAGCTGGCCGACGCTCGGCATTGTCCGCCTGGGCTTCAAACACGGTTCGACCCATGTGGCCAACCTTTTTGCTCTGTGCCTGGGCCTGAGCATCATTGCCCTGAGCCTGCGCCCGCGCGCAGAACATGGCCTGCTCGACCCACGCACCCTGACCGCCGGCGTCATCGGTACCCTGCTCGCCTGCAGCAGCTGGTATCTGCTGAGCATGCAGGCGATTCAAAACATCAATCGCGAAGGCGATCTGCTGCTCGCGAAGATAGAAAACGCCACCACGCAGGAACTGCACAACCACCTGGCGCTGATACAGCGCATGGCCGATCGCTGGCTGATCGTCGAGCGCATGCCCAGCCCCCGTCTCTGGCAGCAGGAAGCGCACAGCTACCTGCGTGATTTCCCCAACCTGGAGCTGCTGGCGCTGCTCGATCAAGACCTCGCCCCGAGCCTGCTCGAAGCCCGCCAACCGGCCCATGCTGCCTGGCTGCAGCAATTTGTCGCCGATGCCCAACAGCGCAGCTGGCTGCAGCAGGTAGGCGCTGGCAGCCGTGCGCAAATCAGCTCGACCCGCGACTACGGGGCTGCCCGCGCACGCAATGCGCTGCTCGCCAGCCCCCTGCAGTTGCCCGGTCAGCCGCCGCTGTTACTGGTTGCCAGCCTCAACGTCAGCGCCGTGCTGGACAGCCTGCTGGGCAGCGACCTGAATGGCTTTGTCGTGCACGCCCACGAAGGCGACCGGCTGCTGTACGACTCGACCGACGGCCCCACCCACTACGCCACCCCGGTCAGCCAGCGCAGCCTGCTGCTGCCCCAAGGGCAGACCTGGCAGCTGAGCGCCTACCTGCACAATCCCCTGGCGCTGAACGCCGCCACCCACCTGGCCACCCTGACCCTGCTGTTCGGCCTGGCCCTGAGTTTCTTCCTGCTGCTCAGCCAGCGTCTGGCCTGGCTGGCCACCGAGCGCTCGCAGCAGCTGCAAAGCACCAACCAGGACCTGCAGCAGAGCCTGACCCTGCAGCTGCGCACGCAGAACCTCAACCAGCGGATCATGCAGTTCACCCACGACGTGTTTTGCTCAATCGACCGCCAGGGACGCTTCCACGAACTCAGCCCATCCTGCGAGAAACTCTTCGGCTACCCGGCCCAGAGCCTGATCGGCCAGGCCTTTATCGACCTGGTACTGGCCGAAGACCGCCAGCAGACCCAGGAGGAGATAGTGGCCGGCATGCAGGCACTCGCCAGCCACACCCTGCGCAACCGCTGCCGGCACCAGGATGGACGCGTCCTGCATATCCTCTGGACGGTCGACTGGTCCGAGCAGGAGCAGACCCTGTTTGCCGTCGCCCATGACATCACCCCCCTGGTCGTGAACGAGGCCTACGCCGAAAGCCAGCGGGAGATCCTCAGCATGATTTCCAACGACCGGCCCCTGGGCGAAACCCTCGAAGCCCTCTGCCTGATGATCGAGGCCCAGCAACCCGGGGCCCTGTGCTCGGTGCTGCTGCTCGACGCCAGTGGCCGGCACCTGCACACCGGGGCGGCCCCCAACCTGCCGCCGGCCTATAACCAGGCCATCGACGGTCTGGCTATCGGCCCCAGCGTCGGCAGCTGCGGCACGGCGGCCTTCCTGCTGAAACTGGTGATCAGCGAGGACATCCGCAGCGATCCGCTCTGGCAGGACTACCGCGAACTGGCCCTGACCCATGGCCTCAAGGCCTGCTGGTCGTTTCCGCTGATTTCCCACGACGGCAAGGGCCTGGGGACCTTCGGCGTCTATTACCGCCATCCCCAGGCACCGGACGACGAACAGATCCAGCTTCTGGCCACCGCCGCGCAACTGGCGGCCATCGGCATCGTCCGGGCGGCCGACCGTCGCCATCTGCAGGAGAGCCAGCAGCGCTTTCGCTCGTTGTTCGCGTTCAACCCGGACCCGGTATTCTCCTTCGACCTGCACGGCCACTTTCTCAGCATCAATGATGCCGGCCAGCAGTTACTGGGACTCAGCGAAGCCGAGATCATCGACAAGCACTTCACCGAGCTGATCACCAGCGACCAGCAGGTGCAGATCCGCGAGCACCTCAGGGCGGCCAGCACCGGCACCCCGCAGCACTATGAGACGCGCCTGCAGGACCGCCAACACAGGCCCCTGACCCTGGACGTGACCAACCTGCCGATCATGGTCGATGGGCAGATAGTTGGGGTATTCGGTATCGCCAAGAACGTCAGCGGCTACAAACAGGCACTGGCCGAGGCCCAGGCCCTGGCCGAGCGCCTGCGCAACACCCTGGAAAGCATCAGCGATGCCTTCTACACGCTCGACAGCGACTGGCGCTTTACCTACGTCAATCCCGAAGCCGAACGGCTGTTGCAGGCCAGCGCCCCCGACCTGCTCGGCCAGCAGCTGTGGCTGGCCCTCACCGGCTCCTACGACAGCGAGATCGGCGAGCATTACCGCCAGGCTGTGAGCAGCGGCCAGACCTGCCACTTCGAGAGCTTCTACGCACCCCTAGGCAGTTGGTTCGAGCTGCATGTCTACCCCTCCGAGGAGGGCCTGGCGGTGTACTTCCAGAACATCAGCGAACGCCGCCAGACCCAGCAGGAGCTGCAGGCGACCCTGCTCGAACTGGAACGCAGCAACAAGGAGCTGCAGGAGTTCGCCTTCGTCGCCTCCCACGACCTGCAAGAGCCCTTGCGCAAGATCCAGGCCTTCTCCGAGCGCCTGGTCAGCCGCAGCGCGGCGCTGGATGACGAAAGCCGCGACTACCTGCAGCGCATGACCACGGCCGCGGCGCGCATGCAGGCACTGATAATCGACCTGCTCAACTATTCGCGGGTCAATACCCGCGGCCAGCCGCTGCAGCCCCTGGACCTCAACCAGGTGCTCGTCGAGGTACTCGGGGACATGGAAACCGCCATCGAACAGAGCCAGGCGCGCATCGAATACCCGCCACTGCCCAGGGTGCTGGGCGACCCCAGCCAGCTGCGCCAGCTGCTGCAGAACCTGCTGAGCAATGCCCTGAAATTCCAGGTCCCCGGCAACCGCCCGCTGCTCCGCCTGTATGTGGAGGCCGAGGACGCCGCGCACTGGACCCTGTGCATCGCCGACAACGGCATCGGCTTCGACGAGAAGTACCTCGACCGCATCTTCAATCCCTTCCAGCGCCTGCATGGCCGCGAGACCTATGCCGGCACCGGGATCGGTCTGGCCATCGTCAAGAAGATCGCCGAACGCCACGGTGCACGTATTACCGCCAGTAGCGTCCCCGGCCAGGGCAGCGTATTCCGGATCACCTTTCCCACTCTAGACAGGGCCAGCCAATGACCACCACCCCACTGGTGCAGATCCTGATCGCCGACGATGATCAGGACGACTGCATGATGACCCGCGAGGCCTTCAGGGAGTGCTGCATCGCAAACCCCCTGCATTTCGTCCATGACGGCGAAGAGCTGATGAACTACCTCAAGCGCCGCCCGCCCTACGTGGATGAAGTGCGCTACCCGCTGCCGGGGCTGATCCTGCTCGACCTGAATATGCCGCGCATGGACGGCCGCGAAGCGCTGCTGGCGATCAAGGGCGACAGCCTGCTGCGCAGCATCCCCGTGGTGATCCTCAGCACCTCCTCGGCCGACGAAGATATCCTGCGCAGCTACGCTATAGGCGTGAACTCCTTTATCACCAAGCCAGCCAGCTTCAGCGGCCTGCTTGAGGTGGTGAGAAATCTTGCTCGCTACTGGCTGGAGATCGTCGAGCTGCCCATGGATGGCCCCCGCAATGATTAGAACCGCTCCAGGCTGGAAACTGCTGCTCATCGACGACGATGAGGACGACTTCATCATCACCCGCGACATCCTGCGGCAGAACCCCGACATCCCGATCGAGCTGGAATGGTGCAACACCTTCGAGCAGGGCCTGGAGCTGGTGCTGCGCGAGGAACATGACCTCTACCTGGTGGATTACCGCCTGGGCGCGGACTCCGGCCTGGAGCTGATCGACAACGCCCTGCAGCAGGGCGTGGTCAAGCCCATCATCCTGCTCACCGGCCAGGGCGATTCGCACCTGGATGCCAGCGCCATCGAGCTGGGCGCAGCCGATTACCTGGTCAAGGGCCAGTTCGACAACCGGCAACTGCTGCGCAGCATTCGCTACGCCATCGACCGCAGCCTGGCCAGTGCCGAACTGGCCGATAGCGAACACCGCTATCGCCTGCTGTTCGAAGCCAACCCCGAAGCCATGTGGGTGTTCGACAAGAAAACCCTGTGCTTCCAGGCCACTAATCTTGCCGCCACTCGCCTGCTCGGCTACTCCCAGGCCGAATTCAAGAACATGAGCGTGCTGGATATCCGCAGCCAGGACGAGCAGCAGCGCTTTCTCGACTACTACAACGCCAGATTGTGCGACGCCCCAAGTGCCGATCCCCAGGCCGGGGTCTGGACCTACCTGCACAAGTCCGGCCGTGAGCTGTATGCCGAAGTGCTGGTGCATGATTTCGAGTTCGACAAGCAGCCCTGTTACCTGGTGCTGGCCATCGACGTCACGGAAAAGCACAAGGCTCATCAGCAGGCCGCCCGCCGCGAGCAGTCCTTCCGCAAGCTGCTCAACGACACCCGCGACGCCCTGCTGGTGGTCGATGAACAGGGCCAGCTGTGTTACGCCAATCCGGCGGCCGAGCGGCTGTTCAGGGCCGACCAGGCGCAGTTGCAAGCCCAGGTCTTCGACCTGCCCCTGAGCGCCGGTGAGCTCTTCGAATGGCACCTGCCAACCCCGGCCGGCGAGACCCTGGAAGTGGAAGTCCACCTCTCGGAAACCGACTGGGAAGGTAGCCAGGTACGCCTGCTGTCGCTGCGCGATATCAGCGAACGCAAGGAGGCGGAAAAACAGCTGCGCCTGCTCAAGCGCGGCCTGGAGTCGAGCTTCAACGGCGTAATCATCACCGACGCCCGGGCTCCCGATCACCCGATCATCTACGTCAACCCGGCCTTCGAGCGCATCACCGGCTACAGCGAGGCCGAAGTGCTGGGGCGCAACTGCCGCTTCCTGCAGGCGGACGAGCGTGACCAGCCGGCGCTCGCCCTGATCCGCCACCACCTGCAGCAGTTGCTGGAAGTGCATGTGGTGCTGCGCAACTACCGCAAGGACGGCAACCCGTTCTGGAACGATCTGTATATTTCCCCGGTACTCGACGAGCACGGCCAGGTCAGCCACTTTATCGGTGTGCAGAACGACATCAGCGAAGAGCGCCGCTACCAGGCCGAGCTGAGCTTCAACGCCAGCCATGACGTGCTCACCGGGCTGCCCAACCGCGCCCTGCTGGAAGACCGCCTGCGCCAGGGCTGCCAGATCTCCCAGCGCTACCAGCGCAGTCTGGCGGTGATGTTTATCGACCTGGACGGTTTCAAGCCGATCAACGACTCGATCGGCCACCATTCCGGCGACCAGATCCTCATCGAAGTGGCCCGGCGCATGTGCGCCCAGGTGCGCCCCGGCGATACCGTGGCACGCATGGGCGGCGACGAATTTCTGGTGCTGCTGCCGGACCTGGCCCGCGAGGAGGATGTACTGCTGGTGGCCGAGCGCCTGCTCAGCGACATCGCCCGCCCCTATCCGGTGGGCGGTATCGAACTGCATATCACCGCCAGTATCGGCATCACCCTCAGCGACGGCCTGCTGGCGCAGCCCGCGCACCTGATCCAGCAGGCCGACCTGGCCATGTACAAGGCCAAGCAGGAGGGCCGCAACAATTACCAGTGGTACACCAACGACCTCAATCAGCGGGTCGGCGAACGCGTAACCCTGCGCAACGAACTGCAGAAGGCCCTGGACAGCCAGGCCTTCGACCTCTACTACCAGCCGCAGATCGATGGCCGCACCGGCCGCGTGGTCGGGGTTGAGGCCCTGCTGCGCTGGAATCACCCCGAGAAAGGCTTTATTCCACCGACCCTGTTTATCCCCGTGGCCGAAGACACCGGGCAGATCATTCCCCTCAGCGTCTGGGTGCTGGACACCGCCTGCCGGCAGATGCGCCAGCTCTGCGACCAAGGCATGAGCGGGCCGACGGTGGCGGTGAATATCTCCTCGGTCCACTTCCAGCGCAGCAACTTCGTCGAAGCCATCCAGGCGGTGCTGCACAAGCACCAGCTCAATGCCGAACGGCTGGAGCTGGAGATCACCGAAGGGGTGCTGCTCAACCATGCCGAGCAGGCGATCAGCACCCTGCACCAGCTGAAAAAGCTCGGGGTGAAGATCGCCATCGACGACTTCGGCACCGGCTTCTCCAGCCTCAACTACCTCAAGCGTCTACCCATCGACAAGGTCAAGATCGACCGCTCCTTCGTCGAGGAAATCATCAGCGACCAGCACGACGCGGCTATCACCCAGGGCATCATTTCCATGGCCCACCACCTGCGCCTCAAGGTGATCGCCGAAGGCGTGGAAACCGAGCCGCAGTTCGCCTTTCTGAAGAAGAGCCACTGCGACCTGTTTCAGGGCTACTACTTCGCCAAACCCATGCCCTTCGCCGAGCTTGAGGTGTTTCTCCGCGAACGCATACTGACCCAGACCCCGAGCATGCAGCAGCTCAGCGGCAGTGAGCCGGCACAGACCCTGCTGCTGCTCGATGACGAGGAAAATATCCTGCGCGCCCTGGCCCGCCTGCTGCGCCGCGACGGCTACAAGATCCTGATGACAACCCGCGCCCAGGACGCCTTCGAGCTGCTGGCCAAGCACGACGTGCAGGTGATCCTCTCCGACCAGCGCATGCCGGAGATGAGCGGCACCGAGTTCTTCAGCCGGGTCAAGGACCTGCACCCGGACACCATACGCATCGTGCTCTCGGGTTATACCGACCTGAAATCGGTCACCGACGCGATCAACCAGGGAGCCATTTACCGCTTCCTGACCAAACCCTGGGACGACGAACAGCTGCGCCAGATCATTGCCGAGGCCTTTCGCGAGTACCGTCAGAGCAAGGACAAGGCACACGGCATCCGTGCACCCAGGCTGCCCTCACTCTGAAGTTTTCCAGCGCTCGGCCGCCGCCTGGTCGCTGCAGCGCCCCTCGACCCAGCGCGGGCCTTCGGCGGTGTCTTCCTTCTTCCAGAACGGCGCACGGGTCTTGAGGTAGTCCATAACGAAGTTGCAGGCGTCGAATGCCGCCTGCCGGTGGGCGCTGGTGGTGCCGACGAAGACGATTGGCTCACCCGGTTCCAGGCGGCCGATGCGGTGAATGACCTCGATACCCAGCAGCGGCCAGCGCTGTGCGGCCTCCTCGGCGATCTTGCCCAGGGCCTTCTCGGTCATGCCGGGAAAGTGCTCGAGAAACATGCCGCCCACTTCGCGGCCCTCGTTGAAATCGCGCACATAGCCGACAAAGCTGACCACCGCACCGATGCCCAGGTTGGCGGCGTGCAGGGCATTGAGTTCAGTGCCCGGATCGAAGGGTTGTGACTGGACGCGAATGCTCATGCAGATGCTCTCTGTGGGAGGGGCGTAGGGTGGGTTTAACTGGCGGCAGGGGTATCGCCTCCTACCCACTGTGGAATGGGCTTTAGCCGCGACAAGAACAGACGCTCAACCGCCGGTCACAGTGGGGAAGAACGCCACTTCATCGCCTGCCGCCAAGGGCTCATCCAGGCTGCAGAGTTCCTGATTGCGCGCACACATCAGGTTCTGCTCGGCCAGTACATCCCACACCCCGCCGCGGGCCAGCAGGTGCTGGCGCAGCTGATCAAGGCTGGTGAACTCGCCACTGAGCTGCTCGCCATCCAGGCCCAGGGCCTCGCGGTAACGGGCGAAATACTGCACGCGAATCATGCCTGCTCCTCCAGCTTGTAGTGGCCGCTCTTGCCGCCGAGTTTCTCCAGCAGGCGCACCTGCTCGATCACCATGCCGCGGTCCACCGCCTTGCACATATCGTAGATGGTCAGGGCGGCGACGCTGGCGGCGGTCAGGGCTTCCATTTCCACCCCGGTCTGGCCGGCCAGTTTGCAGGTGGCGCGGATATGCACGGCATCCTCGCCTTCGGCCGTCAACTCGACCTTGACCCCGGTCAACATCAGCGGATGGCACAGCGGAATCAGATCGCTGGTTTTCTTCGCTGCCTGGATCCCGGCGATCCGCGCCACGGCAAATACATCACCCTTGGGGTGTTCGCCCTGGACGATCATCTGCAGGGTCTGCGGGCGCATGCGCACCCGGGCTTCGGCACTGGCTTCGCGGAAGGTATTGGCCTTGTCGGTGACATCGACCATATGGGCATGGCCCTGGGCATCGAGATGGGTAAGCACGGGCGAACTCCAGAAAGGGATGGCCCGATTGTAAACCCGCCGGTCAACTTCTAGCACCTGGCAATGACCACCGGCCACGCTAAAAACGACTACGCCGCCCGATAAGGGCGGCGTAGTCAGGACGCTGGCGGGGATTGCTACATATGGGTTTCCGCGTACTCGGCGAGGATCGAGCGTGGCACACCCTGCAGGGTGATATGCACGCCATGTTCGAAGTCCTTGAAGCGCTCCGTCAGATAGGTCAGGCCCGAGCTGGGGGCCGACAGGTAGGGGGTATCGATCTGCGCCAGGTTACCCAGGCAGACCACCTTGGAGCCGTTGCCGGCACGGGTGATGATGGTTTTCATCTGGTGCGGGGTAAGGTTCTGGCATTCGTCGATCAGAATCAGGCTCTGCTGGAAGCTACGGCCACGGATGTAGTTGAGGGATTTGAACTGCAGCGGCACCTTTTGCAGGATGTAGTCGACGCTGCCGTGGGTGTTCTCGTCGTCCATATGCAGGGCTTCGAGGTTGTCGGTGATCGCGCCGAGCCAGGGCTCCATCTTCTCGGCCTCGGTGCCGGGCAGAAAGCCGATCTCTTGATCCAGCCCCTGCACGCTGCGGGTGGCAATGATTCTGCGATAACGCTTGCTGACCATGGTCTGTTCGATGGCCGCCGCCAGGGCCAGGATGGTTTTACCGGAGCCGGCCGCGCCGGACAGGTTGACCAGGTGGATGTCCGGGTCAAGCAGGGCAAACAGCGCCAGTGACTGGTAGACATCCCTGGGGCGCAGGCCCCAGGCCTCCTGGTGCATCAAGGGTTCCTGATGCATGTCGAGAATCAGCAGTTCGCCGTGTTTGATGCCCTTGATCCAGCCGACAAAGCCCTGCTCGTCGAGGATAAACTCGTTGACGTGCACCGCCGGCAGGTTGTCGGTGAGCTGCACGCGGTGCCAGGTACGGCCGTGGTCCTGGCGGGTTTCCACCTTGTTCACGCGGTCCCAGAAAGAGCCGTCCATGTTGTGGTAACCCTGCGACAGCAAGGACACGTCGTCGACCAGCTGGTCGGTGTGGTAGTCCTCCGAGTCGATGCCGCAGGCCCGCGCCTTCAGGCGCATGTTGATGTCCTTGGTCACCAGCACCACGTTGAGCCCCGGACGGCGCGCCTTCAGCTCCACCAGCTGATTGATGATCTTGTTGTCGTTGAGGTCTTCCGGTAGCCAGGTGATGGGCGAGGCACTCTTGCTCATCAGGATCGACAGGTAACCGCAGGGCCCGCTCTTTTCGCGCTGGATTGGCACGCCCAGCTCCACTTCTTCCGGGGTCGCCACACCGAGGATCTTGTCGATCAGGCGAATGGCCTGGCGACATTCGGCGGCTACGCCCTGCTTGCCGGTCTTCAGCTTGTCCAGCTCCTCCAGTACGGTCATCGGAATAGCGACATGGTGCTCCTGAAAATTCAGCAGCGCGTTGGGGTCGTGGATCAGCACATTGGTGTCGAGGGCGTACAGGGTTGGGGCGGTGGGTTCGGAGCGTCCGTGGTCATCCATACTCGGTCACCTTCTTGTAGTAGCCAAGCAACGCAGGGGCGAGGCTGCGCCGCGGAGGGGCCGTCGACTCCTCAGTGCCGAGGCTGAGAAGGCTGCAAGTAAGGTGAGGGCCAATGGCCGCCACCTGTCTGCAGGGTTCGGCGGTCTTGCCTTTTAATTACTCTAATTCAGATGACAGAAAAACGTTTTTTTGAGCATTTACAGGTTTATTTGTCGGCGCGACAAATAGCGCTTGGCGCACTGCCCGGCCGCCGTTAAAGTCGGAAGTCCGACCGCCGCCAGCGCCGTCGGAAATTTTGCTTCACTCCTCCCCCGCAGCCGCCCCAGTGCTGCAGCAATTGACCTCCACGGTCACATGCACCAGCTCGCTGATTCCCGCCAGCCGCACCTTGTAGCGATCCGCCGTGGCCGCGCCATGGGTCACCACGCTGACGATGCAGGCGAATTGACTCCGGCCGACGCGCCACAGGTGCAGATCCGCCAGTTCGGTGTCCGCCTCCTGGGCCAAGGCCCTGCGTACCCGTTCGACAACAGGGCTGTCCATCTCGCGGTCGAGCAGCACCTTGGCGGTTTCCAGCAGCAGGCCCTTGGCCCACACCGCGATGATCACGGCACCGATCACCCCCATCAGCGGATCGAGCCAGCTCCAGCCGAACAACAGCCCACCCAGCAGCGCGACGATGGCGGCCACCGAGGTCAGGGCATCGGCCAGCACATGGACAAAGGCGGCGTGGCGATTGAGGTCCTTGCCGGCCGCGCCATGCTTGTGCGTATGGTCATGATCGGCATGACTGTGTTCGTGTGTATGTTCATGCTGATCGCGCAGCAGCCAGGCCGACGCCAGGTTGACCAGCAGGCCGACCACCGCCACCCACAGGGCCATGTCGAAGGCGATCGTCTGAGGCTGCCACAAGCGCCACAGCGACTCGAAGGCCAGCATGACCACCACAGCCAGCAGCATCAGCGAACTGGCAAAGCCGGCCAGCACCTCGACCTTCCAGGTACCGAAGGCGAAGCGCGGGTCATCGGCATAGCGCCGCGCCAGCAGGTAGGCCAGGGCGGTCAGGCCGATGGCGAGCATATGCGAGGCCATATGCCAGCCATCGGCGAGCAGGGCCATGGAGTTGAAGGCGTAGCCGGCGACAATCTCCACCAGCATGGTCGCCCCGGTCAGCGCCGCCACCCGCCAGGCCTGGCGCTCGGCCGTGGTTTCCAGGGGGCGGTAGTCGTGGGAAGGCTCCCAGCGCGAATGGTTACAGGCGGTCATGGCAGCTCCTTGAGAGGGTTGACCCGGGCAAACTACAACCCCGGGGCCGCCCCTGGGTCAAGCGGGTCAGTGTGTAGGGCGTACATGGCGAAGCCTTGTATGCCGCGCCGGCTCCATGGTGGACAAGGCTTCGCCATCTCCACCCTACCCCGAGGAACGATCAACTGACTCTATCTGTTCAATAAAAGGGCCCGCGCAGGTAGTTTTTCAACGGCCTGTTAGAATCGCCGCAGACTTTCAGGAGCAGACCCTATGTTGATGGTGATTTCGCCGGCCAAGACCCTCGATTACGACACGCCGCCGGCGACCCCGCGTTTTACCCAGCCCGAACACCTCGACCACGCCCAGGACCTGATCAACCAGTTGCGCGACTTCAGCCCGGCGCAGATCGCCGAGCTGATGCACCTGTCGGACAAGCTCGCCGGTCTCAATGCCGCGCGCTTCGGCAGCTGGGAGCGGCCGTTCAATCCGTCCAACGCCAAGCAGGCGCTGCTGGCGTTCAAGGGCGATGTCTACACCGGGCTCAACGCCGAAGATTTCAGCGAAGCCGATTTCGACTTTGCCCAGGACCATCTGCGCATGCTCTCCGGTCTTTATGGCGTGCTGCGCCCCCTCGACCTGATGCAGCCCTATCGCCTGGAGATGGGTACCAAGTTGGCCAACCCGCGCGGCAACAACCTCTACGATTTCTGGGGTGAGCGCATCAGCGGCTGGCTCAATGAGGCCCTGGCCGCCCAGGGCGATCAGCTGCTGCTCAACCTGGCCTCCACCGAGTACTTCGGCGCGGTGAAACGCAAGGCGCTGAATGCGCGGATTATCGACACCGAGTTCAAGGACCTGAAGAACGGTCAGTACAAGATCATCAGTTTCTACGCCAAGAAGGCCCGTGGCCTGATGGCACGCTATGTGATCAAGGAGCGCCTGCGCACAGCCGAAGGCCTCAAGGACTTCGCCTATGAGGGTTACCGCTTCTCGGCCGAACACTCGCAAGCCGACAAGCTGGTGTTCCTGCGCGATCACCCGCAAGACTGATTCCGCCCCCCTTTTCTTCCCTCCAGCGGGCCGTCCCCCGGCCCGCCAACCCCCGCATTGCGCACATCTGCCTCCCCCTCGCCGGCGGGGCAACTATCGCGCGTTAATAAAACTGAACTTTCTGCCCGCTTTATACACCGCGCAAGGCGCTTAATAGCCTGACTATAAATTGCTTATAAATTGCCATCAGCGTGCAATCAGTGGCCATCACTTCAACAGTGCACACAATTAACAAAAGTGGACGAACGGTAGGAACTATAGGAAAAATCCCGCACTCTTAACCACGCAACATATTTCTTCATGTAACTTTCTACATGAACCAAAACTGCCCTTAATAGCCGGACGCATGTCCGCTGGATAGTTATACCCAAAGAAAAGTTGCTGAGCGACGACAGGAGAACTTGCGCCGACCAAAAGAATCACTAGAAGCCTTGAGCCAGAGCCTAGCAGACCAGCAGCTCAAAAGTTAAACGGGGCATGTTTTATTTTATAAGCCCTTCTCCGGCAGCCATTTTCGACTGTCGCAAACTCCTAATGCCTAAATTAATTCAGTCTGCTTATCGCACTGAGTTAAACGAACAGTGTTGGCCAAAAGCCACTCATTAATTACGTACTAAATGGACGAGGTAATACGATGCGAATCAGTATCTTTGGTTTGGGTTATGTCGGTGCCGTATGTGCCGGTTGTTTATCGGCGCGCGGTCATGACGTGGTCGGCGTGGATATCTCCGCGCATAAAATCGACCTGATCAACAGTGGCAAATCGCCCATAGTCGAACCCGGTCTGGAAGTATTACTGCAGCAGGGTCTGAACTCCGGCCACCTGCGCGGCACCACCGATGTGGCCGACGCGATCCGCGACACCGAGGTGTCGTTTATCTGCGTCGGTACGCCGAGCAAGAAGAACGGCGACCTGGAGCTCGATTACATCGAAGGCGTGTGCCGCGAAATCGGCTTTGCCATGCGCAACAAGCCCGAGCGCCACACCGTAGTGGTACGCAGCACCGTGCTGCCGGGCACCGTGAAAAACGTGGTGATTCCGATCCTCGAAGACTGCTCGGGCAAGAAAGCCGGCGTCGACTTCGGCGTGGCGGTAAACCCCGAGTTCCTGCGCGAAAGCACCGCGATCAAGGACTACGATTTCCCGCCCATGACCGTGATCGGCGAACTCGACACCGCCTCCGGTGACTTGCTGGAAAGCATCTACCGCGAGCTCGACGCGCCGATCATCCGCAAGGACATCGATGTCGCCGAGATGATCAAGTACACCTGCAACGTCTGGCATGCGGCCAAGGTCACCTTCGCCAACGAGATCGGCAACATCGCCAAGGCCGTCGGCGTCGATGGCCGCGAAGTGATGGACGTGATCTGCCAGGACCACAAGCTCAACCTGTCCAAGTACTACATGAAGCCGGGCTTCGCCTTCGGCGGCTCATGCCTGCCGAAAGACGTGCGCGCCCTGTCCTATCGCGCCAGCAGCCTGGATGTCGACGCGCCGATGATCGGCTCGCTGATGCGCAGCAACGGCGTCCAGGTGCAGAACGCCTACGACATCATCGCCAGCTACGACAAGCGCAAGGTCGCTCTGCTCGGTCTGAGTTTCAAGGCCGGCACCGACGACCTGCGCGAAAGCCCGCTGGTGGAACTGGCCGAGATGCTGATCGGCAAGGGCTTTGAGCTGAGCATCTACGACAGCAACGTCGAATATGCCCGCGTCTACGGGGCCAACAAGGACTACATCGAATCGAAGATTCCCCACGTGTCCTCGCTGCTCAACAGCGACTTCGATGCAGTGGTCGAGAACGCCGAGATCATCGTCCTGGGCAATGCCGACGAGCGCTTCGCGCCCCTCGCCCAGCAGGCCCTCGCCGGCAAGCATGTGGTCGACCTGATCGGCTTTATGCCGACGGCGTCGCGTGCTGGCTCCGAAGGTATCTGCTGGTAAATCCCGCAGGCGATCGGTGGGTGCGTTCACCCGCCGTTCAGCCCGCGAGGCCGAACCCTGGGCGCGCGAGCAGCCCGGCCCAGGATTCTTCCGGCGCACATGATGGATACGCATATGCAACAGACAAACACGCTAAAGACCGTCCTCCTCGAGGCGGCGGGTTGGCTGTTCTACCTATCCCTGCTGATGCTGCTCGCGCTGGCCCTGCCCAGGAGCGTGTTCGACCCCGAGTCGCGCGACTACCTCCTGCTGATCGGCGCTGTCGGCATCTGGCGTTACTCCATGGGCGCGGTGCACTTCGTGCGCGGCACCCTGTTTCTCTATGTGGTGTACCCCTACTACCGGCGCAAGGTGAAAAAACTCGGCAAGGACGCCGACCCGTCCCACGTGTTTCTGCTGGTCACCAGTTTCCGCATCGACGCGTTGACCACCGCCCAGGTGTACCGCTCGGTGATTCGCGAGGCGATCGACTGCGGTTTCCCGACTACGGTGGTGTGCTCCATCGTCGAGCTGTCCGATGAACTGCTGGTGAAAAACCTCTGGGCGCGGATGAACCCGCCTGCGCAGGTCACTCTGGACTTCGTGCGCATTCCCGGCACCGGCAAGCGGGATGGCCTGGCCTACGGCTTTCGTGCCATCTCCCGGCAGATGCCGGACAAGAATGCTGTGGTCGCGGTGGTTGATGGCGATACCGTGCTCGACGAGGGCGTGGTACGCAAGACAGTGCCCTGGTTCAAGCTGTTCCCCAATGTCGGCGGCCTGACCACCAACGAGCTGTGCGAAGTGCGCGGCGGCTACATCATGAGCGAGTGGCACAAGCTGCGCTTCGCCCAGCGCCATCTCAATATGTGCTCGATGGCGCTGAACAAGCGCGTGCTGACCATGACCGGTCGCATGTCGGTATTTCGCGCCGAGGTGGTCACCAACCCGGCCTTTATCGCCGATGTGGAAAGCGATCACCTGGAGCACTGGCGCCTGGGACGTTTCCAGTTTCTCACTGGCGACGACAAGTCCAGCTGGTTCAGCCTGATGAGCCTGGGCTATGACACCTTCTACGTGCCGGATGCAGCGATCAATACGGTCGAGCACCCACCGGAGAAGAGTTTTCTCAAGGCCAGCCGCAAGCTGATGTTCCGCTGGTATGGCAACAACCTGCGGCAGAACGCCCGCGCCCTGGGTCTGGGTCGCAAGCGTCTCGGCTGGTTTACCAGCCTGGTGCTGTTCGACCAGCGGGTATCGATGTGGACCAGCCTGCTCGGCCTCAGCGTGGCGATCATCGCCAGCCTCAAGTACGGCCCCGGCATCTTTATCGCCTACCTGCTGTGGATTGGCCTGACCCGCCTGGCACTGACCCTGCTGCTCAGCGTCACCGGCCACCGTATCGGCCCGGCCTACCCGGTCATTCTCTATTACAACCAGATCGTCGGCGCGATGGTGAAGATCTACGTGTTCTTCCGTCTCGACCGGCAGTCCTGGACCCGCCAGCCGACCAAACTCGACCGCGGCCTGTTGAGCTTCCAGCGCTGGTTCAACACCTGGTCCTCGCGCTCCATGACTTTTGCTGCTGCCAGCCTCTTTATCGCCACGCTTCTGGCGTTGGTATGAGCGGACCCCGGCCGGAACCCTTTTTGAACAGGAATTTGCAACCATGAATACAGCCGTCAACGTCAATGTGGTCCATGAATCAGAAGCCCAGCGCCAGCATGCGCGGGTCAAGATCCCGGCCGTGCTGCACTACCTGAACAAGAACCGCGAACGTATCGAGCAACCGATCAGCGATATTTCGGCTGGCGGCTTCAGCTTCGCCGACAGCAAGCAGCCGATTCAGGTCGGCGACTTCTACAAGGGTCGTCTGCAGTTCAAGCTCGACAGCCTCAACCTGGGTATCGACATCGAGTTCCAGGTGCGCTCGGTGGATAGCGAAAGCGCCCGCATCGGCTGTCAGTTCCATAACCTCAAGCCACGCGAGCAGGCCACCCTGCGCTACCTGATCAGCGCCTACCTGGGCGGCGAACTGGTCAGCGCTGGCGACCTGCTGAGCACCCTGCAACGGGAGAACTTCACCAAAGCGCGCAAGAACGGCGCGGGCGGCTCCGGTATGGGCGTATTCGGCCGGCTCAAGGCCGTGACCTTCAGCCTGGCGATCTTCCTCGTCGGCCTGGCCGCCTTCGGTTTTATCTTCAAGTCGGTCTACGGCATCTACTTCGTCACCCACGCCCAGTCGGCGCAGGTCAACATACCCAGCCTGCAGGTGACCATGCCGCGTGAGGGCATGGTGCAGAGCCTGCTCGGCCCGAACGCCATGGTCGAGAAAGGCGCGCCCATCGCCACCTTCTCCGCCAGCATGCTGGAGATGCTCAAGGGCCACCTGACCGACGAGCAGATGACCCCGGAGAATATCGAAACGCTGTTCGGCAAACAGATGAAAGGCACCCTGACCAGCCCCTGCGACTGCAAGGTGGCGCGTCAGCTGGTGGCCGACGGCCAGTTCGCCAACAAGGGTGACGTGATCTTCGAACTGGTACCGCAGAACACCAAGGCTACCGTGCTGGCCAGCTTCCCCTTCCGCAACTTCGCCCAGGCTCGCCCGGGTAGCCGCGCCAGCTTCTGGGTTGCCGGCGAAGACAGCCCGCGCTACGGCAAGATCGTCAGCAGCAGCCTGCATGACGGCGGCCTGTCGGCAGATATCCGCGTGCTTATCGAACCGGAGCAGCGCCTCGACAGCAGCCTCGCCGGCCAGCCGGTAGAGGTCATCCTCGACCGCGGTCCATCGTTCGACTGGGTGATCGACAAAGCCCTGGCGGCAGGTCTCTGAGGAGGACGCAGCAATGGCCACCATCACACATGCCACGCCCCTGCTGGCGCTCGCCCTGGCGGTGAGCCTGGCCGGTTGCGCCGGGCTGCCGGACGAGCGTCTGGCCGCCGAAGCGCTGAAGCGCGGCGACACCAGCACCGCCGAGCGCAACTACCGCCAGTTGGCTGAACTGGGCTACGTCAACGCCCAGATCGGTCTGGCCGACCTGCAGGTGGCCGGCGGCACCGCGCAAGACCTGGAAAAGGCCGAGCGCACCTACCGCCTGGCCCTGGACGAGTCGCCGCGAGCCAAGGCGCGTCTGGGCAAGTTGCTCGCTCGCAAGGCCAACACCAGCCAGGCCGAGCGCCAGGAGGCGGCCGAGTTGCTGAATGACGCCTTTACCGCAGGTGAGCCGGGCAGCCTGTTGCCGCTGGTCATGCTCTACCTGCAGTACCCACAGGACTTTCCCGCCATGAACGTACAACAGCGTATCTCCACCTGGCGTCAGCAAGGCCATACCCAGGCCGATCTGGCCCAGATTCTGGTCTATCGCAGCCAGGGCAACTACGACCAGCACCTCGATGAGATCGAGCAGATCTGCCAGGGCCTGATCGCCGAGACCGATGTCTGCTATGTCGAGCTGGCCACCGTGTACCAGAAGCAGGGCAAGGCCGATAAACAGAAGGCCCTGCTGCAGCGCCTGATGGCCGGTTACCGCAGCGCGGCCGTGGCCCCCCAGCGGGTGGATGCCGTCGCCCTGGTGCTGGCCGACGCCGAACTGGGTACCCCGGACGAAAGCAAGGCCCAGGAACTGCTAGAAGCCATCGCCCCGACCTACCCGGCCGCCTGGGTCAGCCTGGCTCGCCTGCTCTATGACTATCCGGGCCTGGGCGACATCGACACCCTGATGGGCTACATCGACAAAGGCCGCGCCGCAGCGCTGCCGCGGGCCGAACTGCTGCTCGGACGCCTGTACTACGAAGGCAAGCTGGTACCACAGGACCCACACAAGGCCGAAGAGCATCTGCGCAAGGCCGCGCCCAGCGAACCCAGCGCCAACTACTTCCTCGGCCAGCTCTACCTGCGCGGCTACCTCGGCGAGGTCTATCCGCAGCAGGCCCTGGATCATTTGCTCAGCGCCGCCCGTAACGGCCAGATCAACGCCGATTTCGCCCTGGCGAAGATGTATTCCCAGGGCAAGGGCGTGCGCCCCGACCTGGTCAACGCCTTCGTCTTCAGCCAGCTGGCACTTCCCAAGAACACCCCACAAGCCAGCGCACTGGCCCAGCAGATCGCCCAGCAGCTAGAGCCGGCCCAACGCAGCCAGGCCGAACAACTGCTGCGCGAGGAGCACGAGGCCCGCGGCAACGCCTGGCAAGCGACAAGCGCACTGCAGGCGCACAACCAATGAACAAGGACTACGCGATGAAACTCAACAGGATCAGCGCAGGCCTGGGCCTGAGCGCCTCATTACTCTCCGCCAGCTCGGTATGGGCGGTGCAGATGAGCGACGAAAACTTCGGGGTCGACGTCAAGATCACCGTGCAATCGGAAGATGACCGCGACCTCGGCACCCGCGACGGTGGCGACGTCAACGGTATCGGTGTCGACGTGCGCCCCTGGCTCTACGGCCAGCGCGGTGACTGGAGCGCCTACGCCATGGGCCAGGCTGTGGTCGCCAGCGACATCATCGAGACCGATACCCTGGAGTCGTCCGACCCCGAGCTGAGCAGCGACTCCCAGGACGACAGCCGCGAGCGGGACAAGAACTACCTGGCCATGCGCGAATTCTGGGTCGACTACGCCGGCCTCACCGACTACCCCGGCGAGCACCTGCGCCTGGGCCTGCAACGCCTGCACAACGATGACGGGCAATGGCGCGACACCAATATCGAAGCGCTCAACTGGACCTTCGACACCAGCCTGCTACGCGCCGGCCTCGGGGTGGCGCAACGCTTCAGCGAGTACCGCACCGACCTCGACGAACTGGCTCCGGAAGACGAGGACCGCCTGCACCTGTTCGGCGATGTCGCAGCCCAATGGCGGCCCGGCCACTGGCTCGGCCTCAGCGCCCATCACTCGCGTGATGACGGCAAGCTGGCCAGCCCAGGCCAAACCCTCGACACCCTGGACAAGCGCGCCACCGGCGAGCTGACCTGGCTCGGCGTGCAGGCCCACAGCGATGCCTACAACTTCCGCAACCAGAAGCCGGTCAATTACTGGGCCAGCCTCACCTCGCTGACCGGCGACCGCGAAGACCTCACCCGTGAACGGGTCAACGGCCAGGAAGTTGCCACCGGCAAGCACAGCGACAGCGTCAGCGCCTGGGGCACCGACCTGGGCCTGCGCTTTCGCCTGGACCCCAGCTGGCAAGTCGGCGCGGCCTACGCCCGCGGCAGTGGCAGCGGTGATGAAGACGGCAACGGCACGGGCAACTACCGCCAGACCGGCCTGCAAAGCAACCGTTCGTCCTTCACCGGCACGCGCTCTCGGGTTCACCGTTTCGGTGAAGTCTTCCGTGGCGAGCTGAGCAACCTGCAGTCGGCCAGCCTGTTCGGCAGCTGGCAGCTGGCCGATGACTATGACGCCAGCCTGGTCTACCACAAGTTCTGGCGGGTCGATGACCGCCAGCAGATCGGCCGCAGCGGGATCAATGCACGTTTCGACGACCCGCTCTCGGACAACGTTCCGGCCTCCCAGGTGGCCCTGGTGAATGGCGAGAAAGACCTCGGCCAGGAACTGGATCTGGTGGTCACCAAGTACTTCAAGCAGGGCCTGCTGCCCGCCGCAATGAGCGAGGCGATCGACGAGCCGTCGGCGCTGGTGCGTTTTCGCGGTGGCGTATTCAAGCCCGGCGATGCCTATGGCAACGATACCGATTCGCTGATGCATCGCGCTTTCGTCGACGTTATCTGGAAATTCTGAGGACAACGCCATGACGCAACGACCAGGCACACTCAAACAAAGCTGCGCAGCGGGCCTGCTGTGCAGCAGTATTCTGCTTGGCGCGCTGCAGCTGGCAGCCCCCTGGGTGCAAGCGGCAACGACCCCGGAAAGCGCCAAGGCGGCGACCCGGGCACTGAAGAAAACCAGCAACTACACGGTCACCAGCGCCCCCATCGAACAGCTGCACCTGGAAGAGCCCACCCTGCCCGACCTCAGCGGCTACACCGCGGCGGCCGTGGAGGCCAAGATCAAGCGCAGCCCCGGCGGCAAGGTGGTAGTGCGGCGCATGCTGCAGCAGGACGCGCTGAAGGACTTCGTCGGCGGCAACGAGCGCCTGCGCGAATGGGTCAAACGGCAGAACGGCATGCCCCACGCGATCTTTATCGAGGGTGGCTACGTCACCCCGCAGGACATCGCCAAGGCCCTGCCCGACAGCCAGTTCAGCGAGGTCAAGCCGGGCGTCTACCTGGCGCGCCTGCCGATCGTGGTGGCCCAGGGCGCGACCCTGCATGTGGGCAAGGACACCAAGGACCTGCGCCTGTCCCAGGAGCGCGGCAGCTTTATGGTCAACGACGGCCAGCTGTTCTTCACCGACACCAAGCTCACGGCCTGGCGCGAAGCGGACAACGGCCCGGCCAGCTTTCGCAGTGGCAGCGAGTTCCGTCCGTTTGTGGTGTCCTGGGGCGGCAGCGAGCTGTACGTCTCCGGCAGCGTGTTCACCAGCCTGGGCTACAGCAACAGCAAGTCCTACGGCGTCTCCATCACCCAGTACACCCCGGGCATGCAGGCCCGGCTCAAGCGTGCGGAACCCACCGGTTGGCTGATTGACTCGGAGTTCGTCGACCACTGGTACGGTTTCTACTGCTACGAAGCCGAGAACGTGGTGATCAAGGGCAACACCTACCGCGACAACATCGTCTACGGCATCGACCCCCACGACCGTTCCCACGGCCTGATCATCGCCGAGAACAGCGTGTTCGGGACCAAGAAAAAGCACGGCATCATCATCTCCCGCGAGGTCGACGACAGCTGGATCATCAACAACAAGAGCTACGACAACAAGCTCTCGGGCATCGTCCTCGACCGTAACAGCGTGCGCAACCTGGTGGCCTACAACGAGGTGTACCAGAACCAGTCCGACGGCATCACCATCTACGAAAGCTCGGACAATCTGCTGTGGGGCAACAAGGTGCTGAACAACGCCCGCCACGGCATTCGCCTGCGCAACAGCACCAATATCCGCCTGTACGAGAACATCTCGGCGGCCAACGGCCTGACCGGCGTATACGGCCATATCAAGGACCTCTCCGACACCGACCGCGACATCGAACTCGACCCCTTCGACGCCGCAGTCTCGTTGATCCTGGTCGGCGGCAAGCTCGCCGCCAACGGCTCCAGCCCTCTGTCCATCGACTCGCCGCTGTCGGTTGAGCTGTACCGCGTGGAGCTACTCGCGCCGAGCAAAAGCAGCGGCATCAGCTTCACCGGGATCCTCGGCGAAAAGCAGGAGGAAATCCTCGACCTGATGGTGCGACGCAAGCTGGCCGTGCTGATCGATCCGGTCGAAAAACAGGTCGACCTGCACAACTAATTCGAGGCTGTTTCTATGAAAGTGCGTGATAACAAATGGATTGGCCTCAGCCCTCTGGCGCTGGCCACCTGCCTGGCCGCCGCAGGGCTGCAGGCCGAAGAGCGGAGCAAGGCTCCGCAGTATCAGGTGGAGGACTGCTGCTCCCTGTGCCCGGCGGCCCATGACGCCAGCCGCTACACCACCAACTACATGAAGAATTTCACCACCCTGATTGATGCGCAGGACGCCTGGCTGTTCCGCACCGAGGAAGACCTGCGCACCGAGTTCGGCACCACCGCCGAGGGTTACCGCATGCTCAAGCAGCTGCGCGACGCCTTCAAGAGCCGCGGCGTGGAACTGGTAATGGTCTATCAACCGACCCGGGGCCTGGTCAACCGCAGCAAGCTCAAGCCCGAAGACCGCGGCCGCTTCAACTACGACCTGGCGCTACGCAACTACCGCCAGGCCCTGGCCCGCTTCGAGCAGGTCGGCCTCAGCGTACCCGACCTCTCGCCGCTGGCAGACGAGCAGCAAGAGCATCCCTTCTATTTCCGCCGCGACCAGCACTGGACGCCCTACGGAGCCGAGCGCACGGCGCATCTGGTGGCCGAGACGGTCAAGCGCATCCCGGCGTTCGAGACCATCGAGAAGAAGGAATTCGTCAGCCAGCGCATCGGCCTGATGGGCAAGACCGGCACCATGCAGAAGGTCGCCAGCCAGCTCTGCGGCACCACCTATGCGCCGCAGTACATCGACCAGTTCGCCACCGAGCCCAAGGCCGAGAGCGGCAGCGATGAGCTGTTCGGCGACAGCACACCGCCGCAGATCACCCTGGTGGGTACCAGCCACAGCGGCCCCAACTACAACTTCGGTGGTTTCCTCGAAGAGCATATCGGTGCCGATGTGCTCAACGTTGCCTTTCCCGGCAGCGGTCTGGAAGGCTCGATGCTGGAATACCTGGGCAGCGAGGAGTTCCAGAACAACCCGCCGAAGATCCTGATCTGGGAGTTCTCCCCGCTCTACGACCTGGCCTCGGCCAAGATCCACCGGCAGATGATGGCCATGCTGGACAACGGCTGCGAAGGCAAAAAAGCCCTGCTCTCGAGCAAAACCACCCTGCGCCCCGGGGCCAACGAAGTGTTGGTCAACGGCAAGGGGCAGCTGCTGGACTTGCCGAGCAAGCGCCACCAGGTGGACATCCGCTTCAGCGACCCCTCGGTGAAAACCCTCAAGGCAACCCTCTGGTACCTCAGCGGGCGCCGCGAAAAGGTCAAGCTGGAGAAGCCCAATACCTCCGACACCAATGGCCGCTTCGCTTTCGAACTGCGCGACGAGGGCGACTGGGCCGAGCTGAATTTCTTCGCTCTGGAAATCATGGGCCCGGAGGCTAGCGGCGAACCGCTCGAAGTGGAGGCACGAGTGTGCCGCCGCAACGATTTCTCCGCCCCGGCCAAGCTCGCCGCACACACCGCAACCGACTCATGAGGCACCTATGCCGATGCGCACACTGACCCTGCCCTGCCTGCTCGGAGCCCTGCTATTGGCCTCCGCCAGCCAGGCAGCCCTGCGCCCGCCGCAGGGCTACTACGCGCCGGTGGAAACCCGCGAGGGCGCGCCGAAGGCCTGCCTCGGCGCACCCAAGCCCTACACCGGCACGCTGCAATTCACCAGCAAATACGAGGGCTCTGACAAGGCCCGCGCGACGCTGAACCACAAGGCGGAAAAGGCCTTTCGTCAGCAGACCTCCGGCATCACCCGCCTGGAAAAGGACTTCAACAAGCAGGTCATGCACTACCTGCGCGACGGCCAGCCAGAGCAGCTGGCGTGCGCCATGGACTGGCTGAGCAGCTGGGCCGAGGCCGATGCCCTGCTCTCCACCGACTACAACCATACCGGCAAGTCGATGCGCAAATGGGCGCTGGGCAGCCTGGCCGGTGCCTACCTGCAGCTGAAATTCTCCGAATCCAAGCCGTTGGCTGCCTACCCGCAGCAAGTCCAGGTGATCGAATCCTGGTTCGCCAAACTGGCCGATCAGGCGGTGAAAGACTGGAGCGACCTGCCGCTGAAAAAGATCAACAACCACTCCTACTGGACCGCCTGGTCGGTGATGGCGGCCGCCGTGGCCATCGACCGCCGCGACCTGTTCGACTGGTCTGTCGAGCAGTTCCGCGTGGCCGCGGGCCAGGTCGATGAGCAGGGTTTTCTGCCCAACGAAATCAAGCGCAAGCAGCGCGCTCTGGCCTACCACAACTACGCCCTGCCGCCGCTGACGATGATCGCCAGCTTCGCCCAGGCCAACGCCGTCGACCTGCGTTCGGAAAACCAGGGCGCGCTCAAGCGCCTGGCCGAGCGGGTACTGGACGGGGTGAATGACCCCGACGATTTCGCCAGCAGAGCCGGCGAAAAGCAGGACATGGAAGACCTGAAAAAGGACAACAAATACTCCTGGCTGGCCCCCTACTGCACGCTTTATGCCTGCTCGGCCGACACCGAAGAACTCAGGGAGCAGATGGGCCCGTTCAAGACCTTCCGCCTGGGCGGCGACGTGACCCGGGTATTCGACCCGCTGAAGGACGGCGATAGCTGAGACCGGCTGCTCGGCCGCGCCCGCTTGCGGGTGCCTGCAAATCCAGCCCACGAACACTGCAAGACCCTCCCCGCTCGCGGGGGGGAAAGGGGGGGCTTATGAGCCCCGAAAGAGTTGCTACTCACCGGAGATCTACGGATGGTGTTTTCATCCAACGTATTCCTGTTCTTGTTCCTGCCGATCTTTCTCGGCCTGTACTACCTGAGCAGCAATCGCTATCGCAACCTGCTGATCCTGATCGGTAGCTACGCCTTCTACGCCTGGTGGCGGGTGGACTTTCTCCTCCTGTTCATCGCCGTCACCCTGTGGAACTACGGCTTCGGCCTGCGCATCTATCGCGCCGGCGTACGCAGCAAAGCGGCGCAGCGCTGGGTGCTGTGGGGCGTGGTCGGCAACCTGGCGACCCTGGGCTACTTCAAGTACGCCAACTTCGGTGTGGAGAACATCAACAAGGTGATGGAGGCGGCCGGCCTGGAGCCGTTCCTGCTGACCAATGTGATCCTGCCGATCGGTATTTCCTTCTATATCTTCCAGTCGCTCAGCTACCTGATCGATGTGTACCGCGGTGACACCAAACCCACGGAAAACCTGATCAACTTCGCCGCCTTTATCGCTCTGTTCCCCCAGCTGATTGCCGGGCCCGTGCTGCGCTACAAGGACCTGGCCGACCAGTTCACCGACCGCACCCACAGCCTCGACAAGTTCAGCGAAGGGGCGACACGCTTTATGCAGGGCTTCGTCAAGAAGGTGTTTATCGCCGACAGCCTGGCTCCGCTGGTCGACCACATCTTCGCCCTGCAAGACCCCAGCACCGGCGACGCCTGGCTGGGCATGATCGCCTATACCGCGCAGCTGTATTTCGACTTCTCCGGCTACAGCGACATGGCCATCGGCCTGGGCCTGATGATGGGCTTCCGCTTTATGGAGAACTTCAACCAGCCCTATATCAGCCAGTCCATCACCGAGTTCTGGCGGCGCTGGCATATCAGCCTGTCCACCTGGCTGCGCGACTACCTGTATGTGCCCCTGGGCGGTAACCGCGGCGGCACCTTCAACACCTACCGCAATCTGTTCCTGACCATGTTGCTGGGTGGCCTGTGGCACGGGGCCAACTGGACCTTCCTGATCTGGGGCGCATGGCACGGCACCTGGCTGGCCATCGAGCGCGCCTGTGGCGTGAATGCCGCGCCCAAGGTGATCAACCCGCTGAAATGGCTGTTCACCTTCCTGCTGGTGATGCTCGGCTGGGTGATCTTCCGCGCAGAGAATCTGGACATCGCCTGGCGCATGTACAGCGCCATGTTCAGCCCGGCGATCTTCAGCAGCCAGGGCTGGCAGCTCAGCGAACTCAACAGCGCCAGCATCAGCGACCTGCAGATTGCCACCCTGATCCTGGCCTATGCGGTCATGGCCTTTTGCGGCCTGCGCCAGTTCTACCGCCACAAGGCGCTGGATGCCCGCGCCGATGGGCCAGCGACCGATCTGTCGCGCATGGTCAAGGCCGTGCCGGGTGATGACCAGGGGCTGGTGGTTGGCAGCGGCGGTGTCGTGGTGCAACGCGCCACCTGGAACGCCGCCATGCCGCGCTATCTGGTGCGTGCTGCGTTGCTGCTGCTGTTCTGCGCCTCGCTGATGAAGCTCTCGGCGCAGAGCTACTCACCCTTTCTTTATTTCCAATTCTGAATGAGGCCGAGCATGACGCGTCCCTTACGCAAACTCTACGTCGCCCTGTTTATCGGCGTGCTGGGCCTGCTCTCGCTCGGCTCCCTGGCCGGCGTGCTGAGCTACCAGTTGCCCAAGCAGTTCAGCCTGCTCGACGGCGGCCTGGCGAAGACCTTCGAGAGTCATTACGACAAGCACTTCCCGCTCAAGACGGTCGGTACCAACGTCTGGGCCGCCCTGGACTACCTGCTGTTCAACGCCGGCCGGCCCGGCGTGCTGATCGGCGAACGCGACTGGCTGTACTCCGATGAAGAGTTCAAGCCCGTGGCCGACGGCCAGCAGCAGTTGCACGACAACCTGGCGCTGATCCGCGGCGTGCAGGCGCACCTGGCGCAACGCGATGTGCTGCTGGTACTGGCGGTGGTACCGGCCAAGGCGCGCCTGTATCCGGAAAATATCGGCGAGCACTCGATCAGCCCGCTGCGTCAGGACCTCTACCAGCGCTTCCACCGCGCGCTGCGCCGCGCCGATATCGCCGCACCCGATCTGCTGCAGCCGCTGCAGGCGGGGAAGGAGCGCGGCCAACTGTTCCTGCGTACCGATACCCACTGGACCCCGCTGGGGGCCGAGATTGCCGCCCAGCATCTGAGCCAGGGCGTGCAGGCGGCCGTGAAGCTGGATGGCGAACCGCAGGTCTTCGTCACCGAAGCCACCGGGCAGGCGGCCTACCAGGGCGACCTGAGCAGCTTCCTGCCCCTCGACCCGCTGTTCAGCCAGCTGCTGCCCGACGCTGACCAGTTGCAGCAACGGGAGACCCACCCCGCCCAGCCGCAGGACGACGCCGCCGGGCTGCTCGGCGATGTCGAGCTGCCGGTGGCCCTGGTCGGCACCAGCTACAGCGCCAACCCGGCCTGGAACTTCGCCGGCGCGCTGCGCCAGCACCTGCAACGGGACCTGAGCAACCACGCCGAGGACGGCCAGGGGCCAATCGTGCCGATGCTCAAGTACCTGCAGAGCGAGGAATTCAAGAACAGCCCGCCGCAGCTGGTGATCTGGGAATTCCCCGAGCGCTATCTGCCGATGGCCAATGACCTGGAAGGCTTCGACCCGGCCTGGATCGCCACGCTGAAAAGCAGCAACAAACAACGTCTGGCCAGCAGCCACAGCCACTGAATCGGCCTGCCCTGAGGCGGCTTGAACGCACACCCGATCGACCGATCATTTTGTTCAATCACATGGAGCTCTACTTATGAACAGACCCACCAAATACAGCTGGACCCTCTACGCCTGCGCCCTCGCTCTGGGCTTCGGCAGCCTCCAGGCCCAGGCCGGCGACGGCGCGCTCTACGCGCCCAGCGCGCCCAAGGGCTCGTCCTTCGTGCGCGCCTATAACGCCAGCAATAGCGAAGTCAGCGTCAGCGTTGGCAACACCGACCTGCGCGATATCGCCCCCCTGGGCTCCAGCGACTTCAGCTACATGCCGCCGGGCAGCTACAGCGCCCAGGTCGGCAGCAGCACCCTGCCGGTGAAACTGGACGCCAATCGCTTCTACACCCTGGTCAACCAGCCGGGCAGCACGCCCAAGCTGGTGGAGGAAGCCGCCTTCAACAACAAGCAGAAGGCCCTGCTGCGGGTGCAGAACCTGAGCGACCGCGCCCTCAGCCTGAAAACCGCCGACGGCAAGGCCGCGGTCGTCGAGGCGGTCGGCCCGAACGATAACGGCCAGCGCGAAGTCAATCCGGTCAAGGTCAGCCTGGCGCTGTACGACGGCGACCAGAAGATCAGCGATCTCAAGCCCGTCACCCTGGCCCGCGGCGAAGTGGTCTGCCTGTACATCACCGGCACCGCCGGAAAGCTTTCCCCGGTCTGGGTCAAGCGCCCGGCCCGCAACGAATAACACCCACAGACAAGACTAAAGATCGGCAATAGACCGATAGGTAAATAGCGCCTTGAGCAGCGAGAAGGCGCTCTGGAGTGGTCCCCCAGCGCTGGTTTCAGCCTGGGCAGCGGGCCGCCGCACAAGCGTGCGGGGCAGGCCCAACCCAATGCATAGATGCTTAGGAGTAACAGAGATGATTCCAGTAATTCTTTCCGGTGGCAGCGGCTCGCGCCTCTGGCCGCTGTCGCGCAAGCAGTTTCCCAAGCAGTTCCTCGCCCTGACCGGCGACGACACCCTGTTCCAGCAGACCATCAAGCGCCTGCGCCTGCCCGGCATGCAGCCGCCACTGCTGGTGTGCAACCAGGAACACCGCTTTATCGTCCAGGAGCAGCTCAAGGAGCAGAAGCTGGAAACTCAGGCGACCCTGCTCGAACCCTTCGGTCGCAACACCGCGCCGGCGGTGGCCATCGCCGCCCTGAAGCTGCTCGCCGAAGGCCGAGACGAGCTGCTGCTGATCCTCCCCGCCGACCATGTACTGGAAGACCAGGCGGCCTTCGAGGCGGCCCTGCAATTGGCCCAGAAGGCCGCCGAGCACGGCGAGATGGTGCTCTTCGGTATTCCCGCCAGCCGCCCGGAAACCGGCTATGGCTATATCCGCTCCATGGCCGACGACAGCCTGCCGCGGGGCGTGGTACGGGTGCAGAGCTTCGTCGAGAAACCTGATGAGGAGCGCGCCCGCGCCTTCGTCGAATCCGGCGATTACTTCTGGAACAGCGGCATGTTCCTGTTCCGTGCCAGCCGCTACCTGGAGGAGCTCAAGCAGCACGAACCGGATATCTACGACACCTGCCTGCTGGCCCTGGAGCGCAGCACGATCGAAGACGACGTGGTGCTGATCGATGCAGCCACCTTCGAGTGCTGCCCGGATAACTCCATCGACTATGCCGTGATGGAAAAGACCAGCCGCGCCTGCCTGGTGCCGCTCAATGCCGGCTGGAACGATGTCGGCAGCTGGTCGTCGATCTGGGACGTGCACGCCAAGGACAGCAACGGCAACGTCACCAAGGGCGATGTCATGGTGCACAACAGCCGCAACTGCCTGGTACACGGTAACGGCAAGCTGGTCTCGGTGATCGGCCTGGACGACATCGTGGTGGTGGAAACCAAGGACGCCATGATGATCGCCCACCGCGACCACGTGCAGGACGTCAAGACCGTGGTCAAACAACTCGATGCCCAGGGCCGCAGCGAAACCCAGAACCATTGCGAGGTCTACCGGCCTTGGGGTTCCTACGACTCGGTGGACATGGGCGGGCGTTTTCAGGTCAAGCGCATCTCGGTCAAACCCGGGGCCACCCTGTCCCTGCAGATGCACCACCACCGCGCCGAACACTGGATCGTGGTCTCCGGCACCGCCGAGGTGACCTGCGACAACAAGGTGTTTCTGCTCACCGAAAACCAGTCCACCTACATCCCCATGACCTCGGTGCACCGCCTGAGCAACCCGGGCAAGATCCCTCTGGAGATCATCGAAGTGCAGTCCGGCAGCTACCTCGGTGAAGACGACATCGAACGTCTCGAGGATGTCTACGGCCGCAGCAAGGCCACAGCACTGAGCGTGGTCGCCCGCTAAGTCGCCGTTCAACCCGCGGTAAACAGACGCCGGCCCCTGCCACTGCAGGGGCCGGCGTTGCTGTTTCCGGGCGGGCGCATGTCGCGGCAACCTTGTGTAGGATAAGGCTCTGTTTGTCTACCAAGGCTGCCACCATGCTGATTGGCGCAATACTGGTCCTGAGCTGGCTGATCCTGTTGATCCGCTACCCGAGCAAAGCCATGCCGGTGTCCCTGGCGGCCCTGCTCGGTCTGGGCCTGGTCGCCAGCTGGGTGCTCTGGCAGGAAGCCCGCGAGACCCGCCACCTGGCCCACCTCGAATTACGCCTCGACTACGCCCCGGACCGCTGCCCGGCGGATCGCCCGCTGGCCCTGAACCTGAAGAACGGCAGTGAAGCCGCCCTGCTGGAGCTGCATTGGCAGGTCGCCGCCTACCGCCCCGGCGACAGCGTCAACCTGGCCGAGCGCCTGTATGAAACCCCGCGCTACAGCGGCCCCGGCGAACTGCTGCCCGGTGCCGAGTGGCAAAGCTGTCTGCCTGTGCCAACCCTGCGCAGCGGCTACCGTGCCAGTACCCTGGAGTTTCGCGCCGAGCGGCTGCACGGCAGCTTCAGCCGCTGATATTCAAATCCCACAACAGAACAAGGATGCCTGCATGACCCAGCCCGTCGCCCTGATCACCGGATGTTCCAGCGGCATTGGTCGCGCCTTGGCCGAGGCATTCCAGCAGGCCGGATATCAGGTCTGGGCCACGGCACGCAAAGCCGAAGACCTGGCCGCCCTGAGCGCCGCCGGCTTTCACGCCGTGCAGCTGGACGTCAACGATGGCCTGGCCCTGGGCCAGTTGGCCGAACGCCTGAAGACTGAGGTCGGCGGCCTCGACGTGCTGATCAACAACGCCGGCTACGGGGCCATGGGCCCGCTGCTCGATGGCGGCGTCGAGGCCATGCGCAAGCAGTTCGAGACCAACGTGTTCGCGCTGATCGGCGTGACCCGCGCGCTGTTCCCCCTGCTGCGCCGGAACAAGGGGTTGGTGGTAAATATCGGCAGCGTCTCCGGCGTGCTGGTGACCCCCTTCGCCGGCGCCTACTGCGCCTCCAAGGCCGCCGTGCATGCCCTGACCGATGCCCTGCGCCTGGAGCTGGCCCCCTTCTCGATCGAGGTGATGGAAGTGCAGCCCGGGGCGATCGCCTCCAGCTTCGGGGCCAACGCCAGCCAGCAGGCCGAACAGCTGATCGATCAAGCCTCGCCCTGGTGGCCGATCCGCGACGGCATTCGCGCCCGAGCCAACGCCTCCCAGGACAACCCCACCCCCACCAGCCACTTCGCCCGCAACCTGCTGGCCGCGGTGCAGCAGAAGAACCGCCCGCGCCTGCTGCGCCTGGGCAATGGCAGCCGTAGCATGCCGCTAATGGCCGCCCTGGTGCCCAAGGCGTTGCTGGAGAAGGTGCTGAAGAAACGCTTCGGTCTTGATCGCAGTCTGTAGGAGCACATTGATGAGCGAGCCCACCACCCCCAATAGCGTCCCGGTCACCCACCTGGCTATCGGCGGCGTGGCCGCGGTTATCCTGCTCAACCTGCTGCTGCGCACCTTCGTCAAACTCGGCGGCGTGCTCAGCACCCTGGTTGTGGCCGCTGCCGTTGCCGGCGGCATGTACCTGTGGTTCGCCTGGCGCAACCGCCGCCCGCCCCAGCGCAGTGAGAGCCGTCGCCTGCTGTGGCTCTACGGCGGCATCCTGGCCCTGCTCTACCTCGGCCTGCTGGGCATGATGATGCTCAAGGACGAGCCCGGCCCCATGGGGCTGCTGATCTTCGGGCTGCACTACTTCTGCTACCCGCTCTTGGCCTGGCTGTTTTTTATCAAGGGTTTCGGCAAGCGCGGAGAGTAACGACATCGCCCGAGCGAACCGAAGCGCGCCACAGATCTAACCGCAGTTCCAGGAAAGCCCATGTCCCACACCCGCCTTTTCAGCATGACCGCGCTCGCCTTGATCGCCTTCGCCGCCAACTCCCTGCTGTGCCGGGCAGCGCTTGCCGACGGCAGCATCGATGCCGCCAGCTTTACCAGCATTCGCCTGATCGCCGGAGCCGTGGTGCTCTGGCTGATCGTGCGCATCCGCGCGGGCAGCGCGATTGGCAAGGGCAACTGGCTATCGGCGCTGGCCCTGTTTGCCTACGCCGCCGGGTTTTCCTTCGCCTACATCGAGCTGTCGACGGCCACCGGTGCCCTGCTGCTGTTTGGCGCGGTGCAGAGCACGATGATCGGATACGGCCTGTACCGGGGCGAACGCCTGCGGCTGCCCCAGCTCGGTGGCTTGTTGCTGGCCATTGGCGGGCTTGTCGGCCTGCTTCTACCGGGTCTCTCCGCCCCACCGCCACTGGCCTCGGCGCTAATGCTGGGCGCGGGAGTGGCCTGGGGTATCTACTCGCTGCGCGGCAAAGGCGCAGGCGATCCGCTGCAGGTCACCGCCGGCAATTTTCTCCGGGCGGTGCCCATTGCCCTGGTGCTGAGCGCCGTGATGCTCGGCGATATCTCCCTGCAACACACAGCCGGAATTGGCTACGCCATGGCCTCGGGCGCGCTGGCCTCCGGGCTGGGTTATGCCGTCTGGTACAGCGCCCTGCCGGCCTTGAAAGCCAGCACCGCCGCCAGCGTGCAGCTCAGCGTACCGGTGATCGCCGCCCTGGGCGGCGTGGTCCTGCTCGCCGAGCCCCTCAGCCTGCGCCTGCTCCTGGCCTCCCTGGCCATACTCGGCGGCATCGCCCTGGTAATCCTGACGGGGCCACGGGCCAGGCCAGCCAGCCGCTAACGCAGTCGCCAGGCGGCCCAGCGGCCTTGTTCCAGCAAGCTGGGGGACCTTGTGCTTTACCGCTGTGTGCGGTGCTGCCTACTTGAAGTAGCGCGCCCGCACCGCCGCCACCGTGGCCTCGCGCAGCAGGCCGATAAAAAGCTGCTCCACATCCGTCAGTAGCTGGTTTTCCGGGGTGACCAGGTACACCTCGTTGACCGGCAGCTCGTCGTAGGGTGGCAGCTGGAACAGCAGCTTCTGCGCCACAAAGGGCTTGGCCCCCTCGACGGTGAGGGCTCCGAAGCCGAGGCCGGCGAGGATCAGCCGGCGCACTTCCTCCTCGTTGGGCGACACCGCCACCAGGCGGCCCCAGAACTGCTGCTGGGTGCGCACCGAGTTGACCGCGCTGAGGCCCTCGCCGGGCTGATCGCTCTCGAAGGAGACATAGGCCAGGCCGCGCAGGTCTGCGGCGGTCAGGTTGTCGCGGCCGAACAGCGGGTGGCGCGGGCCGCAGTAGAAGGCCATCTGCTCGTAGCCAATCAGGTCGAAGTGCAGGCCGGTCTGGGCGGTCTTCTTGTTGCTGATGCCGATATGCAGGCTGTCTCTGGCCACGGCGTCGACGATGTCGGCGCTGGGCTGGGAGCTGAGGCTGATCAGCACATTGGGATAGAGGCGGTGGAACTGCGTCAGGCTGTCATCGAAGGGTTGGCAGCTGACATGGCTGGCGACCTGGATATGCAGCTCGCCGAGCACCGCGCCGGCCTCGCCGGCGTATTGCTCGGCCATCTTGTCGATGATGCTGCCGGCCGAGGAAATGTACTCGTAGACTCGCAAGCCCTGCTCGGTCAGGGAGAACATGCCCTTCTTGCGCTGGATCAGGCGCATGCCCAGGTGTTCTTCCAGACGCTTCAAGGCATTGCTGACGCTGGGCTGGCTCAGCGACAGCTTGCGCGCCGCGCCGGTGATGCTGCTTTCCTCGACGATGACCAGAAAGGTGTACAGCAGGTTCCAGTCCAGGTTGCGCAGCAGGCGCTCGCGGGGCGACAGCATGATCGGTGGTTCTCCCAGGCAGGCCGTCATCCCGGCCACTTCGGGAGCAACAGTGCACCGCTCACAGCCCCTAGCGCAAGGCTATAAGGCCACTGGGCTGAGTAGGGTGCGCCGTGCGCACCGGCAAGCAACTGGCTGGTGCGCACAACGCCCACCAGCTCAGTCCAGATCATGGGCCAGCAGATCGCGGTACTCGCCACGGCGGCGGATCAGCCGACTGCCCTGCTGCAGGTCCACCAGCACCGCGGCGGCGGACTGGCGGCCGCAGTACTGGCTCATCATCTCCAGGGCGTAGGCACCCACGTCCAGCAGGGCTATCACATCGCCCATGGCGGTGGCCGCCGGCAATTCGCGCAGATTCGGCTGGTGCACCAGCACCTGCTCCAGCACCGCGCGATGCTGGGCCAGCGCCGGCTCCTCGGCGATCAGGTCCGCCACAGCGCCCTCGCCTTCGATGTCGTAGTAGGTGTCGCTGCTGTCACACAGCGGGCCGGCCATGCGGCAGTGCTGGGTGTCGCGATCATCGGCGCGGGAGGCGTTGAGCATATGGAAGTACCAACCGTTATACAGGTCGAACAGGACGCTGTAGCCGGCGTCCAGGTAGAACACCGGGCGGCCTTGGCGCTGCTTGTGGGCCTCGATACGGGTCAGCAGGATGGCCGTGTCGCTGACCATGCTGCGCCCCGGTTCGACTATCAGTTCGATCTGCTCACCCAGGGCCTGTGACACCGGCTTGATCAGGTGTTCGGCAAGCAGGGCGAAGTCCACCGTGGTGCGGTAATTGGCGCGGTAGTGCGCGGCCACCGTGTCGAAGTTGGCCTCGGCGCTGCTGTAGTTCTTCGGGAAGCCGCCGCCCAGGTTCAGATGCTCAAGCGGGTAAGGCAGGCGCTCGGCGACCTGACGCACATAGTCGATGAGGAAGTTGGCCTCGGCCTGGTACACCGCAATATCGGTGATCTGGGTGCCGATATGGGCATGCACGCCCACCAGCCTGAGCGCATCCGCATGGGCCAGGATCAGCTCGATGGCATCACTCTGCTCGGCGGCGGTCATGCCGAATTTGGAGGTCGAGGTGCCGGTCTGCCAGCCGGCGGCGGCACCGCCCTGGATCTCCGGAATGATGCGCAGGCTGACCCGCGCCTGCCGGCCCAGTTCGCTGGCCACCGCGAGGATGCGCGCCAGCTCCGACAGCGAGTCGACATTGATCGCCTTGATCCCGGCGGCAATCACCTCGCGCAACTCGCCGACCTGCTTGGCCACGCCGTTGAACACCATCTGCGCCGGGACGAAGCCGGCGATCTGCGCCTTGTAGAACTCGCCGCCAGAGTTGACCTCCAGATCCAGGCCACAGTCCTTGAATACCTTGAGCACCGCCAGGTTGGCGCAGGCCTTGCTGGCGAAGCAGACCCGGGTCTTGGCATGCACGCGGCGGAAGTTGTCCAGGATATCCCGGGCATTTTCCCGCAGCTGGCTTTCCGAATAGACGAACAGCGGCGAGCCATAGCGCTCGACCAGCTCAATGGCCCTGACCCCGTCGATCAGCAGCTGGTTATGGGCGCTTTCAAGGTGCTGCGCTCGATTCCAGGGGTACAGGGAGACGACTTGGCTCATAGGTTTCACCGTAGGGTGCGCCGTGCGCACCGTTGCGTTATTGGGTTATTGCGGTGTCATTGGTGGTGCGCACGGCGCACCCTACGTCGTCGCCAGCAGGCGGCGCAGGTTGTCCGATTGCGGGGCGTTGAACAGCTGATCGGGGCTGCCCTGCTCCTCGATGCAGCCCTGGTGCAGGTACACCACCTTGGACGACACCTCGCGGGCGAAGCGCATTTCGTGGGTGACCATGATCATGGTGCGGCCCTCCTCGGCCAGCTCGCGGATCACCAGCAGCACCTCGCCCACCAGTTCCGGGTCCAGGGCCGAGGTCGGCTCGTCGAACAGCATCACTTCCGGGTCCATGGCCAGGGCGCGGGCGATGGCCACCCGCTGCTTCTGCCCGCCGGACAGGCAGTCGGGGTACATCTGGCACTTTTCCAGCATGCCGACCCGGGCCAGCAGCTTCTTCGCCTGGGCCTCCACATCGATGCGGTTGCGTTTGAGCACCAGGCAGGGGCCGAGCATCACGTTCTCGAGCACGGTCATGTGCGACCACAGGTTGAACGACTGGAAGACCATGGCCAGGCGTGCGCGCACCCGCTCGATCTGCCGCTGGAAGCGCCGCGAGCGCACGCCACGGCGGTTGGTGCCCAGCTCCAGCTCCTCGCCATGCACGCGCAGGCGGCCACTGTCGGGAAACTCCAGCAGGTTCATGCAGCGCAGCAAGGTGCTTTTACCCGAGCCGCTGGAGCCGATGATGCTGATCACGTCGTGCTTCTCGGCGGTCAACGAGACGCCCTTGAGCACCTCGATACCGGCGAAGGATTTGTACAGGTTCTCCACCTGCAGGGCGGTGGTCTGGGGGATGCTGGCGGTCATGGCGACACTCCGGCGGATACCCGCTTTGCGGCGAGTGAAGTGGCAGTGGATGGAGCCTGGCGTACACGCTGGTGGCGAGTCAGGCACAGCTCCAGGCGGTGCCAGAGCCAGACGAAGGCGCTGGTCATCAGCAGGTAGAGCAGCGCTGCCCAGAGGTACACGGACAGGTCGAAGGTCTGCGAGAAGATGCGCCGGGTCTGCCCCATCACATCGAACAGAGTGATCACGCTGACCACCGCGCTGCCTTTGAGCAGCAGGATGATCTCGTTGCCCAGGGCCGGAAAGGCGATGCGGTAGGCATTCGGCAGGATGATCATGCGGTACTGGTTGAAGCGCGACAGGCCCATGGCCACGCCCGCCTCGATCTGCCCATAGGGCACGGCGCGCAGGCCGCCGCGGAGGATCTCGATCTGATAGGCCGTGGAGTTGAGGACGAAAGTCAGCAGCGCGCAGTAGTAGGGATCGCGGAAGAACCACCACAGCCCCAGCTGGCTCAGTTCGGCGCGGAACTGGCCCGAGCCGTAATAGACCAGAAATAACTGGGCCAGCAGCGGCGTGCCGCGAAAGAACGAGACGAACAGGCGAATCGGCCAGCGCAGCAGGCCCCCTTCGCTGCAGCGGGCGATGGCCAGGGGCAACGCCAGGGCGCAGGCCAGCAGCGCGGCGATGGCGGTGAGCTGCAGGGTCAGGCCGGCACCGGCCAACAGCTGGCCGGAGAAGCGTGTGAGGAGTTCCATCATGCTGCCTGCCCTCCCGTGCGGTAACCGCGGTTGGCGCGGCGCTCCATGCGCGCCAGCAGGCACTCGCAGAACAGGCACACCAGCCAGTAGGCCAGGCACACCACCAGGAAGAACAGAAAGGGCTTCTTGGTGGTGCCCACGGCGATATTGGCCATGCGCATCAGGTCGCTCAAGGCGATCACCGAGACCAGGGCGGTGTCCTTGAGCAGGTTGATCCACAGGTTGCCCAGCCCCGGCAGGGCCAGACGCAGCAGTTGCGGCAGCTCGATCACGCGGAAGATGGTCAGCCGGCGCAGGCCCATGGCCTGCCCCGCCTCACGCTGGCCGCCGTCCAGGGCCTGCCAGGCACCACGCCAGACTTCGCTGGAATAGGCGGCGAAGACCAGGCTCAGGGCCAGCACCCCGGCGATAAAGGGGCTCAGTTCCAGATAGCCGGCCGTCGGGTCGTACCAGCGCAGCAGAGCGTTCAGGCCCATACCCACGCCGTGGTAGATGATAAACAGGGTGAGCAGCTCGGGCAGGCCGCGCAATGTGGTGCTGAAAGCCAGGGCCAGGACGCGCGCCGGGCGCGCACCGAACAGCGCCAGCGCCGCCACCAGCAGGCCCAGCAGCAGGCCGACCGGCAGGGTCGTCAGCGCCAGGGCCAGGGTCACCCCGAGGCCCTGCAGCAATTCGTCGCCCCAGCCGGCGTCACCGAAGCTCAGGTAGGTGAGCCAGTCCATAACAGATCCTCTTCTCGTTGAGCAGATGGGCTTTATTGGCTCACTGCTCCAGAGTCAGCAGATTCACCGAGAAGAACTTGTCGTTGATGGCCTGGTAGGTGCCGTCGGCGATGATCGAGGCCAGCGCCTCATTGAGTTGCTGCCGCAGCGCATCGTCCTCCTTGCGCAGCGCCATGCCGACGCCCTCGCCGACATATTTCGGGTCGCTGATCGGCGCGCCGGCCATACGGCAGCAGCTGCCATCCTCGGATTTCTGGGTCCAGTCGAGCATCGGGATCATGTCACCGACCTGGGCATCCAGGCGCCCGGAGGCCAGATCCAGATTGACCGCATCCTGGGTCGGATACAGACGCACATCGGAGTCGGGGAACATCGCCATCAGGTAATCGGCCTGGGTGGTCGCACCCTGGGCACCGATGGTCTTGCCGGCCATGGCAGCCGGGCTGAAATCGCTGAGTTCGGAATCCTTGGGCACCACAAAGGTCATCGCCGATTTCTGGTAGGGATCGCTGAAGGCGACCTTCTGCCGGCGCTCCTCGGTGATAAACATGGAGGCAATCACCACATCGTATTTGTTCCCCAGCAGCGCCGGGATGATGCCGTCCCAGTCCTGGGCCACCAGGCTGCACTTGACCTGCATGCGCTCGCACAGGGCCTTGCCGATCTCGATATCGAAACCGGCCAGCTGGCCGTCGGCGGTGTAATAGTTGAACGGCGGGTAGGCACCCTCGGTGGCCAGGCGCAGGGTCGGGCCTTCGGCGGCCTGGGCGGCTGCGAACGGCAGGGCAACGAGGCTGGCGCAGAGCAGCAGGGAGCGGAGAGTCTTATTCATCTTGTTTTCCTCTGGAATCGGGGTTCGCTGTGAAGCCGGCCGTCACCCGCAAGCCCGCTTCACCTGACACTGGATGACCAACAGGTCACCGCCGCGATCCAAGAATCCGCCCGCACCTCGCATTTATCAAATGTATATTTATTATGTTATGCATAACTCTGGGCTATGTATTTTTCGCACAAAACAAGGTCAGCCGCGCACCGAGGCGGGGCGATTTTGCGGGTGAAAGCCGTGCTTTGATCTGCCAAGAACCGCCAAACGCCGGACCGCAGCAAGCTGGCACCTACGGGAAATGCCCAGCCGTGGGTAAAGGGCATTCCCATGCAGCCATGGCCCCTTACAATGGCGTCTTTTCCCGGGAAGCCTGCAATGACCCCTGCCCCTACCTACGGCATCGGCGATGCCTCTTACCAGGCCGCTGGCGGCATCGCCGGCCTGCAGCGTCTGGTCGCCGACTTCTATCGATTGATGGATAAGCAGCCCGAGGCCGCCGACCTGCGCCGCCTGCACGGCGACAGTCTGGAGCTGGCCGCCGACAAGCTGGCCTGCTTTCTCAGCGGCTGGCTCGGTGGGCCCAAGCTGTTTCAGGAAAAGTACGGCAGCATCGCCATCCCCGCCTTCCATGCGCAGTGGCCGATAGACGAGCGCCTCAGCGAACTCTGGCTCAGCTGCATGGCCCAGGCCATTGCCCTGCAGCCCTATACGCCGGATTTTGCCGAGTACCTGCTGAGCCAGTTGCGGGTGCCGGCGCAGCGTATCGTCCAGGCCAGCGGCAATCGACATGGGCAGCGCTAGCCACCCCTGTACGAAGCCTACGCCACCCGGTAGGGTGCGCCGCGCGCACCAGCGCCAGCAGCTCAATACGAGTCCGTAGAACCTCTATTTCGACGCCCGTTGCGCAGCACGGCTTTCGTAGGCGCGCCCAGGATCTACTCGGCGTCCGCTGCCGGGCTGTAGACCCGCGGCGCGCTGTGGTGCGGCAGGTGGATCAGGTTGAGCCGGTGCTCGCGCGCCCAGCGCACGCTGAGATTGGTCGGTGCCGAAAGGCTGACCAGGGTGGCGAATTCACCGCGCACCGCCTTGTGAATCAGCTCCAGGCTGCAGCGACTGGTGATCACCACGAAGCCCTGGCGCGCGCTGCGACCCTGCTGACTCAGTGCGCCGATCAGCTTGTCCAGCGCGTTGTGCCGGCCGATATCCTCGCGGCACAGACCGATTTCGCCGTCCTGGTCGACGAATAACGCGGCATGCAGGGCACCGCTGTGGCGCGCCAAACTCTGCACGCTGGCGATGCGCGCGCGCAACTCACGCAGGTGAGCGGCGGGCGGCAAGGGGCTGGGTGGCAGCGCTGTGAGTTGCGGCAGTGCCTGCTCCAGCGCCGCCACGCCACACAGGCCGCAACCGCTGGTGCCGGCCAGTTGCCGGCGCTGCTGCTTGAGCGCCCAGAAGGCGCGGTTGCTGATCTGCACCTCGGCGTTGAGGGCGTCGCCGTTGCGCGTCACCCGCACGTCGTAGATCTCCTCGATGCTATCGACCACCGCGCTGCTCAGACTGAAACCGATGACGAAGTCTTCCACGGCCGAGGGCGAGACCATCATAACCGCATAACTGATGCCGTTGTAGGCAATCGCCAGGGCGCACTCCTCGGCCAGCATGGCGCTGCCGCGCAGCGCCACGTCATCCAGCTCGACATAGGCATAGGCGTCCTGCGCTTCGGTTGCGTCCGTGATGACGATGGCTGCGCTGGGCGGCATGCTCGAAGACTCCCTGGCCATGAAATGCGCTTAAGCCGGCCGGGCCAGCGGTTCGAACTGTTCGCGATGGGTTCGCATCGCCTCGAGCACGAAGGCGCTCAGCCCTTCACCCTCGGTGGCGTCGAGGTGGGCGCAGAGCGCGCTGCGCATCTGCGGGTCCCACTGGCGCTTGAGGTGCTGGGCGAAGTCGTCCTGCGCCTGCTGCGGGTCGGGCTGGGAGGCGAAGAAGGCACCGATCTGGTTGGCCATCTTTATAAGTTGCGTGGCGTTTATGCCCATGGACGTGCTCCGCTGATTGACCTGAATGCCGCGTAAGCTGGCCTGTATAGGGTGCGGCTGACGACTGGGGGCCTGGTGCGCACGGCGCACCCTACGAGCCCGCACCCGGCGACCCAGAGCCCTCGAAACAATAGCTCTGAGCACAGCCCGTAGGATGGGTTGAGCGCAGCGATACCCATGCTGCCTGGCATTCACCCCGCATCTCGGTCATAGCTGCACCACCTTGATCGGCGGCAGCAGGTCGATCTGCTCGTGGGTGAAGGCCTGGAACTCATTCTGCCATTGCGACGGGGCCTCGACCTTGCTGATCTGCACCGCGGTGACCTTGTATTCCGGGCAATTGGTCGCCCAGTCCGAGTTGTCGGTGGTGATCACGTTGGCACCGGATTCCGGGTGGTGGAAGGTGGTGTAGACAATCCCCGGCTGCACCCGCTCGGTGATGGTTGCGCGCATCGCCGTCTCGCCGGCGCGGCTGTTGATCGACACCCAGTCGCCGTCGTTGATCCCACGGTCCTCGGCATCCACCGGGTGGATTTCCAGGCGGTCCTCGGCATGCCAGGCACCGTTGGCGGTGCGCCGGGTCTGCGCGCCGACGTTGTACTGCGAAAGAATCCGCCCGGTAGTGAGGATCAGCGGGCGCTTGCGCGAGGTGCGCTCCTCGGTCGGGATGTACTCGGTGACCATAAAGCGGCCCTTGCCGCGCACGAAGGCGTCCTCGTGCATGATCGGCGTGCCTTCCGGCGCGGCATCGTTGCATGGCCACTGGATGCTGCCCAGGCGATCGAGCTTGGCGTAGCTGACGCCGGTGAAAGTCGGGGTCAGGCTGGCGATCTCGTCCATGATCTGCGACGGGTGCGTGTAGTTCATCGGGTAGCCGAGGGCGTTGGACAGCGCCACCGTCACCTCCCAGTCCTCCTTGCCGGCAAGCGCCGGCATCACCTTGCGCACCGGCGAGATGCGCCGCTCGGCATTGGTGAAGGTGCCGTTCTTCTCCAAGAACGAAGCGCCGGGCAGGAACACATGGGCGAACTTGGCGGTTTCGTTGAGGAACAGGTCCTGCACCACCACGCACTCCATGGCCTTGAGCGCATCGGTGACGTGCTGGGTGTCGGGATCGGACTGCGCCGGGTCCTCGCCCTGGATGTAGATGCCCTTGAAGGTGCCGGCATGGGCCGCGGCGAGCATGTTGGGAATGCGCAGGCCCGGCTCGTCGAGCAGGCTGACGCCCCAGGATTGTTCGAACTGCGCCCGCGCCAGCGGATCGGAGACGTGACGGTAACCGGGCAGCTCATGGGGGAAGGAACCCATGTCGCAGGAGCCCTGCACGTTGTTCTGTCCGCGCAGCGGGTTGACGCCGACGCCGGCGCGGCCGATGTTGCCGGTGGCCATGGCCAGGTTGGCGATCGCCATCACGGTCGAGGAACCCTGGCTGTGCTCGGTCACGCCCAGGCCGTAGTAGATCGCCGCGTTACCGCCGGTGGCGTAAAGCCGCGCTGCGGCGCGCACACTGGCGGCCGGCACGCCGGTCAGCTCTTGCATGGCCTCGGGGCTGTGCCGCGGGTCGGCGACGAAGGCGCGCCATTGTTCGAAGGCTTCGGTCTCGCAGCGCTCGGCGACGAAGGCCTCATCGACCAGGTTCTCGCTGACGATGACGTGGGCCAGGCTGTTGAGTAGCGCAACGTTGCTGCCGGGACGCAGTTGCAGATGATGGTCGGCCTTGACGTGCGGGCCGCGCACCAAGTCGATGCCGCGCGGGTCGGCGACGATCAGCTTGGCACCCTCGCGCAGACGCCGCTTGAGCTGCGAGCCGAATACCGGGTGACCGTCGGTGGGGTTGGCACCGATCACCAGTACCACGTCGGCGGCCAGCACCGAGTCGAAATCCTGGGTCCCGGCGGATTCGCCGAGGGTGACCTTGAGACCGTAGCCGGTCGGCGAATGGCAGACCCGCGCGCAGGTGTCGACGTTGTTGTTGCCGAAGGCGGCGCGCACCAGCTTCTGCACCAGGTAGGCCTCTTCGTTGGTGCAGCGCGACGAGGTCAGGCCGCCGACCGAACCACGGCCGTACTGCGCCTGGATGTCCTTGAAGCGCTGGGCGGTATAGCTGATCGCCTCGTCCCAGCTGACCGTGCGCCAGGGCTCATGGATGCTCTCGCGAATCATCGGCGCGGCGATGCGATCCGGGTGGGTGGCGTAGCCCCAGGCGAAACGGCCCTTGACGCAGGCGTGGCCGTGGTTGGCGTGGCCGTCCTTGTTCGGCACCATGCGCACCACTTCGTTGCCTTTGATCTCGGCCTTGAACGAACAGCCGACGCCGCAATAGGCGCAGGTGGTGGTGACGCTGCGTTCGGCCTGGCCCTTCTCGATCACCGACTTTTCCATCAGCGTGGCGGTCGGACAGGCATTGACACAGGCACCGCAGGACACGCACTCGGAGTCGAGGAAGGTCTCGTTCTGCCCGGCACTGACCTGCGAATCGAAGCCGCGGCCGCTGATGGTCAGGGCGAAGGTGCCCTGCACTTCTTCACAGGCACGCACGCAGCGGTTGCAGACGATGCACTTGGCCGGGTCGAAGCTGAAATAGGGGTTGGATTCGTCCTTGGGCTCGGCCAGGTGAGTCTTCACCGGGTCGTAGCGCACCTCGCGCAGGCCGACCACGCCGGCCATGTCCTGCAGTTCGCAGTTACCGTTGGCCGAACAGGTCAGGCAGTCCAGCGGGTGGTCGGAGATATACAGCTCCATGGTGCCGCGGCGCAGCTCGGCGAGTTTCGGGCTCTGCGTGCGCACCTTCATGCCCGGCTCTACCGGAGTGGTGCAGGAGGCCGGGAAGCCGCGCCGGCCTTCGATCTCCACCATGCACAGGCGGCACGAGCCAAAGGGTTCCAGGCTGTCGCTGGCGCACAGCTTGGGCACGGCGATGCCGGCCTTCTGGGCCGCGCGCATCAGCGAGGTGCCGGCCGGCACAGTGATGGAGCTGCCGTCGATTTCCACCGTTACCGGAGCACCGCTGCGAGCCGGGGTGCCATAGTCGAGTTCACGATACAGGGCCATGTCGATGTCTCCGGTTCAGCGGGCTTCGGCTGCGTCTTGCGACACACCGAAGTCTTCGGGAAAGTGATTGAGGGCGCTCAGCACCGGATAAGGGGTCATGCCGCCGAGGGCGCAGAGCGAGGCACCGAGCATGGTGTCGCACAGGCTCTTGAGCAGTTCGATGCGTCCCGGCTGCGGGCCTTCGGAACGGGCGACGATGATCTGCTCGAGCAGCTCTTCGCCGCGGGTCGAGCCGATTCGGCAGGGCGTGCACTTGCCGCAGGATTCGATGGCGCAGAACTCCATGGCATAGCGCGCCATATGGGCCAGGTCGACCGTGTCGTCGAACACCACGATGCCGCCGTGGCCGAGCACCGCGCCGAGGGCGGCGAAGGCCTCGTAATCCAGCGGCGTGTCGAACTGCGACTCGGGCAGGTAGGCACCCAGCGGGCCGCCGACCTGCACCGCGCGAATCGGCCGCCCCGTGGCCGAGCCGCCGCCGTAGTCGTAGAGCAGCTCGCGCAGAGTAACGCCGAAGGCCTTCTCGATCAGACCGCCGCGAGCGATGTTGCCGGTCAGCTGGATCGGCAGGGTGCCGAGCGAGCGGCCCATGCCATAGTCCTTGTAGTAGGCACCGCCCTTGTCGAGGATGATCGGCACCGAGGCCAGCGAGATCACGTTGTTGATCACCGTCGGCATGCCGAACAGGCCCTCGATCGCCGGCAGCGGCGGCTTGGGCCGCACTTCGCCGCGCTTGCCTTCGAGGCTTTCCAGCAGCGAGGTTTCCTCACCACAGACATAGGCACCGGCACCACGGCGCAGGTGCAGATGGAAGCGCTGACCGCTGCCGAGGATGTCGTCGCCCAGGTAGCCCTCGGCATAGGCCGTGGCGATGGTCGCGGTGAGCGCGGCCTCGGCGTGCGGGTATTCCGAACGCAGGTAGATATAGCCCTCGGTCGCGCCGACGGCCAGGGCGGCGATGGTCATGCCCTCGATCAGCACAAAGGGGTCGTCCTCCATCACCATGCGGTCGGAGAAGGTGCCCGAGTCGCCCTCGTCGGCGTTGCACACGATGTACTTCTGCGCAGCCGTGCAGCCGGCCACGGTGCGCCACTTGATCCCGGTGGGAAAGGCCGCGCCGCCGCGCCCGCGCAGGCCGGAGTCGAGCACTTCGGCGATGATCGCCTCGGAGCCGATTTGCAGCGCGCGCTTGAGGCCGCGGTAACCGTCATGCTCGATATAGTCAGCCAGCGACAATGGATCGGTGATCCCGGCGCGGGCGAAGGTCAGGCGCTCCTGACGTTTGAGGTAGTCGATTTCTTCGGTCAGGCCGAGGCCGAGCGAATGCTCGCCGCCGTCGAGAAAACCGGCGTCGAACAAGCCGCCGACGTCGCGGGCCTTGACCGGGCCGTAGGCCACGCGCCCGGCCGGGGTGGCGACCTCGACCAGCGGTTCGAGCCAGAACAGCCCGCGCGAACCGTTACGCACCAGGCGCACCTCGATATTGCGTGCAGCGGCCTCGGCGACGATGGCCCGGGCCACCTTGTCGGCACCCAGGCTCAGGGCGCTGGCGTCACGCGGCACGTACACGGTGATTGGCGAACTCATAGCCGCGCCTCCTGTTCTTCAACCAAGTCCAGCAGATCCTCGACATCGACCCGGCCGTGCAGCTCGCCATTGAGCAAAGCGCTCGGCGCACAGGCGCAGTTACCCAGGCAGTACACCGCCTCCAGGGTCAGGCTGCCGTCGGCGCGGGTCTCGCCCAGTTGCAGGCCGAGTTTTTCCTGCAGCTCAGCGGTCAGCGCCTTGGCACCCATCGACTGGCAGGCCTCGGCCTGGCACAGCCTGAGGTGCACACGGCCCGGCGGACTGGCACGGAAGTCATGGTAGAAGCTGACCACCCCATGCACCTCGGCGCGCGATAGGCAGAGGTCTTCGGCGATCAGCGCCAGCACCTCGGGCGGCACCGCGCCGAGGCGATCCTGGATGTCATGAAGAATGGGCAGTAGCGCACCCGGTTCGTCGCGATGCGCCGCCAACACCTCACGGGTGACGGCCTGGTATTGGGGTAAATCGGCGTGCGGGGCAAGCTTGGCCATGTTCGAGGCTCCGGCCGTTGTGCTGGCTGGCGACCAATAACCGCCGAACCTATCCGGCGAGCGATTGAGCGACCTCTCAGGCGCACAACATATGAAATTAAGTTCTTATTTGCAGGTCATGAAAACCGCGGAAGACCAAGCTAACATGCGGTTACGCCCGATCAAATATGAAGCAGAGAGCATATGATCCGCATCGAAATCCAACCACGCTGGCGCTTTCACCAGATCGACGGCAGCAGCCTCGACCCCCAGGGCATGAGCCTGCTGCAGAACGTCCACGACTGCGGCAAGCTGACCGACGCCGCCGCCCTCAGCGGCTATTCCTACCGGCATGCCTGGAACCTGCTGGGCAAGTGGCAAGCCTTCTTCGGCAGCCCGCTGATAGAGCTGCAGCGCGGCAAGGGCGCGCAGCTCACCAGCCTCGGGGAAAAACTGCTGCGCGCCGACCAACGCATCCGCGCACGCCTGACCCCGCAACTGGACAACCTCGCCGGCGAACTGGAGGTCGAACTCAACCGTGCGCTACAGGAAACCCGCCCCGGCCTGCGCATCCATGCCAGCCATGGCTTCGCCGTGGCGGCGCTGCGCGAATGGCTGGAACAGGACAACCGCTGGCAGTGGGAGCTGCAGTTTCGCAGCGGGGTCGAGGCGATGCTCTCGCTGCAGCGCCAGGACTGCGAGCTGGCCGGCCTGCACGTGCCGGCCGGGCCGCTGGGCGCGTTGGCCATGGCGCGCATCCAGCCCTGGCTGCGCAGCGAACACCGGGTGATCACCTTCGTGGTGCGTACCCAGGGCCTGATCCTCGCCCCCGGCAACCCGCTGGGCATCACCGGCCTGGCCGATCTGCAGCGCCGCGGCCTGCGCCTGGTCAACCGCGAACAGGGCTCGGGCACGCGCATGCTGCTGGAAAGCCTGCTGCAACAGGCGCAGATCGAAAGCGCCGGGATCGACGGCTTCCATAACGAGGAATACACCCACGCCGCAGTGGCCGCCTATGTCGCCAGCGGCATGGCCGATGTCGGCTTTGGCGTCGAGGCGGCGGCACGGATGTTCGGCCTGGCCTTTATCCCCATGGCCCGCGAGCACTACTGCCTGCTCTGCCACCAGGACAGCCTGGCGCTGCCGGCCATGGGCGCGCTGCTCGAGGTGCTGCAACACCCGGAATTCCAGGCGCGCATCGGCCAGTTGCCCGGCTACGCCCTGAGTCGCCCCGGCGAGGTGCTACCGCTGAGCCAGGCGCTGGAACACTGGAGCCGCGAGAGCCTGCTGGAGTAGTTTTTTAGTCACGTGCTGCAAGGCGACAAGCCGTAGGTTGGCGTTGAGCGCAGCGAAGCCCAACCGACAGTGGCACCTCTCGTCGGGCTTCGCTGCGTTGCGCCTCAACCCAGCCCTTGAGCCCTGCGCATCGCGGCGTGCGCCTGGGGGAAATAGCGCCAGCGTTGTGGCAGCACCTTCCACAGGTTCCGGACAACAAAGGCCAGGCGCGTCAGACGCCGCTGGTCCTTCGCGGTCCACGGCAGCTCCAGGCGCTGACGCAGGTCCACAGGCAAGGTGCCCACCGCCAGCCAGCGTGCGCCACGGTCGAATATGGGCCGCAGCACCCACCACAGCGGGCCGCGCATCCAGGGATAGGGTGGCGGTAGATTCGGGTTGCCGGCGAGAAACCAGCGGGCCACTTCGGTCATTTCCAGGCGGTTATCGAGCATGCCTTGCCAGTAGACCCTGAACGCCGCGTAGTCGGCCGGCACCGTCGCCATCGGCAACCCGTAGAGGGCATACCACTGGATCGACTCCTGATAGAGGCGCTCCTGCGTGGCCTGATCCAGAGGCGTGCCGAAAACGGCCTGCATGGCGATCTGCCCTTCGAAGAAGGTGGCATGGGCCCAGTAGAAGAGCTCCGGGCTGAGGGCGTGATAGCGCTGCCCATGGCCGTCCACGCCCTTGATCTGGCGGTGCCAGTCGCGGATCTGCTGACCGGTCGCCGTCGCCTGCTTGCCGCCATAGACCACCGCGAGAATCGGCGGAATGGAGCGGAACAGGCGGTTCCAGGGGTTCAGGAACAGGTCGGAATGGTCCTGCACGCCAGCGGCGAGGCTCGGGTGCAGGTTCTGCAACAGGCCGACGCGGCTGATCAACAGCAGCCCGCGCAGATCACCGAAATATCGCCACGTCAGCGACTCCGGCCCCAGGGGTTGTAGCTGCTGCTCGGTTGGAATGGAACAGGTGGCCTGCATACTCGGTCGCTCCCATGCGATTGTGTGCCACCGATGTTAATGCGAGTATTAGCTCGCATTAAATTCGCAATGGAGCAGTCATGCGCAAGCGACCCGGCCAACAACGCTCGCAACAGATGGTGGATATCCTCCTGGAGGCCAGTGGCCGGGTGATCGCACGCCAGGGGCTGGCCAACCTGACCACCAACAGGGTGGCGGCCGAGGCCGGCGTGAGCATTGGCTCGCTGTACCAGTACTTTGCCAACAAGCAGGAGCTGCTGGAGGGGCTGCTCGAACGCATGGCGCTGGACATGACGCGCCTGATCGATGCGCGCATGACGCAGCTGCTGGCAGCCGATGTCAGAACGGCGGTGAAGATGCTGCTGGGCGAAATGCTCGCATTTATCCGCGGCGGCGATGGCCGCTATCTGGAGGTGGTGCGGCACTGGCAGCAGCTGCAGACTCTGCGCGTGGTTGATCGGTTGGAACAGCACCTGTCCGAGGTGTGCCGACGCTATCTACTGCGCCATGTCCGCGAGTACCCCATCGAAAACCCCATCCCGGTATTGTTCGTGATCATCAACGGCACCCTGATGACGCTGGTGCGTTACCTGGCGCTGGATAACCCGCCCCTGAGCGAAGAGGACTTGATCGATAGCCTGACCGAGATGCTGGCCGCCTACCTGGCCTCTGCAGCAGGCCCGCGCCCGGCGAGTGGGCAGCTCGCCAGCGAGGATCAGAGGCCCCCCGCGTAACCGCTACCATAAGCTCGGCGGCGCAAACGCCGCGAGCCAAGAGAAAACCAGACCATCCAGGAGTACTCCGTGACCTTTGACATTCGCCCGGCCATACCCAGCGACGCCGCGCTGATCCATGCCTTTATCACCGACCTGGCGATCTACGAGAAGGCCGCGCACGAAGTGCTGGCCAGCGTCGCCGATATCGAGCAAAGCCTGTTTGCCGATGGCTCACCCGCCCATGCGCTGATCTGCAGCCGCGACGGCGTGCCGATTGGCTATGCGGTGTATTTCTTCAGCTACTCGACCTGGCTCGGCCGCCAGGGCCTTTATCTGGAAGACCTGTATATCGCCCCCGAACAGCGCGGCGGTGGTGCCGGCAAGCAGCTGCTGCGCCATCTCGCACAACTGGCCTGTACCCGCGGCTGCGCGCGCCTGGAATGGAGCGTACTGGACTGGAACGAACCGGCCATCCAGTTCTACCAGAGCCTGGGGGCCAAGCCCCAGGACGAGTGGATTCGCTATCGCCTGGCCGGCGAGGAGCTGCGCAGCTTCGCCGAGGGCTGAGACTATGCCGGGCAAACCCCGGCGCTTTTCTTGCTAAACTGCGCGCCTTCCTTTTTCCGAGTCGCCGCGCATGCCTGCTCTCGACCAGGCGCTGCGCGCCGCCCTTGCCCACCGCCAGCCCCTGCTCGCCGAGCTGCACAGCCAGGGCACCGACTGCTACCGCCTGTTCCACGGCAGCCAGGAAGGTGCCGGCGGCCTGACCCTCGACCGCTACGGCCGACAATTGCTGGTGCAGAGCTTTCACCAGAGCCTTGGCCGCGATGAGCTGCTGCAGCTGGCAGAGCAATGCCAGGCCAGCCTCGGCGAGCAACTGCTACTGGTCTATAACGACCGCTCCCAGGGCAACTCGCGGGTCGACCGCAGCGACCCGGTCTACCAGGCCGCACCCGAGGCACTGGCAGACCTGATCGGCCATGAGTGGGGTCTCAACTACCGCGTACGCGGCCGCCACGCAGGGCAAGACCCACTGCTGTTTCTCGACCTGCGCAACGCCCGCGGCTGGGTCAAGGCGCACAGTGCCGGCAAGTCGGTGCTCAACCTGTTCGCCTACACCTGCGGCGTCGGCCTGAGCGCCGCCGCAGGTGGTGCCAGCGAGGTGGTCAATCTGGACTTCGCCGAAGGCAACCTGGCGGTGGGCCGCGAGAATGGCGCACTGAACCCCGAGCTGGCACCCATGCAGTTTGTTCAATCGGACTATTTTCCGGCGATCCGCCAGCTGGCCGGCCTGCCGATCAATGCGCGGCGCGGGCAGAAGCTGCCGCACTACCCGCGCCTTGAACAACGCCAGTTCGACCTGGTGCTGCTCGATCCGCCGGCCTGGGCCAAGAGCGCCTTCGGCACCGTCGACCTGCTGCGCGACTACCAGAGCCTGCTCAAGCCGGCGATCCTTGCCACCGCCGAGCATGGCGTACTGATCTGCTGCAATAACCTGGCAAAGGTCACCATGGCCGACTGGCGCGACCAGGTGCTGCGTTGCGCGGAAAAGCTCGGCCGCCCGGTGCGCGATTGTCAGGTGCTGGCACCGGCGGCGGACTTCCCCTCCCTGGACGGCCAGCCGCCGCTGAAGACCCTGATTCTGCAGTTTTGATCGACCCCGCAAAGGCATAGAAAATCCCGCCCAGGGCCTCTGTGGAACCCGATGCGCGTGCCATACTCCAAGGCATTTCTCGTCGGGATAGATGACGTTCTCATGCTTAAAGGATTAAAGCGCGCAGCCAGCGCACTCGCTATAGCCATTGCCCTCTACGGCCTGCTGGGCTTTCTGATTTTGCCCGGTATCGGTCTGCGCATCGTCAACCAGCAACTGGCCCAGTACGCCGAAGTACCCGCCACGCTGCAACGCCTGCAACTCAACCCCTTCAGCCTGGAACTCAGCCTCTGGGGCCTGCAGATTGGCGAAGCCGAACAGCAGCAGATTGCCTTCGAGCGCCTGTACGCCAACCTGCAACTCAACAGCCTGTGGAGCGGCGTATTGCACCTGGCCGATATCGAGCTGGACAAGCCGCACAGCGAAGTGCTGTTCGGCAAGGACGGTCGGCTCAACCTGACCCAGCTGTTCAAACTGCCCTCCAGCCAGCAACCCGCGACCGAAGAGCCGGCCAGTGATCCGTTTCCGCTGCGTATCGCGCGGATCAAACTGAGCGGTGGCAACGTGCATTTTCAGGACCTGCGCCCCAGCGAGCCGATCGAGTTTACCTACGACGACCTCAGTTTCGAGCTGTTCAACCTCAGCACCCTGCAAGGCGACAATGCCGAGATGACCCTGGTCGCCACCGGCCCCAAAGGCGGGCGCATCGACTGGACCGGCAACCTCAGCCTGGTACCGATCAGTTCCAGCGGCAGCCTGAAAGTCACTGACGGCAAGTTGAAAGTCATCTGGCCCTATGTACGCGATGCCGTACCCCTGGTGCTGGAAGACGGCAGCCTCAACCTCAGCAGCGACTACAGCCTTAACCTGGCCAAAGGCACCGAGTTACAGCTGAACAATACCCAGCTCAGCCTGAGCAACTTCGCCATCAAGAGCACGGCAGACAAACCGCTGCTGCGCCTGGAAAGCCTGGATATCAGCGAAACCAGTGTGGACCTGGTCAAACAGCAGATCATCGTCGGCAAGATTCGTAGCCAGAAACTGGAAACCTGGGCCGCCCGCGAGGCCGATGGCCAGATCGACTGGCAGAAGCTGCTGGCCAGCCAGCCGGCCAAACCGGCACCCGCAGCAAATGAGAGCGGTACAACGGCGACAGCATCCGAGCCGGTGAAAGACACGACCACCGCGGAGCAATCGGCTGCTCTGCAAACAGCCAGCGCCGGCCAGCCAGAAGCGCCGAGCAAACCCTGGCAGGTACTGCTACGCGATACGCAACTGCGCGGCTACCAAGTGCATCTGGCCGACCGCGTGCCGGAGCAGGCGGTGGCCATCGAGCTCGGCCCGCTCAACCTCGACCTGCAGGACTTCGACAGCCTCGGCACCTCGCCCTTCAAGCTCAAGCTGGATACCGGCGTCGGCAAGCAGGGCAAGCTGCAGGCCAGCGGCCAGGTGCAGCTGAGCCCGACCACCGCCAGCCTGAATGTCATCAGCAGCGCCATCGACCTACGGGTGGCCCAGGCCTACCTCAGCCCCTTTGTGCGCATCGAACTACGCAGCGGCCTGCTCGGCAGCGACCTCGACGTCCAGCTGAACGGCACCGAGCCCCTGGCTCTGAGCATCAGCGGCAAGGCCCAGGTCAACCAGCTGCATAGCCTGGACACCCTCAAGGAGCGCGACTTCCTGCGCTGGCAACAACTCGACCTGCTCGGCCTGAACTACCAGCACGGCACCAGCCTGAGCATCGACAAGGTGCAGCTGGACCAGCCCTATGCGCGCTTTATCATCAACGAAGACCTCACCACCAACGTCAGCGACCTGATCATCCCACAACCGGCCGCGCCGCAAAGCACCGCCCAAAGCGCTGCCAATACGACGGAAAAGCCGCTGGCGATTCATATCGGTGAGATCGCCTTCAAGGATGGCTCGGCCAATTTTGCCGACTTCAGCCTGACCCCCAACTTCGCCACCGCCATCCAGCAGCTCGAGGGACGTATCGGCACCCTCGACAGCCAGACGCAGAAACCCGCCAGCGTGAATATCGCCGGCAAGATCGACCGTTATGCCCCCGTCAGCATCAAGGGCAAGCTGAACCCCTTCGATCCGCTCGACAGCCTGGATATCCATACCCAGTTCAAGCAGGTCGAGCTGACCACCCTGACCCCCTACTCCGGCAAGTTCGCCGGCTATCGCATCCGCAAGGGACGGCTCAACCTGGACCTGCATTACCAGATCAGCAAGGGCCAGCTGACGGCTGAAAACAGTGTGGTGGTGGAACAGCTGCAGCTCGGGGAAAAGGTCGACAGCCCCAGCGCGGTGGATCTGCCCATTCGTCTGGCGGTGGCCCTGCTCAAGGACAGCGAAGGCAAGATCGCCATCAACCTGCCAGTCAGCGGCGATCTGAATAGCCCGCAATTCAGCGTGATGCCGATCGTCTGGCAAACCCTGCGCAACCTGATACTGCGCGCGGCCCAGGCTCCCTTCAAGTTTATCGGCGGGCTGGTCAGCGGCGGCTCGCAGATGGACCTGAGCACCGTGCATTTCCCCCCGGGCAGCAGTGCCCTGGACGAAGAGGCGCAAAATGCCCTGAAAACCCTGGCCAGCGCCCTGCAGGAGCGCCCGGCCCTGCGCCTGGAAGTCGAAGGCATGAGCGCCCAGAGCAGCGACGGCCTGCCCCTGGCCGAGCAGCGCCTGCAGCGCGAATACCAGAACATCTACTACCGCATCCTGCAACGGCGGGGCGATGCGGTACCGGCGGAAACCAGCCAGCTGCAGGTACCCGAGGACGAACAGGGCGCGCTGCTCGAAGGCATTTACCGCGCCCGCCTGAAACAGCAACCGCCGGCCGAATGGAAGGAACTGGACGACGACGAACGCGCGGCAAAAATGCGCGAGGCCGTGGTGCAATCCTGGGGACAAAGCCAGTTGCTGCAACGCCAACTGGCCCAGACCCGAGCCGCGGCAATCAAGGACTATCTGGTCGATCAGGGCGGACTGGCGGACGAGCGTATCTACCTGCTCGATGTTAGTCTGGGCCAGGCAGACAGCGATGGCCGCGTAGCCACGCCACTGCACCTGGACAGCGAATAAGGTAAGCCCCCATGCGTCTCTCACTGGCAATCCTGACCCTGCTCGCGCTCTGCACCCCATTTGCGGCCTTGGCCGACACCCTGCGCTGCGGCAGCCAGCTTGTTTCCGTCGGCGACCGCAGCTTCGAGGTGCACCAGAAATGTGGCGAACCGGCCTTCCGCGACCTGGTCGGCTATAGCCTGGGGGCCTATGAGCGACGCGAATACAAGATCGAGGAATGGGTCTACGGCCCCGACAACGGCATGCTGAGCATCCTCACCTTCGAGGGTAACCGGCTGCGCTCGATCGAGCGCAGACGCAGCAACTGAACCCTGTTGGTCATCTCTCTGGATATGGATCACCCATGAAACGACTGCTCAGCGCCGTGCTGATACTCCTGCCCTTCTGCGCCCAGGCCTCTTCGACCCTGCGTTGCGACAATGGCCTGATCAGTACCACAGACTCCACCAGCGTAGTCAGCAGCAAATGCGGCGAGCCCCTGGCCCGCGACTTTCTCGGTTACCGCGAGGTGATCGACGAGTATGGCTTTCGCAATGAAGTCAGCGTCGAAGAATGGTCCTACGGCCCGCGCAACGGCATGTACTACTACCTGCGTTTCGAAGGCAATCGTCTGATCAAGATCGACAGCAAGCGCGGTAACTAAATCCGCACCTGCCCCCAGACACACCAAGGCCCCGCGGGCAGAGCCGGCGGGGCCTTGTTAGTGCAGGTTGCGCTTACAGCTTGCTGCTGAAATCACGCAGCTCGTCCTGAGCCTTTTCCTTGGTCCAGCCGTAGCGTTCCTGCAGCTTGCCGACCAGGTATTCGCTATGGCCTTCGGCGACATCCAGATCGTCGTTGGTCAGATTGCCCCAGCGTTCCTTGATACTGCCATTGATCTGCTTCCACTTGCCTTTGATTACGTCGGAGTTCATCTATCTGTCCTCATCGTTGAGTAACGCCGGACCGCACGGTCCGGCGCGCATCCATTGCCTTATTGCGAGGTTTGCAGGCCGTCGGCGGAGACTGCGGTCACGCCTTTGATCTCGCCAGCCTTGGCAATTGCCAGCTCACGCTCGGCATCGCTGGCCACAACCCCAGAGAGCGCTACCACGCCCTTATTGGTCTCAACCTTGATGTCCATACCGCTCAGGCTGGACTCGGCGAGAAAGGTCGACTTTACCTTGCCGGTGATCCAGGTATCAGTCACCGCTTCCCCAGCCTGATCCATGCTGCTGGTTTCTGCCACTTGAAGCGGCTGCAGCGCGGAGTTGTTGTCGGCGAAGGCAGCACCAGCCAGGGACAGACTGAGGACGCTCGCGCTAACGGCGGCAACAACAAAATGGCTTATTGGCTTTTTCATGGGTAGGGCTCCTGTGTCGTTCGAATTCATCTGCAGCCATTCCACGCTGCAGCTTCAACAGGACTGTCGCAACTCCTGTGCCAAGCGAGAAAAATAATTTAAATCTATATAAATCAATTACTTGTAAATAAAAGCCAAACCCCGCTTTCGTGCAATCTGCATGCTTTGGCATTTGCAACAAGGCATATTGCACGGCCCGACCTGCGGCAGATCGCCAGCATGGCTTATTGACCCAATAGCCTGAGTAACCGCGCGCCCACCGCATATTCCAGGCAAAAAAAGAGGGCCCCGAAGGGCCCTCTGTTTGCTGTTAAACGACGCGGCGATTAAACGCCCGACGCCTTGGCAGCAGCTACATCCTTGATCGACAGCTTGATACGGCCGCGGTTGTCCACGTCCAGTACCAGTACTTCAACTTCCTGACCTTCTTTCAGGATGTCGGTGACCTTCTCAACCCGAGCGTCGCTCAGCATCGAGATGTGCACCAGACCGTCCTTGCCCGGCAGGATGTTGACGAAGGCACCGAAGTCAACGATGCGCTCAACCTTGCCGACGTAGATCTTGCCGATCTCGGCTTCCGCGGTGATGCCCAGGACGCGCTGACGCGCGGCCTCGGCCGCTTCCTTGGTTTCGCCGAAGATCTTGATGGTGCCGTCGTCTTCGATATCGATCGAAGCCTTGGTCTCTTCGCAGATGGCACGGATGGTCGCGCCACCTTTGCCGATCACGTCGCGAATCTTGTCCTGGTCGATCTTCATCGCAATCATGGTCGGTGCGTTGGCCGACAGTTCGGTGCGCGACTGAGCAATCACCTGGTTCATCTGGCCGAGGATATTCAGGCGCGCTTCCAGAGCCTGCTCAAGCGCTTGCTCCATGATTTCTTCGGTAATGCCCTGGATCTTGATGTCCATCTGCAGCGCGGTCACGCCCTTGGCGGTACCAGCTACCTTGAAGTCCATGTCGCCGAGGTGGTCTTCGTCACCAAGGATGTCGGTCAGTACGGCGAACTTCTCGCCTTCCTTGACCAGACCCATGGCGATACCGGCCACCGGTGCCTTCATCGGCACACCGGCGTCCATCAGGGCCAGGGAAGCGCCGCAAACCGAAGCCATGGAGCTGGAACCGTTGGACTCGGTGATTTCCGATACCACGCGAATGGTGTACGGGAACTCGTCAGCGCTCGGCAGCATGGCAGCTACGGAACGGCGAGCGAGACGGCCGTGACCGATTTCGCGGCGACCGGTAGCGCCCATGCGACCACACTCACCGACCGAATACGGCGGGAAGTTGTAGTGCAGCATAAAGGGGTCTTTCTTTTCACCTTCCAGGGTGTCGAGCAGCTGCGCGTCACGGGCGGTGCCGAGGGTGGCAACTACCAGGGCCTGGGTTTCGCCACGGGTAAACAGCGCCGAACCGTGGGTCTTGGCCAGCACACCGACTTCGATGTTCAGACCGCGCACGGTACGGGTGTCACGGCCGTCGATACGCGGCTTGCCGTTGACGATGTTCTCGCGCACGGTGCGGTATTCGATTTCGCCGAAGGCGTCTTTGACTTCGCCAGCGGACGGCTGGCCTTCTTCGCCTGCGAACTTGGCAACGATTTCATTGCGCAGCTCGCCCAGACGGGCATAACGCTCGTGCTTGACGGTGATGGTGTAAGCCTGGGAGATCGCCTCGCCAAACTCGCCACGGATAGCGGCCAGCAGTTCGGTGTTTTCCGGCTTCGGCTGCCAGTCCCAGGTCGGCTTGGCGGCTTCTGCGGCCAGCTCGGTAACGGCCTGGATCACGACCTGGAACTCGTCGTGGGCGAACAGTACGGCACCCAGCATCTGGTCTTCGGTCAGCTCTTTGGCTTCGGATTCGACCATCAGCACGGCGTCTTTGGTACCGGCTACAACCATGTCCAGGCTGGAGGCTTTCTGCTGCTCATAAGTCGGGTTCAGCAGGTAGCCGGTTTCCGGGTGGAAGGCTACGCGCGCGGCACCGATAGGGCCGTTGAACGGAATGCCGGAAATCGCCAGGGCAGCCGAGGTACCGATCATCGCAGCGATGTCCGGATCGGTCTTCTTGCTGGTGGAGATCACGGTGCAGATAACCTGCACTTCATTCTGGAAACCTTCCGGGAACAGCGGACGGATCGGACGGTCGATCAGGCGCGAGGTCAGGGTCTCTTTCTCGGAAGGACGCGCTTCACGCTTGAAGAAACCGCCAGGGATCTTGCCGGCTGCGTAGGTTTTTTCCTGATAGTGCACGGACAGCGGGAAAAAGCCTTTGCTTGGGTCGGCGGTCTTGGCACCGGTTACGGCGACCAGTACGGCGACGTCGTCGTCAACGGTGACCAGCACTGCGCCGGAGGCTTGACGGGCGATACGGCCAGTCTCGAGGGTTACGGTCGATTGACCGAACTGGAACTTCTTGATTACCGGGTTCACGGTGTTTTCCTTCTCTTTGTTGCCCTTGGGGAAAGCGGTTTATTCATCTGCTGCGCGGATAACAGCGCCAACAGGTACTACTGAATTCTGTGGCGGCCTGGGGTATCGGACCCACATAGCGCCAAAACAACTGCAACAGAAACGCAAAAGCTGGAAGCAGGGATAACCCCACTTCCAGCTTCGGCAGTCAGCTACGCATAAGCATTGCTTAGCGACGCAGACCCAGGCGACCGATCAGGGCGCTGTAACGACTAACATCCTTGCCCTTCAGGTAATCCAGCAGCTTACGACGCTGGTTAACCATGCGGATCAGGCCACGACGCGAGTGGTGGTCCTTACCGTTGGCCTTGAAGTGGCCTTGCAGCTTGTTGATGTTGGCGGACAGCAGTGCAACCTGCACTTCCGGGCTACCGGTGTCGCCAGCAGCTTGCTGGTAGTCAGTCACGATCTGGGCTTTTTCTTCAACGCTGAGTGCCATGTGGGCAATCCTCTCAGTTAGGCAACTGCCGAAACAGTCGCAATAGGCCGGGAATCACTTCCCGTGTTTTTAAGTGAGGTATGACCGTGCCTATTAACAGCCACCCTCGATTTGGGTATTCGGGAACCAGGTTCTCGAACGCCCGAGACGGTCAGACCGACCGAATCCTGTACCGACCCAGGCTAGGCCTTGGTCGAAATCAAACGACGCGGCGCAATGCGCCCGTCTTCGCTCACTTCACCGATACCGATAAAGCGACCATTGTGATCCTGCACCCGTACCATGCCGAACTTCGGCGCTTCCGGGGCGCGTACCGGCTGCCCTTGCAGCCAGTAAAACGAACTGTGCTCGGAGAACTGCAGCAGTGGCCAATGTTGCAGTCCGCTATCGGAAGGCAACAGAAACTGATCGACCGCTTCATTGCCACCTTCGCCATGCACCCGCTCAAGCTCTTCGAGCGTTACGGTGCGGCTCAGATCGAAGGGACCCGCCTTGGTTCTGCGCAGCTCTGCAACGTGGGCACCGCAGCCGAGCAGCTGGCCGATATCTTCGACCAGGGTACGGATATAGGTGCCTTTGCTACAGTCGACCGCCAGACGCGCCTGCTCCGCCTCGCAGCCCAGTAATTCCAGGCGCGCAATAGTAACAGAACGCGGCTCGCGCTCCACTACCTCACCTGCACGGGCCAGTTTGTAAAGTGGTTGGCCGTCACGCTTGAGCGCCGAGTACATCGGCGGTATCTGACTGATTTCTCCGCGAAAACGCGGCAGCACAGCCTCGATATCGGCGCGACCAACGGTCACTGGGCGACGCTCCAGCACTTCACCCTCGGCATCTGCGGTGGTGGTGGTCACCCCCAGCTGCATCAGGGTTTCATAACCTTTGTCGGCGTCCAGCAGGTACTGGGAGAACTTGGTCGCCTCGCCGAAGCACAGCGGCAATACACCAGTGGCCAAGGGATCGAGGCTGCCGGTGTGGCCGGCCTTCTCGGCATTGAGCAACCAGCGCACCTTCTGCAGCGCGGCGTTGGAGCTAAAGCCCTTGGGCTTATCCAGCAGGATGATGCCATCGACGGCACGGCGAATACGTTTGACCTGGGCCACGCGCTTACTCCTTGGCCTCAGGTTTATCATCGTGCTGACGGTCTTCGCTGACCGCACGCTCGATCAGGGCCGACAGCTGGGCACCGCGAATTACACTTTCGTCGTAATGGAAACGCAGGTTGGGCACGCTGCGCAGCTTCATCGCCTTGCCCAACTGCATGCGCAGGAAACCGCTGGCATCGTTGAGCACCTTGATGCTCTGCACCACGGGGTCGACACCCTCTTCCGGCTCGCCGCCCATAATGGTGACGAACACCTTGGCGTGGCTGGAGTCGCGGCTGACTTCCACTGCGGTCACGGTTACCAGGCCGCCGAGACGCGGATCCTTGATTTCCATGCGGATCAACTGCGCCAGTTCGCGCTGTATCTGGTCGCCGATGCGCTGGGCCCGGCTGAATTCTTTGGCCATTTCTACTACCTTCACTCGCCACGACGCTGCTAGGAGCATCGGACCTAAAAGCGGCAAACGCCCGGCCACGCATAAACGGGGCCGGGCGCTGCATATTGCAACTCGCTGCTATATGCCTGTTACAGGCTGCGAGCCACTTGGACTTTCTCGAACACTTCGATCTTGTCGCCGACCTTGACGTCGTTGTAGCTCTTCACGCCGATACCGCACTCCATGCCGTTACGCACTTCGGAGGCATCGTCTTTGAAGCGACGCAGGGATTCCAGCTCGCCTTCGAAGATCACCACGTCGTCGCGCAGTACGCGGATCGGACGGTTACGGTAAACCGTACCCTCGACCACCATACAACCGGCAATCGCACCGAACTTCGGCGAACGGAACACGTCACGCACTTCGGCGATACCCAGGATGTTCTCCCGTACATCGCTGCCGAGCATGCCGGTCAGGGCCTTCTTGACGTCATCGATGATGTCGTAGATCACGTTGTAGTAACGCATATCCAGACCTTCCTGCTCGACGATCTTGCGCGCGCCGGCATCGGCCCGCACGTTGAAGCCGAACAGTACAGCGTTGGAGGCCAGCGCCAGGTTGGCATCGGATTCGGTGATACCACCGACGCCGCCACCGACCACACGCACCTGCACTTCATCGTTACCCAGGCTGCTGAGCGAGCCTTGCAGCGCTTCCAGGGAACCACGGACGTCGGATTTGAGGACGATGTTGAGCGTCTTCTTCTCTTCCTGACCCATGTTCTCGAAGATGTTTTCCAGCTTGCCGGCGTGAGCACGGGCCAGTTTCACTTCGCGGAACTTGCCCTGACGGAACAGCGCGACTTCGCGGGCTTTCTTCTCGTCAGCCAGTACGCTCATGTCGTCGCCAGCATCCGGAGTGCCGTCCAGGCCGAGAATCTCGACGGGGATCGACGGGCCAGCTTCTTTGATCGGCTTGCCGTTCTCGTCGAGCATGGCGCGGATACGGCCGAAGTTGGAACCGATCAGCACCATGTCGCCTTGACGCAGGGTACCGTCCTGAACCAGCACGGTGGCAACTGGACCACGGCCTTTATCAAGACGCGATTCCACCACCACACCCCGACCCGGGGCCGACGGCGTGGCTTTCAGTTCAAGGATCTCGGCCTGCAGCAGCACGGCTTCGAGCAGTTCGTCGACGCCGGTACCGACTTTCGCCGACACAGGTACGAACGGCGTATCACCGCCCCACTCTTCCGAAGTCACGCCATGCACCGACAGTTCGCTACGAATGCGATCAAGGTCGGCACCCGGCTTGTCGATCTTGTTCACCGCGACAACCAGTGGAACGCCAGCAGCCTTGGCATGCTGAACGGCTTCAATGGTCTGCGGCATCACGCCGTCATCCGCTGCAACCACCAGGATCACGATATCGGTCGCCTTGGCACCACGGGCACGCATCGCGGTAAACGCGGCGTGGCCCGGGGTGTCGAGGAAGGTGACCATGCCGCGCTCGGTTTCTACGTGGTAGGCACCGATATGCTGGGTGATGCCGCCGGCTTCGCCGGCAGCAACCTTGGCGCGACGGATATAGTCGAGCAGCGAGGTCTTACCGTGGTCAACGTGACCCATTACGGTAACAACCGGCGCACGGGCAAAGGTCTCGCCTTCGAACTTCAGCGATTCGGCCAGAGAGTCTTCCAGAGCCGTGTCGCTGACCAGGGTGACCTTGTGGCCCAGCTCCTCAGCAACCAGCTGAGCAGTTTCCTGATCCAGAACCTGGTTGATGGTCGCAGGGGTGCCCAGCTTGAACATGAACTTGATAATTTCAGCGGCTTTGACCGACATCTGCTGAGCCAGATCGCCCACAGTGATGGTTTCGCCGATCTTCACTTCACGCACGATCGGGCCAGTCGGACTCTGGAAGCCGTGAGCATTACGCTTCTTCAGCTTGGCCTTGCCACGACCACCACGACGGAAGCTGTCGCTTTCCTCGTCGATGGTGCGCGGAGCAACCCGTGGAGCAGGAGCCTTTTCCTTGACGGTCGGGCGATGCTGGGTGGTCTTGCGCTCGCCGCCACGACGGTCGGCATCATCATTGCGCGGCTTGTCCGGACGACGCGGTTCGTCCTTCTTGCGCTCTTCCACAACCGGCGCGGTAACCACAGGCAGCTCTACGGCAACTGACGGTGCTGCAGCTGCCGGCGCGGCAGCGGCCGGCGCTTCAGGTGCAGCGCCAGGGCGCGCAGCTTCTTCGGCGGCGCGACGTTTGGCTTCTTCTTCGGCCTTCAGGCGTGCAGCTTCCGCCACAGCGCGCTGCTCAGCGAGCTCACGTTGCTTCTCGGCTTCAATCTCTTCGGGGCTGCGCTTGACGAAGGTCTTCTTCTTGCGCACTTCGACACTGATGGTCTTGCTGCCGGCAACCCGCAGGGTGCTGGTGGTCTTGCGCTGCAAGGTAATCTTGCGCGGCTCTTCGACCTTCTTGTCGCCGTGGCTGCTCTTGAGATGGGCCAACAGGGCCTGCTTCTCACTGTCGGTCACCGCTTGCTCAGCACTCTTGTGCGGCAAACCTGCCTCACTCATTTGCTGCAGCAGGCGTTCAACCGGCGTATTGACCACTTGGGCCAGTTCTTTAACCGTGACTTGCGTCATGTATTTCTCTCCTCAGGCCGCAACTACTTACTCGAACCAATGGGCTCGGGCGGCCATGATCAACTTGCCGGCACGCTCAGCGTCGATACCGTCGATGTCGAGCAGGTCGTCAATCGACTGCTCGGCCAGGTCTTCGCGGTTAATAACGCCGCGCACTGCCAGTTCATGCGCAAGCGCCTTATCCATCCCCTCAAGCGAGAGCAAGTCTTCGGCTGGGTGGGCATCTGCCAGCTTTTCCTCGTTGGCGATGGCTTTAGTCAGCAGGCGATCTTTGGCACGAGCGCGAAGCTCGCTGACGATATCCTCGTCAAAACCATCGATGCTGAGCATTTCTTCCATCGGTACGTAGGCAATTTCTTCAAGGCTGGTGAAGCCCTCTTCGACCAACACCTGGGCCAGTTCTTCGTCGACTTCCAGCTCGTCGATAAAGTTCTGCAGGATGTCGCCTGTTTCCGCCTGCTGCTTGGCCTGGATGTCCGCCTCGGTCATCACGTTCAGGGTCCAGCCAGTCAACTGACTGGCCAGACGCACGTTCTGACCGCCGCGGCCAATGGCCTGAGCAAGGTTGTCTGCGCCAACGGCGATGTCCATGGCATGGGCATCTTCGTCGACAATAATGGCGGCCACTTCAGCCGGCGACATCGCGTTGATCACGAACTGCGCGGGATTGTCATCCCACAGCACGATGTCTACACGCTCGCCCGCCAATTCACCGGAGACCGCCTGCACGCGCGAACCGCGCATGCCGATACAGGCACCCTGCGGGTCGATACGCTTGTCTTTGGAACGCACGGCCAGCTTGGCGCGCGAACCCGGATCACGGGACGCGCCCATGACCTCGATCAGTTCTTCGGCGATTTCCGGCACTTCGATGCGGAACAGCTCAATCAGCATTTCCGGCGCGGTACGCGACAGGATCAGCTGCGGGCCGCGGTTCTCGGTGCGGATTTCCTTGAGCAGGGCACGCAGACGCACACCGACGCGGAAAGTCTCGCGGGAGATGATGTCTTCACGGGCCAACAGCGCCTCGGCGTTGTTACCCAGGTCGACGATCACGCTGTCGCGGGTGACTTTCTTCACGGTACCGGAGATGATTTCCCCCAGACGCTCGCGATAGGCTTCAACCACCTGCGCACGCTCGGCCTCGCGGACTTTCTGCACGATGACTTGCTTGGCGGTTTGTGCCGCGATACGGCCGAATTCGATCGACTCGATCTTCTCTTCCAGCACATCACCGACTTTTGCGTTGGCTTCAACAGCCCGCGGCATGTCGGTGGTGACCTGGTGGGCCGGGTCGTCGAAATCGCTTTCCTCTACCACTGTCCAGCAGCGGAAAGTTTCATAGTTGCCAGTCTGGCGATTGATCGCCACCCGCAACTCGACTTCATCTTCAAAACGCTTCTTGGTCGCTGTGGCCAGGGCCAGTTCCAGCGCTTCAAAAATCACACTCGCCGGCACGCCCTTTTCATTGGACACCGACTCAACAACCAGCAGTACTTCTTTGCTCATCGTACGCCTCGCCTTTCGCAATCCATTGGATCCTGCACAATCGCGCAGCTTTCGCGGAATCCGCGTCTCAATCAAATCTGGGGATAATGTTGGCCTTGTCGATCAAGTCGACTGGCAACAGGAATTCGTGATCATCCACCTGCACCACCACATCCTGTTCTTCCACGCCACGCAGAAGGCCCTGAAAGTTGCGTCTCCCTTCAAAAGGCGAGCGCAGCTTGATCTTTACCTGCTCACCCGCATGAGCGGCGAACTGTTCAAGCGTGAACAGGGGGCGATCCATACCAGGCGAAGACACCTCAAGGGTGTACTCGGCACTGATCGGGTCCTCGACATCGAGGACGCCGCTGATCTGCCGACTGACAATTTCACAGTCTTCGATCACCACGCCGTCAGGCTGTTTATCAATATAAATTCGCAGCAGGGAATGCCGCCCCTGCGACAGGAACTCGACACCCCAACATTGATAGCCAAGAGCCTCGACTACCGGGGCCACCAAGGCCTGCAACTGTTCTAGCTTGCTCGACACCTGAACCCCTCGCGCATGCTGTGCAAATAAAAAATGGGCGAAGCGCCCATCATCGAACCGCCCTCTAAAGGCCGGCAAAGCTGTCACCCAGCTAGCAAAAAGCCCCTGAAAAGGGGCTCCGCTACTTCTGATTGCGGGGGGCTGGACTTAACCAGCCATCTTCGGGAAACCACCCGAGGAGCGACCTTGTTGCTCTATCCCGCATCAAAGCTGGGGCCGAAGTATACGACCGAACCCTACAAAGGGTCAACCGAAGCTCCAGCAACAAGAAAGCCCGCATGTAGCGGGCTTTCTTGTTTAATTGGTACCGAGGAGGGGACTCGAACCCCTACAGCCTATGGCCACTACCACCTCAAGGTAGCGTGTCTACCAATTCCACCACCTCGGCAAAATCGTTTGTTGCCTACTACTTACTGCTGCTCTGGTGCCTGAGGTACATCCGCCGCTTCAACAGCCGGCGTAGTGGCTTCCAGAACCGGTACATCCTCAACAGCCGGCTTGGCCTGTTGAACTTCCAGGACTGCTGGATCAGGCAAACCAACCTGAGCCATACCATTAGCTTTGTCTTTAGCTACGTAAGCTAAGCCCAAGCTAGTCATGAAAAAAGCGGTGGCGAGTATAGCAGTAACGCGACTCAAAAAGGTAGAGGAACCTTGGCTACCAAAAACAGTAGCGGAAGCACCCGAACCGAAAGACGCGCCAGCATCGGCACCCTTACCCTGCTGCAACAGAACCAGCGCAACCACACCGATCGCACCCAGCAGATGAAAAACTACTACGACTGTTTCCAGCATTTTGTCAGCTTCCTGCGGCGCGACAGATCGCACCGAACTCATCCGCATTCAGAGAGGCTCCACCTACAAGCCCCCCATCGATATCCGGCATACCGAACAAATCGGCAGCACTGGCGGCCTTCACACTGCCGCCATAAAGAATTCTTACCCTGCCAGCCAGCTCGGAATCTTGCGCCGCAAGCTGACCGCGAATCGCCGCGTGCACTTCCTGGGCCTGCTCAGGCGAAGCCGTCAACCCGGTACCTATCGCCCAAACCGGCTCATAGGCAATTACGGCACGCTCAAACACCTGCACACCCAACTTGTCCGCAACGGCAGCCAGCTGCCTCGCCACCACCGCCAGCGTTTCACCTGCCTCACGCTGCGCCAGGGTCTCCCCCACGCACAACACCGGAGTCAAGCCGCATGACTGCGCCGCAGCAAACTTGCGCGTAACAACCTCGTCAGACTCGCCGAGCAGCGAGCGACGCTCGGAGTGCCCGACCAACACCAGCGAGCAACCCGCATCCAACAACTGGACCGCGGCGACCTCACCGGTCAAGGCTCCTTGCTGCGGCTCGATGGCACAATCCTGCGCACCTAGCACAACCGCCTTGCCTGCCAACTCAGTGCCCACCTGAACAAGGTGCACACTGGAGGGAAACACTGCTATTTCGACATCATCAGGCAACACCTGACGACCTAGACCGTTGATCAGCTCTGCGACGCTGGCGCGGGTACCGTGCATTTTCCAGTTACCAGCTACCATTGGGCGACGCATGCTTTACCTCGTCGGTCAAAGAGGGCGCAGATGTTACCCAACGGATTCAGGACTGGCAAGCCGAATCAAGCACATACCTGCGCAACAACCTTAGCCAATTCATCGGCATAGCCGCGCACCTGGCCTTCATCGTCACCTTCAACCATGACTCGCACCAGCGGCTCAGTGCCGGATTTGCGCAGCAGCACCCGCCCGCGCCCCGCCATCTGCTCGGTCACCCGCGCACTGGCTTCCTGCACGGCAGCATGCTCAAGCGGATCGACACCACCAGCGAAACGTACATTGACCAACACCTGGGGGCACTTCTGCATGCCCTGGCGCGCCTCGCCCAGGCCCTGATCGCGGCGCTTGAGCGCCATCAGCACCTGCAGCGCCGCGATAATCGCATCCCCCGTGGTGGTGTGCTGGAAGCACACCAGGTGCCCCGAACCCTCACCGCCCAGCTGCCAGTTGCGCGCCAGCAGCTCGGCAATTACATAACGATCGCCTACCTTGGCCCGCACAAAAGGAATGCCCAGTTCGGCCAGAGCCAGCTCCATACCCAGGTTGCTCATCAGAGTGCCGACCACACCACCATGCAGCTTGCCGCGCTCATGCAGATCCCGAGCGATGATAAACAGCAGCTCATCGCCATCGACCAGAGTACCGGTGTGATCGACCATCAGCACCCGATCGGCATCGCCATCGAAGGCAATACCCAGATCCGCCTGACGCGCCACCACCTCGGCCTGCAGCGTCTCCATATGGGTAGAGCCGCAACCGGCATTGATATTCAGCCCGTCCGGCTGCGCCGACAGCACATGCACCTCGGCCCCCAGCTCGCGAAAAACACTGGGGGCGACTTTGTAGGCCGCGCCATGGGCACAATCGAGAACAACCTTCAGCCCAGCGAAACTGGTATTGCTCGGCACGCTGCTCTTGCAGAACTCGATATAGCGCCCGGACGCATCATTGATGCGCGAGGCCTTGCCGATCTGTGCCGACTCCACCACGGTCATTGGCTGATCGAGCAACTCCTCGATCATCAGCTCGACCTCGTCCGGCAGTTTGGTGCCCTGGCTGGAGAAGAACTTGATGCCGTTATCGTCATGTGGATTGTGCGAGGCGCTGATAACGATCCCGGCATCGGCCTGGAAGGTACGCGTCAAATAGGCAATGGCCGGCGTCGGCATGGGCCCGAGCAATTGAACATCGGCCCCGGCAGCAGCCAGACCGGCCTCAAGTGCCGACTCGAACATATAGCCGGAAATCCGCGTGTCCTTGCCGATCAGAATGCGGCACTTGCCCTGCTTGCGAAAGGCCATGCCCGCCGCCCAACCCAGCTTGAGCATAAAGTCCGGAGTGATCGGAAAGTCGCCAACACGTCCACGGATACCATCGGTACCAAAATATTTTCTCGCCATGACTCGGATTCCTTGAATACTTAATCGGCCGCTTCAACTGCGGCCAGCATGCGCACCACATCGACAGTTTCGGCCACATCATGGACCCGCAGGATATGCGCGCCCTTGGTTATGGCCAGGGCAGCCAGGCCCAGGCTGCCATACAGCCGCCCGCCGACCTCATGCCCGAGCACCTTGCCGATCATGCTTTTGCGTGAAACCCCGACCAGCAGGGGCCGCCCAAGACCATGCAAGGCTTCCATATGCTTGAACAGACTGAGATTGTGCTCCAGGGTCTTGGCGAAACCAAAGCCCGGATCAAGGATCAACCGCTCAACGGCGATTCCGGCTGTCGCACAGGCAGCCATGCGCTCAGCAAGAAAATCACGCACCTCGGCCAGCACATCCGCGTACTGAGGATTCTGTTGCATGGTGGTCGGCTCGCCACGCATATGCATCAGACACACCGGCAGGCCACTATCGGCCGCCGCATCCAGAGCACCGTCGCGCTGCAGCGAACGCACATCATTGATCAACCCGGCACCCAGACGCGCAGTTTCGCGCATCACCGCCGGCGTCGAGGTGTCCACCGAGATGATCACATCCAGCTCGGCGGCAATCGCCTCGACCACAGGCGCAACCCGCTCCAGCTCTTCGACCGGCGAAACCGCACGGGCACCCGGACGAGTCGACTCACCACCGACATCAATCAGGCTCGCCCCGGCACGCAGCATCGCCTCTGCATGGCGCAGAGCCGCGTCGCGCTGACTGAAACGACCGCCGTCAGAGAAGGAGTCGGGGGTTACATTAAGGATGCCCATCACATGCGGGCGACTTAAATCAAGAAACCGGCTGCCACAAGGCAGCCGGTTAGGGGTTGGTACAGCAGGCATGTAGAACCTTAGTGCTCGGCGGCAGGGCCACCAATTGGTTTTTCTGCGGACTCGGCGACTTCAACAGGTGCAGTGGGCGTACCGTTATTATCGTCGCCACCCTGCCAGCCTTTGGGCTCGCGCGGCGCAAGGCCGTTCATGATGTCCTCGATCTGCTCGGCATCAATGGTCTCGTACTTCATCAACGCTTGCGCCATGGCATCCAGCTTGTCGCGGTTTTCTTCCAACAGACGACGAGCCGTGCTGTAGCAGCCATCGATGATGCTGCGTACTTCCTGGTCGATCACCTTGGCGGTTTCGGCAGAAACATTGCTTTGATTGCTGCCCATGCTGCGCCCAAGGAACACTTCGCCCTCTTCTTCGGCATACATCATCGGGCCAAGCTTTTCCGACAAACCCCACTTGGTGACCATATTCTTGGCCAGCTGAGTGGCGCGCATGATGTCGTTGGAGGCACCAGTGGTGACGCCATCGAAGCCCAGGGTCATCTCCTCGGCGATACGGCCGCCGAACAGCGAGCAGATCTGACTGGTCAGGGCACGCTTGCTCAGACTGTAGCGATCCTCTTCCGGCAGGAACATGGTCACGCCCAGGGCGCGGCCGCGGGGAATGATCGACACCTTGTAGACCGGATCATGCTCCGGCACCAGACGGCCGACGATGGCGTGACCGGCTTCGTGGAAGGCGGTGTTGAGCTTTTCCTTGTCCGACATGACCATGGTCTTGCGCTCGGCACCCATCATGATCTTGTCTTTGGCCAGCTCGAATTCCTTCATTTCCACTACACGCTTACCGGCGCGGGCGGCAAACAGGGAAGCTTCGTTGACCAGGTTGGCCAGATCGGCACCGGAGAAGCCTGGCGTACCGCGTGCAATCACTGCTGGCGCGACGTCTTCACCCATCGGCACCTTGCGCATATGCACTTTGAGAATCTGTTCGCGACCGCGGATATCCGGCAGCCCCACCACCACCTGGCGGTCGAAACGACCCGGACGCAGCAATGCAGGGTCAAGTACATCAGGACGGTTGGTGGCGGCGATAACGATGATGCCATCATTCATTTCAAAGCCGTCCATCTCCACCAGCAACTGGTTGAGGGTCTGCTCTCGCTCGTCGTGACCACCGCCCATGCCAGCGCCACGATGGCGACCCACAGCATCGATTTCGTCGATAAAGATGATGCAAGGCGCGTGCTTCTTGGCCTGTTCGAACATATCGCGCACACGGGATGCACCGACACCGACGAACATTTCCACGAAATCCGAACCGGAAATGGTGAAGAACGGCACCTTGGCTTCGCCGGCAACTGCCTTGGCCAGCAGGGTCTTACCGGTACCCGGCGAGCCGACCATCAGCACGCCACGGGGGATACGTCCGCCGAGACGCTGGAACTTGCCCGGATCACGGAGGAACTCAACCAGCTCGCTGACTTCTTCCTTGGCCTCGTCGCAGCCGGCAACATCGGCGAAGGTGGTCTTGACCTGATCCTCGGAGAGCAGGCGAGCCTTGGACTTGCCGAAGCTCATCGGCCCGCCCTTGCCGCCTGCGCCGCCCTGCATCTGGCGCATAAAGAACATGAATACGGCGATGATCACCAGGATCGGGAAGCTGGCGACCAGCAGCTGAGTCCAGATGCTCTGCTGCTCCGGCTGCTTGCCGACGATTTCAACATTGTTGTCGATCAGGTCCTTGATCAGGCCATTGTCCTGGATCGCCGGACGCACGGTCTCGAACGAGGAGCCATCGCCGCGGATGCCACTGATAATAAAGCCGTCGACGGTCACTCGCTTGACGGAGCCGTCCTGGACCTGCTGGATAAACTCCGAGTAGTTGAGTTTGTTCGACTCACTCGGGCTGGAAAAATTGTTCATCACCGTCACCAAGACGGCGGCGATGATCAGCCACAGGACCAGATTCTTTGCCATGTCGTTCAATTAGCTACCCTCTGCAGCAGGCCTCGTGTCGAAGCGTGCTTCGCATGACGACCAGTTATGTACCGATCTAACTTACTACACAACGCCCGCACCTGGCAGACGCCGTCTGTAACCCTTTATTTGCATGCAACTCGCAGCACCTTGCCATACCCGGTTGGACCGGCCTGACAACGCATGGTTGCATGGCGCTCAAAGCCCGCGAAACCCGCGCGCCAGCATATATTGCTCGCGAGAACGGTCGCGCGAGGACAAGGGTTTGCGCATCTGCACCTTGTCGAACAGCTGCCGCACCTGCTTGTGATACAGATCGAAACCTTCACCCTGGAAGATCTTGATCAGAAAATCCCCGCCCGGACGCAATACCCGGGTCGACAGATCCAGGGCCAGCTCACACAGGTACATCGCGCGCGGCTGATCCGACTCCCTTACCCCACTCATATTGGGGGCCATATCGGAAATCACAAGGTCCACCGGCTGATTACCGATGGCCTCGAGGATCTGTGCGAACACTGCATCGTCGGTAAAGTCGCCCTGGATGAAATTGACATCGGGAATGCTGTCCATCTCCAGGATATCGGAGGCGATCAACCGCCCCTTGTCGCCGATCACTCGACTGGTGACCTGCGACCAACCGCCAGGCGCAGCGCCCAGATCGACCACGGTGATGCCCGGCCGCAGGATGCGGTCCTTCTCCTGGATCTCCAGCAGCTTATAGCTGGCGCGCGAACGATAGCCGTCCTTCTGCGCCATTTTCACGTACGGGTCGTTGAAATGCTCTTTCAGCCAACCTTGACTGGTCTTGGAACGGGCCACGCAACACCTCGAACTTTACAAAGCATGAATATCTGGGCGGCCCCGAGAGCGCTCGGGTAAACTGATCGCCGTTTTTTACCAGATTAAATGCAGGAATCAGATTATGCCGCTCACTCAAGAGCAGAAGAAACAATTCAAATCTATCGGTCACCACCTGAAACCCGTATTGATCGTGGCCGACAATGGTTTGACCGAAGGCGTGCTGGCCGAACTGGAGCGCGCCCTGAGCGATCATGAACTGATTAAAGTGCAACTGCGCATCGTCGAGCGCGAAGCCCGCCTGGCCGCCATCAACGAGCTGTGCAAGGCCGGCAAGGGCGAACTGGTGCAGGTTATCGGCAAGATGGCCCTGATTTACCGTAAGAACCCCAAGCCGAACAAGAACCTGTCGAATATCCACCGCCAGCACGGCTGACAGCTTCAGGCGGCATGCCCCCTGCCCTTGCGGGAGGCATGCTGCTTGGTACCGGCACTGCCCGGAACAGGCTGCAACACCAGCAGCAAACCGCAGAACGCCATTACCAGATAGCTGAACATCAGCCAGAGCCCAGCCGCATCGGGCATAAGACGCTGCGCGCCGAGATAGCTGGCAGCCATCAGCACCACCACCAGCAATAACTGCCCACGCATATCCCGCCACAGACTCGCCAGCCCCTCACCGCGCACCAGTACCAGCACCTGCACACCGGCACAAGCCGCCGTCAGCCCCACCAACAGCGGGCGCAGAGCATTGCTCAACTCCTCGACCAGCAGCGAGGCCAGCCCGGTCTTGGCGATGGCCGGCAACAGCAGAAAATGCAGCAACCAGAGACCGCCGACCCAGAGGGTCTGGGCCAGCAGCCAGCTAATCGCCCCGGCATCGCGTGCAGCGGGCTTAGATATGACGAACCTCGACGATCTCATACTCGACGGTGCCGCTGGGCGTCTTCACCACCACCACATCACCCTCTTCCTTGCCGATCAGGGCACGGGCAATGGGCGAGCCGACCGACAGCTTGCGCTGTTTGATATCGGCCTCGTCTTCACCCACGATCTGATAGGTCACGCTTTCGTCGGTTTCGACGCTGGCGATCTCCACCGTAGTGCCGAAGATCACCTTGCCGGTGTGCTCGATGCTGGTGACATCAATCACCACGGCATTCTGCAGACGGCCTTCGATATCGCGGATACGCGCCTCGACCATGCCCTGCTGCTCACGCGCGGCGTGATATTCGGCATTCTCCTTGAGGTCGCCCAGTTCGCGCGCCGTGCCGATGTCCTGGCTCAGCTTGGGGCGCACCACCTTGGTCAGATGAGCAAGCTCTTCCTCCAGGGCGCGTGCGCCCTGGACGGTCATTGGGTATTTGGTCATGCCTTGAGTCCTGCATGCAGATCCTGCAGGCGGCGCACGGTCTTCTCTGGACCGAATTTCAGCGCCTCACAGATCGCCTGACCCGCCGCAATGGTGGTGGTGCAGTAGATCTTGTGCTGCAGAGCGTTACGACGAATGGAGTAGGAGTCGGCGATAGACTGACGCCCTTCGGTGGTGTTGATGATCAGGGTAACTTCGTCATTCTTGATCATGTCGACCACGTGCGGACGGCCTTCGGTCACCTTGTTGACCCGACGCACCGGCAAACCGGCGGCCTCGATCAGCTTGGCAGTACCGGCGGTTGCCACCACCTCAAAACCCAGCTCGATCAGGTCGCGAGCGACGTCAGCCACCAGCGGCTTGTCGTCGTCACGCACGCTGATAAAGGCAACGCCAGCGTTCGGCAGCACTTCGCTAGCGCCCATCTGGGCCTTGGCAAAGGCTTCACCGAAGCTGTCACCGACACCCATGACTTCACCGGTGGACTTCATTTCCGGGCCGAGGATCGGGTCGACGCCGGGGAACTTGGCGAAGGGGAATACCGCTTCCTTGACGCTGTAGAAGTTGGGGATGATTTCCTCGGTGAAACCGACTTCGGCCAGAGTCTTGCCGGCCATGACCCGGGCACCGAGCATCGCCAGGGAAATGCCGATGCACTTGGAGACGAACGGCACGGTACGCGAGGCGCGGGGGTTCACCTCAATGACGAAGATGTCCTCGCCCTGCACCGCCATCTGCACGTTCATCAGGCCGACCACGCCGAGTTCCAGGGCCATTTTCTTGACCTGATCACGGATCTCGTCCTGGATATGCGCCGGCAGCGAATACGGCGGCAGCGAGCAGGCCGAGTCACCGGAGTGCACGCCAGCCTGTTCGATGTGCTGCATGATCGCGCCAATCACCACGGTCTCGCCGTCGCAGATGGCATCGATATCGACTTCGATGGCGCAGTTGAGGAAGTGGTCGAGCAGCACCGGGCTGTCGTTCGACACCTTCACCGCTTCGCGCATATAGCGCTTGAGCTCTTCTTCCTGGTAGACGATTTCCATCGCCCGGCCGCCCAGTACATAGGACGGACGCACCACCAGCGGATAACCAATGACCTTGGACGCGGCCAGGGCCTCTTCTTCGCTACGCGCAGTGCAGTTCGGCGGCTGACGCAGGTGCAGGCGCTGCACCATCTGCTGGAAGCGTTCGCGGTCTTCGGCGCGGTCGATGGCATCCGGCGAGGTGCCGATAATCGGCACGCCGGCTTCTTCCAGGGCGCGGCAGATCTTCAGCGGCGTCTGACCGCCGTACTGCACGATCACGCCTTTGGGCTGTTCGACGCGGACGATTTCCAGCACGTCTTCCAGGGTTACCGGCTCGAAGTACAGGCGGTCGGAGGTGTCGTAGTCGGTGGAGACGGTTTCCGGGTTGCAGTTGACCATGATGGTCTCGTAACCATCTTCACGCAGCGCCAGTGCAGCGTGTACGCAACAGTAGTCGAACTCGATGCCCTGGCCGATACGGTTGGGGCCGCCGCCGAGGATCATGATCTTGTCGCGGTTAGACGGCGCGGCCTCGCACTCTTCCTCGTAGGTCGAGTACATATAGGCGGTGTCGCTGGCGAATTCGGCAGCGCAGGTGTCGACGCGCTTGTACACCGGCAGCACTTTCAGCTTATGGCGGTGGCTGCGCAGGCTCTTCTCGGAGACGCCGAGCAACTTGGCCAGGCGGATATCGGAAAAGCCTTTGCGCTTGAGCTTGTACATCAGATCGCGGTCGATGCTGGCCAGACTCAGGGTCTTGATCCGCTCTTCGTCCTTGATCAGGTCCTCGATCTGCACCAGGAACCATTCATCGATGTTGGTCAGTTCGAAGATTTCCGCGACCGTCTTACCGGCGCGGAAGGCGTCGGCCAGATACCAGATGCGGTCGGCACCCGGCACAATCAGCTCGCGTTTGAGAATGCTTTCGGCTTCCGGATCGCTCAGATCGAGAATCGGATCGAATCCGGACACACCGACTTCCAGACCGCGCAGGGCTTTCTGCATGGACTCCTGGAAGGTACGACCGATGGCCATAACTTCGCCGACCGACTTCATCTGAGTAGTCAGGCGGGCGTCAGCCTTGGGGAACTTCTCGAAGGCAAAACGCGGAATCTTGGTCACGACATAGTCGATGGCCGGCTCGAACGAGGCCGGGGTGCGACCACCGGTGATGTCGTTGGACAGCTCGTCGAGGGTGTAACCCACAGCCAGCTTGGCGGCGATCTTGGCGATCGGGAAGCCGGTGGCCTTGGAGGCCAGGGCCGAGGAACGCGATACGCGCGGGTTCATCTCAATCACGACCATACGGCCAGTGTTCGGACAGATGCCGAACTGCACGTTGGAGCCGCCGGTTTCCACGCCGATCTCGCGCAGCACCGCCAGGGAGGCGTTACGCAGGATCTGGTATTCCTTGTCGGTCAGGGTTTGCGCCGGAGCCACGGTGATCGAGTCGCCGGTGTGCACGCCCATCGGGTCGAAGTTTTCGATGGCGCAGACGATGATGCAGTTGTCCTTCTTGTCGCGGACCACCTCCATCTCGTATTCCTTCCAGCCGATCAGCGATTCGTCGATCAGCAGTTCGCTGGTCGGCGACAGATCGATACCGCGGGCGCAGATCTCTTCGAACTCTTCGCGGTTATAGGCGATACCGCCGCCGGTGCCGCCCATGGTGAAGGACGGACGGATGATGCAGGGAAAGCCGACCTTCTCCAGCACGCCGTAAGCTTCTTCCATATTGTGCGCGATGCCGGAAACAGGGCAGGCCAGGCCGATGTCTTTCATCGCCTTGTCGAAGCGCGAACGGTCTTCAGCCTTGTCGATGGTGTCGGCGTTGGCACCGATCATTTCCACACCGAACTTTTCCAGTACGCCGTGCTTTTCCAGGTCCAGCGCGCAGTTCAGCGCGGTCTGGCCGCCCATGGTCGGCAGCAGGGCGTCCGGGCGCTCCTTCTCGATGATCTTGGCCACGGTGGACCACTTGATCGGTTCGATATAGGTGGCGTCGGCCATGGCCGGGTCGGTCATGATGGTGGCCGGATTGGAGTTGACCAGGATGACCCGGTAACCCTCTTCCTTCAGCGCCTTACAGGCTTGCGCACCGGAATAATCGAACTCGCAGGCCTGGCCGATAACGATCGGGCCGGCACCGAGGATCAGGATGCTTTTGATATCTGTACGTTTTGGCATAGCGGTTACTCGAATCCTTGGGTCGGTCGGCGAGGTTTAGCGGCGCTTGGCCATGGCTTCGATAAAACGGTCGAACAGCGGGGCCACATCGGCTGGGCCGGGGCTCGCTTCGGGGTGACCCTGGAAGCTGAAGGCGTCCTTGTCGGTACGCTCGATACCCTGCAGGGAACCGTCGAACAGCGATTTGTGAATCGCCCGCACATTGCTCGGCAGGCTGGCCTCGTCCACGGCGAAACCGTGGTTCTGGCTGGTGATCATCACCACACCCGTGTCCAGATCCTGCACCGGGTGGTTGGCACCGTGGTGACCGTGGCCCATTTTCAGGGTCTTGGCACCGGAGGCCAAGGCCAGCAGCTGGTGGCCGAGGCAAATGCCGAATACCGGAATTTCGGTTTCCAGCACGTCCTTGATCGCCTGGATCGCGTAGTCGCAAGGCTCGGGATCACCCGGACCGTTGGACAGGAACACACCATCGGGATTCAGCGCCAGCACATCATTAGCCGGGGTTTGCGCCGGCACTACAGTGACGCGGCAACCGCGCTCGACCAGCATGCGCAGGATGTTCAGCTTGACCCCGTAGTCGTAAGCGACCACATGGTAAGGCAGCTCACTGGCTGGAATTTCCGGATGGCTGTCCTCTTTCAGGTTCCACACACTGGAGCGCCACTCGTAGCGCTCGGTGCAGCTGACCACCTTGGCCAGGTCCATGCCCTTGAGGCCAGGGAAGCTACGGGCCAGGTCCAGGGCTTTCTCTTCGGTGGCGTCATCGCCGACCAGAATGCAGCCGTTCTGCGAACCCTTCTCACGCAGGATACGGGTCAGGCGACGGGTATCGATACCGGCGATGGCGACGGTGCCGTTTTCCTTGAGGTACTCATCCAGCGGCTGCTTGTTGCGCCAGTTGCTGGAGATCAGCGGCAGATCACGAATGATCAGGCCGGCGGCCCAGACCCGGTTGGACTCGGCGTCTTCCGGCGTGGTGCCGGTGTTGCCGATGTGCGGGTAGGTCAGGGTAACAATCTGCTGGGCATAGGAAGGATCGGTAAGGATTTCCTGATAGCCGGTCATGGCGGTGTTGAAAACCACCTCTCCAATAGTCTGGCCATCGGCACCGATGGCCTCGCCGCGAAAAATACTGCCATCAGCAAGAGCCAAAATGGCAGGTTTAAGGGCTGGCTTACTCAAGAAAACCTCCGAAGATCGAAACGTGAAGCAAACGCAGATTGTAAAAAAGCGGGATGACGTATCAACCGTCACCCCGCTTTTTTATCTGATTCATTCTGCGCAACTTTAGTGGACACACTAAAGCGGGAAGCTTACAGAAAAATGCCTTTTTGGTCCACCGCAAGATGCGAGCAACTCGCAAAAAGGCATCCGGGGCCTGACAGACCGCTTAATTAAGCCCCAGTCAAGTGAGACCCAACACATCCTGCATGTCGTACAGACCAGGCTGTCGTCCTTGCAGCCACAATGCCGCGCGCACCGCGCCTTTGGCGAAGGTCATGCGGCTCGATGCCTTGTGGGTGATTTCCACCCGCTCGCCATCGGCGGCGAACAGCACAGTGTGATCGCCGACCACATCGCCCGCGCGCACGGTGGCGAAACCTATGGTCTCGCGCTCGCGGGCACCGGTCTGGCCCTCACGGCCATACACCGCAACTTTCTGCAGATCACGCCCCAGGGCATTGGCTACCACTTCACCCATGCGCAAAGCGGTGCCGGACGGCGCATCGACCTTGTGGCGGTGGTGCGCTTCGATGATTTCGATATCCACGTCATCGCCCAGCACCCGCGCCGCGGTGTCGAGCAGCTTCAGACACAGATTGACGCCGACGCTGAAGTTGGCGGCAAACACGATGGGAATCTGCTTGCCGGCCTCGGCCAGCAGCTGCTTTTCCTGCGGGGAAAAGCCGGTGGTGCCGATAATCATGGCCTTGCCGGCGGCGCGGCAGATTTCCAGGTTCTTCAGGGTGACCGATGGATGGGTGAAATCGATCAGCACATCGAATTGATCGAGCACCGCATTCAGATCACCGGACAGATTGACGCCAATCTTGCCCTGCGCCACCAGTTCACCGACGTCGGCACCAACCAGGCTGCTATCGGCACGATCGATGGCCGCGCTCAGCTGCGCACCATCGGCCTGCTGCACCGCTTCGATCAGGGTCTTGCCCATGCGCCCGGCGGCGCCCATTACTGCGATACGTTGCATAGCTATCAGCTCCAAGCTGTCGCCACAGGCTGCAGCCGCCGCCCAGCGACCGCGCAGCCTGTCAGCGGAATTTACAGGTCGCCAAAGAAGCGCTTCACGCCCTCGAACCAGCCATTGGCCTTCGGCGAGTGCGAGCTGTCACCCTCCAGGGACTTGCGGAACTCGTCCAGCAGTTCACGCTGACGCTTGTCCAGGTGCACCGGGGTTTCCACCACCACCTTGCACATCAGGTCGCCGGCACCGCCGCCGCGCACCGGGGCTACGCCCTTGCCGCGCAGACGGAACATCTTGCCGGTCTGGGTGCCTTCGGGAATCTTCAACTTGACCCGGCCATCCAGGGTCGGCACTTCCAGCTCGCCACCCAGGGCCGCATCGGCGAAGCTGATCGGCACTTCGCAGTACAGGTGCTTGCCGTCACGCTGGAAGATCGCGTGCTCGCGCACATTCACCACCACGTACAGATCGCCCGCCGGACCACCCATGGCACCCGCCTCGCCTTCGCCTGACAGGCGAATGCGATCACCGGTATCGACGCCCGCAGGCACCTTCACCGACAGGGTCTTGTGCTCTTCCACCCGGCCATGACCATGGCAGGAACCGCACGGGTCGGTAATCATCCGGCCACTGCCATGGCAACGCGGACAGGTCTGCTGTACCGAGAAGAAACCCTGCTGCATACGCACCTGGCCGATACCGCCACAGGTGGTACAGGTCACCGGACTGGTGCCCTTCTTCGCTCCGGAACCGTCGCAGGTCTTGCAACCCACCAGGGTCGGCACGCGAATGGTCACAGTAGTGCCGCGCACCGCTTCTTCCAGGTCCAGCTCCAGGGTGTAGCGCAGGTCGCTGCCGCGCTGCGCGCCACCGCGCTGACCACCGCGACCGCCGCCACCGAAGAAATCGCTGAATACATCGCCGAAGATATCCGAGAAGTTCGCCCCACCCGGACCACCACCGCCGCCACCCATCTGCGGATCGACGCCCGCATGACCGTACTGATCGTAGGCCGAGCGCTTGCCGGCATCGGAGAGCACTTCGTAGGCCTCGTTGGCTTCCTTGAACTTCTCTTCCGAGGCTTTATCGTCGGGATTACGGTCCGGGTGATGCTTCATGGCCAGGCGGCGGTAGGCCTTTTTCAGCTCCGCTTCACTGGCACCGCGCTCGACACCGAGCACCTCGTAATAGTCACGTTTAGCCATAAGTCTTCAATACCTTCAAATCGTCTGCTCCAGACACGCCAACGCGGGAGCAAGCTCCCGCGCGGCGGAACATGCCGGGTGCGACTCGCGTCGCGCCCGGCCAGAGCGGCATAAGCTCGCGCTTACTTGTTTTCTTTGACCTCTTCGAACTCGGCGTCGACTACGTCGTCCCCAGCGTCCTTGGCTTCTTCACCGCCCTGGGCTTGCGCACCCGGCTGCGGCTGTTCGGCGTACATCTTCTGCGCCAGCGGCGTGGTGGCTTCGGACAGAGCGGCCATCTTGGCGTCGATTTCGGCCTTGTCGTCGCCCTTGATCGCCACTTCCAGCGCACTCAATGCGGTTTCGATGGCAGCCTTCTCGTCAGCAGTGACCTTGTCGCCAGCCTCGGTGATCATCTTGCGGCTGGCGTGCACCAGCTGATCGCCCTGGTTACGCGCAGTGGCCAGCTCTTCGAACTTGCGGTCTTCCTCGGCGTTGACCTCGGCATCGCGCACCATCTGCTGGATCTCTTCCTCGGACAGACCCGAGTTGGCCTTGATCACGATGGACTGAGTCTTGCCGGTGGCCTTGTCTTTCGCACCGACATGCAGGATGCCGTTGGCGTCGATGTCGAAGGTCACTTCGATCTGCGGTACGCCGCGCGGTGCCGGCGGAATCTCGGCCAGGTCGAACTTGCCCAGGGATTTGTTCTGCGCGGCCTGCTTGCGCTCGCCCTGCAGCACGTGAATGGTCACGGCACCCTGGTTGTCGTCGGCGGTGGAGAACACCTGAGACTTCTTGGTCGGGATGGTGGTGTTCTTCTCGATCAGCGCGGTCATCACGCCGCCCATGGTTTCGATACCCAGGGTCAGCGGGGAAACGTCGAGCAGCAGCACGTCTTTGACGTCGCCAGCCAGCACCGCGCCCTGAATGGCAGCACCCATGGCCACGGCTTCGTCCGGGTTGACGTCTTTACGCGCTTCCTTGCCGAAGAAATCGGTCACCAGCTTCTGTACCAGCGGCATGCGGGTCTGACCACCAACCAGGATCACGTCGTTGATCTTGCTGATGTCGATACCAGCATCTTTCAGGGCGATGCGGCAAGGCTCGATGGTGCGCTGCACCAGGTCTTCAACCAGCGATTCCAGCTTGGCGCGGGAAATCTTCACGTTCAGGTGCTTAGGACCGGTGGCATCTGCAGTGATATACGGCAGGTTGACATCGGTCGACTGGCTCGAGGACAGCTCGATCTTGGCCTTCTCAGCGGCTTCTTTCAGGCGCTGCATGGCCAGCGGGTCACCCTTGAGGTTCATGCCGCTTTCTTTCTTGAATTCGTCAACGAGGTAGTCGATCAGACGAATATCGAAGTCTTCACCGCCGAGGAAGGTGTCACCGTTGGTGGCCAACACTTCGAACTGGTGCTCGCCATCGACTTCGGCGATTTCAATTACCGAAACGTCGAAGGTACCGCCACCCAGGTCATACACGATCACGGTGTGATCGCCCTTGGCCTTGTCCATACCGTAAGCCAGAGCGGCTGCGGTGGGCTCGTTGATGATGCGCTTGACGTCCAGACCGGCGATACGGCCGGCATCTTTGGTGGCCTGACGCTGGCTGTCGTTGAAGTAGGCCGGCACGGTGATCACCGCTTCGGTCACTGGCTCGCCGAGGTAGTCTTCGGCGGTCTTCTTCATCTTCTTGAGGATTTCAGCCGAGATTTGTGGCGGTGCCATTTTCTGGCCGTTCACTTCAACCCAGGCGTCGTTGTTGTCAGCTTTGACGATCTTGTACGGGACCATCTGGATGTCTTTCTGCACAACTTCTTCGTCAAAACGACGACCGATCAGACGCTTCACCGCGTACAGGGTGTTGTGCGGATTGGTCACTGCCTGACGCTTGGCCGACTGGCCGACCAGGATCTCGCCATCGTTGGCGTAGGCGATGATCGACGGCGTGGTGCGCGCGCCTTCAGCGTTTTCAATAACTTTGGCCTTGCCGTTTTCCAGAACCGAGACGCACGAGTTGGTGGTCCCCAGGTCGATACCGATAATTTTGCCCATCTTCACTCTCCCGAAGCTTTGATAATCCCGCCGCTGATCGTTGTCAGCAGCGGTAGCACTAAAACGCTTGACTCTTTAATGGGGGCAGCGCGGCGAATTTCAAGCCTGCTCATCAATCGATGGTGGCGCTTGTACCGGTGCCTTGCTGACCACCACCATGGCCGGGCGCAACAGGCGACCATTGAGCATGTAGCCCTTCTGGAACACCTTGAGCACACTGTTAGGCTCGACGTTGGTGCTTTCCTGCATCGCCATCGCCTGATGGTGTTCGGCGTTGAACGGCGCGCCGTGCGGGTCAATGGCTTCCAACTGGTGGCGCTTGAGGGTGTCACTGAACAGCTTGAGGGTCAGTTCCATGCCCTCACGTACGGCCTTGATCGCCTCATCATCCGGACTGGACAGTTCAAGACCACGCTCCAGGCTATCAATCACCGGCAGCAGGTCGTTGGCAAATTTCTCCAGAGCGAACTTGTGCGCTTTTTCTACATCCTGCTCGGCGCGACGACGCACATTCTGTAGATCGGCGGCCATGCGCAAGGCCTTGTCCTGAGCGAGCGCCAGCTCTTCCTCCAGCACCTGGATGCGCGCATCCAACTCGTCGCCAGAGGCCGTTTCGGCACCCACAACAGGGTCAGGAAGCGGGATATCTTGGTTCTGTTCGTCAGCCATGCGTTTCTCCTCAAAAAATTCGACGCGGACCTAAACCCACGTGTCTGACCGCTATATGGGGACAAATTTCAGGCTTTCAAGGATCAAAGGCGGATTGTCAGTCGGCCGACAAACACTGTATAAATATCCACACCTATTACCTGGGAGGCCTCACCATGCTGGTGCACCTGTCCGTACACAACTACGCCATCGTTGAACATCTTGATCTGGAACTGGACGCCGGCATGAGCGTGATCAGCGGCGAAACCGGTGCCGGCAAGTCGATCATGCTCGACGCCCTAGGCCTGTGTCTGGGTGACCGCGCCGACAGCGGCGTGGTGCGCCCCGGCGCAGACAAGGCGGATATTCTCGCCAGCTTCGACCTGAGCGACATTCCCGAAGCGCGCGCCTGGCTGGCCGAGCGCGATCTGGACAACGACGGCCCGTGCATCCTGCGTCGCGTGATCACCGCCGAAGGCCGCTCGCGCGGCTATATCAATGGCGCGCCCTGCCCTCAGGGTGACCTCAAGGCCCTGGGCGAGCGCTTGATCGATATCCACAACCAGCACGAACACCAGTCGCTGCTCAAGGCCGACACCCACCGCCGTCTGCTCGACGAATACGCCGGCTGCCAGGAACTGGCGCGCCAGGTGCAACTGGCCGCCCAACGCTGGAAACAGACCAAGAGCGAACTGCAACGCATCTCCAGCATCGGCGACGAGCAGCGCGCACGCCACCAACTACTCAGCTATCAGCTTGAAGAGCTCGACAATCTGGCCCTCGGCGAGAACGAGCTGGACAACCTGGAGCAGGAACACAAGAACCTGACCAACGCCGAAAGCCTGCTCAGCGCCTGTCGCCTGGTGATTGAGCAATGCAGCGAGAATGACGCCGGCAACGTACTCTCGGCGCTAACCAGCAGCCTTAATCGCCTCGGTGCCTTCCAGGGCCAGCCCGGAGCCTTGAGCGAAGCCACCAACCTGCTGGCCAGCGCGCAGATCCAGGTAGAAGAAGCGGTCGGCGAGCTGAACCGCTTTCTCGACCACTTCGACGCCGACCCCGAGCGCCTGCAACAGATGGAAGAGCGCCTGGACGCGATCTACACCCTGGCGCGCAAGCACCGTATTCAGCCCGGTGAGCTGATCGCCATGCAGCAGCAACTGTTCGAAGAGCTGGAAAGCCTCAACGCCGACGACCAGGCCGCCGAACGCCTGAGCGAAGAGCTCGGTGCCTTCGAGCGTCATTACCAGGAAAAGGCCACGGAACTCAGCGCACTGCGCAACAAGGCCGCCAGCGCACTGGCCGCAGCGGTGGAACTGGAAATGCAGAACCTGGGCATGCCCGGCGGGCGTTTCAGTATCAAGCTGAGCGCCAACCCCAGCAACGAGCCGCACCCCAACGGCCTGGAGCAGCTGGAATTCCTGGTCAGCGCCAACCCAGGCCAGCCGTTGAAGGCCCTGGCCAAGGTCGCCTCGGGCGGTGAACTGTCGCGCATCAGCCTGGCGATTCAGGTGATCACCGCGCAAACCTCGCGGGTACCCACCCTGGTCTTCGACGAAGTGGATGTGGGCATCGGCGGCCCCACCGCCGAAGTGGTCGGCCAGCTGCTGCGCCGCCTCGGCGAGCGTGGCCAGGTACTGACCGTCACCCACTTGCCGCAAGTCGCCGCGCAAGGACACCAGCACCTGTTCGTACACAAGGCGCGTGACAGCGACGCCACCCGCACCGCCGTGAGCAAGCTAAGCGCCACGCAGCGGGTCGAGGAAATCGCCCGCATGCTCGGCGGCGTCGACCTCACCGAAGAATCCCTGGCCCATGCGCGGCAGATGGTTGGTAGCGTCCAGGCCTGATCGAACAGACCGCAGAAAGCACAAAGGCGACCCTAGGGTCGCCTTTGTCATGCAGCAGTCAATCAGGTTTTCTTGCGCACATAGAGCACAAGGTTGTGATCGACCAGCTCGAAACCGTGCTCTTTGACGATTTCTTTCTGACGTTTTTCGATCTCGACATCGAAAAACTCGATCACCTCGCCCGAATCGACACAGACCATATGATCGTGATGACCACCGTCGGCCAATTCGAACACGGCGTGGCCGCCATCAAAGTTGTGTCGCACCACCAGACCCGCGGCCTCGAACTGGGTCAACACGCGATAGACGGTGGCCAGCCCCACGTCATCGCCCGCCTCCATCAGTGCCTTGTAAACATCCTCTGCACTCATGTGACGCTGACCGGCGGAGTCGAGCATTTGCAGAATCTTGACCCGTGGCAGGGTCACTTTCAGGCCAGCCTTGCGTAGTTCGCTATTTTCAACCATGGTCTGCTTTCTCACGGAAGCGGCTTCGCAGCTTCCTTTATTGCGGGTATGATCCGGGGTTATATTGCCCAGCCAAGATAGTGGAAGTCGCCCACCGATGCAAAAAACCAAACTCCTGCTGACCAGCCTTACCCTTACAGGGCTACTCGCACTCGCCGGTTGTTCATTCCCCGGGGTTTATAAAATCGACATCCAACAGGGCAATGTCGTAACGCAAGACATGATAGACCAGTTGCGCCCGGGAATGACCCGCCGGCAAGTGCGGTTTATCATGGGTAACCCACTGCTCACCGACACCTTCCACACCAATCGCTGGGACTACCTGTACAGCATCCAGCCTGGTGGCGGACAGCGCCTGCAGGAACGCATCAGCGTCAACTTCAGCGCCGATGACCAGCTGGTGGGCCTGTCCGGTGACTTTATGCCCGGCGTCAGCCGCGATCAGGCCATCCTCGGCGAAGACAGCGGCGTGACCACAGCACCCGCCACGCCGCGTCCGGCAGTCGAAGACAAGCCGGCCCCCGGTTCGTTGCTGGAACAGATCCAGCGTGAAGTCGACAGCGTGCAGAGCGTCCCGGTACCGACCCCGGAACCGCTGGAAACCAGCCCGCAGTAACGGCAACACAGAAAAAAGCCCGGACACTTCCGGGCTTTTTTGTGCGCGGCAAACCGCTCGCTACGCCTCTTCGTCGCCGGCCTTGGCTTTGGCCGCCTTGGCCGCGCGTTGTTTGCGCACCTCTTTCGGATCGGCGATCAGCGGACGATAGATCTCCACCCGCTCGCCGTCCTCCAGCACACGCTCATCGGGCTTGGCGACCGCCTTGCCGAAGATACCCAGCGGACTGTTCTGCAAATCCAGATCCGGGAAGTGGGCCTGCATTCCCGACTGCAGCGCTGCCTGGCGCACCGTGGTGCCGTGCGGCAGGCTCAGGCGCAGCAACTTCTGCTTGTCGGCCAGGGCATAGACCACTTCGACCACAATGCTCTGCTTATCCATACAGCTGCTTGGCCCTTTGACAGAAGGCATCGACCAGGGTGTTGGTCGCCTGATTGAACAACGGTCCGAGGGTCGCACGTACCAGCGGGCCGGCATAATCGAAGGTCAGATCCAGGCTGATCTTGCAGGCCTTGTCACCCAGGGCCTTGAATTCCCAATGCCCATGCAACTGGGTGAACGGTCCCTCGACCAGGGTCAGCCTGATCAGCTCGCCAGACACCAGCGTGTTGGCGGTCACAAAGCGCTGGCTCAGGCCGCCCTTGGCCACCGCCAGGCTGGCGCGCATGTGGGTCTCGCTGACCTCCAGCACCTCGCTGGCCGAACACCAGGGCAGAAACTGCGGATAGCTGGCGACATCGTTGACCAGGTCGAAAAGCGCCTGGGCCGGATAAGGCAGTAAAGCCGAACGCTGAATATGGGTGCTCATAACGCTATGGTTTCACTCAGGTAGCAGGCTGTCACTTGCTCAACTCCGCAATAAAGACGATCAATACGCCAACAGGGGCGACAACGCGCACCAGCCAGTAGAGCAGATTGAACAACAGGGGACTCTTGATCGCCAGCTCGTCGCGTACCGCCTCGCGGTTCATCGCCCAGCCGGCGAACAGAGCAAAAGCCAGGCCGCCCAGGGGCAACAGGATGCGGCTAGTCAGGTAATCGATGCTATCGAAGAAGTTGCGCCCGCCTTCGACACCCCACTGGTAGAGGTGGAAACCGTCCTCGGCAAAGACGAAGAACTTGGCCTCTGCACCGATATTGAACGACAGCACAGTGCCCATACCGACTACCCAGCAGAACAGCGCCAGCACACTGGTTACCAGCGCCCGGCTGCGCCCGCTGCGCTCGACAAAGTAAGCCACCGCCGGCTCGAGCATGGAGATCGACGAACTCCAGGCCGCTATCGCCACCAGAACGAAGAACACCAGGCCCATGATCTGACCGAAGGCGATAGTGCCGAAGGCGATGGGCAGGGTCACGAACATCAACCCAGGACCGCCACCCGGCTCCAGACCTGCGGCAAAAACGATGGGGAACAGCGCCAGACCGGCCGTCAGGGCCACCAGGGTATCGAGCAGACCAACGGCGATGACCGTGCTGCCGATCGAGGCGTTCTTCGGCATATAGGAGCCATAGACCATGATCGAGCCCACACCGACGCTGAGGGTGAAGAAGGCATGGCCCATGGCCGCGAGAATACCGTCCTGCACCTTGCTCGGGTCGAAGTGGAAGAGGAAATCAAAGCCCTGCATAAAATGCCCGGTGGTCAGGCTATAGCCGAGCAGCACCAGCAACAGCACGAACAGCAGCGGCATCATGATTCGCAGGCTGCGCTCCAGACCGGCCACCACACCCTTGCCGATAACGATGGCGGTCACCAGCATAAACAGGCTGTGCCACAGGGTCAGCCGCCAGGGATCGTTGGTCAGACCACCGAAGGCGGCTCCCGCCCCCTCGGCGCTGATCCCGCGGAAATCACCACGGCCCATGCCGAAGATGTAATCCAGCGACCAGCCGGCCACCACACTGTAAAAGGACAGAATCAGCAAGGCCGCCACCAGCCCGACCAGCGCCGCCAGCGACCAGTGCTTCGATGCACCCGCTTCGAGTGCCAGACTCTTCATGGCGTTGACCGGGCTCTGCCGGCCACGGCGACCGATCAGGGTTTCCGCCAGCATGATCGGCACCCCGACCAGCACGATGCACAGCAGGTACATGGCCACGAAGGCACCGCCGCCGTACATCCCGGTCATGTAGGGGAATTTCCAGATATTGCCCAGGCCGACGGCCGAGCCGGTCGCGGCAAGAATGAAAACCCACCGGCTGGCCCAGGCACCGTGTATCGAGACCTTGTCGTTCGCCATGTTCGGCTAGCCCGCTCTGCTTGCAAAAGGTCGCGCATTGTCGGGGATTACCCGGAATGGCTCAAGCGCAGCCGAAATAGCCAGTAGCCATGACGAGCGCAATCCCGCGTTTTGCCCTGCTCAGCACATGGCGCCCGCGCCACTGACTCCCTATAATGCGCGCCCTATGGCTAAACAAAAGAAACATCCGCAAGGCACCATCGCCCAGAACAAGAAGGCGATGCACGACTACTTCGTCGAATCCAGGTTCGAGGCAGGCTTGGTCCTGGCCGGCTGGGAAGTGAAAAGTCTGCGCGCCGGCAAGGCCCAGCTGGTCGACAGCTACGTGCTGCTTAAAGACGGCGAAGCCTGGCTGATGGGCTGCCACATCACCCCCCTGAAGACGGCCAGCACCCACGTGATCGCCGACCCGACGCGCACCCGCAAACTGCTGCTGAACAAACGCGAACTGGACAAGCTGTTCAGTGCCGTACAGCAGAAGGGCTATGCCTGCGTGGCGTTGTCGATTTACTGGAAAGCGCACTTGATCAAGTGCGAGATCGCCCTGGCCAAGGGCAAGAAGGACTTCGACAAGCGCCACACCGAGAAGGAACGCGACGCCGACCGCGAAGTGCAGCGGGCTATGCGCAGCAAAGGCAAAGACGACTGAACAGGTTGTGTACTACAAAAAACGCCCCGCAAATGCGGGGCGTTTTTGTTTCAGCGGCTCGCTTAGCGCAACTCAGTAAAAGCCAGTTTGACGCCCAGCCCCACCAGCACGGTGCCCATCAAACGGTCGAACCAGTGCCCCATGCGTGCGAAACCGGCGCGTACTCGCTGGTGACTGAACAGTTGCGCGACCATGCAGAACCACAGCGCGGTCGCCACGGCCAGATAAACCCCGTAGCCCGCCTGCACCGGCAGCGGCGTATGCGGGTTGATCACCACGGTAAACAGCGAGAGGAAGAACAGCGTGGCCTTGGGGTTCAGACCATTGGTCACAAAGCCGGCGACAAAGGCGGCGCGAGGCGAACGCACGCCCGCACCCAGGCTCAGCTCGGCCTCATCTGGACGGGCCGGCTTGGCGCGCAGCGCCTTGATGCCGATATACAGCAGATAAGCAGCGGCCAGCCACTTCAGGGCATTGAACAGCACGATCGACTGCGACACGATCAGGCCGATGCCCAGCAGTGAATAGGCCACATGGATAAAGATCCCGCAGCCCACGCCTATCGCACTGAAGATGCCGGCACGCCGCCCATGGGCGACACTTTCGCGCACCACAATGGCGAAATCCGGCCCTGGACTGGCCACCGCCAGCAGGTGGATCAGGGCCACAGCTAAAAACTCAGTCCAGTACATGGGGGCGACTCCGCGTGTCGAAATGATTCTGCTAGGCTCGCCACATTACCCCCAGCCCCGACCTGCAGGATAGATACAGCTGATGAGCAACAGTCCCCGCGCGGTATTTCTCGACCACAGCTCCCTCGACTTGGGCGACCTCGATCTTTCAGCCCTGGAACAATGCTTTGCCGAGCTGCAGCTGTACCCACAGAGCAGCAAGGCCGAGGCCATCGAACGCCTGCAGGGCGCTCAGGTGGCCATCAGCAACAAGGTGCCCCTCGACGCCGAGGTATTTGCCGCCTGCCCCGACCTCAGGCTGGTACTGGTCGCCGCCACCGGCACCAACCCCTTCGACCTGGCTGCCGCCCGCGCCCACGGCGTGGCCGTGTGCAACTGCCAGGGCTACGGCACGCCTTCGGTGGCGCAACATACCCTGATGCTGTTGCTCGCCCTGGCCACCCGCCTGCCCGACTACCAGCAGGATGTGCGCGCCGGCCGCTGGCAGCAGTCGTCGCAGTTCTGCCTGCTCGACCACCCGATCATCGAGCTGCATGGCAAGACCCTCGGCCTGCTCGGCCACGGCGAACTGGGCAGCGCGGTGGCCAGACTGGCCGAAGCCTTCGGCATGCGCGTGCTGCTCGGTCAGTTGCCGGGCCGCCCACCACGGGCAGACCGTTTGCCGCTGGATGAGTTGCTGCCGCAGGTCGATGCCCTGACCCTGCACTGCCCGCTAAACCGCGACACCCTGAATCTGATCGGTGCCCGCGAACTCAGCCTGATGAAAGCCACGGCGTTTGTCATCAATACCGCCCGCGGCGGCCTGATCAACGAACAGGCCCTGGCCGACGCCCTGCGCGCCGGCCATCTGGGAGGTGCCGCCACTGACGTGCTGACCCAGGAGCCGCCGCAGGACGACAACCCGCTGCTCGCCGCCGATATCCCGCGCCTGATCATCACCCCGCACAGCGCCTGGGGCAGCCGCGAGGCCCGCCAGCGCATCGTCGCGCAGATAAGCGAAAACGCTTTAGCATTCTTCAACGGCGCAGCCATACGTGTAGTCAACTAGGGTCTGTTGCCGTTTCAACGCGGTTTGCGCTGAAACGGCAACAGACCCTAAGCTACGCGACTTTTTTCGAGGAGCACCCATGGACCCGCGAAGCGAAGTACTGCTGCGCCAGGCTGAACTGTTCAAGGGCCCGCTATTGCTTGCCGGCCTGCCGGCCGACGACCTGCTCGGCCAGCTGCCCGAGGCCCATGGCTGGAGCTGGCACGCCGGCGAACAAAGCCTGCTGGAAACGCGCTTTGCCGGGCGCTGCCACTTCGGCACCCAGCCTGGCGAGCGCGACTTCCAGGCAGCCGTGCTGTTTCTGCCGAAATCCCGCGAACTGAGCGAATACCTGCTCAATGCCCTGGCGGCGCGCCTGGACGGGCGCGAGCTGTTTCTGGTCGGCGAAAAACGCGGCGGTATCGAGCGCGCCGCCAAACACCTGAGCGCCTTCGGCCAGGCGCGCAAGCTCGACAGCGCCCGCCATTGCCAGCTCTGGCAGGTACGGGTGACCCAGCCCCCGGCAGTGCCCGATCTGCACAGCCTGGCGCAACGCTATCAACTGCCGCTTAGCGACGGGCCGCTGACGGTGATCAGCCTGCCCGGGGTTTTCAGCCACGGCCGCCTGGATGTCGGCAGCGCCCTGCTGCTGGAGCATCTGGACAACCTGCCAAGCGGGCATCTGCTGGACTTCGGCTGCGGAGCCGGGGTGCTCGGCGCGACCCTGAAACGGCGCTACCCGGACAGCCAGATCACCCTGCTGGATGTCGACGCCTTTGCCGTCGAGAGCAGCCGCCTGACCCTGGCCGCCAATGGCCTGCAGGCCGAGGTGATCAGCGGCGACGGCATCGATGCCGCCCCCACGGGTCTGAGCGCCATCCTCAGCAACCCGCCCTTCCATCAGGGCGTGCATACCCACTACCAGGCCACCGAACACCTGCTGCGCCAGGCCAGCCGGCACCTGCAGGCCAAGGGCGAACTGCGCCTGGTGGCCAACAGCTTCCTCAAATACCCGCCGCTGATCGAGCAATACCTCGGCCCCTGCCAGACCCTGGCCGATGCCAAGGGCTTTCGCATCTACCGCGCGGTAAAAAACTGACTTGCCCAATACCCAACTAGCGGGCAGAATGCGCCCGTCCTAGGGGAGTAGTCTCCCGCGAGCGCCAGCTCGCCCGGCACCCGTCAACATACTTGCTCCGCAGAGCATGGCGCGTGCGACCCAAGGCCCACTCAGAGGGGCCTGCGGTTTGACCAGACCTATGACACGCACACCTTACCCGGGGCGGGAAGGCTGTACGTGTCATAGCCATGTCAACCCGCCCCTTTAGGAAAGCCTGATGCTCGAATCCCTGTTTGTTCCAACCTTTATCGTTGCCCTGGCCGAAATTGGCGACAAGACGCAACTGCTCGCCCTGCTTTTGGCCGCGCGCTTTCGCAAACCCTGGCCGATCATCAGCGGCATCGTGGTCGCCACCCTGGCCAACCACTTCCTCGCCGGTGCGATGGGCAACTGGGTCGCCGGTTTCTTCTCCCCCGCCACGCTGAGCTGGGTGCTCGCCGCCAGCTTTGTTGCGGTGGCTCTGTGGACCCTGATTCCCGACAAACTGGATGACGACGAAAGCTCCAGCTTCAAGCGCTACGGCCCGTTCCTGACCACCCTGATTGCCTTCTTCCTTGCGGAGATGGGCGACAAGACCCAGGTCGCCACGGTGATGCTGGCGGCGCAATACCCGCACTTCCTGCTGGTGGTACTCGGCACCACCCTGGGCATGCTGGTCGCCAACGTGCCAGTGGTACTGGCCGGCAACTTCGCCGCCGAACGCCTACCCCTGACCCTGATTCGCCGCCTGGCCGCAGCAGCCTTTGCAGCCCTGGCCCTGTATGCCGGCTATCAGGCACTCGTCTTTAGCGGCCTGGCATGACAATAGCCTGACGCCACCTCACTGGCGTTTCGGCCAATCGGAATATCCCCTGACGCTGCTAAAGTGCGCCGAATGTTGCTCACCATAGCCAGCAGTCAGGGAGACAAACATGTCGCTGGATGACCGGAAAAAGGTGGTACGCCACCATATCGATCTGTCGTGGAACAAAGGCCGCCTGGCCTTGGCGGAACAGCTGCACAGCAGGGATTTTCTCTACAAAAGCTCCTTTATCGGCCGCCCGCTCAGCAGCCCGGCCTTCATCGAGATGGTGCTCGACATCCGCCACGCCATGCCCGACCTGCAGGTGGTGATCGAGGAATGCATTGCCGAAGACTACAAGGTGGTCACCTGGAGCACCCTGATCGGCACCATCCAGAAGCCCGCCCTGGGTTACCCACCGAGCGACAAGATCCTGAGCATCTCGGCCATGGCCTTCTGGACCCTCAACCCGGCCAACGAAATCCAGGAAATCTGCACCATGTTCGACATGGAGAGCTTCCGCTCGCAGCTCGGTCTGGCCACGCAGCCTTTTGCCGCCAAGGCCCTGCCCTAAGCCTACGTAAAGCACAAAAAATAAAGCCCTCATCAGAGGGCTTTATTACGACTGCGGTCGGTTTAACGCGCCTGTTCGTAGAGCGGCATCACCTTGGGGATAGCGGCCTGCAAGGCCGTGATCCGGTGGTCCGACGAAGGGTGAGTACTCATAAACTCAGGCGGTGCGCCGCCACCAGCCCGCGCCATCTTCTGCCACAGGCTGACGGCCGCATTGGGGTTGTAGCCGGCACGCGCCGCCAGTTCCAAGCCCAGCAGATCGGCCTCGTTCTCGTTACCCCGGCTGTTGGGCAAGGTCAGGCTGTACTGCGCCACGGTATCGGCCATGGCCATACCGCCCTCGCCCAGGCCGAGCAAGGCACCCGCGCCCTGCTTGGCCAGCGCCACGCCATAGGCCCGGGACATCGCCTCGCGGCTGTGCTCGCGCAGGGCATGGGCCATTTCATGGCCCATGATCGCGGCGATTTCATCGTCGCTGAGCTGCAGCTTCTCGATGATCCCGCTGTAGAAGATGATCTTGCCGCCCGGCCCGCAGTTGGCATTCAGTTCGGGGCTCTTGATCAGATTGACTTCCCACTGCCACTGCGCGGCATCGGGGCGGAAACGCGGAGCCTGCTTGATCAGCCGACTGGCGATCGCCTGAAGACGCTTGGCATTCGGGCTGGTCTTGTCCAGCACCCCCTTGCTCGATGCCTCACCCAGCGTCTGCTTATAGGACTGGGCATACATCTGATTAACTTCCTGGGACGACAGCATGCTGAACATGTACTGCTTGCGTTCGACCCCCACAGCGCCACCGCTGGTGGTATTCACCGCCTGGCATCCTGCCAGCAACAGGGCCGCGCTCAGAGCGCTAATGGATAACAATTTGGCCATGGTAAAACTCCTTGAGAGAACCGCTACATCCTAGGCCGCCGCCCCCGGGCGAACAACCACTAACTTGCTCTATGCCGGCAAGCGAACTATAGGATCTATCTGGCCCTTATCGCGGGGCAGATAAGACGGCAATAAAACCTAAATACATACGGCGATTAAGGATTATCTCCGCCCCGGCCGATAAGCCATTACCGGCCTTGCTTTCACGCGTGGAGTATCCATGAACTTTCGTTCGATCCAGACCACCATTGCCACCCTGGCCGGAGCCTGCATCCTCGCCATAGTCGCCGCCCTGATCTTCTACGCCCTGTATGCCAGCGACCGCACCCAGGCTCTGACCCAGGCACGCACCCAGGGATTGCTCGAACAGCTTATCGAGCAGCGCCTGAGCGCCCTGGCCCAGACCCAGGTCCTGCAGATCCAGCGCGAGCTGGAATACCCGCTGGCGATTACCGCCGAGCTGGCCAATAGCAACCGCCTGCTGGGCGTTACCGGAGCCGACGGAAGCGCCCTGCTCTCGGTCAGCCGCGAGGAAATGCTCAACCTGGCCCGCGAAACCCTGGTCCAGCACCCCAAACTGCTGAGCACCTACATCGGCTGGGAACCCAACGCCTTTGACAACAGCGACGACATCTATGCCGGCAGCCAGCAGCCGGGCATGTCCGACGCCGGGCGTTTCGTGCCCTGGTGGTACCGCAACGACGATGGCAGCCTGGCCCTGGACCGCCTGAATGATCTGGAAGATGAAAAACTGCTGCCCACCGGCGTGCGCGCCGGCGAGTACTACCTGTGCCCGAGGGACAATAAACAGGCCTGCGTGACCGATCCTGCGCCTTACGAAATGGGCGGCAAGACAGTGATGCTGGCCTCCTTCGTCAGCCCGATCCTGGTCGATGAGCAGTTTATGGGCATGGTCGGAGCCGATCTGGCGGTCAACTTTATCCAGGAGCTGTTGGTCAATGCCGACCGCCAGCTCTATGACGGTGCCGGCGAGATCTCGCTGATCTCCAACAACGGCCGCCTGATCGCCTCGACCCAGGCACCCGACAAACTCGGCAGCCCGGCCACCGAGCTGCTCGACGCCAACGAACTGGACAACCTCAAGAGCCTGGTTCCCGGGCAGATCATCTATGACACCGACCATGCAACCGATTCCGCCGACAGCCATATCGAACTGTTTCTGTCCTTCGCCGTCGGCAACACCTCGGCGCGCTGGACCCTGATGCTGGTGCTGCCGCTCGATACGGTGATGGCCGAACTGCAACTGTTGCACAACGACCTGAGTGCCCAGCGCCAGGCCGACACTCTGAACATGACCCTGGTCGGTCTGCTGATTGCCGCGCTTGGCCTGCTGCTGATCTGGCTGGTCAGTCGCGGCATTGCCCAGCCGCTGAAGCGCATGGTGGCCATGCTCGACGATATCGCCCAGGGCGACGGCGACCTCACCCGACGCCTGCAGGTCGACCGCGCGGACGAACTGGGCGATATCGCCAAGGGCTTCAACACCTTCCTGGGCAAGCTGCAAAGCATGATCACCCAGGTGGTCGGCTCGGTGCAGAAGGTCAGCGACTCATCCGAACACACCGCAGACATCGCCATCCGCACCAACCAGGGGGTACAGAAGCAGCTCTCGGAGATCGAGATGGTCGCCACCGCCGTGCACCAGATGACCGCCACCGCCCAGGATGTGGCGCGCAACGCCACCCATGCGGCCGAAGCAGCCAATCACGCGGACCAGGCGGCCAATCAGGGCAGACAGACCGTACAGCACACCGCCGATGCGATTGCCGCCCTGGCCGAGGAAATCGGCCGCGCGGTGACCGTGGTGCAGACCCTGGCCAAGGACAGCGAAAACATCAACGCCATTCTGGTGGCGATTCGCGGTATCGCCGAGCAGACCAACCTGCTCGCACTCAACGCCGCCATCGAGGCCGCGCGTGCCGGCGAACAGGGCCGTGGCTTTGCCGTGGTGGCCGACGAGGTGCGCAACCTGGCGCAAAAAACCCAGCAGGCCACCGAAGAAATCCAGAGCATGATCCAGCAGCTGCAGCACGGCACCCGTGAGGTGGTGAAGGTGATGGAGGACAGCCAAAGCAAGACCGAGATCAGCGTGCAGCAGGCCAACCAGGCGGCCACGGCGCTGCAATCAATTACCCAGGCCGTGTCGGTGATCAACGACATGAACACCCAGATCGCCAGCGCGGCCGAGGAGCAGAGCGCGGTGGCCGAAGACATCAACCGCAACGTCAGCAATATCGGCCAGGTGGCCAACGAAGTGGCCAGCGGTGCAGATGAGGCCAGCCAGGCCAGCGCCGAACTGACCAAGCTGGCCGAGCAGCAGCGCCGCCTGATCAACCAGTTCAAGGTTTAAGGGCCACTGCAGGCGAATCAGGCCGGGGTCAGGCACTCCGGCCCATCGAGTTTGGGATCATTGACCAGATTGGCCAGCACCCGCTCGCGCAGTTGCGGCTGAGGCCGCGCCAGCAGCGCCAGCAGGTCGCTGTGCGGCGTATCGGCGGCCAGCCAGGCTGCCTGGTCCGCCTCATCCAGAATCAACGGCCGGCGCTGACTGGCCGCCGCCTGGGTCACCACCGCCGCGCTCAGATACACGCAGCCGTCCACCGGATAGGCTTCCCACAGGGCCGCGAAATACAGCGGACTCGCCTCCCCCGTCAGCCAGTAGGGGCGCTTGCGCGCCGAACCACGCCATTCGTAGAAGCCGTTGGCCGGCAACAGGCCGCGACGCAGGCGAAAGGCCTCGCGAAACATCGGCTGATCCGCCAGGGTTTCCGCCCGGGCCTGGGCCGGGGTCTTGCTCAGATCGGTCAGCCAGGGCGGCGTCAGCCCCCAGCGCACCCGCGCCAGCTGCCGCGCGCCGTCGACGTTGCGCAGCAGCAACACCTGAGCATTGGGCGAAATGCTCCAGTGCGGTAACTGGTCAGCGGGGAAACCGGGAATGGCCGCGAAGGCAGGCGTCCAACGGAACAGGGCAAAGCGTCCACACATGGGGCAACTCTAGGGGAAGTCAGGATAGGGGCTGGGTGCGCCGGCGCAACGTACCGGCAGCGGCCGCTCAGCAGAGCAGCGTGCCCTGAAAACTCTCCGGCTCTTCGCCGGGGAGGGGTTGCGCGGCATTGTACGCGGCGATCAGGGCTTGTGCGCTCTGCGCCTGCTCATCCTCGACCAGCACCCCGAGCAGGCCGCACGCCGGCAGCTCGCCCACCGCGCCGGCCAGATGCTGCCCCGTCAGATAGGCCTCGATACCCTCGCTGGCGAGCATGCTCAGCAGCAGTTCGCCCTCCATCAGGTCCTGCGGTTCATAGACGCGCTGCATCAGTCATTCTCCCCGCGCACATCCAGCGTCCAGTCTTCGCCATCGGTGTGCAGCGAAAAAACGATGGGCCGGCAGCACACCGGGCAGTCCTCGATGTACTCCTGATCCCCGGCCGACAGATCCAGCATGGCCTCGACCTGCTCACCGCAGTAAGGGCATTGATAATCCTGGCTTTCCAGCATCACAGCCTCCGTGTGACTTGGGCGTATAATCGCCGGTCTATAGCTGGCCCGACAGCGGGCGAACAGCATTGCTTGCAGCCATGCGCGACTTAACTGCGCGCTGCCTGGGCTCCTCCACAGCCAACCACGACAAGAGAGCATGATGGGCGAATTCGATGCCATCCGACCTTACGCCGACGCCGAAGTCCCCGCCGTTCTGGCGCGCCTGCTGGCGGACGATGTGTTTCTCGACATCCTTACCCAGTTCCGCTTCCCGCGCCTGGCGGCTCCATTGGGCTGGCTGCTTAAACCACTTATAGCCTATCGCCTGCGTCTTGAGTTCCGCGATGTCGATTCGGTCGCCGCGCTGCAGGCCCGAATCGAAACCTATGTCGACCGCACCATCGAGCGCGCAACCGACGGCGTGACCTACTCCGGCATCGAACACCTGCAGGCCGGCTGCGCCTACCTGTTCCTCGCCAACCACCGCGATATCGTCATGGACCCGGCGTTCGTCAACTATGCGGTGTACCACGCCGGGCTGCCGACTCCGCGCATCGCAATTGGCGACAACCTGCTGCAGAAGCCCTTCGTCAGCGACCTGATGCGCCTGAACAAGAGCTTTATCGTGCACCGCTCGATCAGCGGCCGGCGGGAAAAGCTGGCGGCCTATCAACTGCTCTCGGCCTATATCAACCACTCGATCCGCACGGACAACGAATCCATCTGGATTGCCCAGGCCGAAGGTCGAGCCAAGGACGGCGACGACCGTACCGATTCGGCGATCCTCAAGATGTTCCATATGAGCCGCAAGGGCGAAGCCTTCGCCGAGGTAATCGGCTCCCTGCGCCTGACCCCGGTATCGATCAGCTACGAATACGATCCCTGTGACCAGGCCAAGGCCCGTGAGCTGTTTATCCGCGCCAGCAGCGGCAGTTACAGCAAGGCCGCGGGCGAAGACGACCAGAGCATCGCCCTCGGCATCACTGGCTACAAGGGGCGCGTGCATGTGCACTTCGGCAGCGTGGTCAGCCAGGGACTGGAAGACAGCAAGCAACTGGCCGCCGAGATGGACCGTCAGATCCTCAGCGGCTACCGGCTGTTTCCCGTGCACTACCTGGCCTACGCCATGTGGGCCGAGCGTGATCCCGAGCTGAACGTGCCCGACGCCGCGCAACTGTTTTCAGCCGCCGAACTGGCGGCGGCCCAGGCTGAATGGCACAAGCGCCTGAGTAACTGCCCGAGCGAGCAGCAACCCTTCCTGATCCTGCAATATGCCAACCCGGTGCGGAACCAGTATCGGATCAAGGCCGGCCTGCCGCTCTAGCAGGCCATACAGCCAGCGCCTGCACCGGGCGCTGGCGCTAGCGGGTTAAAGACCGGTACTGACCCAGGACAGCAGCAGCGCCAGGGCCAGGGTCGCGTAGCCGAAGCCGTTGAAGAAGCGGTTCAGACGCAGCGTCGGCTCATCGAAAACGCAGGCCTGCCCGGCCACATCATCCATCTCGCTGCCGGCGATCAGGCGCGCCATCGCCCGCTGCTCGCGTATGCGGGTCGCCAGCAGCAGCCAGGCACCGGCCAGGCCGAAGAACAGGGCCAGACCATTGAGCATCTGCCCCGGTTGACCAAGAAATAACGACCAGAGTGTCTGCATAGACATGATCGACCTCAATTTCCTGCAGCGATGCGGCGATCGGCCGCAGCTGAACATTCATCACGCCCGAATAGGTTCTCGGGCCGCCAAAACACGGCGCGGAGTCTACCTAAGGGGCCTTGCACCAGGGTTGCTTTCCGACGAACAGCAAGAAACATGACTAACCGGTCTAAACATTGTCACAAGCCTGGTCTATGGTCTAACACTTGCTCTGTGCGCACCTTACACCGAGCCGGAACAGAACCCGCCACGGAGGAACAGGCCCATGCTGCACGCTCAACCCCAAGATCGTGATTACCTGATTGACTCGCTGGACGAAGTGGACGCCGTCATCGACGAACTGTCCTTTAATGTGCAAGACCACAACTGGCTGGTTTATTGCGCCCTCGGCGGGCATGAGCACTATGCCCTGCCGGAAATCGACGAGCAGACCGGCATCAGCCTGCCAGAGCTTTTCAGCCAGGCCGCCTGAGCCTGCCTGGGTTGCCCCAGCCCCATAAAAAACGCCCGGACGAGTCCGGGCGTTTTTTATGGGCGTAATCGCCGCCTTTACTGCTGAAGCATTTGCCCGATGGTCGGGTCCTTGAAGGCGCGGGTCAGGGCATCACTGAGCACGTCGCTGATCAGCTTGGTATTGGTCGCCTGGTTAGGTGCCATACCGAAACGTTGGTTGAGCGAGGCACCGTAACGGCCGCTGTAGCGCCGGCTGCTGTTCTGCACATCGGAGCGGAAGGTGGCGGTGATATTCGCCTCGGTCACATACAGACCTTCTTTCGGCGACTGATACTTCAGCTCGGCCAGGGTCAGGGTCAGCTGCGGCGCATTGTAGGCATTGGCCGTGGGGGTAAAGCCGAGCAGGCGGACGGCCGCTTCGGCCTGGGCCTGCAGCTTGGGCAGGATGTCCTGGCCGCTAACACTGATCGCACTGGTTTCCGGGTAGAGACCGCCACGAGTGCCCAGTACTGGCGACGGCCGGCCGTCGGCCACGCGTACGACGACCGGCTGGCCCTGGCCGACTGCTGTCAATGGGCTGTTGATCTTGAGTTGCGGGCTGAGTTGTTGCGGGCTGTGGGCGCAGCCAACCAGGGTCAGGCTGGCAACGGCCACCAGACCAAGCAGTAGACGATGCATGCTCATCTCTCCAATAAAAGGGGCGAAAGTGGCGCGCAGTATAACCGCGGTGCAAACGCCTGACAGCGCTGCTTTTTGGAACCTTTTACGGCGCAACTGGTTCCCGTCACAGCCTTGTCACGTGGCCATGGCATAAGACTTTAGTCGTCCAAAGCCTGAGTCATTCGCCATGTTTTCACTGTTTGCCTTGTTCGCCCCTGCCCGTCCTCTGCGCGCTTTCGCCCTGCTCAACAGTCAGGGCATCTGCCGCTCCCTGCGCCAGTCAGCCCAGGCCCCACTAAGCGCGGGCTGGGTCGAGGTCACTCAGGTCAACCTCAGCTGGCTCGATCAACCCCTGCCGGGCAGCGCCATAATTCCCCAATCCAGAGTCCAGGCACGCCCCCGCACCGCGCTGCCGGCCTGACCGACGGAAGAAGAAAAGTCACGCCAGGCGATCAATTTTTCCGCTTTGCCCTTATAATCTCGCCCCGATTATAAGGACGCCTCCTGATCGGGCCTTGCCCTCACGCCGATGCCGCACTGATCGGCCACCGCCCCAGAGAGTCGCCCACTTCGCGCTGCCCCTCCGGTTGCCGCCTTCGCCCATAACGTAAACGCCTGCAGCATGGCTGCGGCTGCTTTGCGCGGGCACAAAGGCAACCCCCACGCAGACGTGCTTTTTGAGGTTCACGGCTCCAAAAGAGCGTGAAAAAAACGGTTTTAAAAACTTCACAAGAGTGTGGCGAAAATGAACGATCTTGCGGCAGGCATCAGCTTCCTGGGTCTTACTTCCTTTTATCCAGAGCATCTCGGCGACTTCTGATCGGCCGTGTTTTATGCACAGGCCTTCTAACGTCTATTGAGTGCTGGTTTGCGGAGAAGTAGTAATGGCGCAGAACGATTACGAAACGATGGATGTGGTGCTGGTGGGAGCCGGCATCATGAGCGCGACCTTGGCCGTGCTGCTGAAGGAGCTCGACCCCGGCATCAAGCTGGAAGTGCTCGAGATGATGGACGCCGGGGCGCTGGAGAGTTCCAACCCCTGGAACAATGCCGGCACCGGCCATGCCGGCCTGTGTGAGTTGAATTACACGCCGGAAGCGGAAGATGGCTCGATCGACATCAAGAAGTCGGTGACCATCAACACCCAGTTCGAGGAGTCCAAGCAGTTCTGGGCCTACCTGGTCGAGAAAGGTCGCTTCGGCACGCCTCAGTCCTTTATCAACCCCATTCCTCACCTGAGCTTCGTACGCGGCCAGAAAGGTATCGACTTCCTCAAGAAGCGCTTCAAGGCGCTGACTGTGCACCATGCCTTTGCGGACATGGAATACACCGAGGACCGCGCCACCCTGCAGGAGTGGATGCCGCTGATGATGCCGGGCCGCGATCCCAACGAGCCGATTGCAGCCACCCGCGTCATGGCCGGCACCGACGTCAACTTTGGCAATCTGACCAAAAGCCTGCTGGCTCATGTTGGCCAACAGCCGCAAGCCAAGGTCACCTGCAGCCAAAAAGTCGTCGGCCTGGCCCGCAACGGCCAGGGCTGGCGAGTCAGCGTCAAGGACCAGCAGAACGGCAGCAGCCGTGAAATCCAGGCCAAGTTCGTCTTCCTCGGCGCTGGCGGCGCGGCGCTGCCGCTGCTGCAGATGTCCGGCATCGAGGAAGGCAAAGGCTTTGGCGGCTTCCCGGTCAGCGGCATGTGGCTGCGCTGCGACAACCAGGACGTGGTTCGGCAGCACCAATCCAAGGTCTACAGCCAGGCTGCGGTCGGTTCGCCACCCATGTCGGTACCGCACCTGGATACCCGCATGGTGGATGGCAAGACCTCGCTGCTGTTCGGCCCTTACGCCGGCTTCACCACCAAGTTCCTCAAGCGCGGTTCGTTCCTCGATCTACCGCTGTCGATCCGCTTCAACAACATCGGTCCGATGCTGGCGGTGGCCCGCGACAACTTCGACCTGACCCGCTACCTGGTCAAGGAAGTGCTGCAATCCGAAGCCCAGCGCCTGGAAACCCTGCGTGGTTTCTACCCCCTGGCCAAGGCCGAGGACTGGAGCCTGGAGGTGGCTGGTCAGCGCGTGCAGATCATCAAGAAGGACGCCAAGAACGGCGGCATCCTGCAGTTCGGCACCGAACTGGTGGCGGCCAAGGACGGCACCATCGCCGCCCTGCTCGGTGCCTCGCCTGGTGCCTCGGTGACGGTGTCGATCATGCTTGACCTGATCCAGCGCTGCTTCCCCGAGCAGGTCGCTTCGGCGCAGTGGCAGACCAAGCTGGCCGAGATCTTCCCGGCCATGGGCAAGGTGCTGGCCAACGATGCCGAGCGCTACCGCGAAGTCCAGGCCCGTTCCGATGCGCTGCTGCAACTGGAACCCCTGGAGCAGCCGGTCAACGCCTAAGCTGGCCCCTGAAAAAAACCGCCTCTCGGGGCGGTTTTTTTATGGCCGTTAACAATAACGTTTCTGTAGGAGCGGGCTTGTCCGCGAAGATTTAACGCAGATATGCCAGAGCGATTGGCTAAGGGCAGCAAGAACGGTGGGGACCCGGTGCGCGGCGCACCCTATGGGTGGTGTATTCGCCTGGCTTAAGCGGACGCCGCCAGGGGATGGAAGCTGAAGTAGTGACGCAGGGCGTCGACCATTTCCACGTAATCGGCGGGTGGAGCGACCAGGGCAAATCCCGAGTCGTAATAACCCGGAGTGACATCCTCACGGCTCCACTGGCAGGTGGCGGAGAAGTCGATAAAGTGCGGCTCGAGCTGGCCGGGGATTTTCAGGCGCATATCGAAACGCGCCCCAACCAGCAGCGGCAGCTGGCTGATCAGCAACAGGCCGTCCAGGGACACATTGCCGATGTAGCCCATCGGCTTGTCGGTGATGCGATTGAACACCTTCAGGTAGTACGGCAACTGATGGCGTTCGATGCGGCGCTGAACATGCATAGACATAATGGCAAATCGCTATGGATGGCCATTGAGTATGACCCCACTACTGCGGGTAAACCAGTTTCAGGAGCAGCGCTCTGACACCCGGTCACGCAACTGACGACGAGTGGTATCGAGCTCCTCGTCACTGAGGTAGTTGCGCTGGCCGTCCGCGGTTTCCTGGTAGTAGCGCAGGCCTTCGGGAATCTCCGCGAGCATGCGGCGCAATTTATTGCATTCGTTCGCCCGCTCGGCCCGGCTCTGGGCCGCCGCAGCCGAAGCCTGAGCCTGCTCTTCACGGCGTGCGTCATAAAAGCGGCTGGCGCGGGCTTCACGCTCACGGGTCAGCTCGTCGCGCTCGACCACCTGGGGCTTGACCTCGATCACCTCGGCACCCGCCGCGGCGGGGCGCTGGCCGAAATGCACCTGGCCATTGGCGTCGGTCCAGCGATAGATTTCCGCAGCCGCCAACCCCGGCACGAGCAACAGGCATAACAACGCACGCATGGAATCCCTCCCGATCAAGTCCCAAGCTTAATGCCCGACCCGGCGGGCTTCGGCACTCGTCGACCAGCGGTCAAGGGCTGACGGCAGACACCTTGGCTGGTTCGACCGGACTATCATGCCCAAGCTGACGCAGGGTTTCCAGGCGCGCGCGGGCGCGGTAGGCATATTCACTGGTGGGATAGCGGGCGACGATGAAGCGGTAGGTCTGCAGCGCATCGACAAACAATGCCTGACGCTCCAGACACTGCCCGCGCAGCAGGGAAATCTCCGGCTGTATATAGCTGCGCGAACGGCTGTAACGCTCGGCCTTGGACAGGTAGAGCATCACTTCCTCACATTCGCCACGCTCATAGGCCTGGTAGGCATTGTTCAGATTGCTGTCCAGGCGATGGCGGCTGCACCCCAGCATGCTGAACAGCACCACCACGATCACTAGAATTCGCATAGCCTTCTCCTTATATGGGCAGTGTATCGACCGCCGGGGGAAATTCTTCAGGCCCATATCCTCCGATGGGTCTTGGCCATCCTGGCTAGCCCGGCCAGCCGCGCCTGGCTAGACTGGCGCGACCCGGCTATTCGCCCTGGAGTCGTCATGCCCATCGCTCACCGCCTGTTGCCCCTGGTCTGTCTTGGCCTGCTCAGTGCCTGCTCCCCCACCACCCCGCTGTTTATCGCCCAGGTGGCCACCCATGAAGTGGTGGAATACAAGACCCTGAAGAATAACCGCATGCTCGCCGCCATCGAAGAGGAAGGCGACCTGCTGACCTACAGCGCCCAGGCCATCCGCGATAACAAAAGCGAAAAGGCCGAACAACTCTACCTGACCGGCTACCACGACGAGAATCTCAGCAACGAAGTCCGTGCCATCAGCCTGTACCAGAGCGGCCTGCTCTATATGAACCGCTTTAACGAACAGCGTGATGACAGCAAGGCCCTCAACTACTTCTCCCAGGTACTTAACGAATTCCCCGCCAGCCGTGCGGCCGAGCGGGCCGAGGCGCGCATCGTGATGATCCGCCAACGCGCCAAAGAACCGGTACAAAAAACTTCACGCGAACTACTCGCCCACTGGAAACCCAACCAGAAACTCGACCTGTACAAGCCCAGCCTCGACCCGGACATGACCCTGCTGTCACGCCGCGCCGTGCTGAAGAACCGCGTCGACGAGGCCGAGGAGCTCTACCTGCTGGCCTTGAGCGACCCCGGTATCCCCGCCGACATCAAGGAAAAGGCCCTCTACCAACTCGCCCTGATGTACCTGGCCCCCGACAACCCCAGCGCCAGCCGCGACAAGGCCATCTCCTACCTGCGCCGTCTGCTGGTGCAATACCCGCAGAGCGAGCTGAGCATCAAGGCCGCCCGCCATCTGGATCAGGCGCTGAACCGCGCCACGTTCTAGCCCCAGGCGGCCGGCGCATCAATGCTCAGCAAGCCGCTCCAGTAGGGTGCGCCGTGCGCACCGAGCAATCTGCGCATTGCTGAGCAATGCCACTCCGGACCAAGGGCTTTGCCAAGAGCCCGCGGCTTACGCGGGTAAGCACTGGCACTCACCCCACTGCCTACATCACCGACTACTTAGCCGCCCACGAAACCAGTTACCGAGGTAGTGCAGAGGAACAATGACTACAGGGTTGCGCCATAGTAGCCTCGTGCTCATTCGCAACTCAGGAGTCAGTGCATGACCATTCGCCGCACCAAAATCGTCGCCACCCTCGGCCCGGCCAGCAACTCGCCCGAAGTCCTCGAGCAACTGATTCTCGCCGGCCTCGATGTGGCCCGCCTGAACTTCTCCCATGGCACCCCCGACGAGCACAAGGCGCGCGCCAAACTGGTCCGCGATCTCGCCGCCAAGCATGGCCGCCATGTTGCCCTGCTCGGCGACCTGCAAGGCCCGAAGATCCGCATCGCCAAATTTGCCGACAAGCGTATCGAACTGAAGGTCGGCGACCGCTTCACCTTCTCCACCAGCCACCCACTGACGGCCGGTACCCGGGACATCGTCGGCATCGACTACCCCGACCTGGTCAAGGACTGCGGCGTCGGCGACGAGTTGCTGCTCGACGACGGCCGCGTGGTGATGCGCGTGGAAAGCGCTACCGGCGACGCGCTGCACTGCGAAGTGATCATTGGCGGCCCGCTGTCCGACCATAAAGGCATCAACCGCCGCGGTGGCGGCCTGACCGCCCCGGCCCTGACCGAAAAAGACAAAGCCGATATCAAGCTCGCCGCAGAGATGGAGCTGGATTACCTGGCCGTGTCCTTCCCGCGCGACGCTTCGGATATGGAGTACGCGCGTAAGCTGCGCGACGAGTCCGGCGGCACTGCCTGGCTGGTGGCCAAGATCGAACGCGCCGAAGCCGTAGCCGACGACGAAACCCTCGACGGCCTGATCCGCGCCAGTGACGCGGTCATGGTGGCCCGGGGCGATCTGGGCGTGGAAATCGGCGACGCCGAGCTGTGCGGCATCCAGAAGAAAATCATTCTGCACGCGCGCCGCCACAACAAGGCGGTGATCACGGCCACGCAGATGATGGAGTCGATGATCCAGAATCCGATGCCGACCCGAGCCGAAGTTTCCGACGTGGCCAATGCCGTGCTCGACTACACCGATGCGGTGATGCTCTCGGCGGAAAGCGCCGCCGGTGCCTACCCACTGGAAGCGGTGCAAGCCATGGCGCGCATCTGCCTGGGCGCGGAAAAGCACCCGACCAGCAAGAAATCCAGCCACCGCATGGGCACCGAGTTCGAGCGTTGCGACGAAAGCATCGCCCTGGCGGCCATGTACACCGCCAACCACTTCCCCGGCGTCAAGGCGATCATCGCCCTCACCGAAAGTGGCTACACGCCGCTGATCATGTCGCGCATCCGCTCCTCGGTGCCGATCTTCGCCTTCTCCCCGCACCGCGAAACCCAGGCCCGCGCGGCCATGTTCCGTGGCGTCTATACCGTGCCCTTCGACCCGGCGGCGCTGCAGCCCAGCGAAGTCAGCCAGGCGGCGGTGGACGAGCTGCTCAAGCGCGGCGTGGTGCAGGCCGGCGACTGGGTGATCCTGACCAAGGGCGACAGCTACCACACCATCGGCGGCACCAACACCATGAAGCTGCTGCATGTAGGCGAAGCGCTGGTTTAAAGCGCAAGCAATGCAAAAGGCCGCTCAATTGAGCGGCCTTTTGCTATTCGTAGCCTGCGGGGCCACCTACCAGGAGCACTGAAGCCCCCTGGTGCGCACGGCACACCCTACGCGAACTTGGAGAAATCCGGCGTGCGCCGCTGCATAAAGGCTGTCAGCGCTTCGATGGCTTCTGGCGAACGCAGGCGCTGGCCGAACAGCGCGCCCTCCTCCTCGATTACCCGGCGCAGCTCTTCACGCCCTGGCCCACGCATCAGGCGTTTGCTGTCTGCCACCGCTGCGGGGGCCAGTTGCTGAAAGCGCAGGGCCATTTCCCGGGCCTTGGCCAGGGTTGCTGCACCGCTCTCCAGCGCCTGATTGGCGATACCCCAGGTAGCGGCCTGCTCGCCGCTAAAACTTTGCCCGAGCAGCAACAGTTCGGCGGCACGGGCATGGCCGAGCAGACGCGGCAAAATCAGGCTGGAGCCATATTCGGGACACAGGCCGAGGTTGACGAAGGGCATCTTCAGGGTTGCATCGCCGCTGACATAGACCAGGTCGCAGTGCAGCAGCATGGTCGTGCCGATGCCCACCGCAGGGCCGTTGACTGCCGCCACCACCGGCTTGCTGAACTCGAACAGCGCCTGCATAAACTGGAACACTTCGCTGTTCAGCCCACTGGGCGGAGCCTGGATAAAGTCGGCCACATCATTGCCACTGGTAAAGCAGCTCTCGCCACCGGTGATCAGCACAGCGCGTACACTTTTATCCTGATCGACCTGCAGCAGCACTTCGGCCATGCCGCTGTACATGGCGCGGGTCAGGGCATTCTTCTTGTCCGGGCGGTGCATGCGTAGGGTCAGCAAGCCCTGCTCGCGCTCAACCAGTAGATGCTCACTCATCGTCTATCCTCGCAGAGCCGCCACGTCGCCATCAGCGGGCGTGGGGCAGAAACACATCGGCGAAGACCTGGTTGCGCGGCAGACCCGCCAGATAAAGGCGGCGTGCAAAGGCTTCGACGCTCGTCGGGTGGCCGCAGAGTAAGGCGATGGTTTGTCGTGAAACAAGGCGCAGTTCGGCCAAAGCAGCCGCCAAGTCGGCCGCGGTAATCAGTTCGACCTGCACCTGTGGATGGCTGGCAGCCAGTTCGCCCAGGCTGTCGGCCAGGTAATGCTCGCCAGCCTCATGGGCCAGGTGCAGAACCCGGATAGTGGCCTGATGATCCTGGCGCAAGGCTTCGCGCAGCACCCCGTAGAGCGGGGCCAGGCCGGTGCCGGCGGCCATCAGCCAGAGCGGGCGCTGCTGCCAGTCGGCATCGTAGTGCAGGGCACCGCCGCGCAGCTCGCCCAGACGCACGGCCTCGCCAGGCTGAAAATGCCGGGCGGCGTCGCTAAAGGCCCCACTCAGCCGACAGTCCAGATGGAACTCCAGCCAGGGATCTTCCGTCGGCAGGCTGGCCAGCGAATAGGGCCGGGCAATGCCGCTCTCCGTCCACAGCACCAGGTGCTGACCGGCTCGGTAGCGCAGTGGCTGCTGCGGCACCAGGCGCAGGCGCAGCACCGTCGGACTCAGCCAGTCGCATGCGGCGATCCGGGCGGGCCGGCCATCGCGCAGCGGGTCGAACACCTCGACCACCAGATCATCGACAATCCGGCACTGACAGGCCAGCCGCCAGCCCTGCTCGCGACTGGCCTGATCGAGGGCCTCGGGCTTGTCGTCCAGGGGTTCGCCGCGCACGCAGCGCACCAGACAGGCATGACAGCTGCCGGCCCGACAACTGTAGGGCACGGCGACCCCGCCATCGAGCAGGGCATCCAGAAGGTTACGGGCTGGCGCGACATGCAGGCACCGCTCGGCGACCCGCAACTCAGGCATCGGCATCCTCCCAGGTCGCCGCGCAACGGTTACGGCCGTCGCGCTTGGCCTGGTACAGGGCCTGGTCGGCGCGCTGCAGCGCCTCGTCGAGATCATCGTGCTGGTTTAACAAGGTCATACCTATGGAAACACTCAGGCTGACTACCTTAACCCCTAACGGCTCGGCACGGCTGAAGGCTTCACGCAAACGTTCGCAACAGGCGGTGAACTGATCGGCCTCGGTATTGGGCAACAGCAGCACGAACTCTTCGCCGCCATAGCGGGCGATCACGTCACCCTCGCGCAGACAGGCCCGCGCCACCGCGGCAAAGGTCTGCAGCACCCGATCACCAGCGGCATGCCCGTGCACATCGTTGATCCGCTTGAAATGATCCAGATCGAGCAGGGCCAGGCCATGCTGGCGGTCGCGGCTCAGCCCCTGCAGCTCGTGCCCGGCCAGGCGCAGAAAATGCCGACGGTTGCACAGGCCGGTCAGCTCGTCGGTGGCGGCCAGCTCTTCCAGCTGATGCATCATGCCGCGCAGGGTGTCCTGATGCGCCTGCAGGGCAAAGCGCCGCTGGCGCATACGCTGGCGCATGGCCTGGGCGTAGCTGGCAAACAGGCTCAGCCAGAACAGCACGGCGGCCAGCACGCTTACCTGAAGAATCGCCACCCGCGGGTCGGCCAGTTGATAGGTGAAGGCCTCATAGAGATTCAGGCCGGCAAAACCGAAGAAGGCGAACAGCGCGCAACGGGCGAACACCCTGGGCGGTAGCTGGAATACGCCGAACAGCAGAATCAGCATATAGATCACCAGCATGCTGCCGCGACCGTCGCTGAACAGCCCCAGCACCAGGGTCAGCCAGGCCAGCGCGACAAGGACCTGAGGTTCGGTCAGGCTGGGGTCGGCAAAGCGCAGATTCTGCCGGCTAAGGAACAGACCGAGAAACACCAGCTGGCTGACCACGGCCAGCGCCAGCAGCAACAGGGCGCTGCTCAGGGACGCATGAAACAGCCCGTTGACAAGGGCCACCCCGCACAACAGCGCAGTCAGGGCGTAGCTCGCCGCTGCCATGCCGAAACGCTTCAGCAGCAGATGTTGCAACGTTCGCTGAGTGACCCTTTGGCTATTTGGGCTCACGGGCTCCTTCCCATACTGGCATCTAGCCGCCACTCTACCCTCGCGTCCTGGGAATGCCTAGGCTCTATTGACACAAGGTTGCGCCGGGCCGACGCAGGCCCTCCAGGACCCGTCGTTTCTGGCCCGGCGCAGAGCGCCTGTGGCCGATCAGCGACCAAGGTCGGGGCCTGGCGACTGTCCGCACCGGTTGACGCGCGTTATACTGCCGCGCCTTTTTTAAGCTCGTGGTGGTTTACCTCGAGAGCACCGTGAAAGCCTGCGCCGGACCATGACCCAGCGCCCCGCAACGTCCCCGCCCTACTCCTACCCCTACAAAAAGGAGCGCCCAGCATGACCGTGATCAAGCAAGACGACCTGATCCAGAGCGTCGCCGACGCCCTGCAGTTCATCTCCTATTACCACCCCGTGGATTTTATCCAGGCCATGCATGAGGCCTACCTGCGCGAAGAATCGCCAGCAGCCAAGGACTCCATGGCGCAGATCCTGATCAACTCGCGCATGTGCGCCACCGGCCACCGGCCGATCTGCCAGGACACCGGCATCGTCACCGTATTTATCCGCGTCGGCATGGACGTGCGCTGGGACGGCGCGACCATGAGCGTCGACGACATGATCAACGAAGGCGTACGCCGCGCCTACAACCTGCCGGAAAACGTCCTGCGCGCCTCGATCCTGGCCGACCCGGCAGGCGCGCGCAAGAACACCAAGGACAACACCCCGGCGGTGATCCACTACTCCATCGTCCCCGGCGACAAGGTGGAAGTGGACGTTGCGGCCAAGGGCGGCGGCTCCGAGAACAAGTCGAAGATGGCCATGCTCAACCCGTCCGACTCCATCGTCGACTGGGTACTCAAGACCGTACCGGAAATGGGCGCTGGCTGGTGCCCGCCGGGCATGCTCGGCATCGGCATCGGCGGCACCGCCGAGAAGGCCGCGGTAATGGCCAAGGAAGTGCTGATGGAGCACATCGACATCCACGAACTGCAGGCCCGCGGCCCTTCGAACCGTATCGAAGAACTGCGCCTGGAACTGTTCGAGAAGGTCAACCAGCTGGGCATCGGTGCCCAGGGCCTGGGCGGCCTGACCACCGTGCTCGACGTCAAGATCATGGATTACCCGACCCACGCCGCCAGCCTGCCGGTGTGCATGATCCCCAACTGCGCCGCCACCCGTCACGCCCACTTCGTGCTCGACGGCACCGGCCCGGCCGAGCTGGAAGCGCCGGACCTGTCCGCCTACCCGGAAATTGTCTGGGAAGCCGGCCCGAGCGCGCGCCGCGTCGATCTCGACACCCTGACCCCGGAAGACGTGCAGAGCTGGAAGCCGGGCGAAACCGTCCTGCTCAACGGCAAGATGCTCACCGGCCGCGACGCCGCGCACAAGCGCATGGTCGACATGCTCAACAAGGGTGAAGAGCTGCCGGTGGACCTCAAAGGCCGCTTTATCTATTACGTCGGCCCGGTCGATCCGGTACGCGAAGAAGTGGTAGGCCCAGCCGGCCCGACCACCGCCACGCGGATGGACAAGTTCACCCGGCAGATCCTCGAAAGCACTGGCTTGCTCGGCATGATCGGTAAATCCGAGCGCGGCCCGATTGCCATCGAAGCGATCAAGGACAACAAGGCCGTGTACCTGATGGCCGTCGGCGGTGCAGCCTACCTGGTCGCCCAGGCGATCAAGAAGTCGCGCGTGGTGGCCTTCGCCGAACTGGGCATGGAAGCCATCTACGAGTTCGACGTGAAGGATATGCCGGTTACCGTGGCGGTCGACACCAAGGGCGAGTCGGTGCATATCACCGGCCCAGCGATCTGGAACAAAAAGATCCACGACAGCCTGGCGGTCGAGATCAAGTAAGCGCTACACCGTTACCCTGCAAACCCGGCCTTGTGCCGGGTTTGTTGTTTTGGGGCAAGGGAATAGCAGCGGCCTGGTAAGTGGCGGCCTCGCCCCATCGTGGCCCAGTGCAGAAGCTAGATGTGAGTCCGCAGACATACGCTATTGATCCAGGCTCTTTTCCATGATGGTCGTGCGCTCAGCCCCGTTAAATTCGTCTCGAACTTTTTCAAAGCCAAGTGAAGAGTAAAAGCCTTCTGCGGTGATTGAAGATGGAACGCGCAATAGTTTGACGCCTGCGTTGACGGCGACTGACTGGATCATCGCCATCAGCTGTCTTCCTATACCTGCCCCTTGAGAGGCCGGATCGACCAACACGCTTCGTACAATGTCCCGATCAAGGCTGGCCGTTGCAACAACATGGCCGTCGATTGTCGCCACGTAGACTTGGCGCTGGGTCAGCAAGTGAAGGATCGCCGCAGGGGAAAAGCTTTGCTCCACTTGCTCGATTATTTCTGGCGAGTAGTCCTGGGCATTGGACTCACGTAGGGAGCGAACAACGATCTGGCTTATGGCAGCAGCGTCCCCGTTTGTTGCGATTCGAATCAGGCAATCCATTGGCTGCATCCTTCCGAGTGGTTGCCTGATCGTAAAGGGATGCAGCTTTACCGGCTATGGCGCAAAGCACCTTAGCTCGTAGGATGGGTTGAGCGCAGCGATACCCATGCAGCCCTCAGCTCAACACCCTGGCTCGCATGGAAGCGTGATGGGTATCGTTCCACTCCACCCATCCTACGTATTCACAAAAAATCGCGGCACTGCGTTGATGACGAGGGTGGCTACTGAACGTCCTTCAATCATCCCGCGTCAGCACTTCCAGCAACTCGATCTCGAAGATCAGGTTGGAGTTGGGCTTGATGTGCGCACCGAACTCGCGATCGCCATAACCCAGGTGCGCGGGGACGAAGAGTTTGCGCTTGCCGCCGACGCGCATGCCCATCATGCCGATATCCCAACCCTTGATCACCCGGCCGGTGCCGATCACGCACTGGAAGGCCTTGCCGCGATCATAGGAGGAGTCGAACTTGCTGCCATCTTCGAGAAACCCATTGTATTGGGTGGTGATCAGCGCCCCCTTGACCACTTCCTTGCCATCACCCAACTGAATATCTTCGATCACCAATTCGTTGCTCATCACGCACCTCTTCTTGTCCCCCACCGACCTGCGGCAGAGTTGTTGAATATCACTCGCCAGCCGGTTCCAGCACCGCCAGCAGCTCGGATAGCCGCGCCTCCAGTTGCGCCAGCTCGGTGGCGGCAATCGGGGCCAGCAGCCGCGCTTCGTTGGCCACATGCGCGGTTACCGCGCGGTCGATCAGCTCCAGTCCGGCCGGAGTCAGCTGCACCAGCATGCTGCGCGCATCACTGGGGTTGGCTATACGACTGACAAGCCCAGAGGCCTCAAGTTGCTGCAACTGCCGGGTCATGGTGCCGGAGGTGACCATCAGGGTCGAGAACAGGGTAGTCGGAGCCAGGCGGTAGGGCTCGCCGGAGCGGCGCAAGGTGGCCAGCACATCGAACTCCCAGGAGGTCAGGCCAAAGCTGCTGAACAGCCTGTCCAGCTCGCGCCGCAGCAACGATGCGCAACGACCAACGCGGCCGATCACGCCCATCGGGCTGACATCCAGGTCAGGCCGCTCGCGGTGCCACTGCTGAAGAATTGCATCGACCGCATCCATCTGTCGCTGGACTGCCATTGGCTTACCCCTGAAAATTTATCTTGAACTCAAGACAAGTTGCTACTAGCCTCGCATTTTATCTTGAATACGAGACAAATGCATGGACAGCCCAGCATCGCGTAGCACCTGGCTGGATGTACTGATCACCGCCCTGGCACCGGCCATCTGGGGTTCGACCTATATCGTCACCACCGAGATCCTGCCACCGGACCGGCCCTTTACCGCCGCGCTGCTGCGCGCCCTGCCCGCCGGCCTGCTGCTGGTGCTGTACAGCCGCTACCTGCCCCGGCGCAGCGAATGGCCACGCTTGCTGGTGCTGGCGGCGCTGAATATCGGCTTCTTCCAAGCGCTGCTGTTTGTCGCCGCGTACCGTTTGCCTGGCGGACTAGCTGCAGTGGTCGGGGCGATTCAACCGCTGCTGGTGATGGGCCTGGTGTGGTCGATGGATCGCCAGCGGCCGGCATCTGTGGCGGTCGCCGCCAGCGTGGTCGGTATCGCCGGGATGGCCGCCCTGCTGCTCGCACCGGGAGCCAGCTGGGACCCGGTCGGGATTGCCGCCGCCTTTGTCGGCACCGCCTGCATGGCCAGCGGTACCTACCTGACGCGGAGCTGGCGGCCGACTGTGCCACTGCTGGCCTTTACCGGCTGGCAGTTGCTGATTGGCGGTCTGTTGCTGCTGCCGGTGGCCTGGCTGATCGACCCGCCGCTGCCGCAGCTAAGCCCGCTGCAGTGGCTGGGCTATGCCTACCTGTCGCTGTTCGGCGCGCTGCTGGCCTATGTGCTTTGGTTTCGCGGCATCGCCCGCCTGGCACCGGTGGCGGTGTCTTCTCTAGGGCTGCTCAGCCCGCTGGTGGCGGTGTTGCTGGGCTGGGCATTGCTCGGGCAGAGCATCACCGGCGTGGCGCTGCTGGGGTTGATTGCGGTGCTGGGCAGCATCCTGGCGGTGCAATGGGCCGCGGCGCAGGCATCGGCCAAAACACCCGCAGCCAGCTCAGCCAATCCAGAATCATCCGGGGCTCATGTTAAAGTCGCGCCCTGACCCCGAGGCGACAACTAGCGATTATGCAAATCCCGGCATTTACTGGCGAACTGGAAGACTGGACCACCCTGAACAGCAGCATTGGTTTTCCCGAGCTGCTGATCGGCAACGGCGCGAGCCTGGCGGTATGGCGCAAGTTCGCCTACTTCTCGCTGTTCGACGAGGCCCAGACCACGCGCAATCGCCCGCTTAGCGCGACTGAACTCAGCGTGTTCCGCGCCCTGGATACCAGCAACTTCGAGCAGGTACTCAGCGCGCTGAAGAACAGCATCCGGGTCAATGCCGCGCTGACCATCAACTCCTCCTCGCCGCGCCATCGCTACTTCGCCATCAAGGAAGCGCTGATCCACGCCGTGCGCGCTGTGCATATTCCCTGGAGCCAGATGCAGGCTGACAGCCTGGCGCGGATCAACAGCGCGCTTAGCCAGTACCAGACCGTCTATTCCGGCAATTACGACCTGCTCAACTACTGGGCCGTGATGCAGGCACCGGACGCATTTGAAGACATGTTCCGCGGCGCGGATTCAACCTTCGCCCCCGGCGACTGCCAGCGCCAGGGCAATGCCACGCGCCTGCTCTACCTGCACGGCGGCATGCACCTGGTGAAGAACATCGACGGCAGCACGCGCATCCTCAATTCTTCGGAAAGCACCTTGCTGGCCAGCTTCGCCATCAACCAGCTGGGCGATATTCCGTTGTTCGTCAACGAAGGCAGCAGCGCGGACAAGCTCAAGGCCATCCGCAGCTCTGACTACCTGTCGTTCTGCTACGGCCAGTTGGCGCAGCCCAAGGACAGGCTGTGCATCTTCGGCCACAGCCTCGGCGCGCAGGACCAGCACCTGACCCTGGCCTTGCAGCAGGCCGGGCTGAAAACCCTGGCGATCTCGATCTACCCGCACAACCCGCTGTTTATCGTGCAGCAGAAGCAGCACTACGCCAGTCTGTTCGCCGAGCAGCAGGTGGAGCTGCGTTTCTTCGATGCGCTCAGCCACCCGCTGGGTGACCCTGCACTACGCATCTCAGCTACCGCGTAACAGGCCGTTGAAAAACGTAGGCGAGGCAGGCAAGACAAGGCGCTACGTAGTAACAGCCGAAGGCTGGTCAAAGCGCCGAGGAAGCGGAGTGTACGAGTTGTACATGAGCATTCCGAGACGCCGCGTCCCGGGCCGTTTTTAACGCAGTATTGCCAACGCAGGTAGTTTTTCAACGGCCTGTTAGGATTGGATCGCCCGCACCAGGCTGAGCTCAGCCGGCGCACGGCGCTGGCTAAGGTAGCGGGTACAACTGACGCGCAGAAACGAGGCGAAATTCACCACCTCGCCGCGGTAGTCCATCACCTCGTCATACAGCTTGGCGATCAGCTGATTGGTGGTCATGCCATCGACTTCGGCGATTTCGCGCAGGATGTCCCAGAACTGATTTTCCAGGCGCAGGGTGGTGACCACGCCACGGATGCGCAGCGAGCGGGCACGGGATTCGTAGAGAATCGGATCGGCTTTGACATACAGCTCGCACATGGCGGCTCACCTCCCTGAATGTTGGGGCCTGACTGGCCCCAGCAGTTTATAGCGTGATCTGCGTACCGAGCAGGCCTAGGAACGCTGCCAGCCAGTTGGGATGCGCCGGCCAAGCCGGGGCTGTCACCAGATTGCCCTGCACATGGGCCTGATCCACGGCGATATCCATGTAGCGCCCACCCGCCAGGGTCACCTCCGGGCCACAGGCCGGGTAGGCGCTGCATTCACGACCCTTTAGCACGCCTGCGGCGGCGAGCAACTGCGCGCCATGGCAGACCGCAGCGATGGGTTTTCCGGCCTTGTCGAAGGCCTGCACCAGTGCCAGCACCTGGGCGTTGAGGCGCAGGTATTCAGGGGCGCGGCCGCCGGGAATCAGCAGAGCATCGTAATCGTCGGCCTTGACCTGGGCGAAATCGAAGTTGAGGGCAAAGTTATGCCCGGGCTTCTCGCTATAGGTCTGCTCGCCTTCAAAATCATGGATAGCAGTGCGCACGCTCTGCCCGGCGGTCTTGTCCGGGCACACCGCATGCACCTGGTGACCAACCATCAGCAGTGCCTGAAACGGCACCATCACTTCGTAGTCTTCGACGTAGTCGCCGACCAGCATGAGAATCTTCTTCGCTGCCATGTGCCTACTCCCTTTCTGGGTTGAGAAGCACAGAGTGTTGTTCAGATCAGTCAGAAACGGGTAATAACCCGGTACTACAGGGCAGATGACGGATAGACGGTCAGCGAGAAAAGGGCGAAGGCAGTGCGCGGCTGGACTTCCGCAAGAAGCCCAGCGCGGTGGCTGGATTATTCCAGCACTTCCTCATCACGCAGCAGCACATAGGTGCAGCCACTGTCGTCTTCCAGGTAGTCGTGCACATAGAACATCACGACTTCCCCCAGACCGGGCTGGGCCGCCACGTAGTCACCGATGTCCACGGTGAAATGGTCCTTGGAGCCCGGCTTGGCTTCGCATTCGATGCGCGCATTGACGAACAGCTCCGGCGCGCTGTCGCCGAAATAATCCTCGCGCTCCGCCGCATCCCAATCGGCCGGGGCCTCGAACGGGCCGCAGAACAGCACCTTGGCATCACCCAGATCCACTTCCTCGGCTTCCGGGTCCTGTTCATCGGCGCGGTAGACCGTGCAGTCCTGCGCTTCAGGGTGTTCCAGAATGGCCAGACGGGCCGCCAGTTGTTGCTCAGTATCCATAGGGGGCATAACTATCTCCGAGCGTTTTGGCGTTTATGAGGGTGTCTACAAACTCTTGCGCTACGTTTGTAACCACCCGCTAAGGTCAGGGCAAATAAAACCTGCAGTCGTCCTGCAAGCAGGGATTTGCAGGCTATGGGCTGTTGCGGTTGCAGCGCAAGCAATGAAATGCACGCAGCCCCCTCGCACAGAATATTTCGCGACCTAGAGCCTGTTTACGATCTCGCGAACTAGAGCCATGCAGGGCGCTACGTAGTAACAGCCTGCGGCTGGTCAAAACGGCGAGGAAACGGACTGGGCTCGCACGCGAATGTACGAGTTGTACATGAGCATGACGCGCTTCACTCGCCCTTCGGGTCGCGCTGAAGCGCGTTAGCCGCAAGCGGCTTTCCGAGACGCCGCGTCCCGGCCTGTTTTTAACGCAGCAGGGCCGACGCGCAGCAGATCGTAAATAGGCTCTTAATTTGGCGTTAAGACTAGGAGTCGAAACTCGCACCCAAGTTCTCAGATGAGGTTCCTGATATGGAGCTGCCTTGGGTGTATCACGACACTGCACTTGCACAGATCGGCCGCGAGCAGCCGCTCAGCCTCTATCTGGCCAACGCCACCAGCCCTCGCCGGGCCGGTATTGAAGCGTTTATAGCCGAGCGCTTCGCGATTCAACATCAGGCGCGTATCCGTCATTTCATGCCCTGCCTGCTCAGCCTGGAAGACAGCAGCGGACAACTGCTCGGCGCGGTGGGTTTGCGCAGTGCCAGCACTGGCCCGCTGTTTCTTGAGCGCTATCTGCAGCAACCGGCGGAACAGGTGATTGTCGCCCAGCAAGTGGCCAATGCGCCACAGCGCACGCAACTGGTGGAAGTCGGCAACCTCGCCGCAGGCAGCCCTGGTGCCGCGCGACTGCTAATTGTGGCGCTGACCGATCTGCTGGTCGCACTCGGTTACCGCTGGGTGACCTTCACCGGCACCCTGGCCCTGCTCAACAGCTTCCAACGCCTGGGGCTGACCCCAGTAGCGCTGGGGCCAGCCAACCCTGACTGCCTGGGCGATGAACAGGCCGACTGGGGTACCTATTACGACAACCAGCCACACGTGATGGCCGGCGACATCTATGCCGGACACCAGCGTCTGCTGCAGTTGGGCGCATACCCGCGCCTGGCCCACCAAGCCTTTTATGCCCTGGAGGACATGCCCAATGTGGCCTGCCGCTAAACCCTTCTTCGACCACCTGGCCGCCCTGGGTAACGCCATCGCCTTGCGTGAAGGCAGCCGGACCCTGAGTTATGCCCAGTTGTTGGCCGAGGTCGAAGTCCGTAGCCAGCAACTGCAGCAGCTCGGGGCGCGGCGTGTCGCCCTGGCCCTGGATAACGGTATCGACTGGGTACTCTGGGACCTGGCCACCCTGCAAGCGGGGCTGGTCTGCGTGCCGCTGCCGGGGTTCTTTTCCAGCAGCCAGCAGGCCCATGTGCTCGACAGCGCCGGCATCGACTGCCTGATCAGCGTCCAACCCTACCCCAGTTTTGTCCAGGCACTGTCCGACCTGCATCTGCGCCCCATGCCCCAGGCAGCGGCCTTGCATGCCGGCACCTGCAAGATCACCTACACCTCCGGCACCACCGGCCAGCCCAAGGGCGTGTGCCTGGATATCGCCACGCAACTGGCGGTGGCCCACAGCCTGGTGCAGGCCAGCGCTAGCTGTAAGGTCGAGCGCCACCTCTGCGTGCTACCGCTGGCCACCCTGCTGGAGAATATCGCCGGGGTTTATGCCCCGCTGCTGGCCGGCGCGCAGATCGAGCTGATGCCGATGGCGCAGATTGGCCTGCTGGGGGCCAGCCAGTTCGATCTGCCACGTTTTCTCGGTGCGTTGGCCCATGCGCAGCCCAATAGCCTGATTCTGCTGCTGCAATTGCTGCTGGCGCTGGTCAGTGCAGCGGAACGCGGCCTGCCAGTGCCGAACAGCCTGCGCTTTATCGCCGTCGGCGGTGGCCGCGTGGCCAGCCAGTTGCTGCAACGCGCCGATGCCCTGGGGCTGCCGGTATTCGAGGGCTATGGTCTGTCGGAATGCGCCTCGGTGGTGTGCCTGAATACTCCGGAAAACCGCCGAATCGGCACCGTCGGCCAACCCCTGCCGCACCTGCAGGTACGCCTGGGAGTGGATCAGGAAGTAGAGGTCAAAGGTCCGCGCCTATTGGGCTATCTGGGCGAGCCGTCCACCACCGAGCAATGGCTGGGCACTGGCGACCTGGGGCATTTCGACGGCAAATTCCTTGTTCTGCACGGGCGCAAGAAACACCAGTTCATCACTGCCTACGGTCGCAACGTCAATCCGGAATGGGTCGAGGCCGAGCTGGTGCAGCAACTGCCGATTGCCCAGGCCTGGCTGCATGGCGAAGCCCTGCCGGGCAATGTCGCCGTGCTGGTGCCGCGTTTCGCAAACACCAGTGATGAACAACTGGCCGCTGCCGTCGCCGCCGCCAACCAGGCCCTGCCCGACTACGCCCGCGTGCACCACTGGCTACGCGCCGAACACCCCTTCAGCAGTAGCAACGAACTGGCCACCAGCAATGGTCGCCTGCGCCGCAACGCCCTGTTCAACCACTACCAAAGCGCCATCGCGCAACTGATGGCCACTGAATCCTGCTACGGAGATGCCTGATGAGCTTTTACGAATCCCTGCTCGAACAAACCAGCGCCGAACGCCATTACCTGCTCAGCGCGCCGATTATTGCCCAGGCCATGGCCGGCACCGTCAGCCTCAACAGCTACGTGGCCTTTCTCACCGAGGCCTATCACCACGTCAAACACACGGTGCCACTGCTGATGGCCTGCGGCGCGCGCCTGCCGGAACGCCTCGAATGGCTGCGCGAAGCCATCGCCGAATATATCGACGAGGAGAAAGGCCATCAGGAATGGGTGCTCAATGACATCGCCGCCTGTGGTGCCGACAAGGAGGCCGTACGCAACGGCACCCCGGCCATGGCCACCGAGCTGATGGTCAGCTACGTCTATGACCGCATCGCCCGGCATAACCCGGTGAGCTTCTTCGGCATGGTCAACGTACTGGAAGGCACCAGCATCGCCCTGGCCACCCAGGCGGCCGGAGTGATTCAGGACAGGCTGCAGCTGCCGAACCAGGCCTTCAGCTACCTGACCTCCCACGGCAGCCTTGACCTGGAACATATCGAGTTCTTTAAAAAGCTGATGAACCAGCTCGACAACGACGACGACAAGGCCGCCGTGGTACACACCGCCAAGGTGGTCTACCGCCTGTACGGCGACATATTCCGTAGCCTGCCGCTTAGCGCCCAGGAGCCCCAATGAAACTGTCTGAATGCCGCGCCGTAATCACCGGTGCCAGCGGCGGCATCGGCCAGGCGCTGCTCAAAGCCTTGCTGGCCGAAGGCGCGCAACTGCTGCTGGTTGGCCGCCAAGCCGAGACCTTGCAGGCGCTGGCCCAGGCGCACCCCGGCAAAGTTGCCGTGGTGGCGGCCGATATCCGTCAACGCAGTGGCCGTGAAGCGGTGCTCGCCGCGGCGCAACGCTTCGGCGGCATCAATACCCTGATCAATGCCGCTGGGGTCAATCACTTCGGCCTGCTGGAGCAGCATGACGAAAGCGCCATCGCCGAACTGATCGAGCTCAACGTCACGGCCACCCTGCAACTGACCCATCGCCTGCTGCCGCTGCTGCGCCAGCAAAAACGTGCGCTGCTGGTCAACCTTGGCTCGACCTTCGGCTCCATCGGCTACCCCGGTTTCAGCGCCTACTGCGCCAGCAAGTTCGCCCTGCGCGGCTTCTCCGAAGCGCTGCGCCGCGAGCTGGCCGACACCCAGGTCAAGGTCCTCTACTTCGCCCCGCGCGCTACTCGTACCGGGATGAACGCCGCCAGCGTGGTGGCCATGAATGATGAGCTGAACGTTGCCATGGACGACCCGCGCAGCGTGGCCCAGCAGCTGCTGGCCGCCATCCGCCGCGAAGAAGAGGAACGCTACCTGGGCTGGCCGGAGAAACTCTTCGTCCGCCTCAACAGCCTGCTGCCGCGCGTGGTCGACCAGGCACTGCGTAAACAACTGCCGATTATCCAGCGTTTTGCCCGCAGCAAACCCTAAGAGGAAACCCGCATGAACCTTATCCGTAACGCCGCCTGTGCCCTGCTCTGCCTCGTCAGCCTGCCCAGCTTCGCCCTCAGCGAACAGGGCCAGGCGCAGCTGCAAAGCCTGCAAGACCGCTGGGCCGAGATCAATTACCAGCTGCCCAAGGAACAACGCGAAAAGGCCTTTGCCAGCCTTAGCGAACAGGCACAAAAAGCCGTCGCCGCCGAACCGGATGCCGCAGAGCTGCACATATGGAACGGCATCATCCTCAGCACCTATGCCGGGGCCAAAGGCGGCCTGGGTGCCCTTGGCCTGGTCAAGCAGGCCAAGGCCAGCCTGGAACAGGGCCTGGCACTGGACCCGCAAGCGCTGTCCGGCTCGGCCTACACCAGCCTCGGTAGCCTTTACTATCAGGTGCCAGGCTGGCCGGTAGGCTTTGGCGATGACGAAAAGGCCGAGGCCATGCTCAAGCAGGCCTTGGCGATCAACCCGGACGGCATCGACCCTAACTATTTCTATGGCGACTACCTGGCTCGCGCCAAACGCTTCGAAGAAGCCAAGGCCGCCCTGGAGAAAGCCCTGCAAGCGCCTGCGCGGCCCGATCGCCTGTCCGCCGATGCCGGACGCAAGCTGGAAATCCAGGCACTGCTAAGCACGGTCAAAGCCGAGCTGCGGTGATAGGCTGTTAAAAGACGATCTGCGCTCCCGCCCCAAGGACAAGATCGGACGCTAAAAGCAGGCTCGGCAAAAGGTAGGGTGCGCCGTGCGCACCAGCGCAGATGGCGAGATCTTGGTGCGCACGGCGCACCCTACGCCTTGCACTCAAGCGCATGCACCATCACCTAACGGCGACATAGCGTTTTTCAAGAGCCTGCTAATCTCGCCTGCGCGAGTTTGAATAGAAGAAACGGGAATTACTGCATGCGCATCTTGCTGGTCGAAGACGACAAGGCCCTTGGCGAAGGTATTCGCACCGCCCTCAAACCCGAGGGTTATACCGTCGACTGGGTGCAGGATGGCAGCAGTGCGCTGCATGCCCTGACCAGCGAGAGTTTCGAGCTGGCGATCCTCGACCTCGGCCTGCCGCGCATGGATGGCCTGGAGGTACTCAAGCACCTGCGCGCCGCCGCCAACCCGGTGCCGGTGCTGGTGCTGACCGCCCGCGACTCCACCAGCGATCGCATCGCCGGGCTGGATGCCGGGGCCGATGATTACCTGGTCAAACCCTTCGATGTCGCCGAGCTCAAGGCACGCCTGCGCGCCCTGCTGCGGCGCAGTTTCAACCGCCCGCAACCGGCGCTGGAATACCGCGGCATCAGTCTCGACCCGGTCAGCCAATCTGTCAGTTATCAGGGCCAGGCGGTCAATCTGCCGCGCAAGGAGTTTCTCCTGCTGCACGAACTGCTCGCCCAACCGGGCCGAGTGATGACCCGCGACAAATTACAGCAGGCGCTCTATGGCTGGGATGAGGAGCCGGAGAGCAACGCCCTGGAGGTGCATGTGCACCACCTGCGCAAGAAGTTCTTTGCCGAGCTGATCCGCACCGTGCGCGGCGTCGGCTATCTGGTGGATAAAGCCTGATGCGCTCGATCCGTGCACGTACCCTGCTGCTGGTACTCGGCCTGCTCAGCCTGTCGATGAGCGCGATTTCCTACAAGAGCTACCGCGATGCCCAGCATGAGATCGAAGAACTCTTCGATGCCCAGCTGGCGCAATCGGCCCGCCTGCTTCAGGGCATGCTCGGCCGCGCGATGCCGGTGGCTGAGCGCCAGGCCCTCCAGCAAGCCCTGGATCAGGCCCTGCAGGCCCGCCAGGAGCCGGGCGACCCGGCCCAGCGCAACGGCCATGTCTACGAGGGCAAACTGGCTTTCCAAGTGCTCGACGAACAAGGCCAGATGCTCCTGCAATCGGCCAGCGCCCCGCCCGACCTGCTGCCGCAACTGGTCGCCGAGCTCCCCCCCAGAGACCAGGCCACGCCCCTGGCGAGCCTGGCCGAACAGCTCAGCGGCTATCATCGGGTGGCACAAAACGGTCACCAGTGGCGGCTGTTTATCCTGCGTGATCGGCAGAGCAAGCACCTGATCCTGGCGGCCGAACGCGAAGACGTACGCGGCGAGCTGGTACAGAAGATTGCCCTGCGCAGCCTGCTGCCCGATTTGGTGGGCCTGCCACTGCTGGCCTTGCTGGTATGGCTGGCCATCGGCTGGGGCCTGCGCCCGCTGCAACGCATGGCCGAGTCGATCAAGGCGCGCGCGCCGGACAACCTGGCTCCATTGGTCTTCGACCCGCTGCCCCAAGAGCTGGAGCCCATGGGCGCAGCGATCAACCGTCTGCTGCTGCAGGTCAACCAACTGCTCGATCAGGAAAAACGCTTTATCGCCGACGCCGCCCACGAGCTGCGCACACCGCTGGCGGTGCTACGCATCCACGCCCAGAACGCCCTGGAAGCCCCCGATCCAGCAGACCGCCGCGAAGCCCTGCGCCAACTTGGCGCGGGCGTCGACCGAGCCACCCGAGTGGTCGCCCAGCTGCTGACCCTGGCGCGCCTGGACCCCAACGTGGTGCAACTGGCGATGCGCGAAGTAAACCTGCTCGACTACCTGCGCAACGACCTGGCCGAGCTGACGCCGCTGGCCCTGGAGCGCCATCAGGAGCTCAGCCTGGAAGCCGATGAGACGGCCGATTATCACCTGCTGGCCGATGGCCCGAGCCTGGGTACCCTGCTGCAGAACCTGGTCGGCAATGCCGTGCAGTACACCCCGGACGGCGGGCGTATTCAGGTTCAGCTGGAGGCCCAAGCGGATGCCATCGTGCTGCGCGTGCAGGACAGCGGCCCGGGTGTGAGCGAGGCGCAGCGGGAAAAACTCTTCGAGCGTTTCTATCGGCTTGGTGAAGGCCAGGGCGCGGGCCTGGGCCTGTCCATCGTGCTACGGGTGGTCGAACTGCACCGCGGCACTATCGCGCTGTGCGAGTCGCCCCTGGGTGGCCTGGAAGTCGCGGTGCGCTTGCCGAGAAGCCGGGCCTGACTGTGGCCTGATCGCCAGAATGCTGGACCACAGCAAGCTGGCTCCTACAACACCCCTTGCGTCCCCGTTAGCGCGGCGCAAGGCCGCCCCGGCGCTGCGCCCGCTTTTCGCGGCGCGCCTGTTGCTGCACTTCGGCCAGCACTTCCTGCACATAGTCGATATGCCGATTGGACAAGGCCCGGGCGTCTTCAGCTCGGCCGTCGATAATCGCCTGGTAAAGGGTGCGGTGCTGTTCGATCAGCATGTCGCGGGTCTCGTCGCGCTGGGCGTACATGCCGCCGATATTGGTCACCACGTTGCGCTTGAGCAGGTCGAACAAGCCGCGAATGGTGTGTAGCAGTACGGCGTTATGGCTGGCCTCGGCGATGGCCAGATGGAAGTTGGCATCGGCCGCCCCCTCTTCGGCGCGGGTTACCTTGCCGCTGCGGCTGTAGCAGTCCTGCAGCGCGGCGAAGGCATCCGCCAGGCGCTGGCGATCCAGTTCGGTGGCGCGCTGGGCGGCATAGAAGGCGCATGAGCCCTCCAGGGTATGGCGGAACTCGAGCAGATCGCGCTGCGCGTCGGGATTGCTTTCCAGCAGGTGCAGCAGCGGATCGCTGAAGGTCGAGCCGAGGGAGTCGGCGACATAGTTGCCGCCGCCCTGACGGCTGACCAGCAGGCCTCTGGCCGCCAGTTTCTGGATCGCCTCGCGCAGGGACGGCCGCGACACGCCGAACTGCTCGGCCAGCACCCGCTCGGCCGGCAGACGCTCGCCGGCCCTGAGCGTCCCCTCGAGAATCATGGTCTCCAGCTGGCTGACGATATCGTCCGACAAACGGCGCTGGCGCACCTGGCCTACTTCCATAACCCACTCTCCAATGGTTTTACCACCTGTATACGGCCTCTCCAGGGGCCTCTGCGCAAGCCTATAGCGCCGCCAAAAGCCTTACAAGGCGCAGTTGTTCGACCAAAGTAGCAGCTCAGACGATTGACAGCCGCGCATCAGCACTTTTACCCTGAGCACGCCACTTTGTAAATTGGTATTACCAATTTACTTTGGTAAAAAACAATTCCAAGAAAACCAAGAGGTCTCTCCATGCCGGCCAATACCCGACTACCCGCCGTACCGCTGCATCCGCATCCACTTATGCGCACCGCGCAGCGTTAAGGAGAGATCACCATGTCGACTGGTCTTCTTGCGTTACTCGCTTTCTCGCCCATCCTGCTGGCGGCCGTTCTGCTGGTAGGCCTGCGCTGGCCGGCCAAACACGCCATGCCGCTGGTGTATCTGGTCACCGCCTGCGTCGGTCTGTTTGCCTGGGACATGAGCTTCAACCGCGTGCTGGCGTCCACCGTGCAGGGCCTGCTGATCACCCTGGGCCTGCTGTGGATCATCTTTGGCGCGATCCTGCTGCTCAACACCCTCAAGCACTCCGGCGGCATTACCGCAATCCGCGCGGGTTTCGCCACCATCAGCCCGGACCGGCGCATTCAGGCGATCATCATCGCCTGGCTGTTCGGCTGCTTTATCGAGGGTGCTTCCGGCTTCGGCACCCCGGCTGCCATCGCCGCACCGCTGCTGGTGGCCATCGGCTTCCCGGCCATGGCCGCGGTGCTGCTGGGCATGCTGGTGCAGAGCACGCCGGTATCCTTCGGTGCGGTGGGCACGCCGATCATCGTCGGGGTCAATACCGGCCTGGACTCGGCCACCATCGGTGCCCAACTGGTCGAACAGGGCTCATCCTGGGCGCAATTCCTGCAGCTGATCACCAGCGAAGTGGCGATTATCCACGCCACTGTCGGCACCGTGATGCCGCTGGTGATGGTGCTGATGCTGACCCGCTTCTTCGGCAGCGAGAAAAGCTGGAAAGCCGGTTTCGAAGTGCTGCCGTTCGCCCTCTTCGCCGGCCTGGCCTTTACCATCCCCTACGCCCTGACCGGCGTGTTCCTCGGCCCGGAATTCCCTTCCCTGGCCGGCGGCCTGATCGGTCTGGCGATTGTCACCAGCGCCGCGCGCATGGGCTTTCTGCTGCCGAAAACCACCTGGGATTTCGCCCCGGCGGACAAGTGGCCGAGCGAATGGCTGGGCACCATCGAGATGAAGCTCGACCAGCTCACCGCCAAGCCGATGAGCGCCCTGCGCGCCTGGCTGCCCTATATGCTGGTCGGCCTGTTGCTGGTGATCAGCCGGGTATTCCCCGAGGTGAGTGCAGCGCTCAAAGGCGTGATGCTGAACTTCCCCGACCTGCTCGGCGAAACCGGTGTCAGCGCCAACTTCCAGCCGTTGTACCTGCCGGGCGGGATTCTGGTCACCGTGGTCATCGCCACCTTCTTCTTCCACGGCATGAAACTGCGTGACCTCGGTTCGGCGGTCAAGGAATCCTCGGGCGTGCTGCTGAGCGCCGGCTTCGTCCTGCTGTTCACCGTGCCCATGGTGCGCATCCTGATCAACTCCGGGGTCAACGCCGCCGAGCTGTCGAGCATGCCGATCCTGATGGCGCGCTGGGTGGCCGATAGCGTGGGCGGCATCTACCCGCTGCTGGCTCCAAGCGTCGGTGCCCTGGGGGCATTTATCGCCGGCTCCAACACCGTCAGCAATATGATGTTCAGCCAGTTCCAGTTCGGCGTGGCCAGCAGCCTGGGCATCTCCAGCGCGCTGATTGTCGCGGTACAGGCCATCGGTGCCGCCGCCGGCAATATGGTCGCGATCCACAACGTGGTGGCCGCCTCGGCCACGGTTGGCCTGCTCGGTCGCGAAGGCAGCATCCTGCGCAAGACGATCTGGCCTACCCTGTACTACGTGCTGTTTACCGGCCTGATCGCGCTGTTTGCCGTGTATGTGCTGGGCGTCAGCGACCCGCTGATGGCAGGCTGATAGCCGGTGTGGGCGCGCGGACAACTAGGCGCGCCCAACCCTTGTAACAACCCTCTTTCTCCACCTGGGTGATTCCATGATCATTTCTGCCTCCACCGACTACCGCGCCGCCGCCCAACGCCGGCTGCCGCCGTTCCTGTTTCATTACATCGACGGCGGGGCCTATGCCGAGCACACGCTCAAGCGCAACGTCACCGACCTGGCCGATATCGCCCTGCGTCAACGCGTGCTGCGCAACATGTCGGAACTGAGCCTGGAAACCCGCCTGTTCAACGAAACCCTGAGCATGCCGGTGGCCCTGGCCCCGGTCGGTCTGACCGGCATGTACGCCCGTCGTGGTGAAGTGCAGGCCGCCAAGGCCGCCGCCGCCAAGGGCATCCCCTTTACCCTGTCCACCGTTTCGGTGTGCCCTATTGAAGAAGTCGCGCCGGCCATCGACCGGCCGATGTGGTTTCAGCTCTATGTCCTGAAAGACCGCGGCTTTATGAAAAACGCCCTGGAACGGGCCAAGGCCGCCGGCGTCACCACCCTGGTGTTTACCGTGGACATGCCGGTGCCGGGCGCGCGCTACCGCGATGCCCATTCCGGCATGAGCGGCCCGAACGCGCCGCTGCGGCGCATGCTGCAGGCCATGACCCACCCGAGCTGGGCCTGGGATGTAGGCCTGATGGGCAAACCCCATGACCTGGGCAATATCTCCGCCTACCGGGGCAACCCCACGGGCCTGGCCGACTATATCGGCTGGCTGGGCGACAATTTCGACCCCTCGATCAGCTGGAAGGACCTGGAATGGATTCGTGAATTCTGGGACGGCCCGATGGTCATCAAGGGCATCCTCGACCCGCAGGATGCCAGAGACGCGGTGAGCTTCGGTGCCGACGGCATCGTCGTCTCCAACCACGGCGGCCGCCAGCTCGATGGCGTCATGTCGAGCGCCCGCGCCCTGCCGGCGATTGCCGATGCGGTCAAAGGTGATCTGGCGATTCTCGCCGACTCCGGCATCCGCACCGGCCTGGACGTGGTGCGCATGATCGCCCTCGGTGCGGACACGGTGATGCTCGGCCGCGCCTTTATCTACGCCCTGGCCGCCGCCGGTGGCGCGGGAGTGAGCAACCTGCTGGAGCTGATCGAGAAGGAAATGCGCGTGGCCATGGTGCTGACCGGGGCCAAATCGATCAGCGAGATCAATGCCGATTCGCTGGTGCGTGAACTGGGCCGCTAAGCAGACCACTGCCCCGCTTTTGTAGGAGCCAGGGGACGCCTAGTCCTTGCTGGCGATGCCCTCGCGGCAAGATGATCGCCAGCAAGCAGGCTCCTACAGATAAACGATCAATCGCTGTATTCCGGAGCGCCTATGAGCCTGCCCGCCACTTTTCTCGCCGAAGTCCAGCGCCTGATCCCTGCAGAACGGCGTTTCGACGATCCGCTGTCGACCCTGGCCTTCGGCACCGATGCCAGCTTCTATCGGCTGGTTCCCAAGCTGGTGGTGCGCGTCGAGGCGGAGCTGGAAGTGGTCGACCTGCTTAAGCTGGCCAGCATGCACCGCGTACCCGTGACCTTCCGCGCCGCCGGCACCAGCCTGTCCGGCCAGGCCATCAGCGATTCGGTGCTGATCGTGCTGGGGGATAACTGGAACGGCCGGGAAATCCGTGACCAGGGCAGCCAGATCCGCTTGCAACCGGGCGTGATCGGCGCGGCAGCCAACGCCGTACTCGCGCCCTTTCAACGCAAGATCGGCCCCGATCCTGCATCGATCAACGCCTGCAAGATCGGCGGCATAGTCGCCAACAACGCCAGCGGCATGTGCTGCGGCACTGCGCAGAACAGCTATCACACCCTGGCCGGCATGCGCCTGGTGCTGGCCGATGGCACAGTGCTGGACACTGAAGACCCGCTCAGCGTGACGCACTTTTTCGCCACCCACGCCGACTTGCTGGCGCAGCTGCGTGAGCTGGGCAAACAGACCCGCGCCAATAGCGCGCTGGCGGCGAAGATCCGCCACAAATACCGCCTGAAGAACACCACCGGCCTGTCACTCAACGCTCTGGTGGATTTCGACCAGCCGCTGGATATCCTCAGCCACCTTCTGGTCGGTTCCGAAGGCACCCTGGGCTTTATCAGCGCCGTGACCTACAACACCGTGCCCGACCACCCACACAAGGCCAGCGCCCTGCTGGTGTTCCCCGATGTCGAGAGCTGCTGCCGCGCGGTCACCCTGCTCAAGCTGCAGCCGGTGTCCGCCGTGGAGCTGCTGGATCGCCGCAGCCTGCGCTCGGTGCAGGACAAGTCCGGCATGCCGGACTGGGTCAAGGGCCTTTCCAATAGCGCCTGCGCCCTGCTTATCGAATCCCGCGCCGCCAGCCAGAGCCTGCTGCATGAGCAGCTGCAACTGATCATGGCCGCCATCGCCGACTTCCCCCTGGAAAAGCAGGTGGATTTCAGTGAAGACCCGACCGTCTACAACCTGCTGTGGAAGATCCGCAAGGACACTTTCCCCGCCGTCGGCGCGGTGCGCCAGACCGGCACCACGGTGATCATCGAAGACGTCACCTTCCCCATCGAACAACTGGCCGAGGGCGTCAACCGCCTGCTCGCCCTGTTCGACAAGCACGGCTACGACGAGGCGATCATTTTCGGCCATGCCCTGGAAGGCAACCTGCACTTTGTTTTCACCCAGGCCTTCGAAACGCCTGAACAGATCGCTCGCTACTCGGCCTTTATGGATGAGGTGGCGCAGCTGGTAGCCGTGGAGTTTGGCGGCTCGCTCAAGGCCGAGCACGGCACCGGGCGCAATATGGCCCCTTTCGTCGAGCTGGAATGGGGCCAAGACGCCTACCAGCTGATGTGGCAGATCAAGCGCCTGCTCGACCCCCAGGGCATCCTCAACCCGGACGTGATTCTTTCCGAAGACCGCGACATCCACCTGAAAAACCTCAAGCCGCTGCCGGCCGCCGACGAAATCGTCGACAAGTGCATCGAGTGCGGCTTCTGCGAACCGGTGTGCCCGTCCAAGGGACTGACACTCAGCCCACGCCAGCGCATCGTGATCTGGCGCGATATTCAGGCGAAAAAGCGCGCCGGCATCGACACCCGCGAGCTGGAAGCAGCCTATCAGTACCAGGGCATCGACACCTGCGCCGCCACCGGCCTGTGCGCCCAGCGCTGTCCAGTGGGCATCAACACCGGCGACCTGGTGCGCCAGCTGCGCAGCCGCGACGCCAACAGCCCGCGCAGCGCCGACTGGCTGGCGAACAACTTCCGCCGCGCCATGCAGGGTGCACGGGTGATGCTGCATGTGGCCAACGGCGCACGCATGATCATGGGCGCTCCATTGCTCAGCCGCACCTCGGCGGCGCTCAGCAAGGCCAGCCAGGGCCGCGTACCACAGTGGACGCCGGCCATGCCGCAGCCGCTGCAACGCCTGCAACTGCCCAAGGGCAATGACGATGCACGACCACGGGTGGTCTATCTGGCCGCCTGCGTATCCCGCGCCATGGGCCCGGCTGCCGGCGACAGCGAGCAAATGCCGCTGCTCGACAAGACCCGCACCCTGCTGGAAAAAGGCGGCTTTCAGGTGGTGTTCCCGGATGATCTGGACAACCTCTGCTGCGGCCAGCCGTTTGCCTCCAAGGGCTACAGCGAACAGGCCGAACGCAAGAAGCAGGAGCTGATCGACGCGCTGCTCAAGGCCAGCCGTGGCGGCCTCGACCCCATCTACTGCGACACCAGCCCCTGCACCCTGCGGCTGATGCAGGACGGCCTGGACAGCCGGCTGAAACTGCATGACCCGGTGAAGTTTATCCGCGAGCAGTTGCTCGACCGCCTGCAGATCACCCCGCAGGACAAACCGGTGGCGGTGCATGTCACCTGCAGCACTCAGCACCTGGGCGAGGCGCAAGGCTTGATCGATATTGTCCGCCGCTGCACCAGCGAGGTGGTTATCCCCGAAGGCATCCACTGCTGCGGCTTCGCCGGCGACAAGGGCTTTACCACCCCCGAGCTGAACGACCACGCCCTGCGCAGCCTGAAATCCGCGGTGCAGTACTGCGAGGAAGGCATCAGCACCAGCCGCACCTGCGAAATCGGCCTTAGCCAGCATGGCGGTATCGATTATCACGGGCTGGTGTATCTGCTCGATCGGGTCAGCAGCGCCCGCACCTAAACACACTCCGTAACCAGCGCGCCCCCGCCCAACACGGGGGCTCGGCCATGGCCGCATAAAATGTTGCGCAGCATTGGCCCCAGGCATCGCGCGGCGACGGCACCCTCTTTTGTTCCCTCATCTGCTAGGGGTACAGGTGGAGAAACTAAAAAACCTGAACTCAGCCCAACCCAAAGGGGTCATCTACTGTGAGCCCAGTAAATGGGCTCAGTACCCTTCTCGGTGACGCGCTTGCACTCCTGATAAGCCCGTTCCGAAAACTAAAAAACAGTTACTAGCCGAAGGACATTCCCATGAAAGGATTTTCCCTGTGTAGCGTTGTCGCCATCGCCATGCTGGCTTCACCCGCCTTTGCCGAAGACACCTGTACCCTCGGTATGCAGAAGCTCTCGGACAACAAGGCAGCACTCACAACCATGGCCTCGCCCCTCAAGGAGCAAGTCGAAGAGCACATGAAGGCTGCCGAAGAGGCCCAGGGTATGGGTGACAGCGAAACCTGTGGCACTCATGCAGAAAAAGCCTTGCAGCTGCTGCAAGGTCCTAACAAGAATGGTGCCGCCGAGGCGAATTGAGTCGAGCTGAAAAGGGGCTGACAGAGCCGAACACTGGGTCTGTCGGCCACCAGCCCCACCACTCATCGCTTTTCTGCGCTTTTGCGCCACGCCTTCTAGAGTTAAGACTCCATCCTAGAAAGGAGATTGCCATGCATCGTTTAGCTGCTTTCCTCACCGCTGCTCTGCTCAGCACCTCACTCTGGGCCATGCATTGCCCGGCCGATATGGCCAAGATCGATGAGCTACTGAAATCCAACCCACCCGCCGATGCCGCGGTACTGGCCAAAGTGCAGCAACTGCGCGCCGAAGGCGAAACCCTGCACAAGGCCGGCGACCACGGCCAGTCGGTCAAGGTACTGGGCGAAGCCCTGCAACTGCTCGAAGCCAGCGAATAGCTCCAGGGCGGCCTGACTCGGGCCTGCGCGCCCTCTCCGGCGACAGGCCCAGCCGGGCCACTTACAGGCCGTGGGCCAGCAGGCTCAGAGCCAAACGGCGTACCTGAGCCAGGTCGATGGGCTTGGCCAAACAGGCTTGCGCGCCACGTCGACGCGCCTCGGCAAATACCCCTTCATCGGCGGCGGCACTGATCACCAGCACGGGTACGGCGTGCAGGCGCGGGCTGCGCCGCATGGCATCCAGCACCAGCAGGCCATCGCCATCGGGCAGGTCCAGATCCAGCAACAGCAGGGTCGGCGTGCAAACCTCCAGCTCGGCCAGGGCACGCTGCACCGAACCCGCACCGCGCACTTCGGCGAATTCGCGCAACGCTTCCTGAACCACCTTCAGGCAGGCAGGGTGATCCTCGACGCAGAGCACCTCGGCCAGTTGCCGCGGTGCCGGGGCAGCGACGTCGTCACTGGAGGCGCTCTGCCCACCCGGTGCCGCCGCGCTGGGCAGGTCGATCCAGAACCGGCTGCCCTGCCCCGGCGCACTGCTGAAGCCCATCTCGCCACCCATCAGGCTGGCGAGCTCGCGGCATAGCACCAGGCCAATACCGGTGCCAGGAATATTCGAATTCTCTCGCCCCAGACGCTGGAAAGGCTGAAACAGGTTGGCCTGCTGCTCGGCACTCAGGCCTGCGCCGTTGTCCTCGACCCAGAGCCGTACGCAGTTCGAGCGCACCTCGTAACCCAGACTGACCAGGCCCTGGGGCCTGTTGTACTTGATCGCATTGGATAGCAGGTTGAGCAGCACCTGGCGCACGCGACGCGCATCGGCCTGCACATAGAGCCCTGCGTCGGCGTCGGCCAGGACCTGCAGCTGCAACTGGCGCTGCTGCGCCTCCGGCTGGACCAGCTCGGCACAACCGCGCAACAGCGCACAGACTTCCACGGGCTGCAGGTTGAGCTGCTGGCGACGGCTTTCAATGCTCGACAGATCGAGAATATCGTCGACCAGCGAGGTCAGGTGGCGGCTGGCATTGACGATCTCGCGGGCGTAATCGGCCTCCTGCTGGGCCTCCGGTTTGCCCTGCACCTCCATCTCGATCAACTGGCCGAAACCATAGATCGCATTGAGCGGCGTGCGCAGCTCATGGCTCATGCTGGACAGGAAACGACTCTTGGCCTGACTGGCGGCCTGGGCATCCAGGCTGGCGCGGCGCAGGTCATCCTGCACCTGCTTGAGCCGGGTGATATCGACGTGGGTACCGGCAACCCGCAGCGCATGGCCCTCGGCATCGCGCTCCAGCACCTTGCCGCGGCTGAGCAGCCAGGCGTACTCGCCGCGGGCATCGGCGTAGCGGTATTCGGCCTCGAAGTGATCCTCACCGCTTGTGGCGAACAGCTGACGCAGATGGCGAAGGCGCTCCAGATCGTTGGGGTGTACGCGCTGGTTGAACTCGCTGAAGCCCATGCGCTCGTGGGCCAGGCCGAAGCGCCGGAGAAAATGCTCGCTAAGCTTGATGGTCATGCTCGCAGCATCCACCTCCCAGAGACTTTCGGTGGTGCTTTCCAGTACCAGCTGGAGAATCCGCTGCGCTTCGCGGCGTTCGCTTTCGCTGGCCTGCAGCTGTTCGCCGGTGTGTTGCACGGCTTCGGCCATGCTGCTCAACTCGTTGATCTGGCTGGGCGGCGCGGCTGGATGGAAATTACCCAAACCCAATTGCCGCATCATGCCGACGATGCCATCGATCGGTTGCACCAGTTGCTCGCTCAAGCGCCGCGAACGCAGCCACATCAGGGCAAAGAACAGCAGGTAGAACAGCAGCAGGCCGACAATCAGCAGGTAACCGATATGCAGGTAGCGCTGCGCCAGGCGATTGGTCTCGCTGAAGATATTCTCCTCGTCCACCACCAGCAGCAGACGCCAGCCAGTCTGTGGAATCTCGCTCCAGGCGATCAGCTGCTTGCGCCCGCCCAGCATGACCTCCTGAACCGAACCCTGACCCTTGCTTATCGCCTGCAGCAGGGGCTGCATTTCATCGCGTTTACCCAGGTTGAAATCCTCGGGCTTGAGCACTTCACGGCGCACCGCCTCGGCATAGGAGTACTCGGTCAGCTCGCGCAGGCCGAAATCGGCCTCGCCCGCCTGCGGCAACGCCATGATGTTGTGATCATGGCTGACCAGCATGGCGTAGCCCTGCCAGGGCACATCCAGCTCGCCGATCTCGCCGAGCATCTGCCCGACCGTGATATCCAGCCCCACCACCCCTTCGAGAAAATCGCCGCGATACACCGGGGCCACTGCCGACATCATCCAGCCCAGGCCGGCCGGGTCGAGATAGACATCGGTCCAGGCCACCTTGCGCTCGGGGTTGTGCTTGGCATCCGCCAGGTAATAAAAATTGTAATCCGGTATCACCATGTCGTGGGGATACTGCTCGGGGGTCATAAAGAAGGGGTAGATGCGGTTGTAACTGTCCCAACTGTTGAAATAGCACGCCGCCACCAGCGGATTGACCGCCCGCAGCGAGCGCATGAGCGGATCGAGCTGCGACAGACGCAAGGCCTTGGCATGATCCTGCTCGGCCAGCGGCGTGCTATTGGCATAGAAAGAAGCCGCCCGGCCGTCATCACTGCGGCTGTAAAAAACCCCGCTGTCGGTCACCGCATGGCGCGAGCGCTCAAGTGCATCGGGCTGATACGCATCGTTCTGCAAGGCATGCACCGCCACATCGCGGAAGATCTGCACCTGCGCCTCAACTGCCCGCAAACGGCTGTCAATCACCTGGCCTTCACGGGCCACCGCCGTGGCCAGATCCTCCAGCGCGCTCTGCTGCAGGTGGTCAATCTGCGCATCGCGAATCGCCGCATTGCTCAGCAGATACACGGCGATCAACACCGACTCGACCAGCACCAGCGGTATCAGAGCACTCTGCACAAAGGCGCGCCAGATCCACTGACGCAGGGGGTAACGCGATGTGCGCGGCATATGAGGGTCTCATCCAGAAGACGGGCAGACAGCCAAAGTGCTAATCATAGCTGGCCACAACGCCCAGCGTCGCTTGGCCATTGCCGGGTCGACGCTAGGGAACCTTTGGCGTACACTCGCGTCATACCTACAGATGTACAGGTTTTGGGGCCGATTAGGATTCGACGCCGGTAGTGAAACTCTAGGTGCATGCCGACTTGGTAACAGAAGTCGTAAATCCACTGTTGCAACTTTTATAGTTGCCAATGACGAAAACTACGAGGGCTACGCTCTCGCTGCGTAAGCGGCGCGACTAGCACCTTCTGGTAGCTTCGGCTCCAGCGATCACTAGGGGATGCCTGTAAACCTGAAGTGATTGTCATGCAGAACAGGATCGCCGCGTAGTACGTTGTGGACAAAGTGGCTAAAAATTACACAACTCGTCCAAAGCACCCTGCCCGTCGGGCGGCTGCGGATTAACTCAATAGACACGGCTAAGCATGTAGTACCGAAAGCGGAACACTGGCGGACGGGGGTTCAAATCCCCCCGGCTCCACCAAATAGAAATACTTAAAGCCCTGATTTTCCTCGGAATTTCGGGGCTTTTTGTTTCTGGCATCACGTAGGTGTGGAAGACTTGTCGAAATTCGCCAACGGGCCTAAACGCACAGCATCCTGCAGATGATCCGGTGCCAAGTGCGCATAGCGCATGGTCATGGCCAAGCTGGAGTGACCCAAGATCTTTTGCAGGGTGAGGATGTTACCGCCGTTCTGGATAAAGTGACTGGCGAAGGTGTGGCGTAGCGAGTGAGCGGCCTGCCCTTTCGGTAGCTGGATAGTCGTCTTGGCCAAGGCACGGCGGAACGAGGTAATGGCCGCGTTTGGCTGACCATGCTGTTTCCAGTGTTGGCGGATCTTGGCTTCCAGATCTGCTGTGATCGGCACAGAACGTACCTTCCCGCTCTTGGTTCCGCTGAACGTGATCACCCCATTACGCAGCCCGGTCGGCTTGAGCTTTCAGCTTCTGACCATCGAGCGCCCGTAGCCAGACAAATAAGCGTGATGATCTCGACGTGCGGGTTATCACAGGGCCGAACCGTTGGCCTTGGCGCACAGCTGCAATTCCGCGTAGGTTCTTTGCGGCAGTTGCCGTTGAGCAAGCGGAGCCTGTTCCAGCGCCTCGATGTCAGCCAGGACTTTGACAGCCATCAGACCTCCTCCACCACGACATTGCGCTGGGTACCCAGGTCGATCACGCCATCTTCGCTACGAATCGTGGCCTTTACCACGTCACCGTTCTTCAGGTAGAAATTCCGACGCGCTTCCTGAGCCTTGAGAAATGCCTTCCACTTCACCGATTCGGGCAACACAGCGGCGGCCAGCCGTTGCTTGGCAGGCGATGGGATGGCAAGTGCGCAACCGGCGGGAGTTCCGGTGGCGATCAAGTCACCGGCCGAGAAGTCGTGCACGCCGGAGAGTTCGGTCAGTGTTTCGGCGGGCTTATGAACCAAGTTGGCGGTGCTATCGGACTGACGCACCTGATCATTCACTGTCAGGCGCAGCTGCAGTTGTTGCAGGTACTTCATGTCCTTCGCTTCAAGCAGACACAGGTGCGGGCCGACCGGGCCGAAAGTGCGGAAGCTCTTGCCCTTGTAGAACTGCATCTGAGGAATCTGGATATCGCGTGCCGAGTAGTCATTGACGATGACCAGCCCAGCCACAAACTCGTGTAGGTTGTGTGCGTCGACCTTCACCGGGCCAGTGATATCGCGTGCCAGGATGAGCCCAAGCTCGATTTCATAATCGAGGAAGCGCACCTGCCTCGGTTTGATCAGTTCACTATCGGCCGCGACGATGCAACTCGTGGCCTTGGTGAAGATCATGTTGTAGTGCTTGGCATCGGGATCCATACCCGACTCGATCATGTGCTGGCGATAGTTCGCCCCCTGGCATACGAACTGTTGGTTACGCGTGACTGGCGAGAGCAGTCGTACCTGGCTCATCTCCAGCTCGGCCCCCTCCAGACGAGAAAGTTGCTCCCGCGAAACCTGCCGGATCAGATCACCTGTGGTTTCGTAGTTCCCGGGAATGCAAACAATGCGCCCCTGGCGCACCACTCCCCAGCGATTCTCGTTCTGATACTCGAAGCGGACGACGTTGACAGACATGGATGTAGCTCCTGGTACAGCAAGGTGCCGCACACAAGCGGCAGTTTTCGATTGAGATCCGGCTGAAGCCGCATGCAGCGGCAGCAGGCTCCCCAGAACAGCAGCGGCTTTGAGCAGGCTGCGGCGGCCGAAAGGACGCAGGAGTGCGCCCTTAGCCAAAGAGCCGCTTCAACGCCAGAAGCTTGCGTAAGGTCAGATCCGGGCTGGATTGGAGGTTGTGCACCAGAGCCTTGAGGTTCTTCAGATTCATCACAGGCTTGGTGAAACTCTTCGGCATCCGCTGCCCCCATTGCGACATTGCCTCGGCGCTTACCTCATGCAGACCCACGGGGTGATCAGCCGTGAATAGATCGCCATCGCAGTAGTGCTCGTGCTTCAGACCCCAGGGGTCTTGCCAGTAATCGAAGATCTGGCTGCCCAGAATGTGGCGACCGATGCCCCAGGCATGCTTCCAACCGCGCTCACGCAAGATGCGCTGGCCAACGCCCACCGCATCGGCATCCACCACCTCGAACGCGCTGTGGCTGTAGGTCGCCATGAACCCCTGAGCCAGCGCCAGGGTGTGGTGGTCGGCGGGCTCATCGCCCAGGTCAAGACGCATGAACGCAACTACCGGTGAGCCGTCCGAAAGCACCTGCACATCACTGGGAATAAAACCGAAGTGGCGGGTGTACCAGGCGCAAGTGGCCTGGTAGTCGGCAAGTTCGAGCACGACATGACCGAGCTTGATCACTTCAGGCGGGGCAATGGGGGGCCGCTGCGTGGCATTGATGCGTGGAGAGTCATCCACAAGGTTCAGCGGCAACGCCGAGCGGCGGGCAACAGGCTCACAAGGCTGACGGCCATGGACGGCCTCGACCAGGAACCCGGACGGATCGGTCAGGCGAACTCGTTGCCCGCCGCCAGGCCCCTCCAGCGGTTCGATGGCTGAAGCACCCGGCAGATGCGCCAGTGTTTCAAGATCATCGTGCGATGCTACTTCCAGCGCGAAGCCCAGAAAGCGTGCCTGTTTCGCATGCTCTATTCGATAGCAGTAAGGGGTCGTCCCGGTGCCTCGCATGTAGAGCCGATCGGCCTCGCGATGCGCCGTTTGCAAACCAAAATCGAGCAGGAAACGCTCGGCCAGATCCAGATCAGGGCGAGCGAAGATCAGGTAGCCCAAAGCTCTCGCTTTCACTGTCGGCGAGGTATGTCTGGCAGGCTGCTGTGTCAGCAGACGAAGTGAATCGACACCTTGTTTCATTGTTTTTCTCCACAGCCCTTTTTAAGGCAAAGCCGTTACCGGACCAGCTCACTTAGGCCTCAGTGAAAACGTTGGTCTCAGCCCTCTTCGGGCAAAGGCGACAGCTCTCTGACTGCCAGTTCTCGAGCCGGCGACTCCAATCGCCGAAAGACATCCCTCTACACGCTCAGTGATCTCTTAACCGTGCTGAATGGCGATTCGCGCCAAGTCCGTTACAGCAGCGAACAGAAGCGCAGCAGATCTCTAGTAACGACGCGGCAACGGACTCATCGAAATCCATGCCTGGCGGTAAGCACCCCATGGATCAATTGAACATCAGTGTACAAATATGGTCAACGCGTATTTTATTTTTCTAGTTTTGCATCATAATCGTGAAAATGAACACCTGTGTTCATTTTTTGCACTCACAGCAACTGCCAGCTTTTTCGATTCGTTGAAAACAACCAAAGCTCCGCAGCGCGGAGTGACCAACAAAAAAGGACCGGCATGAACCCTCCACTCGCTCACTCCGTACCCGACTCGGTCGACGTTCTCGTCGTCGGCAATGGCCCGGTTGGCGCTTCGCTCGCGGCTTTGCTCGGACGGCACGGCGTCAACACCCTAGTGGTAGACAGGCTCCATGACGTACTACTGATGCCGCGCGCCATCGCTCTGGACAACGAAGCGCTGCGGATTCTGCAACTGGCGGGACTAGGGGAAGACGCCTTCGAAAAGATCGTGATTCCGGAAGTGCGTATGTACTGCCCAATCGTCGGCCAGTTCGGCCGGGCCAATACCAGCGGCAGCCTAGATGGGCACCCCAAGTTGGTGACCTTCTACCAGCCGGATCTGGAACGTACCTTGCGTGACCAATGCAAGCTCTTCGATAACGTGACCAGCCTTGGTGGCCTGGAGCTGCTGAATCTGACTCAAGACACGCAAGGCGTGGAAGCCGAGCTGCGTGCAGAGGATGGAACTACCCACCGGATAAAAGCGCGCTATCTAGTCGGTGCGGACGGGGCGAGTTCGAAAGCCCGCTGCTTGATTGGCCAGGAATTTCGTGGGAGGAGCTACGCTGAGGACTGGCTAATCGTCGATGCACGGGGTCGTGAAAAAGATGCGATCGATCATGTCGAGTTTCTTTGTGACTATCGCCGACCGACGCCCCATATGCCTGCGCCAGGGGGCCGGGAACGCTGGGAGTTCATGCTCAAAGGAGGGGAAACGCGCGAGCAGATGGAAGATGCAGACCACATCGCCAAATTGCTGGAGAAGTGGATCAGCCCAGACAAACTGGAGATCGAGCGTAAAGCGGTCTATCGCTTTCATGCGCGGTGCTGCGAGCGTTTCCAGAACGGGCGGGTTTTTCTGATCGGTGATGCTGCGCATATCACGCCACCCTTCGTTGGCCAGGGTCTGGTCGCAGGCCTGCGCGATGCTGCCAATCTGGCCTGGAAGCTTGCATGGGTTCTCAAAGGGCGCGCTGCACCGAACATTCTGGATAGTTACGATCAGGAGCGTCGCCCCCACGCGCAGAAAATGATAGCCCTCGCCAAACTGATGGGACGCATGGTTATGCCGAGCAATGCACCAACAGCAATGCTGGCACACGGTCTGATGCGCATCACGCGTCTGATTCCTCCCCTGCGCCGTCACTTCGAAGAACTCGACATCAAGCCGAAGAACATCTTCAAGCAAGGCCTGTTCATGCCTGCTGGCCGGGGTCGTAGCCTTCTTCGTGGCGGGCTGTTCCCACAGGGACTGGTACGCCAAGAAGATGGTTCGATCATTCTCAGCGACGTGGCACTGGGCGATAACCTGGCACTGGTTGGATTGGGTATCGATCCACGCGCCAACTTGACCCCGGAACTCTGTCAACTGTGGGAAAGGCACGGGGGTAGCTATCTACAGATCGGCCTGCATGGCCAGAAACGCAGTAGCGTAACGCCTTTCGTCGAAGACATCGGCCAAACGCTGCTGGCCGACGCTCCCACAGGATCGCTGGCCGTGGTTCGACCAGACCGAATCGTAATGCACGAGGGTACCCAGTCGACGGCCAGGCAACTGGTGCAGGAAAGCTTGCAACTGCTCGAGCGTTGAAGCCCGCCTCGAAACGGCACCCTGCCTTCAGGCAGGTGCCAATGGCGGCAACTCGACGGTCGCCAACTGCTTAGCCTCATCCTTGGAAAGACCGAGCGCGCGCAGAGTCAACTCAGCAATGTCGCTACCAGCATCACGCCATGTTCTGTGGCCGTCCTGCACCAAGGCCACTGCGGTCAGCACCGAACCGCCGATCATTGCCAGCACCGATACCAGTTGCTCCTGCCGAACATCGTAACGTTTCTGACTCATCCCCATCATCAAATCCGCCAGCGGCTGCCCCGCCCACATACCACGCAAGGACTGCGAGCTCACCGAGTAACGCACGATAAACTTGCCCCAGCTCGGTTCTTCATGGGCACGGCGGATGTAGTAGCGGATACCATTGGCCAGGCGCAGTGCCGGATCCACATCTTCCGGCGAGCTACGAGCCACACGCTGATTCATCTCTTCGCTGAGATGGGTGGCGACATTTCTGAACAGCCCTTCAATGCTGTCCATATGCTTGTATATCGTCCCCCTGGCAACACCCGCCGCTTCGGCCAGCTCACTGATGCTGATCTCTCCTGCACCCTTCTCGGCGAATAGACGCATAGCGGCTTCGTGTATACGACGTTGTGCAGCAGTCATAAGTCGATAGCTTCTGTATGAGATCGAAGCAGGATTGGACATTCATGTTCACAAAAAATCAAGTCACGGATGCAGTGACAACCTACGAGTTCGAGGCGCGCAGAATTGCCACGCGCCCCCATAAATCAGTGGTACTCCTGCAGGAATATCCGCAATTCCAGTTCCGATCCCAGTAACCAAAGGACCAATAGCGCCAGCAGCAAAGCCATCGCCAGCCGGAATTGCTGGCGATCCGACGCGACTAAGAAGCGCAAGGTTCAAGTCGCCAGTTGTACAGGCCTGAATGACGCCCGCTCCCCCAGGGGGCGAGGGGACTAATCGGCGTCAGCCGGACAGTCGCGCAACGGTTAACGGGGCCGCAGCCAAAACAAAAAAACCACCGAAACAGCGCAAAGGCTGCCGGCGGTTCGAGAGGGAAGCTATTCGCCCGTAGCGATCAGTCTTGCAACGACTCCACGCCCAGCTCGTCCCAGACCTCTTCGGCCAGGTGAAAGCTGGCGTTGGCGGCCGGGATGCCGCAGTAGATGGCGCTCTGCATCAGCACCTCCTTGATCTCGTCGCGGGTCACGCCGTTGTTCTTCGCCGCGCGCAGGTGCAGGCGCAGTTCGCCCTCACGGTTCATGCCGATCAGCATGGCGATGGTGATCAGGCTGCGGGTATGCCGCGGCAACCCGGGGCGGGTCCAGATATCACCCCAGGCGTGGCGGGTGATCATGTTCTGGAACTCTTCGTTGAATGGGGTGATGTGCTGCAGGCTGCGGTCGACATGGGCATCGCCCAATACCGCGCGGCGTACCTGCATGCCGGCTTGGTAACGTTGTTTTTCGTCCATTTCGGGCTCCTGGTAAGAGGTGGTGCGACGGGCGAATCGCGGATCAGGTAGGGTGCGCCGTGCGCACCAAAGTAATCACGATTAACAGGCTATCCACTCCTGGCGGACAGGTGACCTTTAACTATGCAAAGCGCGATGCTCGGCCACGGCCCGGGCCACCCAGCGTTGAGCCTGGCCCAGGTAATGGCCGGGGTCGAGCAGGCGATCCAGTTCGGCGGCGCTGAGCTGGACGCAGACCTCGGCCTGCTCGCCCAGCACCTCGCGCAGATGGCGCTGCTCGGCGATGGCCTGGCGGCAACACTGCTCGATCAGGTGATGGGCCTTATCGCGGCCGATGCGCTGGGCCAGGGCGATACTGACCGCCTCAGCCAGTAGCAAGCCGCGGGTCAGCTCGAGATTGCTGCGCATCCGCGCGGTGTCCACCTCCAGCCCCGGCACGGCGAGCAGCGCCTGCTGCAGCGCCCCGGAAACCAGGCCGCACAGCTCCGGCAGAGTCTGCCACTCGGCATGCCACAGACCCAGGCTGCGCTCGTGCTCCTGGGGCATGGCGGCGAATAGCGTCGCGACCAGCCCAGGCGCACGGGTGGCGGCCGCAATCAGCACCGCCGCGCCGACCGGATTGCGCTTGTGCGGCATGGTCGAGGAACCGCCCTTGCCCGCCGCCGACGGTTCGAAGACTTCCGCCACATCGGTCTGCATCAACAGACTCAGATCGCGCCCCAGCTTGCCCAGGCTGCCGGCGATCAGGCCGAGCAAGCTGGCGAATTCCACTAAACGGTCGCGCTGGGTGTGCCAGGGCTGATCGGGCAAGGCCAGTTGCAGCTCCTCGGCCAGCGCCTCCGACACCGCCCAGCCCTGCTCGCCCAACGCCGCCAGGGTGCCGGCCGCGCCGCCGAACTGCAGCACCAGCAGACGCGGCTTGAGCTCGGCCAGGCGCTGGCGGTGGCGGGTGATGGCACCCAGGCTGCCGGCCAGCTTCATGCCCAGGGTTACCGGGGTGGCGTGCTGCAGCCAGGTGCGCCCGGGCAGCACGCAGTCGGCATAACGCTCGGCCTGCAGCGCCAGGGCCTCGGTAAGCTGCGCCAGATCGGCGTCGAGCAGCGCGCAGGCCTGGCGCAGTTGCAGCACCAGGCCGGTGTCCATCGCATCCTGGCTGGTGGCCCCGAGATGAACATAGCGCTCGGCCTGCGGATCAACCGCGGCGACCTGCCGGCCCAGCGCCTTGACCAGCGGAATCGCCGAGTTGCCGGCCAGGGCAATGGCCTCGGCCAGCTCGGCAAAGTCATAGCGCTCGGCGCGGCAGGCCGCCTCGATGGGGGCCACCGCGCTTTGGGGAATCAGGCCGACACGGGCTTCGGCACGGGCCAGGGCGGCCTCGAAATCGAGCATGCCCTGGACCCGTCCGGTGTCGGAAAACACCGCCGCCATGGCGGCGCTGATGAAGTAACGGTCGAACAGTTGGTTGCTCAAGAGCGCTTTTTCCTCACATGCCTAGGTTTTCAACGGCTCGCTAGAAATCGAAGAACACCGTCTCGCCTTCGCCCTGAATGCGGATATCGAAACGATAGGCGGTTTTACCGTCCAGCTCGCAACGTTTGGCGATCAGGGTTTCGCGGCGCTGCGGCTGCTCGATCAGGTTAAGCACCGGATCCTGGGCGTTGACCTCGGCCTCGTCGTCGAAATACAGGCGGGTCTGCAGGTGGATATTGATCCCCCGGGCAAACAGGCTGACGTTGACGTGAGGTGCCATGGCTACCCCGGCGGCATTGAGCACCACTCCCGGCTTGATCGTCTGCACGCTCCACTCGCTGCCGGCATCAAAGGTGGTGGCGGTGCGGGCGAAGCCGTTGAAGGGTTTTTCCAGGTCGAAGGCGCTGTCGTAGCAGCCCTCATGGTCGGCCTGCCACAGCTCCAGAAAGGAGTCGCGCACCAGATGGCCGTTGCCGTCGTAGACCTGGCCGATCAGGGTGATGTGCTCGCCCGGCGCGCCAGGCTTGGCCATCTGATTCCAGATTTCCTGATCGCGGCTCGGGTTGCCGGCAGCGGCCAGGGCCAGGCCGATATGCACATAGGGGCCGGCAGTCTGCGAAGGGGTTTCCGGCAGCAGTTCGATAGGCATAGAACGCTCCTTAGCGATTTTCGAAGTGGGTCTGACGCTGCCCGCGCAGCACGATATCGAAGCGATAGGCCAGGCAATCCATGGGATTGGCCGCGCTCATGTCGAGCCTGGCGATCAGGCTCTGTACCGCATCCGGGTTGGCGATCGATCGGACTATCGGGCACATGGGGATCAGCGGGTCGCCTTCGAAATACAGCTGGGTAATAAGGCGGGTAGAAATCGACGGGCCGCTGATGGAGAAGTGGATATGCGCCGGACGCCAGTCGTTCGGGCCGTTGCGCCAGGGGTACGGGCCGGGCTTGACGGTGCGGAAGCTGTAGCGCCCTTCGCTGTCGGTCAGGGCACGACCGACGCCGCCGAAGTTGGGGTCAAGCGGGGCCAGGTAGCGGTCGTTCTTATGCCGATAGCGGCCACCGGCGTTGGCCTGCCACATCTCCACGAGGGTATGCGGGATCGGCTTGCCGTACTGGTCCATAACCCGGCCGCTGACCAGAATGCGCTCGCCCACCGGCAGGCCGCCGTTATTGAAGTTGAGCAGCAGGTCGTTGTCGTACTGGCCCATTTTCAGGTGGGAAAAATCCGGCCCGCTGGTTTCCGAGATCGACTGCGGGATGCTCACCAGCGCCTGGCGCGGTGAGCGGGCAATGGAGGTCTTGTAGTCCGGGGTAAAGGCCTTGGGGTGCCAGTTGCGGTCGCGAATGACGAAGCGGCTGTGCTGCGCGTCGGACATATCGATCTCCTCTTGTTGGAATGGCTGCAGCGGCCTGCAGGCTCAGGCAGAGCCACAGTCTCCAGCAGCGCAACAAGGCTGAAAATTGAAAAGATCGTCGCCATCCATAACCAAATGGTTATGGATCAAGCAAGCTGTTGAAAACGTTGGCGAGGCAGCCAGCGCAAGGCAAAAACAGGCGAAAAAGCGGAGTTTACGAGTTGTAAATGAGCATTTTGAGACGCCGCGTCCCGGCCTGTTTTTAACGCGGCGATGGCAACGCAGGTAGTTTTTCAACAGCCTGCTAGTCCGTCTCGGTAGTCTGCTGCGGCCCCACGCAAGGCCTCGCAACACCACTGCGCCGCCAGCGACAGCGCCGCCGTGGGGTTGCTGCAGATGCCCACCGAGCCGCCCGGTTCGCGCAGGCCGATATCCAGTTCCTGCAGCTCGCCACGCGCCAGGTCCTGACGCACGGCATCCTGCGGGGCAATCCACACCGCATCGCTGGACTGCACGTAGCGCCGGCTGAGGGCCACCGAAAGGGTTTCCAGACGCTGTTGCGGCATGACGATGCCGCACTGCACATAGAGGCTGTCGGCATAGCGGCGGATGGTGGTACCGCCCAGCGGCAGCACCACCGGGTAATCACCCAACTGGCTGCGGTCACGCAGGTCGGCCTGCAGCAAGGGGTGAGCGGGACGCACCACCAGGATCATCGACTCGCTGTACAGGTGCTCGAAGGTCAGCCCCTCGATCTGCGGGCTGTCGGTCATACGCCCGACCACCAGGTCCAGCGCGCCGACACGCAGCTGGTCGAGCAGGTGGGCGCTGGGCCCGGTAACCACACTGACCACCAGGGCCACGTGCTGTTTATGCAGCCGCCGCACTACCTCGGGCAGCAACGAACTTTCCACCGTCGACAGCACGCCGAGGCGCACCACCCCGGCCTCGTGCTCGCCGCTGCGCAGGCTGCGCACCCCTTCACGCAGTGCCTGCACGCTGGGCCCGGCGTAGCGCAGAAAGGCCAGCCCGGCCGCGGTCGGCACGGCCCCCTGCTTGCTGCGGTCGAACAGGCTCGCGGCGAGGACCTCCTCCAGCTCCTTGAGGGTCTTCGACACCGCCGGCTGGCTGATCGCCAACACCTCGGCGGCGCGCGCGAGGCTGCCCTGGCGCGCCACTTCGAGAAAGCACAGCAGATGGCGAAACTTGATGCGGTTGTCGATATTCATACGGCTCTCTGCCTCAACGCTGCAGGCGGAAGGCTTTGGGCGACAGCCCGCTGCCGCGCTTGAAGAAACGGGAAAAATACGCCGGCTCGGAAAAGCCCAGACTGTCCGACACCTGATTAATGGTCATGGCGGTGTACACCAGGCTGCGCTTGGCTTCCAGCAGCAGGCGCTGGTTGATCAGCTGCAAGGCCGACTGCCCGGCCAGGCGTCGGCACAGGGCGTTGAGGTGCGCGGCGCTGATGCCCAGCTCGGAAGCGTACTGTTCGATGGGCCGATGCTCGCGAAAGTGGCTTTCCAGCAGGCGGGTAAAGCGCTGCAAGTGTTCGCGGCCACGGTCCTGGCCCTGGGTCTCGGCATGCGCCAGGGCCTGGGAACGGCGGCCGACCCATACCAGCAAGGCGCTGATCAGCGATTGCAGCATCAACTCGCGCCCCGGCTGCTGGGTGCTGTACTCCTCGGCGATGGAGTCGAACAGGGCATCCAGATAGCGCCGCTGCTCAGCCGCCGGGTAACAGGCCGCGCGCGCCAGCGGCGGGCTGTCGAGCACCGCGCCGAGCTGCTCCACCAGCGGCAAAGCCAGGCTCAGCACATGGCCCTGAACGTCCCGGGAAAAGCGAAAGCCGTGCACGCTAAGCGCCGGCACCACCTGCAGCGCTGGCTGTTGCACGTGGCTGACCACGCCCTCCACTTCCAGCTCGGCGCTGCCGCCCTGCACATATAGCAGCTGCACCAGGTCGCCATGCCGATGGGGTTTGATCTCCCAATCGTGCAGGCGACTGCGCTCGGGAATCGACTCGCAATGGAGCAGGTCCGGCGTCGGCCAGACTGCCGTTTCGCCATATAGCTTGAACACCGGCACCGCTGCGGCAGAGGCTTTATGCATCGCCAGCACCCTCGGAAAATCCATAAATATAATCGGATAGTGCCTTCAAAGCCCGATGCAATCCACCAAAAATACAGGAGAACCCACCAAGGCCTTGTGGCCCCGAGGACAATAACAATGAACACCCAAGTCGCCATTATCGGTGCAGGCCCCTCGGGCCTGCTGCTCGGCCAGCTGCTGCTCAAGGCCGGTATCGACAACATCATCATCGAACGCCAGAGCCCCGACTATGTGCTCAGTCGCATCCGCGCCGGCGTTCTGGAACAGGGCATGGTCGACCTGCTGCGCGAGGCAGGCGTCAGCGCACGCATGGACCGCGAAGGCCTGGTGCATGATGGCTTCGAACTGGCCTTCGACGGCCGCCGCGAACGCATCGACCTGCACGCACTCACCGGCGGCAAGACGGTGATGATCTACGGCCAGACCGAAGTCACCCGCGACCTGATGGAAGCGCGCAAGGCCAGCGGCGGCATCACCCTGTACAACGTCACCGACGCCCAGCTGCATGAGCTCAAGGGCGAACAGCCCCACATCACCTTCACCCATAACGGTGAAGCGGTACGCCTGGACTGCGATCATATCGCCGGCTGCGACGGCTTCCACGGCGTGTCGCGGCAGTCGATTCCGGCCGGCGTGCTCAAGGAATTCGAGCGGGTCTACCCGTTCGGCTGGCTCGGCGTGCTGGCCGATACCCCACCGGTCAACGAGGAACTGATCTACGCCAACCACGAGCGCGGCTTCGCCCTGTGCAGCATGCGTTCACCGACCCGCACCCGTTATTACGTGCAGGTGGGGAGCGAGGAGAAGGTCGAGGACTGGTCCGATGAGCGTTTCTGGGACGAGCTGAAAAGCCGCCTGCCGATGGAAGCCGCCGCGCGCCTGATCACCGGCCCGTCGATTGAGAAAAGCATCGCGCCGCTGCGTAGCTATGTGGTCGAACCGATGCAGTACGGCCATCTGTTTCTGCTTGGCGACGCCGCGCATATCGTCCCGCCCACCGGTGCCAAGGGCCTTAATCTGGCGGCCAGCGATGTCAGCACCCTGTATCGCATCCTGCTCAAGGTCTACCGCGAAGGCCGTCACGAGCTGCTGGAAAACTATTCGGCGGTGTGCCTCAAGCGCATCTGGAAGGCCGAGCGTTTCTCCTGGTGGATGACCTCGATGCTGCACAAATTCCCCGACACCGATGCCTTCAGCCGGCGCATGCAGCAGACCGAACTGGACTACTTCGTCGGCTCCGAGGCCGGGCGCAAGACCATTGCGGAAAACTACGTCGGCCTGCCCTACGAGGCAATAGAGTAACCAGCTTTCACGCCAGGGCCGTCGCCTTGCCTGGGCGACGGCCGCTGCGCCCCGGGTTCATCGGTAAGCCATAAACCCGCAGGGCCGTCCTGGCGACAACCATCCCCGGCCCTGAAAGCAATTGTGGCTAACAGACTCATAGAGAATGCCAATACCCCCGAGCGTATTTACCGCACCCTTAGCTGCTAACCTCGAGCCCACTTTCACCCGCGGCGGGCCTGACGATGACCCGCCGCCGCACATCTGCTCGGCCGTCCGCGCCCCGCCAACGGGCCGAGCATGTGTAGACCTGAGGAGCTTGAGATGGATTCGAACACCCGCAAAAGTGCCGGCCAGTGCCCGGTCATGCACGGCGGCAATACAGCCACCAGCAACACGAACATGGCCTGGTGGCCGAACGCACTGAACCTCGACATCCTGCATCAGCACGACAGCAAGACCAACCCGCTGGGGCAGGGCTTTGACTACCGCGAAGCGGTGAAGAGCCTCGATGTGGCCGCGCTGAAACGTGACCTCACCGCCCTGATGACCAACAGCCAGGACTGGTGGCCAGCCGACTGGGGCCATTACGGCGGCCTGATGATCCGCATGGCCTGGCACGCAGCTGGTTCCTACCGGGTGGCGGACGGTCGCGGCGGTGCCGGCACCGGCAACCAGCGCTTCGCCCCGCTGAACTCCTGGCCGGACAACGCCAACCTCGACAAGGCACGTCGCCTGCTCTGGCCGATCAAGAAAAAGTACGGCAACAAGATCAGCTGGGCCGACCTGATCGTCCTGGCCGGCAATGTGGCCTATGAATCCATGGGCCTGAAAACCTTCGGCTTTGCCTTTGGCCGCGCCGACATCTGGCACCCCGAGCAGGACATCTACTGGGGTTCGGAGAAGCAATGGCTCGCCCCCACCGGCAGCGAAGGCAGCCGCTACTCCGGCGAACGGGATCTGCACAACCCGCTGGCCGCCGTGATGATGGGGCTGATCTACGTCAACCCGGAAGGCGTCGACGGCACGCCCGACCCGCTGCGTACCGCACAGGACGTGCGCGTGACCTTCGCCCGCATGGCCATGAACGACGAGGAAACCGTTGCCCTGACGGCCGGCGGCCACACCGTCGGCAAGTGCCACGGCAACGGCAGCGCCGCCAACCTCGGGCCCGAGCCGGAAGCGGCGGGTATCGAAGAACAGGGCCTGGGCTGGAATAACCACAGCAGCCGTGGCATTGGCCGCGACAGCATGACCAGCGGCATCGAAGGTGCCTGGACGACCCACCCGACGCATTGGGACAACGGCTATTTCCAGCTGCTGCTCAACTACGACTGGGAGCTGAAGAAGAGCCCGGCGGGTGCCTGGCAGTGGGAGCCGATCAATATCCGCGAGGAAGACAAGCCGGTCGATGTCGAAGACCCGAGCATCCGCCACAACCCGATCATGACCGACGCCGACATGGCCATGAAGATGGACCCGGAGTACCGCAAGATCGCCGAGCGTTTCTACCAGGATCCGGCTCATTTCTCCGAGGTGTTCGCCCGCGCCTGGTTCAAGCTGACCCACCGCGACCTGGGCCCCAAGACCCGCTATATCGGTCCGGAAGTGCCGCAGGAAGAGCTGCTCTGGCAGGACCCGGTGCCGGCCGGGCGCAGCGACTACGATGTGGCCGCCGTAAAGGCCCAAATCGCCGCCAGTGGCCTGACCCTGAGCGAAATGGTCAGCACCGCCTGGGACAGCGCGCGCACCTTCCGCGGCTCCGACATGCGTGGCGGTGCCAACGGCGCGCGCATCCGTCTGGCCCCGCAGAAGGACTGGGAAGGCAACGAGCCAGCGCGTCTGGCCAGGGTGCTCGAGGTTCTCCAGGGGATCGCCGCACAAAGCGCTGTGAGCCTGGCCGACGTGATAGTGCTGGCCGGCAACCTGGCGATCGAACAGGCCGCCAAGGCCGCCGGCTTCGAGGTCAGCGTGCCCTTCAGTCCGGGGCGTGGCGACGCCAGCCAGGCGATGACCGACGTCGAATCCTTCGAGTTTATGGAGCCGGTGGCCGACGGCTATCGCAACTGGCTGAAAAAGGATTACGTGGTCAGCGCCGAAGAGCTGCTGCTTGATCGCACCCAGCTGCTCGGCCTGACGGCCCATGAAATGACCGTGCTGGTGGGCGGCATGCGCGTGCTCGGGACCAACCATGGCGGCAGCAGGCATGGAGTGTTTACCGACCGTGAAGGTCAGCTGACCACCGACTTCTTCGTCAACCTGACCGATATGAGCAACACCTGGAAGCCGACCGGCAGAAACCTCTACGAGATTCGTGATCGCCAGACCGGTGCGCTGAAATGGACGGCGACCCGCGCCGATCTGGTCTTCGGCTCCAACTCGATCCTGCGCGCCTACGCCGAGGTCTATGCCCAGGACGATAACCGCGAGAAGTTCGTCAACGACTTCGTGGCGGCCTGGACCAAGGTGATGAACGCCGACCGTTTCGACCTGCTGTAACCGCCACCGGCCCCGCAGCGCGCAATGCCTGCGGGGCCCGCGCAAGGCGCTCAGCACCTGCATGATGAGCGCCTCATTCGGCACCACAGGCTCCGCCTATCAGGCCGGCACCTGCGCAAGCACCCTAAGACCAATCTCGAACGCCCCCATAAAACCTTTATTTTCAATCAGTTGAAAAATCATATGGCTGCCTGACGCAACACCATCCATGTATATGCCTTTTTAATCTATGCATAGAACTGAAAAATAGTTACGCTCTTCCTTAAATAAATACCCCAAGGGGTATCCGAGAGGAGCGCCGTCATGCAACCCCAAGTCCAAGCATTCTTTGACCCTGCCACCTACACCTACAGCTATGTGGTCACCGACCCCGGCAGCAAGCGCTGCGCCATCATCGACTCGGTGCTGGACTACGACCCCGCCTCCGGGCGCACCTCGCACAACAGCGCCGATCGCCTGATCCAGTACGTCAAGGACAACCAACTGCAGGTGGACTGGCTGCTGGAAACCCATGTGCACGCCGACCACCTCTCGGCTGCGCCCTACCTCAAGCGCGAGCTGGGCGGGCAGCTGGCGATTGGCGAGAACATCACCGTCGTGCAGAACACCTTCGGCAAGCTGTTCAACGCCGGCACCGAGTTCGCCACCGACGGCCGCCAGTTCGACCATCTGTTCAAGGATGGCGACAGCTTCCAGGTCGGTGCTATCGAAGCCCGGGCCATTCACACCCCCGGCCATACCCCGGCGTGCATGACCTACCTGATCGGCGATGCCGGCTTTGTCGGCGACACCCTGTTTATGCCCGACTATGGCACCGCGCGCTGCGACTTCCCCGGCGGCGATGCCCACACGCTGTACCAGTCGATCCGCAGGCTGTTCGAGCTACCGGATGCAACGCGCCTGTTTATGTGCCATGACTACAAGGCACCGGGCCGCGATGACTTTCGCAACCAGACCACGGTGGCCGAGCAGCGCGCGCACAACGTGCACGTGCATGAGGGCATCGGCGAGGCGGACTTCGTCGCCATGCGCAGCGCCCGCGACGCCACCCTGGGGATGCCGAGCCTGATCCTGCCGTCGGTGCAGGTGAATATGCGCGGCGGGCAGCTGCCGCCCGCCGAGGACAACGGCACCCGCTACCTGAAAATCCCCCTGGACGTGCTCTGAGGTGACGCTATGGAATCGCTGAAACGCCTGACGCCCTTCCTCGCCGTGGCTGCGCAAATGCAACCAGCGGACATGGGTTCCCTGGCCGCCGCGGGTTTTCGCAGCGTGATCAACAACCGTCCGGATGGCGAGGGCGAAGGCCAACCCACTTCGGCTGAGCTGCAGGCGGCGGCGCAAGCCAGCGGTCTCGACTACCACTATTTGCCGGTGATCTCGGGCCAGATCGGCGAAAACGATGTGGCTGCGTTCGCCGAACTGCTCGCCCAGGTGCGCGGCCCGGTATTGGCGTTCTGCCGCACCGGAACCCGCTCCACCAGCCTCTGGGCGCTCAGCGAAGCCCATCATCTGGACCCGCTGACCCTGCTGCAAACCACACGGGATAACGGCTATGACCTGAGTGGCCTGGCCCAGCGCCTGGAGCAACGCTGGCAGAAGGCCCCGGCCTCGATTCCCCAGGCTGCTAGCACCCCCACCCAGCGCTACGACGTGCTGGTGGTGGGGGGCGGCGCGGCCGGTTGTGCAGTAACCGCCAGCCTGTTGCGCCGTGATCCGCACTTGCGCATCGCTGTGGTCGAACCGCGCGAACAGCACTACTACCAGCCGGGCTGGACCCTGGTGGGTGCCGGCATCTTCGACCGCGCCCGCACCGAACGGCCGATGGCGCAGTGCATACCCCGCGGCGCGCAGTGGATTCGCGCCGCCGTGGCCAGTTTCGAAGCCGAGCAACAGCGTGTGGTACTCGAAGACGGCACCCGGGTGGGTTATCGCGCCCTGATCGTCTGCCCCGGCTTGAGCCTGCACTGGGATGCGGTCGAAGGACTCAAGGAGACCCTGGGTAAACACGGCGTCACCTCCAACTACCAGTTCGAGCTGGCCCCCTATACCTGGCAGTTGGTGCAGAACCTGCGTCAGGGCCGCGCGCTGTTTACCCAGCCGCCGATGCCGATCAAATGCGCCGGCGCGCCGCAGAAGGCCATGTATCTGTCCTGCGACTGGTGGCGCAAAGAAGACGTGCTGAAGGATATCGACGTGGAGTTCTGCTCGTCCGGGGCGGTGCTGTTCGGCGTGCCGACCTTTGTGCCGCCGCTGATGAAATACGTCGAGCGCTACGGCGTTGGACTGGCCTTCAACACCACCCTGACTGCAGTGGACGGCCCGGCCCACAAGGCCTGGTTCAAGCAGATCGATGCTGCGGGTAACAGCCAGACCATCGAAAAATCCTTCGACTTCCTGCATGCCGTGCCCGCTCAGCGCGCGCCGGAGTTTATCCGCCAGAGCCCGCTGGCCAATGCCGACGGCTGGGTCGAAGCCGATCATGAAACCCTGCGTCACCCGCGCTTCGGCAATATCTTCAGCCTCGGCGATGTCTGTGCCGCGCCCAATGCCAAGACCGCCGCCGCGGTGCGTAAGCAGGCACCGGTAGTGGCGGAAAACGTTATCGCAGTGCTCGCCGGCAAGGGGCCGCGAGCGCTGTACGATGGCTACGGCTCCTGCCCGCTTACAGTGGAGCGAGGCAAGGTGGTGCTCGCTGAGTTCGGCTACGGTGGCAAGCTGCTGCCGACCTTCCCCCTCGACCCCGCCATACCGCGCCGCCTTGCCTGGGAGCTGAAGGTGAAAGCGATGCCCAGCATCTACTTCGACATGATGCTGCGTGGCCATGAGTGGCTGGCGGGGCCCAAGCGCCTGCCCCACGAACCGCTGCCGGTAGAAGCCCCGGCCGCCTGCGACTTCAGCAAGGAACCGGGTAAATGAAACTGAGCCGCTGGCTGCCCTGCCTGGACTGGGGACGACGCTACGACCGCGCAAGCGCCGCCCAGGATGGCCTGGCGGCGCTGATCGTGACGCTGATGCTGATACCTCAGAGCCTGGCCTACGCCATGCTTGCCGGCCTGCCGCCGGTCACCGGCCTGTATGCGAGCATATTGCCGCTGCTGGCCTATGCCCTGTTTGGCTCCAGCCGCACCCTGGCGGTCGGCCCGGTGGCGGTGGTGTCGCTGATGACCGCTGCGGCGCTGGCCCCGTTGTTCCCCGCAGGCAGCGCCGAATATATCGGTGCGGCGATGCTGCTGGCTCTGTTGTCGGGTCTGCTTCTCGCCCTGATGGCGCTACTGCGCCTGGGCTTTCTCGCCAACTTCCTCAGCCACCCGGTGGTTTCCGGCTTTATCAGCGCCTCGGGGATTTTGATCGCAGTCGGTCAGTTCAAGCACCTGCTCGGCGTATCGGCCTCGGGCGAAAGCCTGCGGCAGATCCTGCCGCAACTCTGGCAGGCGTTACCGGCTACCCATTGGCCGACCCTGCTGATCGGCCTGCTTAGCCTGGCCTGGCTGTGGTGGGCCCGCGCGCGCCTGAAAACCCTGCTGCAGCGCCTGGGGTTGTCCGCGCCCATGGCGGGCAACCTGGCCAAGGCCGGCCCGGTGCTGGCCATCGTGGTCGCCATCGTCGCGGTCTCGCTGCTGCAGCTGGATCAGGTTGGGGTCAAGGTGGTAGGGGCCATTCCCCAGGGTTTGCCGGGCCTGACCCTGCCCACCCTGGACCTGAGCCTGGCCCTGCAACTGCTGCCGGCGGCACTGCTGATCAGCCTGGTGGGCTTCGTCGAATCGGTCTCCGTGGGCCAGACGCTGGCCGCCAAACGGCGCCAGCGCATCGAGCCCGACAACGAACTGCTCGGCCTCGGCGCGGCCAACCTCAGCTCGGCATTCAGCGGCGGCTTCCCGGTCACCGGCGGCTTTGCCCGCTCGGTGGTCAACTATGACGCCGGCGCGCAGACCCCCATGGCCGGAGTATTCACCGCCGCCGGCATCGCGCTGAGCGTGATGCTGCTGACCCCACTGCTGCACAACCTGCCCCAGGCCGTGCTGGCCGCCACCATCATCGTCGCGGTGCTCAGCCTGGTCGATCTCGGTTCCCTGCGCCGCACCTGGCGCTACTCGCGCCAGGACGGCGCGGCGCAGCTGGCGACCATCCTCGGCGTGCTGCTGATCGGCGTGGAGGTCGGCATCCTGCTCGGCGTCGGCCTGTCACTGCTGCTGTTTCTCTGGCGCACCAGCCAGCCGCATATGGCCGTGGTCGGCCAGGTGCCGGGCAGCGAACACTTTCGCAATGTCGAGCGCTTCGCCGTGATCGAGTCGCCCAGCGTGCTGTCGCTGCGGGTCGACGAGAGCCTGTACTTCCCCAATGCGCGCTACCTGGAAGAGCGCATTGGCGAGCTGATCGCCAGCCGGCCGCAGGTCCGCCATCTGGTGCTGATGTGTTCGGGGGTCAATCTGATCGACGCCAGCGCCCTGGACTCGCTGGAGGCCATCGTCGAGCGCCTGCGCACCGCTGGGGTGCAGCTGCACCTGTCCGAGGTCAAGGGCCCGGTGATGGACCAACTGCGCCGCTCCAGCTTTCTCGACGAGTTCGGCGGTCAGGTGTTTATCAGCCAGTTCCAGGCCCTGCAAACCCTGGCCCCGCAAGCCGTCCAGCAACCCCTTGAGCACGGCCGTCAGCACGCCGATGCTCAGCCTCGCAGCGAGGGGAAAGTCTTGTGAAAGGCCATGCCCTGAACGCTGTTACGCCCGGGCACCGGTGCCCGGGCGCAGAGAATCTGCGCCCCGTAGGGCCGGGCCCCATACAACGCGTAATAGGTATATAGCCATATGAAAACTGCCCACGACCTGGTAACCGCCGCCAAAGCCCAGATCCACGAGGTCGATCTGCAAACCGCCGAAGCCGCGATTCGCGAGGCCGACGCGTTGATCGATGTGCGCGAAGCCGATGAATTTCACGCTGGGCATATTCCGGGGGCCATCAACATCCCCCGCGGCCTACTGGAGTTCAAGCTGAGCAACGAACCCGAACTGGCCGCGCGCGACCTCAAGCTGGTGCTCTATTGCAAGAACAGCGGCCGCTCGGCGCTGGCCGCCTGCTCGCTGCAAGAGATGGGTTACCTGCAGGTGCAGTCGATCGAGGGCGGTTTCGAGGCCTGGAGCGCAGCCGGCAAAGCCGTCGCCAACCCACAGCTGCCGGCGTTTGATTAAGGCTATTGCCCCAATTAGCTGGTGCAAGCAGCTTTCGTAAGGTGGGTTAGCGGCATATGGGGATTACCAAACATCACCTCACCCGGCACGCGGCGTAACCCACCATAGGCGCACGCGTTCCATTGACAGGCGGGTCAAGCGCGCGCCACTTCCGCGGGTGGATTTTCGGACGGTGTTGGCGTCACTACGAGTCAGGGCCCCCTGGACATCATCTTGCGCTTCACAGCGCTTCAACAGGTGACGGGTACATATCCTTTTTCAAGGTATTCGTCACTCCACTGACCTGCATCAATAGCACCACCAACATACCCCACGGGGTATGAAGTAGTATTGCTCTGCCTGCCAGAGCCCGAGTAGAACCTGGAGTACCAGCATGACCAATCACGCCCCCAAGTCTCCCTGGCGCATTGCGCTGGTGCGCGAGATCGGCGTCATTCTGCTGATCAAGCTGGTCATCCTTTTCAGCATCAAAGCCATCTGGTTCACCGAGCCCACAGTGCCGGAAAACGGCACCGAGCGGCTTGCTAGCCACCTGTTCGGCCCCCTTGTCCCGCCTCCCTCACCACTACCCACTGAGGAGAAACCGAGATGATCTCGGAATCCGTCGTTGACCTTTCACGCCTGCAATTTGCCATAACTGCGATGTACCACTTCCTGTTCGTGCCCTTGACCCTGGGGCTGGCATTTCTGCTGGCGATCATGGAGTCGGTCTATGTCATGACCGGCAAGCAGGTCTACAAGGACATGGTCAAATTCTGGGGCAAGTTGTTCGGCATCAACTTCGCCCTGGGCGTTACCACCGGCCTGACCATGGAGTTCCAGTTCGGCACCAACTGGGCCTATTACAGCCATTACGTCGGCGATATCTTCGGCGCACCGCTGGCCATCGAAGGCTTGATGGCGTTCTTTCTGGAATCGACCTTTATCGGCCTGTTCTTCTTTGGCTGGGATCGCCTGACCCGGGTGCAGCATCTGGCCGTGACCTGGCTGGTCGCCATCGGCTCGAATATGTCGGCGTTGTGGATCCTGATCGCCAACGGCTGGATGCAGAACCCGGTGGGTGCGGAGTTCAACTTCGAAACCATGCGCATGGAGCTGACCGATTTCGGTGCCCTGCTGTTCAACCCGGTGGCCCAGGTCAAGTTTGTCCATACCGTTTCCGCCGGCTACGTGACCGGGGCGATCTTCGTGCTGGCCATCTCCAGCTACTACCTGCTGAAGAAACGCGACCTGCCCTTCGCCCGTCGCTCCTTCGCCATCGCCGCCGTGTTCGGCCTGGCCTCGACCCTTTCGGTGATCATCCTCGGCGATGAATCCGGCTATGAAATCGGCGACGTGCAGAAGACCAAGCTGGCCGCCATCGAGGCCGAATGGGAAACCGAAGAAGCTCCCGCCGCCTTTACCCTGTTCGGCTTGCCCAACCAGGAAGCCCAGCGTACCGACTACGCGGTGAAGATCCCCTATGCCATGGGCATCATCGCCACGCGCTCGCTGGACCAGGAAGTCACCGGCATCAAGGACCTGATCAAGCAACATGAGCTACGCATCCGCAACGGCATGATCGCCTATGGTCTGCTGGAAAAACTGCGCGCCGGCGACAAGAGCGAGGCCAACATTGCCGCGTTCAATGCGGTCAAACAGGACCTCGGCTACGGCCTGCTGCTGAAGAAATACACCCCGGCGGTGGTCGATGCCAGCGAGGAACAGATCAGGCTGGCCTCGCTGGATACCATCCCCCACGTTGCCACCATGTTCTGGACCTTCCGCGCCATGGTCGCCTCCGGCTTCCTGATGCTGCTGCTGTTCGCCCTGGCCGCCTGGGCCTCGGTAAAACGCAATGCCGAGAACAAACCCTGGCTGCTGAAATTCGCCCTGCTCAGCCTGCCGTTGCCGTGGATTGCCGCGCAGACCGGCTGGATCGTCGCAGAGCATGGCCGCCAGCCCTGGTCGATCGCCGAAGTCCTGCCCGTACACCTGTCAGCCTCGTCGATATCGGCTGCCGATGTCTGGGGTTCACTGGCCGCACTGATCACCTTCTACAGCCTGCTGCTGGTGGTCGAGATGTACCTGATGATCAAGTTTGCCCGCCTTGGCCCGTCCAGCCTGCATACCGGTCGTTATCACTTCGAGCGTGGTACCAGCGCTCAAGCCGTCAGCGCTTAGGGAGAACAGCATGTTTGATTACGAAACACTGAAACTGACCTGGTGGGTGCTGATTGGCGTGTTGCTGATCGGCTTCGCCCTGACCGATGGTTTCGACATGGGTGCCATGGCGCTTATGCCCTTCGTCGGTAAAACCGACAACGAACGCCGCGTGGCGATCAACACCATCGCGCCGCACTGGGATGGCAACCAAGTGTGGTTTATCACCGCCGGCGGTGCCCTGTTCGCCGCCTGGCCAATCGTCTACGCCGTGGCCTTTTCCGGGCTTTACTGGGCGATGCTGGCCGTGCTGTTCGCACTGTTCTGCCGCCCGGTGGGCTTCGATTACCGGAGCAAGCTGGAGAACCAGAAGTGGCGCACGACCTGGGACTGGGCGCTGTTCGTCGGCGGCGCGGCCCCTGCCCTGCTGTTCGGCGTGGCCTTCGGCAACCTGTTCCTCGGCCTGCCATTCCGCCTCGATGAATTGATGCGCTCCAGCTACGAAGGCTCGTTCTTCGGCTTGCTGCACCCCTTCGCCCTGCTGGCGGGCGTGGTAAGCCTGAGCATGCTCTCCACCCATGGCGGTGCCTGGCTGATGATGCGCACCGACGCCGACCTCCACGCCCGCTCGCGCAGTGCCACGCGGCTCTGCGCCATCGCTTATCTGGCCGCCTTCGCCGGTGCCGGTGTCTGGCTGAGTCTGGGCATGGCGGGCATGACGCTAACCGGTGGCGTCGACTTCGGTGGCGCGATCAACCCGCTGGCCAAACAGGTGGCAGCGACCAACACCGGCTGGCTCGGCAACTACAGCCAGTATCCATTGACCATGCTCGCGCCCGTACTGGGCTTGCTCGGTGGGTTGCTCGCCCTGCTCGGCGCTCAGCTCAATCGCGGGGCGGTGGCGTTTATCGGCAGCAGCCTGATGATCGCCGGCACGATCTGTACCGCGGGTTTCGCGCTGTTCCCCTTCGTTTTCCCATCAAGCATCGATCCGACCTCGAGCCTGACCGTATGGGATGCCGTATCGAGCCAGAAGACCCTGGGCATCATGTTCGTGGTGGCCTGCATTTTCGTCCCGCTGATTCTGGCTTACACCCTGTGGTGCTACACCCGGATGTGGGGACGCCTGACCGATCAAAGCATCGAAGCCAACCCCCACGGGCTGTACTAATCGCTGCGCTTCGGCCTGCACAGCGCGCAGCCGAAGCGCACAACCCCCGCCTCGGCGGGCAAGGAGAACGCAATGTGGTATTTCACCTGGATTCTGGGCGTGCTGCTGGCATGTAGCTTCGGCATCATCAACGCCCTGTGGCTGGAAACGACACAGAACCTCGACGAAGAGGTGGCGGGTGACAACTGAGCCGCGCCCCTGGCTACAGCGCGGCTACTGCCGCGCCGTATCGCTGCTGCTGGCGACGCCGCTGACGCTGATATTCCTGATCCACCCCGCAGCCATGCTGACCGCGGATGGCCACTACAACCATCGACTGATCATGCTGAGCATGCTGGGCATCTCCAGCGGCTTTATCCACGGCGTGGGCTTCGACCCGATCAGCAGACTGTGGAAGACCCTCTTCCATCCCGTTGCGGGATGGCTGCTGATGGGGCTGGGTTACGCCATCTTGTGGCAAGCCCAGAGCGCTTAGCAATCAGCTGTACTTGGTGAAGATGGCTCGCAGCTGCACGAGCTTTTCCTGGTTGCTCTGCTCCGGGCTGAGGATGGCCTCCTCGGCCAGACAGATGAGCATTTCCTGATAGGCCTTATCCAGCGCCTTGCGCGCGGCGCTGAACTGCTGGGCAATGGCCTCGCATTCATCGCCGCGCTTGATCATGGCCTGAATGCCGCGCACCTGCCCCTCGACACGGGCCAGACGCTTGAGCAGGGCATCCCGGTGTTGCAACTGTTCGGTTTCAATCATTTCCATCATCTACAGTACGCCGCAATGTGAAGGCACCGCGCAGCTCGCCCAGGGCAAAGCCGCGAGCCTCGTCTTGCGGGTAGCCTACATCAATCACTGCGGCCAGCGCCGGCTCTATGTTCTTGCCGTGACAGGCCAGGCAAGGCTCGCCAGTGGCAATGGCCTTCATCATGCGGAACTCACCCTCGACCACCTCCGAGTGCAGCATATCGGCAAGCGGCTCACCCGCCTCGGCGCGCTTGGCGAACTGCTCCAATACCCGTTTTTCCCAGGCATCCGCGGCATTGGCCGGGTTGCGCACCTTCAAGGCCGTGCGCCCAACCGTCCAAGGGCTTTGGCTGTGCTCGCTGGCGATCTGCGGGGCCAGCAACTGACAGGCCTCCACAGCCTTGACCGGTCCGCCGGACTGCATTGCCGTCTTGACCGTCGCCAGGAGCTGCTGCTGAAAGGGCGGAATCAGCGCGGCCCCCTCGGCGGTCAGAGCCTGATAATTGTCGGCATAAGCCCCCATGCTCAGCAAAGCCAAAAGCATTGCAGTCGTGCAGCGCATACATCCTCCCATTGCCCATTGAATATACCCGTAGGGGTATATTGCCACAGCTGCCGAAAGCTGACTCAAGGATAAAAGCGCCGCGGCTGATCCATTGGTCGAAGAGCATGGACCAGCAGGTGCAGGGCCACGTCCTCCTCTGCAGCCTGCCGCACTGCCACCACCCGCCGACCTGCATGGCATCACTCTTGCCTAACACTCTGCATCGACCCATCAGATCGACAGAACTCGTTCCTGCAAGGCAATGGCGCCTGGACCCGCTGCGGATAGCGCGCAGGGCTTCAGGCGTTTTTTTTTGGTAAATGGAGTACCGCAACCATGAAGTGGCTTACCTACCCCGGGCTTCTGCTCCTGCGCGAACTGGGCATGACCGGCATGCTGCGCCTGCAATTGCTGGTGGCGCTGGCCGGCTTCGTGACGATGGGCCTGTTCCCCCAGCTGCCCAGCACCCCGCTCTGGGCCTTGCTGGCCTACCTGGCCATTGCCTCGCTATGGTCGCTGGCGCAGGAGCTCGAGCGTCTCCAGCAGTATTGTGAAAGCGCCACGCCGCAAGGTGCGCAGCAACCCTTCGGCGGCGCGCAGTGGCTGTTGCTGCAACCTATCGGGCGCAGCCTGCAACAGTGGCTGCATCAGGCCCAGCGCCAGCAGCAGCTGTTGCAGCAGCGTCTGGATGAAATCTCCCACTCTTCCCACGAGCTCGAACAGAGCGCCGCCCTGGTCACCCGCAATGCCGAGGGGCAGAGCGAGTCGGCCACCGTCGCGGCGGCGGCAGTCGAGCAGCTGAATGTCAGCATTGTCCAGGTGGCGGTGCTGGCGGATGAGTCGCGGCAGACCAGCGTACTGGCCAGCGGGCAGCTGGCCGACAGCATCGAACAACTCACCAATTTGGTGCGACAGGTGTCCGAAATGGCGCAGCAGGCCATCGCCACCAACGAGCTGATCCTGCAATTGCACAGCAACTCGCACACCATCAATGAAATGTCCGGCACCATCCGCGGCATCGCCACGCAAACCAATCTGCTCGCGCTGAATGCCGCCATTGAGGCCGCGCGCGCCGGGGAAAGCGGCCGCGGCTTCGCCGTGGTGGCCGACGAGGTACGCCGCCTGGCCCTGCACAGCCAGGAGTCGGCAGCGGAAATCAGCCGCAATATCGAATCCGTCCAGGCGCATATCCAGAGTGCCACGGTGCAGGTCTCCAGCCTCGCCGAGCTGGCCCACCGCAGTGCAGACAGTTCAGCCACGGTGCGCGAGCTGCTTGGCCAGGTGCAGCAGCGCACCCGCCACCTGACCGAACAGGTCGAACAGGTGGCGGTCAGCACTGAGCAGCAAGGCAAGGCCGTGGCGGAAATCGCCGAGCTGGCCGACCGCGTGCGCCAGGGCAATGCCGACAACCTGCAGGCGGCCGATCAGGCCCGCACCATCGCCCACCATCTGGCTCATCTGACGGGGTAAGCAACATGCCTGAACTCACCACGTTACTGGCCAGCGCCGCCACCCTGCTGCTGCTCGGCCTGCTCTGTTACGGCCTGCACCGGCGCATGCGCCTGCAGAAGCTGCAACACAGGCAGTTGAATATCCGCCAGCTAAGCCTGCTGCGCGCCCTGATTGCCGGCCTGCAGCGCCACCGCGGCCTGAGCAATGGCGTGCTCTGCGGCGACCAGAGCCTGAGCCAGGACCTGGCCACCACCCGCCAGGAGCTGGACCGCCATATCGGCACGGCCCAGGCCCTCGCCAGCACTCATAAAGATGCCTGGAGTGGCCTGATCGATCACTGGTCGCGGATGCGCGACGGCCGCAGCAGCGACCCGGCCAACAACCTGGCGCAGCACCACCTGATCATTCGCAACAGCATCTTCTTGATGGAGGATGTGGCCAGCGAAATCGACCTGAGCAACGGCCGCGCCGAGCTGAGCTACCTGCCGTGCATCTGGCGCGATGTGCTGCAGGCGGCGGAATGGGCCGGCCAGGCCCGCGCCCTGGGCACCGGCATCGCCGCCGCTGGGCAAAGCAGTGCCGAGCAGCGAGTACGCCTGCGCTTTCTCCAGCAGAAGATCCAGCTGCAGGCCGGCAGCGCCTTCGACACCCTGCAGCAGCACGCGGCCCAGCACCCGCAGGCCAGCGCCTTCAACCTGCGCCGCTGCGAACAGGTGGTGAAAGACTTCGTGCACTGCATCGAACAGGAACTGCTGGGCCGGGAACAGCCAGTGATAGCCGCCAAGGCCTACTTCCAGCGCGCCACCCAGGCCATCGATGAACTGCTGGCCCTGGTCGACGGCGCACTCCAGCAACTACAGAACGGCCGCTAGAAGCCTGCCGGACTTATGTTCCAGCGCCGCCCCGGCGGCGAAACAGCGGTCGCGGTTCGATGGCTGAGCGGCCGTAGAGCACGCTCATGCCGGCCAGGCCCTTGAGCGCGTCCTCGGCGGATTTGTCTTCACGTACGGCGAAGGTATCGAAGCCGCACTGGCGCATATGGCTGAGCTGGTCGCGCAAGACATCGCCGAGCGCACGCAACTCGCCGGTCCAGCCCAGCCGGGTACGCAGCAGGTAGGCCTGGCTGTAACCGCGGCCGTCGCGGAAACTGGGGAACTCGATGGCAATCAGCGGCAACACCGGCAGATAGGCCGCAATGCGCTCGACCTCGTCGTCCGGGGCCAGGCACAGGCCATCCAGGCTGAAGCGCCGGCCCGCAAGCGTCGCCTCATCCTGGCGCGCCAGCCAGGCGGGCAGCGGCAGGATCAACGGACCGACGGGCCGCGCCTGGTCCGGTTCGCGCAGCCACTGCCAGGGATCATCCGCCACCACCCGGGCCTGGCCTGCACTCAAGCGAATCAGGTTGTTCATGCCGGCACCTGCGCCTTGCGATAGACCTGTTCCTTGAAGGGTTCGAGGCCGATGCGCTGCACCGTATCGACGAAGCGTTCGTCGACCTCGCGGTAGTCGCTGAAGGTCTTGACCAGGCCTTCGATCACCTCGGGAATCTGCGCCGCGCTAAACGAAGGCCCAATCACCTTGCCCAGGGCGCTGGCCTTGCCCTGAGCCCCGCCGATGGTCACCTGGTACCACTCGCTGCCGTTCTTATCGACGCCAAGGATGCCGATGTTGCCAATATGGTGATGGCCGCAGGCATTGATGCAGCCGGAGATATTCAGGCTCAGTTCGCCGAGCCTGTGCAGGACGTCCTGGTCGGCGAAGCGCTGCTGGATCGACTGGGCGATGGGGATCGACTTGGCATTGGCCAGGGCGCAGTAATCGCCGCCCGGGCAGACGATCATATCGGTCAGCAGGCCGATATTGGCGGTGCCCAGGCCATGGCTCAGGGCGCGCTGGTAGAGGCCATGCAGGTCGGCCTTGGGCACATCCGGCAGCACCACATTCTGTTCGTGGGCGATGCGGATCTCGCCGAAGCCGCAGTCCTCGGCCAGGTCGGCGATGGCGTGCATCTGCGCCGAGGTCACATCCCCGGGCGGCGAATCGGTGGCCGGCTTGGTCGACAGCACCACCGAGGCGTAACCCGCCACCCGGTGCGGGCGCACATTGCGCGAGACCCAGCGGGCAAAGCCCGGATCACGTGCCAGGGCGCTGCCGTAGGCCAGGTCGGCGTCATCCAGGCTGGCATAGGGCGGCGCGACGAAGGCCGCTGCGACACGCTGATACTCTGCCGCGGTCAGCTCCGCCGGGCCGTCCTTGATCTGCTGCCACTCGGCCTCGACTTCCCGGGCGAAGGCCTCGATGCCCAGGGCCTTGACCAGGATCTTGATCCGCGCCTTGTACTTGTTGTCGCGCCGGCCGTGGCGGTTGTAGACCCGCAGCACGGCCTCGACGTAGGACAGCAGATGCTGCCAGGGCAGGCCCTCGCGGATCTGCTGGCCGAGGATCGGGGTGCGCCCCAGACCGCCGCCGACCATCACCCGCAGCAGCAGTTCGCCGGCCGCATCGCGGTACAGGTACAGGCCGATGTCGTGCATCATCACCGCCGCGCGGTCTTCCTGCGCGGCGCACAGGGCGATCTTGAACTTGCGCGGCAGGTAGAGAAATTCCGGGTTGACCGTCGACCACTGACGCAGGATCTCCGCCAAGGGCCGCGGGTCGAGCAGCTCGTCGGCGGCGACCCCGGCGAAGGCCTCGGTGGTGATATTGCGCACGCAGTTGCCGGAGGTCTGGATCGCATGCATCTCGACCTCGGCCAGGCGTTCGAGAATATCGCCGACCTGCTCCAGCTCGATCCAGTTGAACTGGATATTCTGCCGGGTGGTGAAGTGCCCGTAGTCGCGGTCGTAGTCTCGGGCAATGCCCGCGAGGGTGCGCAGTTGCCGCGCGGACAGGGTGCCGTAGGGAATCGCCACGCGCAGCATATAGGCATGCTTTTGCATATAGAGGCCGTTCTGCAAACGCAGCGGCAGAAACTCCTCCTCGCTCAGCTCGCCGCTGAGCCGCCGCTCGATCTGATCGCGAAACTGCGCCACGCGCTCGCGCACCAGAGCGCGGTCGTATTCATCGTATTGGTACATCGGCGGCCTCGGCTGTTATCGACGGCCACACTATGCGCGCGGCCCCGATCGCGAAACAGCTGCAGATCCAGCGGAAAAATACGGAGCAGATGGCCTGGTCCGCAGTCGGCAGCCGGCAGTTGGCGGCGGCGGTTATCAGGTCGTGTAAAAACGCTGCAACAGGCCATCGCTCAACCACTGGCGCAACCAGCTGACGGCCTGTACGGGGGCCTGCTCGCCCAGATAAGCAAGCTCGCCGCACAGCTCGGCGAAACTCCAGCCCTGCTGACTCATGCCTTGCAGCGCGGCGGCTTCATCTGCCGCCAGGCTGCGGTAGCGGGTAACCAATTGCTGACGCCAGATCAGGCAGACTTCGCTATCGGCCAATACTTGGCTGCCGGGAAAGGCATCCTGCGCCTTGCAAGCCTGCCAGATCGCCAGGCTGCTATGCCGGCAGACCTGCCACTGCACGCTGGGTAGCAAGCGCACCTGCAAGGTGGGCCAGTCTTCGGCCGGCAGCTCGGCCATCTGCGCCAGGCTCAAGGGCTGCCCTTCCGGCGCATCGAAGGCCAGGGTAAAGGCCCACTCCAGCCGCGCCAGCTCACTCAACGGCGCGGCCTGCGCGGGCACTAGATAGCCGTCGATAAAGTCCGCCAGCTGCGCACCGAGCCAGCGCAAGCTGTAATGCTGTGACGGGTGAGCGTTGAGATAGGCCAACGCCAGCGAGTCGAACTCCTCATCACCGAGCCAGCCATGTACGGCCGGATAGTCGCCACGCAAGGCTTCCAGCAGCCTTGCCCGGTAAGCGTTGTGGTAAATCGCCAGGCCCTGCTCGGCACTCAGCGCAGCACTGCCCAGCAGGCTCGCCTGCAGGGCCGGGTTAGGCTGAATCTCGGGATTCAGCAGGTAGGCCTGCACCTCGCGCTGCCAGTCACTCAGGCGCATCGGGCAGCGCCTGGAAGTGCTTCGGCAGCGACCCGGCGAGCCTTGTCTAACTCTGCGAGCAACTCGTCCAGATCCGGGAAATGGTCATCGCGCTCAAGCAGCGTGGAAACCGGGCCGAGGTGCTCAAGCGTGCGCTGGTAGAGCTGCCAGACCGGGTCGCTGACCGGCTGATCATGGGTGTCGATCAAATAGCGGCCATAGTCGCTGTGGCCCGCCAGGTGCAGTTGGCGCACGCGCTGCCCAGGCAGGCTGCGGATAAACTCCCAGGCATCAAAACCATGGTTGCGCGCACTGACGTAGACATTGTTGACGTCCAGCAGCAGCTCGCAGCCGCTGAGTTCGCACAGCGCGCTGAGAAACTGCCATTCGCTGAACTGGTCATCGGCGCAGCGCAGGTAACTGGAGACGTTTTCCAGCACCAGCGGCCGTTCAATTACGTCCTGCACCTGGCGCACACGCGCGGCCACATGCTGCAGGCTTTCCTCTGTGTAGGGCAGCGGCAGCAGGTCATGCAGCTGATGGGCATTGCCCCGACTCCAGCACAGGTGATCGGAGATCCACGCCGGCTGCACCCGTGCGGCCAGCTGCTTGAGCTGGCGCAGGTAGTCGCGGTCCAGTTCGTGCGGGCCACCAATCGACAACGATACGCCATGCATTACCAGCGGGTACTGCTCACCGATGGCATCAAGAAAGTAGAGGGCTTTGCCGCCATCCACCAGGTAATTTTCCGAGACGATCTCGAACCAGTCGATGGCCGGCCGTTGTTCGAGAATGGCTTGGTAGTAGGTGCTGCGCAGGCCCAGGCCAAAGCCTAGATTGCCGTGTTGAGCATTCATCGCTGACTCCTTGCTCGGTGATGCGGGGCCACCGCGCGGCGGTCGCCCCGGCTCACTTATTCGCCGACAGTACCACCCGCCGCATCGCACTCGGCCTGAGTCATGGCCTTGAAGCCGTGGCCCTTGCAGGCAGCCTGGCCTTTGCAGGCGTTCTCGGCAGTCTTGCAGTCGTTCTGGCCCTTGCAGGACGTTACGCCGTAGCAATGCACCTTGGCTTCTTCAGCCGCCACAACAGTACCGGACATACCGGCAAACATGGCAGCAGCAGCGAAGGCGATAGCGGCACCAGCGGCGGTGTTTTTAATGGTCATCTGCGTATCCTCGATAAATCTTGGTTGGCCGGGCGAAAGGGGTTTTGCGTGCCGGCATTCAACTAGAGCGACGAGTGGCGCTGGCGTTACAACGACGCTGAAAAAAATCCACCCCTCACAATCGGGGAGCACCCACTAACCGGTCCGGGCCGAAGCGGACGTTTAGAGCAGGAAAAATCTTATTCGCTGCAAGTCCAGCGGAAAAATACGCAGCAGATGGCCTGGTCCGCAGTCGGCGGCGGCCTGAGGCAAGGCTCTATAGGCAGAACATTCTTGAGCCTGAAGGAGCCCAAAACCGTCAGTCAGCGGCAATTGGATCTGTCTCCTTCTCAGTTTTTCTCGTTACTGAAAATGGGGACTTAACGCATCTGGAACAATTCCTGATGGAAGTCTTCCGGCTTCAAACCATGGGTCAACAGGTCACTGCGCAGGGCCCGGCCAAAGCCCGTAGGCCCGCAGAACCAGACGCTGGCAGCCTGCCAGTCTGGAACTTCCTTGCGTAAGCGCTCGCCACTGAGGCGGCCATTCTGGTCGGCGACCAGCAGGTGCAGGCGGACTCCGGCGGCGGCCGCATCGGCGCGCAACTTATCAATGGCCTGAGGCGAATATTCGGTGGAGGGATGGAACAGATCGATGCTGTATTGATGATCAGCTTCCAGCGCCAGTTGCTTTAGCCGCGCCACAAAGGGCGTGATGCCGATGCCGGCCCCGATCCAGATCTGCCGCAGGTTCTGGTCGTCGAAGGTGAAACAGCCATACGGCCCTTCTACCGTCACCTGATCGCCCACGTGCAGGGTTTGCGGCAGTTGGCTGGTGTGGTCGCCCAGGGCTTTGGTGATAAAGGTGATTTGCGCGTGCTGCGGGTTCCAGGCCGAGGCGATGGTATAGGGGTGCGCGCCTTCCGGCTTGGACGAGGTGACGAAGGCAAACTGACCGGCCTTGTGCCCCGGCCAGCCTGCTTGCAGTGCGATATGGGTTTCCAGCACGCGCAGCTCCGGGTACTGGATCAGGGTTTGTATTTCGCCCTGCACCTTGCGCTGGGCTCCGATGCGGTTGAACAGTGCCTGGAACGCCGCCAGGCTGCCACCCACCAGCAGCAGGGCAGTGACGATGCCAACCGGCTCGGACCAGTAGGCGAACTTGATCAGCACCACAGTGTGGAACACCAGCACCAGGTAGAGCGCGGCCAGGATGGTGTGGGTCTTGGCGAACCAGCGGTAGGGGAAGCGCTTGACCAGCGCCAGGATGATCAGCACCCCGGCAGCGTAGAATGCCCACTCGCCAAGCGTCTCGGCCAACCCACGCTGGCTGCGCAGCAACTGCTCAAGGGAGCCAAGGTCCAGGCCCGCACCACGCCCCTTGCCCGGTTTGCTCAGCCACCCCCAGCCAACCGCCCACTTGGTCCCCTTGGCCCAAACCCAGTGCATGCTGCCAAACACCAGCGCGCTGATGCCCAGCCACTTGTGTAGCCGGTACATCTTGTCCAGTCCGCCCAGCAACGGTTCGGCGCGGCGCGGACGCACAGCCAGCATCATCGCCACGCTCATGGCCGCCATCGCGATGATGCCGGTGTATTGCACGAGTACCGCGCGCAACGAGAAATAGGTCAGCGGCTGCGGCAGGAAGGTATCTGCCAATGCCCATAGCAGGGTTAGCCCTATCAGCAACGCCCACAAGGCTATCTTGATGTTCTTCATTTCAGACTCTGCGGTGAGGCTTCGGCAGACATGCTCAAACAAAAATAGCCACCGTGGAACCAGTTATCGGCCAATCAAACAAAACACTGCTGCAGGTCAATTAATCACACGGTGAAGGGGCAGCGTCAGCGGGCTAGCCGAGCGCTCGCCGGTTTGCGGAGACGACTTTGAGTGACGGCTTTTGACCGGGCCGGTGTAAAAACGCAGCAAGTAATTCGGGGGATTGCCTCACCGCCCAGAAGACCTCCGTAGGCCTGATCAGGCGCAATCAACCTCCCGGCCGGCACGGGAACCGGCCGAACGGCCTTGCCAACAGCGGCTGCTCGGCGCGCGGCTAAACGCGGGGGCCGCGCGCGTTCTTCTTCTGCAGGATCATCGACGCTTCGTTGTAGGCATGCTGGAAGGCATCGCTGCCGATCCACTCCACTGCCGTGTCTTCGTCTTCATCGTGGAAGATCCCGCGGTAGGTGATCAGCAGGCCCATCATAAAGTCGGTGGCCGCGTCTTCCGCTTCCTCGGCAACCACCAGTTCCAGCACCGGGTACTGCAGGAACACCAGGCACATCGCCAGCAGGCTGATGCCCTCACCAAGCTTCATCGTCTGGAACAGATCGTCGAAGTGCGCCGGGTCGAAGCCGTTCTCTTCGATGTCCTTGAAGTCGAAGGTACTCAGGTCGATTTCCACATCATCGAACGGCTCATTGATCAGCGGATTGGCCAGCAGCGGATGGACGACATTGGCTTTGGCCTTGCCCGAACGGTTCTGCTTGGCCTTGGCTTTGGCCCGCTGGGCGCGTTTTTGCTGTTTATCTGCGGAGGCCATGGAGGCGAGGTCCTTGTGCGATGCAGCCATATTTATGGCCCAGGGTAATCGGGCGCGTATTGTATTCAGTCTTGGCCGGGGTCGTCGGCCAAAGGGGATTTTTCCGGGTCTAAATGTTCGCTTCCGCGCTAGAGGTGGACGTTGCAGCAGTACAAATATCGTGATCCCCGATTGTTCAAGGCTGTTGCTCGGCCATGGCCGCTAGAACAGCTCCAGCGGGTCAGCCGCGTCGGCACTCTGCAGGGCTGGAGCCACCCAGACCCTACGCGAGCTCAGGGTGGAAGATCGAATCCCTTATTGACAATTACGCTGCCGGTTAACGGGGGTATCTTTCCTACGTAGATAGTTGCCCAACAGCCAGGGGCGCTCCACGTTTCATGGCTCACGTAAACGAGCCTAGCGTGGGATTGTGTATAGATTCAGGCGCGGTTGTTTCGGAAGCTGCCGGGCGTGATGCCGACTACTTTTTTGAACGCTCGGGTCATGTGGCTTTGATCGAAGAAACCGCAAGCGAATGACGCTTCAGCAAGGCTGGCCCCTGTGCGTAACAGCTTTTGGACCTGGGCAATTCTTTTCTGGATTTGATAGCTATGGGGCGAGACTCCTACGCTCTTCTTGAACACCCGGATCAGGTAGAGCGGATCAAGGTTCACCAACTGAGCCAGTTCTTCCAGGGGGATCTGCTTGTCGAACTCGTCTTCGAGTTTCCTCTTGATCATTTTCACCGCGTGCTGCTCAGCGGCACTGACCGGCGCGATGGGGGCTCCGCTGCGTTCGAAGAGCTGCGCCAGCAAATCCAGCAGAATGGTTTCCCGTTCAAGACTGGGATTGGATCTTTCAATGATTTGATGTTGATGCAAAAAAGTCTGGGCAAAGTCCGGGGCCTGGCTCAAGGCTGCCTGGAAAAGGTGGATATGATCAGCCGAACAGCGCTCTTGGAACACCACCCGGTTGACCCATTGCGGATCGATGTAGAGCATTCGATATGCCCAACCCTGGTCGTGCCCCGGCAAGCCGTCGTGAATCTCGCCAGGGCTAATGGTGACCACACTGCCCGCGCTTCCCAAGTAGTAGCCGCCTCGATAGAACAGCTTTTCAACGCCACTACTTATAACGCCGATCGCATATCGGTCATGTGAATGCCTACCGAAAGATTGAGTACTGTAACGCGCGGATAGCAACTCGCAGTCGCCTTCGGGGATGCGCCAGAACTGAACAAAATCCTTGACTTCTCGAGGGCCATTATTGCGTTGATTCTCTTCCATGACTTGTCCAGTTTTGTGCAATACGTTTGAAAAATAGGCAGCTAAATTTAGCACCCATTTCGTCACGTAAGCTAGGGGAAGTTGATGTCCGTAAAACTCGTTATTGGGGATTTTAGTAAATCGTCATGGTCATTACGCGCATGGCTGGTTCTTGTAACGGCTGACGTTTCGTTTGAAACACTTCAGATAAAGCTGGAACAGAGCGAGACGCGCAAGCGTATTCTTGAGTACTCCCCTTCAGGCAAAGTGCCGGCACTATTGCAGGACGGCATCGTTATCAACGACAGCCTGGCCATTAGCGAATACATCGCCGAGACTTATCCTGCCGCCAACCTATGGCCCCAAGACTCGGCGACCAGGGCCCTAGCCCGGGCCGCAGCGGCAGAAATGCACTCCGGCTTTACCCACCTGCGCACGCAGATGTCGTTCGGTCTGAATACCGGTGACACCCCTGAAAGCCTGACCACCGAGACCCAGGAAGACATTCAGCGCATCTTCGCCATCTGGAACCAGTTGCGCGAGGTGAGCGGCTCAAAGCAGTTCCTCTGTGGTGACTTCGGCATTGTTGACGCAATGTTTGTTCCTGTGGTGTTTCGCTTCCGTCGTTATGGTGTTGCCGTACCCGCACGACTCCAGGGGTATGTTGAAAATATTCTGGCGTACGCACCTGTACAAGAATGGTTGAAGTTAGCTACACAAGAAGCCTGAAAACCTTAAGGCGCGGCGTGAATTGAAACTATAAATTCAGCCAGATATAAATTAATAATTTTGACTGACAACAGAAAAGACCTTTGGTCTTTTCTGCATTGTCGAGTCTGTATTTTATGGAAAGAAGTAACCATATGAGTGTTCAGAAGGTTAATGCCAGGGATACTGGACGTAACAAGCAAGTCTACGACGTAATCGGCATAGGGTTTGGTCCGGCGAATATTGCCTTGGCCATTGCCTTTGAAGAGCTGGGGTTTACTGGAACACGGCTGTTCCTTGAGCGCCATTCCAGCACGAAATGGCAACCAGAAATGATGTTGGCGGGGAGCGATATTCAGAATCATCCGAGCCGAGACTTGGTGACTCCGCGCAACCCTCGCAGCCGCTACACCTTTACCAACTTTCTATTCGAGCATGATCGGCTTTTCGAGCACCTCAACCTCGGCCTGGAATTTCCCCTGCGTAGCGAGTTCGCTGAGTACGTGCGCTGGGTCGCGGGTTTCTTTGCCAAGGATGTTGCTTACAACCAAACAGTGATGAGCATCCAGGTGGATCCTGTAAGCAAACTGTATTGCCTGACTAATGAGGCCGGGAATCAGTTTTTCGCCCGCTCGTTGGTGCTCGCCCCAGGTCGCACGCCAGTGATTCCACAAGCGTTTGCCGACTGTGCTCCGGACCGGGTATTTCACCTTACCCAATACCTAGGGCACCTGGCACAACTGGCTCAGCAACGCGAGCTGAAGCGGGTGGCCGTGGTTGGCGGCAGCCAAAGTGCGATCGAGATCATGCTGCATCTGCGGCATAGCTATCCGCAACTGGAAATCATCAACGTGCAGCGCGGCTATGGTTTCCGCCTCAAGGATACCAGCCAGTTCAGCGAGCATGTGTACTTCCCAGCGTTTGTCGACCAGTACTACAACAGCTCCACCGAGGCCAAAAAGAACATCAATCGTCACCTGCATTACACCAACTATTCTGCCGCCGACGCCGACGTAATCTCGGAGCTGTATGTAGGCATGTACGAAGACAAGTTACAGGGCAAGAACAGAGTCGCGATCAAGAACCTCAGCGAAATCCAGAGCTGTACGCCCTCGGCTCAGGGCTACACATTGACGGTACTCGACACTCAATGCCAAACCACTGAACAGTTGCACGACTTGGACGCCATCATACTGGCCACAGGGTTCCGCAACCTAGGGACAGGGGAGCAGGACGAACGTTTCCCAGCCATTCTCGGAGACCTTGCCGAACGCCTGGACTGCGATACGCAGGGGGTGATTCGTATCGGTCGCGACTATCGCCTATCGGCGCGCAAGGGCTGCAGCCTGCCGGCGCTTTATCTCAATGGCTTATGCGAGTCCTCCCACGGATACGGCGATGCGGGTTCCTTCAGCCTGCTGTCGTTGCGTAGCCGAGATATTTTCAACTCGTTGAGCGAACAGTTGGGGCTGGTGGGGCGCACCGAAAAAATCGCCTGAGCGATAGCTGAATCGAACTTCGAGTCTCAACCCTTATGTAAGCAGGCAGTGATGGAAATTTCAGGAATGGATGAATTGGGTGTATTTGCTGAGGTCGAGTCTCAGGCGCGCAGCTATTGCCGCAGTTTCCCGGTGGTCTTCGACCAAGCTCAAGGCAGCTATCTATATGACCTCAAGGGACTGGCGTATATCGATTTTCTAAGTTGCGCCGGTTCGGTTAACTATGGTCACAACCCCAAGCCGATCAAGGCAGCAGTGATCGAGTACTTGCAACGTGATGGTATTCAGGCCGCGTTGGATATGCACAGCAGAGCCAAACACGAGTTTATCTTCAATTTCCGCAAGATCATCCTCGAGCCGCGAGCTTTGCCGTACAAGATGCAGTTCACATCGCCCACCGGAACCAGTGTGGTGGAGTCAGCGATCAAACTGGCGCGCAAGGTCACCGGACGACGACATATTGTGGCCTTCACCAATGGCTTTCACGGCATGTCCAATACCTCGTTGGGGTTGACCGGTAACCGCGACAATCGCCAGCCAGGCGTCGACCCTTATGTGTTCCGCATGCCTTATGACGGTTATTTGAAGGGACTGGATTCCGTCGAGTATTTCGAGCGCCTGCTTAACGACAATAGCTCTGGCATGGATATTCCGGCCGCGGTGATCCTGGAAACCATCCAGGGCGAAGGCGGGATCAACGTAGCGTCCTCTGACTGGCTACGGCGTCTGCGCAAGCTGACCTCCGATCACGACATCCTATTGATCATTGACGATATCCAGGCCGGTTGTGGCCGGACGGGCACCTTCTTCAGCTTCGAACCGGCCGGAATTACGCCGGATATGGTCTGCCTATCAAAGTCCCTCAGTGGCTATGGCTTGCCATTCGCTCTGTTGTTGCATCGCCCGGAGCTGGATCAGTGGGCACCCGGCGAAGACAATGGGACCTTCCGCGGCAACACCCTGGCCTTCGTCGCGGCGACCAAGACGTTGCAGGAGTTCTGGAGCGACGACCGTTTGGTCAAGCACATCCAAGACAATGAAGCACTGCTCAATACCTGGCTGGACGTAGTGTCCGAGCGCTTCGCTGTACATATCAAGCAGGTGCGTGGACGCGGCCTTTTCTATGGCATCGAGTTCCACGATGCGTTGTTGGCCGCAGCTGTAGTGCGTGGCTGCTTTGCACGTCGTTTGATCATTGAGCGCTGCGGTTCTGAGGATCAGGTGCTCAAACTGATGCCGGCCCTGACGATCGGAACGGACACCCTGCAGGCCGGCCTGGACAGTATTTTCGAGGCCATGCAACAGGTGCTGGGACAGGTCTCGTTCGGCGAGCTGGACAGCGATCTGCCCACTTCGCTCTTTATCAATGAGGCCTCTCATGTCGCCTAATCGCAATCGCCCGATCATCGAGCTGACCATCGGCGGGCTGATGCTCAGTTTGTCTGCCTTGGCTGTCGCCTTCGCCCATATAGGCCCAGGCGGTGCAGGGCTCTACCGGATGCTGTTCGCCTCGATTCTGTTTTTTCTGCTGCTGAAGGTGCGCAGAATTCCGGTGTTGCTCAAAAGCTCCAAGGCGCAGCTGTACACCGCGCTGGCCGGGGTCTTCTTGGCCATCGACCTAGTGCTTTGGCACCAGAGCATCTATATCGTCGGTCCGGGTATCGGCTCGATCCTGACCAACTGTCAGGTGTTTTTCATGACCCTGCTGGGCCTTTACTTGCTGAAGGAAAAACCTTCGATCTACTTCCTGATTTCCATCACGTTGGCATTCGTTGGGCTGTACCTGTTGCTGCTGCCAGAAATGAACAGCGCGGTGGGGATCAAGGGCGTGGTGTATGGCGTGTTATCGGGGCTGGCGTACGCCATCTGCGTGTACTTCTTGAAGATCAATACACAGCTACCTGACGGCGGAGGCGACAAGATCGCACAGATGCTCAATTTGAGTCTCTGGGCGGCGCTGGTGTTGCTGGTGTATGCATTGGCGACCGGGGAGAGCCTGGCGATCGTGGATGGGCAGACCCTACTGATGTTGATCATCTACGGGGTACTGGTGCAGTTCGTCGGCTGGCTGCTGGTCAACCGCTCGATCGGTGCGCTCAGCCTGGGGCTGGCCGGTCTGATCCTGTTGTTGGAGCCGGTGATCACCTACTTCATCGATATCGCATTTCTCGGCAAGGCCAGCTCCGCACTGCAAATTTGCGGTGCACTACTGACCATCTTCGCGGTGTACATCGGCTCGATTAAACCGCCGGAGAAAGCGCAGCCTGTACCCGAGACGGCCTGAGGCGAGGTTTGCCGCGGCCGGCACGTAGTCAACGGGCTGGAACCAACCACGACTTAGGCGCAGACCCGCAAGGGCTTCGCCTAACCGTTTCTAGCCATTGCAGCGGGGGCTCCTGAATCAGAATTCTGATCCGCTTTTTATTTGAAAACCTGAGTCTGTTATCCAAATACCCGCGCTCGCATCATTCGCCTCGCCTGATAAAGCCCGACGAGGCCCGTAATGAGCGAACGTATTCCCGCGCAGATCATCGAGACCATCGACCCGCGCCAGCCTATCCGCCTGACGCCTTCCCTGGCCGGCGGGCCGATTCATACCCGCAGTTTTAGCGGGCGCTTTCGCAATCTGCGCCTGTACGGTGCGGGCCTGCTGTTTCTGATCTTCTTCGGCACCGCCTGGCTCGACTGGGACGGTCGCCAGGCGGTGCTGTGGAACCTGGCCGAGCATCGCTATTACATCTTCGGCGCGACCTTCTGGCCGCAGGATTTCACCCTGCTCTCGGCGCTGCTGATCATCGCCGCCTTCGGCCTGTTCACCATCACCGTGGTGGCCGGCCGGGTGTGGTGTGGCTACACCTGCCCGCAGAGTGTGTGGACCTGGGTCTTCATGTGGGCGGAGAAGGTTACCGAGGGCGAGCGCAATCAGCGGGTCAAGCTGGATGCCGCGCCCTGGTCGCTGAACAAGCTGCTGCGGCGCAGCGCCAAGCACGGGATCTGGCTGGCGGTCAGCCTGCTCACGGCGCTGACCTTTATCGGTTACTTCACGCCGATCCGCCCGCTGGCCAGCGACCTGCTGCGCCTGCAGCTGGAGGGTGGCACCCTGGTGTGGGTGCTGTTCTTTATGGCCGCCACCTACCTCAACGCCGGCTGGCTGCGCGAGAAGGTCTGCGTGCATATGTGCCCCTACTCGCGCTTCCAGAGTGCGATGTTCGACGATGACACCCTGCTGGTGGCCTACGACGCCAAGCGCGGCGAAGGCCGTGGCCCGCGCAGAAAGGACAGCGACCACAAGGCCGAGGGCCTGGGCGATTGCATCGACTGCACTATGTGCGTGCAGGTGTGCCCGACCGGTATCGATATCCGCGATGGCCTGCAGATCGACTGCATCAGTTGCGGTGCCTGCATCGACGCCTGCGATTCGGTCATGGACAAGATGGGCTACGCCCGAGGCCTGGTCGGCTATCACTCCGAACGTGAACTGCAAGGCGGCAAGACCCACTGGCTGCGGCCACGATTGGTCGGCTATGGCATCGCTCTGGTGCTGATGATCGGAGCCTTTGTCTGGGCTTTGAGCGCGCGCTCGATGCTGTCCATCGACTCGGCCAAGGACCGCAGCATGTACCGCGAAAACCAGCTGGGGCAGATCGAGAACACCTACCTGCTCAAGGTGATCAACAAGACCCAGCAGCCGCAGCGCTATGGCCTGACGCTGGTCGACAGCCCCGGCCTGCGCCTCGACGCCCCGCAGCAGCTGCAGCTGAACCCCGGGGAAATTCTCGATGTGCCGGTGACGGTGGTGCAGCTGGTCGAGCAGGCCAGCGGCGCGACCAGGCCGGTGCGTTTCGAGCTGAGCAACCTGGCCGATGCGGATGAGCGCGCACACAGCCAAAGCGTATTCATCGCCCCGCGCGGGCGCTGACAGTCGCATGGCGCGGCAACTCCCCGTAGAGTACGTTGGAATGCTCAGCGCACCTACGAATACGATGAAACGCTACGAGAAATTCGCCGACCAGATTGCCGAGCTGATCCGCAGCGGCATGCTCGCCCCCAGCGAGAAGGTGCCTTCGGTGCGCCACGCCAGCCGCACCTATGGGGTCAGTCCGTCCACGGTGTTCCAGGCCTATTACCTGCTGGAAGACCGTGGCCTGATCCAGGCCCGCGCGCGCTCCGGCTACTACGTGCGCGAGCTGGCGCGGCATTCCCTGGCCGAACCGGAAACCAGCCAGCAGCCGACGCAGACCACCGAGGTGGATGTCAGCGAACTGGTGTTCTCGGTACTCGCCTCGCTGAAGGACCCGGGCACCGTGCCGTTCGGCTCGGCCTTTCCCAGCCCCGACCTGTTTCCCCTGCCGCGCCTGGCCCGCTCCATGGCGCACAGCCTGCGCGATATGCAGCCGCAGGCGGTGATCGCCGACATGACCGAGGGCAACCCCAACCTGCGCCGGCAGATTGCCCTGCGCTATATGGTCAGCGGCGTGAGGCTGCCACTGGAGGAACTGGTGATCACCAGCGGGGCCATGGAGGCGCTCAATCTGTGCCTGCAGTGCGTGACCCAGCCGGGCGATCTGGTGGCCATCGAGGCCCCCGCCTTCTACGCCACCCTGCAAGTACTGGAGCGCTTAAAGCTCAAGGCGGTGGAAATCCCGGTCAACCCGCGTGAAGGTATCGATCTGGATGTACTGAGCGAGCGCCTGGCCAGTCTGCCGATCAAGGCCTGCTGGTTTATGAGCAGCCTGCAGAACCCCCTGGGCGCGAGCATGAGTGAGGCGAAGAAAGCCGAGCTATACGAGCTGCTCCACAGCCATCAGGTGCCGCTGATCGAGGATGACGTGTACGCGGAGCTGTACTACGGCAGCCAGCCGCCCAAGCCGGTAAAGAGCTTCGACCGCGACGGCCTGGTGATGCACTGCGGCTCGTTTTCCAAATGCCTGGCCCCCGGTTACCGGGTCGGCTGGGTGGCCGGCGGGCGCTATGCCGAGCAGATCAGCCGGCTCAAGCTGATGACCACCATCTCGCCCTCGGTGCCCGCTCAGGCCGCCCTGGCCGATTACCTGCAGCACGGCGGTTATGACCGCCACCTGCGCAAGCTGCGCCACGCCCTGGAAACCCAGCAGGCCTCGATGCTCGCCTCAGCCGCACGGCACTTCCCGGCCAGCACCAAGGTCACCCGGCCCAGCGGCGGCTACTTTCTCTGGTTCGAGTTCCCCGAGCGGGTCGACTCTCTGCAGCTGTTCCAGCTGGCCCTGGCCCAGGGCATCAGCCTGGCCCCGGGGCCGATCTTCTCCGCCACCCGCCGCTTCGGCAACTGCGCACGCTTGAACTACGGCCATCCCTGGAGCGCCCAGAGCGAACAGGCCATGGCCGTGCTCGGGCGCATCATCGACTCGTTCTGAGCAGGCCATTGAAAAACTACCTACGTTGCCGATACGGCGTTGAAAACAGACTCGGAATGCTCATTTACAGCTCGTAAACTCCGCTTCCTCGCCTGTTTTCGCCTTGCCTCGGCTGCCTCGCCTACATTTTTCAAGGGCCTGCAGAGCCTGAATCGCCGCCCAAGGCAAGCGATAGCCCTCGGCGCGCACCAACTCAAGGCAAAAATTGTCCTATCGGTCAAAAAAAGGGGCATATCGACCCTTGATTGCCGCCCGCGCCACATCCGCGATGATCACGCGCCAGCACCTCTTCCCCCGCGCTAAAGCGTTGCCGGAGAAAAACCCAGGACTTGGCCTTGTTCTTGCTCTAGCTCCGACAGCCTGACCACTCAGACAGGTTTAAAACCATAATTCAGCACTTTGGGGAGCACCACTCGATGAACCGTACCCTTTCCTCCCTGGTCCTGGCCGGCGGTTTGCTGGCGGGCGGCCAGGCTATTGCCGGCGACCTGATGCACTGGCAGAACAACAGCCTGACCTACCTCTATGGCCAGGACTTCAAGATCGACCCGGAAATCCAGCAGACTGTGACCTTCGAACACGCCAGCGGCTGGGCTATCGGCGACCTGTTCTTCTTCGTCGACACCATCAAGTACAACACCGACGCCACCAATGGCGCGGGCGACGGCCACACCTTCTACGGTGAGTTCTCACCGCGCCTGTCGTTCGGCAAGCTGTTCGACAGCAAGCTGGAATTCGGCCCGGTCAAGGACGTGCTGCTGGCCGCTACCTACGAGTTCGGCGAAGACGATGTCGAGTCCTACCTGATCGGCCCGGGCTTCGATCTGGCGATCCCCGGCTTCGACTACTTCTCGCTGAACTTCTACCATCGCGAAACCGACGGCGACCGTGATGGCAGTGGCGTCTGGCAGGTAACCCCGGTGTGGAGCTACACCATTCCGGTGGGCAAATCCGACATCGTTATCGACGGCTTTATGGACTGGGTGGTAGACAACGACGAGAGCTACCACGCCAACCTGCACTTCAACCCGCAGATCAAGTACGACCTGGGCAAGGCCATGAACTGGGGCGAGAAGCAGCTGTATGTCGGCATCGAATACGACTACTGGAAGGACAAGTACGGCATCCAGAACAGCGGTTTTGTCAGCGACAACTTCGTCGGCCCGACCGATCAGAACACTGCCAGCCTGCTGGTAAAAGCACACTTCTGATCCACTGCCGTCTCGGTCCGGGCAACCCCGGGCCGAGCGCGTAGCTGCAGCCCCCCCGCCCGTTCCCGGGCACTTCAGCAGCGCTGTGGGCGATACGCAACCACGCCGTGCTGCCACTGACTTCGCCAATCGCCACCCGCAAGGGCAGCCCATACAACAGACCGCATGGGCCTCTGCTCAGCTGTGGTGCAACATCAGGCGACTATGCGGTGAGCAAAAGCCGAGGCGCAGGGTCTACTATCCTGCCCTGACCGCCATAACGGAAAACCCGAGCATGCCCGCCACCCTGATCAAGCCTTTACGTCCCCTGGGCCTGGCCCTGCTGCTGCTCGGCCTCAGCGCCTGCAGCACCCTGGCCCCGCGCGACCCGCTGCATATCGACCTGGTCGGCCTGGAACCCTTGCCCGGCCAGGGCCTGGAGGTGCGCTTCGCCCTCAAGTTGCGGGTGCAGAACCCCAACGAAACCCCCATCGACTTCAACGGCGTGGCCGTGCAGCTGGATATCAACAAACAGCCGCTGGCCAGCGGCGTCAGCAACCAGAGCGGCCAGGTGCCGCGCTTTGGCGAGACCGTTATCAGCATCCCGGTGAGCATTTCCGCCTACTCGGCCATGCGCCAGGCCTGGGGCGCAGCGGGCTACCAGGGGGCCAAGGGCCTGCCCTATGAACTGCGCGGCAAACTGGCCGGCGGCCTGTTAGGCACCCGGCGCTTCAGCGACAGCGGCAGCCTCAACTGGCCCGAGCCGGCCGCGCGCTAACAGCTGCGGCGGCCGCCCCGGTGCGCACGGCGCACCCTACGGGCCCCGGCTATCGCCGGCGCAGGGATATCGCCACTGGTCGGCCGGGCACTCTCTTTACAAAAGCTTTACACAATCTCCAGCGGAATTTTTTCCGGACGCAGGGTCAAAAGTTCTAATCGGCGCGTGCCGCCCCCCTGGAGGATTTTCACTCATGATTGGCCGCATTCCCTTAATCACGGTGCTTGTTGGCAGCCTGGCTTTTGCCGGTCAGGCGGCAGCCGACCATGGCTCACGTAGCGACGCGCTGATTGCCGGAGCCGTAGTCGGGGCCGTGGTCGGTGGCGTGATTGCCAGCAGCCGGCATGCTCCGCCGGTCTATGTCGAGGTGGCACCGCCGCCACCTCAGGTCGTCTATTACGAACCCCGCCCACGCTATTACGAGCCCTACCCGGTAGTGGTCGAGCACCGCTATTACAAACCGCGTCATCACAAGCACCACAGGCATCACCGCAAACATCATCGTTACGACCGCGACTACTACAGCTGGTAGTAGGCCAAGCCCCCATGGCGCAGGCACCTATTGCCGCTAAAAGCGCGGCGGCCTGCCGCGCGCAGCCCGTTACAGAGCCCTGGCGACGCACCTGCGGCCATGCGCACCGCCGACTCGCGATAAAACCCTATATACTATGCGGCTTTGATTATTCCCAAGCCGAGGACCTCGCGTGAGCACGTTGCCAGCCTGCCCCAAATGCAATTCCGAATACACCTATGCCGACGGCGAGTTACTGATCTGCCCGGAGTGCGCCCACGAGTGGTCGGCCAGCGCCGGTGCAGACGCCGCGGACGATACCAAGGTGATCAAGGATTCGGTCGGCAATGTGCTGCAGGACGGTGACACCATCACCGTGATCAAGGACCTCAAGGTCAAGGGCTCCTCGCTGGTGGTCAAGGTCGGCACCAAGGTCAAGGGCATCCGCCTGTGCGACGGCGACCACGATATCGACTGCAAGATCGACGGTATCGGCGCGATGAAGCTCAAGTCCGAGTTTGTGCGCAAGGTCTGACAGCCTGTTAACAACCCGCGCCCGCAACACCCCAGCCCCGGCCCAGCAGCCGGGGCTTTTTTGTGGCGGTGTGGCCGTTGACTGTTTAGGCGCGATCTCTTATGAGTATCGTGACTGTGCGGCGAACGCTCCCCCTCACCCTAACCCTCTCCCCCAAGGGGCGAGGGGACTCATCGGCGTACGCGGGAAAATCGTGCAACAGGTAGGGTGCGCCGTGCGCACCGACGTGACCGCGGGCTCTCCCCCACGCCCAGGGATCAGGCCCACGCGGACAGGTTGGCGTTGAGCGCCGCGAAGCCCAACAGGCCATGGCAGGCCCCGCAGGCATCGCGTTGCGCCTGAGGTAGAGGAGTCAATCTCGGTGCGCACGGCGCACCCTACGGTTTCCGCTCCGGCTCAATCGCTCGGCAAGCGCAGCATTTTTCCCGCCATTGGCTAGCCTTGTTAATGCACTGCACGCCCGGATCGCGTGCAGGGTTCAGGAGACCGTCATGCCGCGTGTTGCGCTCTGTCTGTTGCTGCTATTCACCTCCGTAGTGCAGGCCGAGCCCTGGCGGGTGGTCGGCGATGAGCAGTTCGCCCCTTACAGTTATGTCACCCTCGAAAACGACACCCCGCTCGGGCTGGATGTCGAACTGGTGGAGGCGGTGCTGGGGGAAGCGGGAACCCCCTATATTCTGCGTCTCTATCCATGGGAGCGGGTCAAGCGCATGCTCGACCGCGGCACGGTGGCCATGGCCTTCCAGTTCGCCGGCACCCCGGAGCGCATGCAGCAATACGAGCTGATCGGCCCCCTGCGCACCGGCTCCACGGTTTTTATGACCACCAGCAAGACCGCCATCGGCGACTGGAAACAGCTGGACGACCTGTCGCCCTACGTGATCGGCCAGGTCAGGGGCTATGCCTACCAGTCGGACTTCGACAAAGCCGACCTGGCCCGCGACACCAGCGCGCAGAACCCGCGGCAACTGGTGTCCATGCTGCTGGCCGGACGCATCGACATCATCATCGGCGACCGGGTGCAGCTGATGTATTTCGTCCGCGAGCAGCGTGCCGAACAACACGTGCGCATCCTGCCCAAACCGCTGGTGGAAATGCCGCGCTATGTGGCCTTCGCCAAGGGCGACAGCGTTCGCGCCAAGCAGTTTGCCGCAGCCCTGGAGCGCCTGCGGCAGAACGGCAAACTGGACCAGATCTACCAGCGCTGGCAATAATCGGCCCTCGTCAGCCATCCCGCCTCGGAGTCCGCCATGCGTCAGTTTCTCCACTCGCTGCTACTTGCCGCCACGCTCGCCCTCGGGGCCTGCGGCGCAGGCGAAACCGCGGTTGTCGCTGATTTGCAGGCAAAAAAGGCCGCCCAGGCGCAGCAGCAGATGGAGCAGCTCAAGCAACAGATCGAGCAGGCCAACCAGGTCAACAACAAGCGTCTCGAAGAGGCCTACTAAGCCCCGCTACTGCACCGGCAGAAAATTGAGGAACAGCAGGCCGTGGGCGTAGTTAACGCCGATCCGCCGGTAACGCTCATCCAGCACATCGGTCAGCAGATCCAGGCGCGCAACCATCTTGCCGAACTCCACGGCATAACTGAGGTTATAGCCCTCGGCCGAGATCTCGTTGGACAGCAGCCAGGGCCGGCCCTGGCTGTCGCGACGGTTGACCAGCATCCAGTGGGCCTTCTCGATATTGCGCGCGGCGTTGTGAATAAACTGCGCATCCAGCGAATCGGTCAGGTAGTACTGGGTACGCCCGCCGTGGGCGGTGATCAGCATGCTGGCCATGGCATAGATAAAGGCCGCGACCCGGTCGCCCTGGTACTGCGCACTCAGCGCATAGCTCAGGGCCGCCACATCGGTGCGCCCGCCCAGTTCCGCCAGTGGCTGGTTCTGCTCCACCGCGACATGCACCGCGCGCTTGGCCGCGGGCAGGTCGGCAAAGCCGCCCTTGCGCCACTCCTGCGGGTTGCGCGCGTAGAGCTTGTCCATCAGCCGATAGAGGCTATTGAGGTTGTTGCGCATGCTCAGGGTGGCCATGCGGTCGGCATTGCTCTGCAGCAGCTCGGTGGCCTTGATCGGGCTGCGGTTACCGACAATCGACTGATGATCCTGGCCAACGCACCCCGCCAGGCCGAGCCCCAGCAACGCCAGCGCCACGGCCCGGCAAAGGCGCGTCGACGACAGCCCGAGCCAGGTGTGCAGAGGGCCATGCGGCCGTATCCAGCGGTAGCCAAATCCCATCAGAGGCAATCCCTTCGCGGCGATCCGATGGAGTAACGCTAGCAACAAAATCCGTCCTGTGCGTTTTTTGTACAGAAAATATGACCTGCAACGCAATCAAGCACCTAGCCACGTAACTTAAAGCGACACAACAGATTGCGCAGCCACCAGGAAAGCCCTCACGGCAGCAGGCCGCTGCGGTTATGATGCGCGGCTTTTTTGCCCCGAGTCGCCCATGTCCCGCCTGCTTGCCCTGCTCTGCCTGCTGCTGGTCGCCCCAGCGGTTTACCCCGACGCCCCGCAAAACTTCGCCGCCGCCAAGAAAATCGCCTGGCGGCTGTACGCCGAACGGCCCAGCACCTTCTATTGCGCCTGCGCCTACCAGGGCAACCGGGTCGATCTCGGAAGCTGCGGCTACAGTGTGCGCAAGCAGCAGCGACGCGCCGCCCGGGTGGAATGGGAGCACGTGGTGCCGGCCTGGGTGATCGGCCATCAGCGCCAGTGCTGGCAAAACGGTGGGCGCAAGAACTGCACCCGCAGCGACGCCACCTTCAAGGCCGCCGAAGCCGACCTGCACAACCTGGTGCCGAGTATCGGCGAGGTCAACGGCGACCGTTCCAACTACGCCCTCGGCATGCTCGGTGAAAAACCCACGCAGTACGGGGCCTGCCCCATGGTGGTCAACTTCAAGGCGAAAACCGCCATGCCGCCGCAACCGGTACGCGGAGCCGCGGCGCGTATCTACCTGTATATGGCCGACCACTACCAACTGCGCCTGTCCAAGCTCGACCGGCGCACCTACGAGGCCTGGAACCGCCAGTACCCGGTCAGTGAGTGGGAGCGCTGGCGCAACCAGAAGGTCGGCTGCGTGATGGGCCACGGCAACCCCTATGTCGGGGCCGTCGACACGGCGCGCTGCAGCCCGCTGCGCCGCGCTGGCAACCCGCAACGCAACAGCGGCTAAGCCCCCGCGGTTGCCAGCCCCGACAACCGCGCAAAAACCCGACGCGCCGCTATTGGCGCTAAACTTCACGCCATCCCAGCCAGCCCGAGTCGTTCACCCTATGTCCAGCACCACTACCCCGAGCGCCGCCCGCGCCATCGCCGAAACCCGCGCCTGGGTCGAACGTGCCGTGATCGGCCTGAACCTCTGCCCGTTCGCCAAGGCGGTGCAGGTCAAGGGCCAGGTCCGCTATGTGGTCTGCGCCAGCGCCGAGCCCGCCGACCTGCTGGCGATGCTGATCGACGAACTGCACCACCTGGCCAACTGCCCCGCGCAGGAAACCGACACCACCCTGCTGATCCACCCCGCGGTCCTCGGCGACTTTCTCGACTTCAACGACTTCCTCGCCGTGGTCGACGACAGCCTCGACGACCTCGGCTACAGCGGCATCCTCCAGGTGGCCAGCTTCCATCCGCAGTTCCAGTTTGCCGACACCCATGCCGCGGATATGGGCAACGCCACCAACCGCTCGCCCTACCCGACCCTGCATCTCCTCCGCGAAGCCAGCATCGACCGCGCCGTAGCCGCCTTTCCCGACCCGGAGGCGATCTTCGAAGCCAATATCGAAACCCTGGAAGCACTCGGTGCAGACGGCTGGGCCGCCCTGCAGGCGCAGTGCCGCGAGGATGCCAAGGACAGCTAACAGGCTGTTAAAACTCAGGGCACAGCCGACGGCGCGCCGCATGGGTCGGCACCAGCGCCCGCCAGCGCATTTTGGTGCAGGCCGCCGCTATTCGCCGCGACCATGCACCGCAGCGGTGCGCAGCTGAGTCAGGCTGGCGTGGACAATTTATCCAGCACCCGATCCAGTTGCTGCAGCACATGACGACGGCTGATCACCCCCAGCACCTTGCCCGCGGCATCCACCACCGGGTAGCTCTTGGGCTTGTCGCCGAGCATCTGCTGGGCCAGGGCCATGGGGTCCATATCGCCGCGCACGCTGAGCACATCGCTGCGCATGATGTCGCGCACCGTGGCCACCCGCTGGTTGTAATAGGCCACCTGCACCGCCACCCGCAGGCAATCCTGCTCGGACAACCAGCCCAGCAACAGGCCATCGTCATCGACCACCGGCCCGCCCAGGGCGGCATGGCGGAGCAGCAGATTGGCGGCTTGCACCACCGGCATCTGCGGGTGAATACGGGCGAATTCCTTGCTCATGCAATCGGCGATAGAGGCAGTGATCATCAAACGGGCTCCGCAAAAATTGGCGTCATAGGCATCCGGCTCTGCGGCCGGGAATTTAGCTTTAGCAAGTTCCACACCCATTTCCCGCAGAACCCACCAAATCCCCCCACGATGACCACTAACTGTTTACACAGGCTTTACCTTCGCTTACGCAATGCCAGCGCCAGAGCGCAGTCGAACTTACTAACCGGACAAACCGGTGCCCAAGAGGAGTTCCGCTCATGCGCTTACGTATCCCGCTTATCGCCGGCCTGGTGGCCAGCCTCGCGCTGATCGCCCAAGCTCCCGCCCAAGCCTCCAACCGCGACGCTGCGATTGCCGGCGTGGTTATCGGTGCCGTAGTCGGCGGCGTTATCGCCAGCCAGACCCGCCAGGTGCAGGTGCCCCACCATGCGCCACCACCGGTCTACCATCAGCCCCGGGTGGCCTACTACCAGCCCAGCCCGGTTTACTACCAACCGGCCCCGATCTACTACAAGGCCAAGCCGCATAAACACCAGCGCTGGCATAAACAGCACCACCGCCACGACAGCCATAACGGCTACCAAAACCACCGTGGCCAGCACGGCCAATATGACAACCGCCGCTAAACACCAGACCCCGCTTCGGCGGGGTTTGTTGTTTGTGCGCCCGCCCCCACCCGTAGGATGGGTTGAGCAACGCGATACCCATCACCCAATCGCACGCCGCTCGCACGACTACACTCAGCCAACACCCGCCTCTGCAAAGGACTGCAGCCATGACCGACTACCGCCGCGATCACACCCCAGGAGCCAGTTGGTTCTTTACCCTAAATTTGGCCGACCGCCGCCAGGCGTTATTAACCGAACAGATCGATCTGCTCCGCGCCAGTTTTCGCAAGGTCATGCGCCAACATCCCTGGCAAATCGACGCCATCGTAATCCTGCCGGATCACCTGCATGCCCTGTGCACCCTGCCCGTTGGTGATGCCGATTTCGCCGTACGTTGGCGCTTGATCAAAACCGGCTTTTCCCGCGCCTTGCCTTATGGCGAGCACATATCCGCCAGCCGCCAGCGCAAAGACGAGCGCGGCATTTGGCAGCGCCGTTATTGGGAACATCGCATCCGTGACCAGGCGGATTTCAACCGCCATATCGATTACATCCACCACAATCCACGCAAGCACGGGCATGTGCAGCACGTAGCCGATTGGCCGTGGTCGTCGTTTCACCGGTATGTGCGAGCGGGTTTATTGCCGGGGGATTGGGCGGGTAGCGAAGAGATAGATGAAGCCGTTGGCGAGCGCAGCAGCGATGATTTCAGATAGCCATTATTGATGGGTATCGCTACGCTCAACCCATCCTACGGGTTCTAAGAAAAATAACGCATGACATAGCAAGGAGCAAAAAATGGAGTTCTTCGAGAAGCTAAACAGCCTTTCTGCAAAAATCCGACAGCAGGCAAGTGCAATTAAAACGGAAGAAGCAACGAAAAACGCTTTTGTCATGCCATTTATAAACACCGTCCTCGGCTATGACGTATTCGACCCAAGGGAAGTAACCCCAGAATTCGTCTGTGACATTGGCACGAAGAAGGGTGAAAAAATTGACTACGCCATATTAAAAGATGGCGAAGTTCAGATACTGATCGAATGCAAGAAGATCGGCGAACCTCTTAACATCAATCACGCCTCTCAATTATTTCGCTATTTCCATGTAACAAATGCTCGAATTTCCATCCTCACCAATGGTCAAGTCTATAAATTCTTCACTGACCTTGACGCCCCAAACAAGATGGATGAAAAGCCATTCCTTGAGCTCGACCTCTTAGACATTGATGAGCATGCGGTACCTGAACTTATAAAGCTTACGAAGTCAGCCTTCGATGTTGAGTCGATAGTCAGTGCTGCTGGGGAATTAAAATACGTCAGCCAAATAAAGAAAGAGATCGCACTTCAATTCACTAAACCAGACGACGACTTCGTAAAATTCTTTGCATCCCGCGTTTACGAAGGAATGATCACTCAGAAAGTACGCGAGCAATTTACAGAACTGACCCGTAAGGCAGTCGCACAGTTCTTGAACGACCAAATCAACGACCGACTGAAATCTGCAATGAGCGGGGCAATTCAACCCAGCTACGCTGCCACTACCGCATCGCCAGCAGACCCTTCAAATGAGAAAACTGACGAAGCGGCAGAAGATAAGGTTCTGACAACTTTAGAAGAGCTTGAGGGCTACCATATCGTCAAAGCAATTGTGCGCTCCGCTGTCGACTCTAAACGAATCATTCAACGCGACACCCAAAGCTACTTTGGAATACTGCTAGACGACAACAATCGCAAACCGATATGCCGTTTGCACTTCAACCGCACCCAGAAATATATCGGTATTTTTGACCAAGAAAAGAACGAAACACGTCACCCAATCAGCTCACTCGACGAAATTTATGATTTTGCTGATCAATTGAAAAAAACCATAAGTTTCTACTGACTGCACGTAGCACGTAGGATGGGTTAAGCGCAGCGATACCCATCAATTCTCAAAACAAAAGGCCCGTCAATCGACGGGCCTTTTGCTTTCAATCATCAGCGCAGTGTTTAGGCCACCGCCGCCTCGCTACGACGCTCAAGCTTCTTCGCCTGATACTCCCTCGCCGCCTGATGAAACGCCCCCAGCAGCGCGTTGTAATCCGCCTTCTCCCAATAGCGATACTCAGGATGCCACTGCACCCCAACGGCAAACGCCTTGGCACCAATCACGCTGACCGCCTCGATCTGCCCATCCTCGGCCACGGCTTCAACCTGCAAGCCCTCACCGAGGCGATCAATCCCCTGACCGTGCAACGAGTTAACCTTGATCTGCCGCTCGCCGAACAGCGAGTGCAGCACGCCGCCTTCGGTCAGGGCCACGTTGTGCATCGGGCCGTAGGCCACGTCGTCGGGTACGTCCTTCACTTCGCGGTGATCGAGACGCCCTTCCACTTCATGCACTTCACGGTGCAGAGTGCCGCCGAACAGTACGTTCATTTCCTGGACGCCCCGGCAGATGCCGATAAAGGGAATGCCACGCTCCAGGCAGGCACGCATCAGGCGTAGCACGGTTTCATCGCGGGGCTTGTCGGCCAGGCCGAGACCGGGATGCTCGTCGCCGTAAAAGCTGGGGTGCACGTTGGAGAGCGAGCCGCCGAACATGATGCCGCTGACGCTATCCAGCACGGTGTCCATGTCCAGATCATCGCCGAAGGCCGGGATCATCAGCGGGAAGGCACCGTAGCCGGTGACGGCGTGGATGTACTTCTCGCCGACCAGGTGAAACCAGCCGATATCACGGCTGGTCAGCTGCCAGCGGCACAGGGGTAGGCCAATCATGGGTTTTGTCATAGGGAGTCCTCTTCATAGTCAATTGAAGTGGGCTGCCCTTGGGAGAGCGGGCTTGCAGGCCAGGAAACCCTGAACCCGCTCACCCAAGGGGTGCCGTAACCTGCGGTCACTGCACCAACGCCGCGCCCGCGCGGCTGGTTTGTTGCGTAAACGTGTTGCGATGCTGCTTGTGTAGGAGCGGGCTTGCCCGCGATTCGGTGGTGGCCTTGATCGCGGCCAAGGCCGCTCCTACAGAATAATTGCGCCTGAGGGTTACTGCTGGTCGCGAAAGATCGCCAGCAAGCTGGCTCCTACAGGTCGTCATCCACATCTAAAAAAGGGGGCTGATCTTGCGATCAGCCCCCTTGGATATTGCTTAACCGTTGCTTGGGAAAGCGAACTGCGCCGCTTCGTGGCTGGCGCGCTGCGGCCAGCGCTGGGTGATGGCCTTCTTGCGGGTGTAGAAGCGCACACCGTCCGGGCCGTAGGCGTGCAGGTCGCCGAACAGCGAGCGCTTCCAGCCGCCGAAGCTGTGGTAGCTGACCGGTACCGGCAGCGGTACGTTGACGCCGACCATGCCGACTTCGATTTCGTCGCAGAACAGCCGCGCTGCTTCACCGTCGCGGGTGAAGATGCAGGTGCCGTTGCCATATTCGTGGTCGTTGATCAGCTGCATAGCGGCTTCCAGGCTGCCGACGCGGACGATGCACAGCACCGGGCCGAAGATTTCGTCGGTGTAGATGGTCATCTCCGGGGTCACCTTGTCGAACAGGGTGCCGCCGACGAAGAAGCCGTTCTCGTTGCCCGCCACCACCAGATCGCGGCCGTCGACTACCAGGCTTGCGCCCTGGGCCACGCCGGCGTCGATGTAGCCTTTGACCTTGTCACGCGCAGCGCCGGTAACCAGCGGGCCCATGTCCAGGCCGCAGGAGGTGCCGGCACCGATTTTCAGGGCCTTGATCTGCGGCACGATCTTCTCGACCAGTGCATCGGCGATCTGATCGCCTACGCATACGGCCACGGAGATGGCCATGCAGCGCTCGCCGCAGGAGCCGTAGGCCGCGCCCATCAGTGCGCTGACGGCGTTGTCCAGGTCGGCATCGGGCATCAGCACGGCGTGGTTCTTCGCGCCGCCCAGAGCCTGCACGCGCTTACCGCGCTTGGTGCCTTCGCTGTAGATGTATTCGGCAATCGGCGTGGAGCCGACAAAGCTCAGGGCTTTGACTTCCGGCGCATCGATCAGCGCATCCACGGCTTCCTTGTCGCCGTGCACCACGTTGAGCACGCCTTTGGGCAGACCGGCCTCGATCAGCAACTGGGCGATATACAGGGTGGAGCTTGGGTCACGCTCGGACGGCTTCAAGATAAAGCAGTTGCCGCAAACGATGGCCAGCGGGTACATCCACAGCGGCACCATGGCCGGGAAGTTGAACGGGGTGATGCCGGCCACCACGCCAATCGGCTGCATGTCGCTCCAGGCGTCGATGTTCGGGCCGACGTTGCGGCTGTACTCGCCCTTGAGGATTTCCGGGGCGGCGCAGGCAAATTCGACGTTCTCGATACCGCGCTTGAGTTCACCGGAGGCGTCTTCCAGGGTCTTGCCGTGCTCTTCGCTGATCAGCTTGGAGATGGTCGCTTCGTGCTGCTCGAGCAGCTGCTTGAAGCGGAACATCACCTGGGCGCGCTTGGCCGGCGGGGTGTTGCGCCAGGCCGGGAAGGCGCTCTTGGCCGAGTCGATGGCCAGTTGCATGGTGGCGCGGTCGGCCAGGGCGACCTGCTTGGTGACTGCACCGGTGGACGGGTTGAACACGTCTGCGTTGCGGCCGGTGCCGGTAGTCAGTTCGCCGTGGATCAGGTGGTTAACGATGGTCATGGCAATTCCTTAATAACGGATCTTGTTGTGTAGGAGCGGGCTTGCCCGCGATTCGCTGGTGGCTTGATCGCGGCCAAGGCCGCTCCTACAGGGAATAGTGGGTGGCTTAGTCGAGGTTGTTCAGCACATCACCGACGGCGTTGAACACAGAGTCCAGCTGCTCGGGCTTGGTGTTGAAGGTTGGCCCGAACTGCAGGGTGTCGCCACCGAAGCGCACGTAGAAACCGGCGTTCCACAGTTTGATACCGGCCTCGAAAGGACGGATCACCGGGTCGCCATCACGCGGGCTGATCTGGATCGCGCCGGCCAGGCCGCAGTTGCGGATGTCGACCACGTTCTTGCTGCCCTTGAGGCTGTGCAGCTTGTCTTCGAAGATCGGCGCGAGGGCGGCGGATTGCTCGATCAGGTTGTCGCGCTTGAGCAGTTCCAGGGTTGCCAGGCCGGCGGCGCAGGCCACCGGGTGGCCCGAGTAGGTGTAGCCGTGGCCGAACTCGACCATGTGCTCGGGGATCGCCTGGTTCATAAAGGTGTTGTAGATCTCGCTGGAGGCGATCACTGCGCCCAGCGGAATCGCGCCGTTGGTGACCTGCTTGGCGGTGTTCATGATGTCCGGGACCACGCCGAAGAACTCGGCACCGGTCCACTTGCCCATGCGGCCGTAAGCGGTGATCACTTCGTCGAAGATCAGCAGGATGTTGTGCTGGGTGCAGATCTCACGCAGGCGCTGCAGGTAGCCAACAGGCGGCACGATCACGCCGGCGGAACCGGACATCGGCTCGACGATCACGGCAGCGATGTTCGAGGCGTCATGCAGTTCGATCAGTTTCAGCAGCTCGTTGGCCAGCTCCACGCCGCCAGTCTCGGCCATGCCTTTGGTGAAGGCCAGGTGCGACTGCAGGGTGTGTGGCAGGTGGTCGGCGTCCATCATCTGGCCGAACATCTTGCGGTTACCGCCGATACCGCCCAGCGAGGTGCCGGCGATATTCACGCCGTGGTAACCACGGGCGCGGCCGATAAACTTGGTTTTGCTCGGCTGGCCTTTCAGGCGCCAGTAGGCCCTGGCCATCTTCACCGAGGTGTCGGCGCACTCGGAGCCGGAGTCGGTGTAGAACACGTGGTCGAGGCCGGCCGGAGTCAGCTCGGTGATTTTCTCGGCCAGCTGATAGGACAGCGGGTGGCCGTACTGGAAGCCCGGGGCGTAATCGAGGGTGCCCAGCTGCTTGGCCACGGCGTCCTGGATTTCCTTGCGGTTATGTCCGGCACCACAGGTCCACAGCCCGGACAGGCTGTCGAACACGCGGCGGCCCTTGTCGTCGATAAAGTGGTTGCCGTCGGCAGCCACGATCAGGCGGGGGTCGCGCTTGAAGTTGCGGTTAGCGGAGAACGGCATCCAGTGCGCATCCAGCTTGAGCTGGCTGGCCAGGGACGGGACTTCGGTCTGCGGCATGTTCATGGTGCGGCCTCGCAAGGAAGGGCGGTGTTCTTAGATAGAGAAGCAGTTGCCAGTAAAGGTGCCACGGGCTTAGAGTCATGAAAACCAGACTCTTCTTATCTTTAGTTAAGCCCTCACTAAACAATGAGCCTCCCAACATGAGCACCCGTCGCCCCGACCCGCTGGCCCAGGTCAGTGATTTTGATATTCGCCTGCTCAAGCTGTTTCGCAGCGTGGTGGAATGCGGCGGTTTTTCCGCTGCGGAAAGCGCCTTAGGGATCGGCCGCTCGGCGATCAGCCAGCAGATGAGCGATCTGGAACAGCGCCTCGGTTTGCGTCTGTGCCAACGCGGCCGCGCCGGCTTTGCCCTGACCGAAGAAGGCCGCGAGGTGTACCAGAGCACCCAGCAGTTGCTGGCGGCGCTGGAGAGCTTTCGTACCGAGGTCAACGGCCTGCACCAGCACCTGCGCGGCGAGCTGAATATCGGCCTGACCGACAACCTGGTGACGGTGCCGCATATGCGCATCACCAACGCCCTGGCGCGCCTGAAAGAGCGTGGCCCGGACGTGCATATCCATATCCGCATGACCCCGCCGAGCGAGGTCGAACAAGGCGTACTCGATGGCCGTCTGCATATCGGCGTGGTGCCGCAAGTGACGGCGCTGTCCGGGCTGGACTACCAGCCGCTGTACGATGAGCGCTCGCTGCTCTACTGCGCGGTCGGCCACCCGCTGTTCTACGTCGATGATCAGCAGCTGGAAGATGAACGGCTGAACGCTCAGGAAGCCATCGCCCCGACCTTTCGCCTGCCGCCCGAGGCGCAGAGCCACTACCAGGCGCTCAATTGCACCGCCAGCGCTTCGGACCGCGAAGGCATGGCCTTTCTGATTCTCACCGGGCGCTATATCGGCTACCTGCCCGACCATTACGCCCAGGCTTGGGTGCAGCAGGGCCGCCTGCGGGTGCTGAAACCGACCAGCCGCTTCTACGACATCAGCCTGGCCTCGGTCACCCGCAAGGGCCGCCGCCCGCACCTGGTGCTGGAAAGCTTTCTCGAGGCGCTGGCCGCCAGCGCCTGAACACCCTAACAGACCGCTGAAAAACTACCTACGTTGGCAAGACAAGGCAAAAACGGCCTGCTAACCAAGGGGCTGAGCATGCACGAATACGGTGCAAATGCCCGCCTAAATGGCGGTTATCGCGTTTTTTTGCCCCTTGCGCTTGTCACTTCGGCGAGTGTGGGTTATCAGTGCAGTCGTCCGAAAACCTGACCACTGCGGAAGCGCCCATGACTGTTGAAGTACTCGCCCACTGTACCGACCCGAGCGCCAAACCCGCCGGGCGGATTCGGCAGAAAAACGAAGAAGCGATCATCAAGGCCGCCGAGGAGGAGTTCGCCCGTCACGGTTTCAAGGGCACCAGCATGAACACCATCGCGCAGAACGTCGGCCTGCCCAAGGCCAACCTGCATTACTACTTCAGCAACAAGCTGGGCCTGTACCAGGCGGTGCTGAGCAATATCCTCGAACTGTGGGACAGCACCTTCAACAACCTGACCGTCGACGACGACCCGGCCGAAGCCCTGACCCGCTATATCCGCGCCAAGATGGAATTCTCCCGCCGCCATCCGAAAGCCTCGCGCATCTATGCCATGGAAGTGATCAGCGGCGGCGAAACCCTTTCGCAGATGCTCAGCCAGGACTACCAGACCTGGTTCCGTGGTCGCGCCGCGGTGTTCGAGGCCTGGAGCGCCGCCGGCAAGATGGACCCGGTCGACCCGGTGCACCTGATCTTCCTGCTGTGGGGCAGCACCCAGCACTACGCCGACTTTGCCTCGCAGATCTGCCGTGTCACCGGCACCTCGCGCCTGACCAAGCAGGACTATGAAGTGGCCGGCGACAACCTGATCCGCATCATCCTCAAGGGCTGCGGTCTGACGCCTCCTGTCAAAGACGCCTGATGCCCTTTACCCTGCTCGGCCCTTGCGATTACCGCGAGGAGATTCGCAAAAGCCGCTTTCTCGCCCTCGCCGTGCCGGTTGCCGGCGCGGCCGAGGCGCAGGCGTTTATCGCGGCGCACAGCGATGCCAGCGCCAGCCATAACTGCTGGGCCTGGAAGGTTGGCCAGCAGTACCGTTTCAGCGATGACGGAGAGCCCGGCGGCACCGCTGGCCGGCCGATACTCGCGGCGATCGAAGCCCAGGATATGGACCAGGTGGCGGTACTGGTGATCCGCTGGTACGGCGGTATCCAGCTCGGCACCGGCGGCCTGGCCCGCGCCTACGGCGGCAGCGCCAACAAATGCCTGCAAAGCGCCCCGCGCATCGAGCTGGTGGCCCGCGAGCAGTACCGCTGCCATTGCCTGTTCGCCGAACTGCCGCTGCTCAAGGCGCGTCTGGCGGAACTGGACTGCCTGCTGGAAAGCGAAAGCTACGACGCCACGGGGGCCGAACTGCAGCTGGCCATCCCTGCCCCACGGGTCGCCGAGCTGCAGCGGTTGCTGGCGGATATCAGCCGTGGGCGGATCGAGCTGCTACCGCTATAGGTGCACTACGCTTCTGCATTGTGGCTGTGAGTCTGCAACCAACTTCACGAATTATCGCGGGCAAGCCCGCTCCTACAAGGGATAGCGGCGTGACCGCGATTGCCGGGCGCGGCACGCTTTTGTAGGAGCGGCCTTGGCCGCGATCCATTTCGAATACCCCATGGAGGCAATGGAATGCCTGCGAAACCCCATGGCCATAGCCTGCGGCGTGGCCGCTATTCAGAGCCGGGACGCCTTTACCTGCTGACCACCACACTGTTACAGCGCCGCCCGCTGTTTTATGACTTCGCTTTGGCGCGTCTACTGGTGGCAGAGCTGCGCGCAGCCCATGAACAACATCAGGTGGCATCTCTAGCCTGGGTAGTCACGCCCGATCACCTGCATTGGCTTGTACAACTGCAAACAGGCTCTCTGGATGACCTGATGCGCCCTATCAAAAGCAACAGCGCACGGCTGATCAATCAGCGCCTGGGCACACAGGGCCCGATCTGGCAGCCGGGTTACCACGACCGCGCGCTGCGCCGGGATGAAGACCTGCAATCGGCGGCTCGTTATATCGTCGCCAATCCGCTGCGAGCAGGCCTGGTGGCACGTATTGGCGATTACCCGTTATGGGATGCGGTGTGGTTATGAGCCTGCGTCGGTCTGACGAATGATCGCGGGCGAGCCCGCTCCTACAAGGATAGCGGTGTAACAGCGACTACCTGGCGCTGCGGGCTTTGGTAGGAGCGGGCTTGCCCGCGATGCGCCAAAACGCACCAGCCATCAAGACCACGCACCAAGCTGGAGCCACCCGCTGGCGCGGCGTTGTGGCGGGGCTTGCACGAGTGCGGGCCGCTGGCTTTTCTGACCCACTGGCCAGCTTTTTGCTTTAGCCAGGCCAGTTGTCATTCCTGAGCCACTGCCCATGTCCAGTTCCCCCTCTGTTCCACGCTTGCAGCTGAGCGGTATCAGCAAGCGCTACCCTGGCTGCCAGGCCAACGACCGTATCGACCTGAGCATTGCCCCTGGGGAAATCCATGCGTTGCTCGGCGAGAACGGTGCCGGCAAAAGCACCCTGATGAAGATCATCTACGGCGTCACCCAGCCCGACAGCGGCGAGATCCGCTGGCAGGGCGAAGCCTTGAAGATGCGCGACCCGGCCATGGCGCGCAGCCTCGGTGTGGGCATGGTGTTTCAGCACTTCTCGCTGTTCGAAACTCTGACGGTGGCGGAAAACATCGCCCTGGCCATGGGCGCGGCGGCCGGCACACCCAAGCAGCTGGAGCCGAAGATTCGCGAAGTCTCGCAGCGTTATGGCATGGCCCTGGAACCGGGCCGGCTGGTGCACAGCCTGTCCATCGGCGAGCGGCAACGGGTGGAGATCGTGCGCTGCCTGATGCAGGACATCAAACTCTTGATCCTCGATGAGCCGACCTCGGTGCTCACCCCGCAGGAGGCCGACGAGCTGTTTGTCACCCTGCGCCGCCTGGCAGCAGAGGGCTGCAGCATTCTGTTTATCAGCCACAAGCTCGGCGAAGTGCGTGCCCTGTGCCAGAGCGCCACGGTGCTGCGCGGCGGCAAGGTGTCGGGGCATTGCGTACCGGCCGAATGCAGCGACCTGCAGCTGGCGCGGCTGATGGTCGGGGACGCCGAAGGGCTGGAAAGCAGTTACCCGAAAGCCAGTGGCGGCCTGCCGCGACTGCGGGTGGATGACCTCAGCTGGCACGACGCCGATCCGTTCGGCTGCACCCTCAGGCAGATCCGCCTGGAGGTGCGCAGCGGTGAGATCGTCGGCATCGCCGGGGTGGCCGGCAATGGCCAGGATGAACTGCTCGCCCTGCTCAGCGGCGAAACCCGGCTGCCGCGCAACGAGCACGCGCGCATCAGCCTCGATCAACAGCCCATCGCCCACCTATACCCGGATGCGCGACGCAAACTCGGCCTGGCCTTTGTCCCGGCCGAGCGCCTGGGCCATGGCGCGGTGCCGGACATGAGCCTGGCCGACAACGCCCTGCTCACTGCCTTCCAGCAGGGCCTGCTGAGCAAGGGCCTGATTCAGCGCGGCAAGGTGCGCGCCCTGGCCGACCAGATCATCCAGCGCTTTGCGGTGAAAACGCCGGATGCCGATGCGCTGGCGCGCAGCCTTTCCGGCGGCAACCTGCAGAAATTCATCCTCGGCCGCGAGATTCTGCAGCAGCCCAAACTGCTGGTGGCGGCGCACCCGACCTGGGGCGTGGACGTGGGCGCGGCGGCGGCGATTCATCGCGCGCTGATTGCCCTGCGCGATGCCGGTGCAGCGATCCTGGTGATTTCCGAAGACCTCGACGAGCTGTTCCAGATCAGCGACCGCATCGGCGCGCTGTGCAGCGGCAAGCTCTCGCCCCTGGCCGCCACCGCAGAAACTGAAGCGGTTGAAGTCGGCCGCTGGATGGCCGGCGAATTCGCCCCGCTGCCCCCCATCACAAGCCCGCTGGCAGCCCCTGCTGCCCACCTGAGCTGACGGAGTTTCCCATGCTGTTATCCCTCGAACCGCGCGGTCAGCAATCGCGCGCCATGCTCTGGTTGTCGCCGCTGCTCGCCGCCGTGCTGACCCTGTGCAGCGGCGCGCTGCTGTTCACCCTGCTCGGCCACGATCCGCTGCAGACCCTGCACACCTTGCTGATTGCGCCGCTGGCCGACTGGTACGGCGTCTCCGAACTGCTGGTCAAGGCGCTGCCGATTCTGCTCTGCGCCCTCGGCCTGGCCGTGGCCTACCAGGCCCGTATCTGGAATATCGGCGCGGAAGGCCAGCTGCTGCTCGGCGCACTGGCCGGCAGCGCCATGGCGATCCAGCTTATCGACTGGGACAGCCGCTGGGCGCTGGTCTGGGTGGTACTCGCCGGCATGGCCGCCGGCGCAGCCTGGGGCGGGCTGACCGCCTGGCTGCGCACCCAGTTCAATGCCAACGAAATTCTCACCAGCATCATGCTCAATTACATCGCGCTGAACCTGCTGCTGTTCTTCGTGCATGGTCCGCTGAAGGACCCGGCCGGCTTCAACTTCCCCGAGTCGGCGATGTTTGGCGATGCCAGCCGCCTGCCTCTGGTGAGTGAAGATGGCCGCCTGCACGCCGGCCTGTACTTCGCCCTGCTGGCCCTGGTGGCGGTATGGGTGCTGCTGCACAAGAGCTTTCTTGGTTTTCAGATCAAGGTACTCGGCCTCGACCGCCGCGCTGCCGGTTTTGTCGGCTTTCGCGAGAAGCGCCTGGTGTGGTTTGCCCTGCTGGTCAGCGGCGGCCTGGCCGGATTGGCGGGGGTCGGTGAAGTGGCCGGGCCGATTGGCCAGCTGGTGCCGCAGGTCTCCCCAGGCTATGGCTACGCGGCGATCACCGTGGCCTTTCTCGGCCGCCTCAATCCGCTCGGTATCGTCTGCGCCAGCCTGCTGATGGCCCTGCTCTACCTGGGCGGCGAGAACGCACAGATGACCATGAACCTGCCCCAGGCGATCACCCAGCTGTTCCAGGGAATGATGCTGTTCTTCCTGCTCGCCTGTGACGTGCTGATCCTCTATCGGCCACGGCTGAAGTGGAAATGGACCAGCCTTCCGGTACTGAAAAAAGTGGCAGCCTGAACGGACGCCCCCTCACCCTAAGCCTCTCCCCAAAAGGGAGAGGGGACAGAAGCGGCGCGCGACTTCGAGTCAACGCGGTACAGCTCCCTCGCCCCTCCGGGGAGAGGGCTGGGGTGAGGGGGGGAAGCCTCTGCAGATGAATTGAAGCAATAGCCAAATCCGGAGCAACCGATGGACCTCGACCTGTTAAGCAATATTTTCTACGCCATGGTGCGCACCGGTACGCCGCTGCTGCTGGTGGCCCTGGGTGAACTGATCTGCGAGAAGAGCGGTGTGCTCAACCTCGGTCAGGAAGGCATGATGCTGTTCGGCGCGGTGATAGGTTTTATCGTCGCCCTGAGTACCGGCAACCTGTGGCTCGGCGTGCTGCTGGCGATGAGCGCCGGCATGCTGCTGTCCATGCTGTTCGCCGCCGTGGCCCTGGGTTTTAACGCCAATCAGGTGGCCACCGGCCTGGCGCTGACCATCTTTGGCGTCGGCCTGTCGACCTTTGTCGGCGCGGCCTGGGTCGGCAAGCCACTGGCAGGCTTCGAGCCCATCGCCATTCCGCTGCTCAGCGAGATTCCGCTGATCGGACGCATGCTGTTTGCCCAGGACATCCTGGTCTACCTGTCCTTCGCCCTGTTCGGATTGGTGGCCTGGGTCCTGCTGAAAAGCCGCATCGGCCTGATCATCCAGGCGGTCGGCGAAAACCCCGACGCCGCCAGCGCCATGGGCCTGCCGGTGCTGCGCGTGCGCACCCTGGCGGTGCTGTTCGGCGGTGCCATGGCGGGGCTTGCCGGCGGTTACCTGTCGCTGGCCTATACGCCGATGTGGGCGGAAAACATGACCGCCGGGCGCGGCTGGATCGCCCTGGCGCTGGTGGTGTTTGCCAGCTGGCGGGTGCTGCGCGTGCTGCTCGGGGCCTACCTGTTCGGCCTGGCCAGCATCATCCACCTGGTGGCCCAGGGCATCGGCCTGTCGATCCCCTCCAACCTGCTGGCGATGCTGCCGTATGTGGCGACGATTCTGGTGCTGGTTCTGCTCTCAAGGGATGCAATCAAGACACGTCTGTTTGCCCCGGTGTCACTGGGCAAGCCCTGGCAGCCGGGACACTAAGCTACGCCTACGCACCAGCAGGCAGCACGACCTGCTCCTTACGCACCAGCACAGCACTACCGCAGAACCCCGCCCCGGCGGGGTTCTGCGTAATAGCGCGGCATTACACGCTAATTGTCCAGTTGGTCAGCTTTTTGCAATCCAACCGGCAGCTGTTTAACAACAACGTACCCACACACATCGGAGTTCCACCGACCATGTTCGAGAAGAGCAAAAAACCCCTGCTGCGTGCCCTCGTCGCCGCCCTTGGCTTTAGCGCCACCCTGGGCGCTGTCGCCGCCGATCCGTTGAAGGTCGGCTTCGTTTATATCGGCCCGATTGGCGACCATGGCTGGACCTACCAGCACGAGCAGGGTCGCCAGGCGGTGATCAAGCAGCTCGGCGACAAGGTCGAGACCAGCTATGTGGAAAACGTGCCGGAAGGGGCGGATGCCGAGCGGGTGATCCGCAACATGGCCAAGGGCGGCTATGACCTGATCTTTACCACCTCCTTCGGCTATATGAACCCGACGCTGAAAGTGGCCAAGCAGTTCCCCAAGCTGACCTTCGAGCACGCCACCGGCTACAAGCAGGACAAGAACCTCGGCACCTACCTGTCCCGCTCCTATGAGGGCCGTTATGTCGGCGGTTTCCTCGCGGCGAAGATGACCAAGACCAAGAAGATCGGCTACGTCGCCTCCTTCCCGATCCCGGAAGTGATCCGCGATATCAACGCCATCCAGCTGGCCCTGGACAAGTACAACCCCGGCACCGAGATCAAGGTGGTGTGGGTCAACTCCTGGTTCGATCCGGGCAAGGAATCCGATGCCGCCAACGCCCTGATCGACCAGGGCGTCGACGTGGTATTCCAGCACACCGACAGCCCGGCCCCGATCCAGACTGCCGAGCGTCGCGGTGTCTATTCCGTGGGCTACGCCTCGGACATGGCCCACTTCGGGCCGAAAGCTGTGCTCACCTCGATCGTCAACGACTGGGGCCCGCACTACGTCAAATCTACCCAGGCGGTGATCGACGGCAACTGGAAATCCGAAGATTTCTGGGGCGGCCTGGCTGAAGACACCATCCGTCTGCCGATCAGCGATCTGGTACCGGCCGAGGTGAAAGCCGAAGCCGAGCAGATCATCACCGACATCAAGAGCGGGGCCTTCCACCCGTTCACCGGGCCGATCAAGGACCAGAGCGGCGCAGAGAAGATCCCGGCCGGCGTCGCCGCGACCAACGCCGAACTGGCCTCGATGAACTACTACGTGGAAAACGTAAAGGCTGAACTGCCGAAGTAAGCTGGAATCGCGGCTCAAGCCGCTCCCACAATGTGGGAGGCGCTTTAGCGGCGATAGTTTTCAGCAATCACCGATGCCGTCCCTGCCCTCTGGCAGAACCGCATCAGAAGGACGATGCCCTAACCCGGCATCGTCCTTTTTCGCTGCCCTGGGTACGAGAAGACTCGCAGCACGCCCCACCCGGAGCCTCTATGCACAGCCTACCGATTATCGATATCGCCCCGCTTTACTCAGCCGATCCATCCGCCTGGCCGGCCGTGGCCGAACAGATCGACCGCGCTTGCCGCGAATGGGGCTTCTTCTATATCACCGGGCACCCGATCAGCCCGGCGCGCATTGCCGAGCTGCTGAGCGCCGCCAAGGCCTTCTTCGCCCTGCCGGCCGCAGAAAAGCTCAAGATCGACATCACCCAGACCGCCCATCACCGTGGCTACGGCGCGATTGCCACCGAACAGCTGGACCCGAGCAAGCCCAGCGACCTCAAGGAAACCTTCGACATGGGTTTCCATATGCCCGCCGATCATCCTGAGGTACTGGCTGATAAGCCGCTGCGCGGCTCAAATCGGCATCCACAGCTGCCCGGTTGGGAAGAGCTGATGGAGCAGCACTACCGCGATATGCAGGCGCTGGCGCAGACCCTGCTGCGCGCCATGACCCTGGCCCTGGATATCGACCGCGACTTCTTCGACAGCCGCTTCCATGAACCGATCAGCGTGCTGCGCATGATCCACTACCCACCGCGCCACACCGCCAGCAGTGCCGACCAGCAGGGTGCCGGGGCGCACACCGATTACGGTTGCATCACCCTGCTCTACCAGGACGACGCCGGTGGCCTGCAGGTGCGCCACCGCGATGGCCAGTGGATCGATGCGCCGCCGATTGCCGGCAGCTTTGTGGTGAATATCGGCGACATGCTGGCGCGCTGGAGCAACGACCGCTACACCTCGACCCCGCATCGGGTGATCAGCCCACTGGGGGTGGATCGCTACTCCATGCCGTTCTTCGCCGAACCGCACCCGGACACCGAAATCAGCTGCCTGCCCAACTGCTCGGACGCCGCCAATCCACCCAAGTACCCGAGCGTGACCAGTGCCGAGTACCTGCTGTCGCGCTTTGCCGACACCTATGCGTATCGGCGCGAAGTACAGGCCGACGCATAACACCGTCAGGCGTAGGGTGGATCGGGGCGCGTAGCTGACGCTTTTTTCATCCACCACCTGTGGCACCGCGCCGCCCGCCTGGTGGACATAAAAAGCGATGTCCACCCTACGCAGACTGATTCGGCGAAATCCTGTCCTTACGGTTAAACTTTGTCGCGACCATGCCTGATAACGAGACCTGACCATGTACGACTGGCTCAATGCCTTGCCCAAGGCCGAACTGCACCTGCACCTGGAAGGCTCGCTGGAGCCCGAGCTGCTATTCGCCCTGGCCGAGCGCAACAAGATCGCCCTGCCCTGGAACGACGTCGAAGCGCTGCGCGGTGCCTACGCGTTCAACAACCTGCAGGAGTTTCTCGACCTGTATTACGCCGGTGCCGATGTGCTGCGCACCGAGCAGGATTTCTACGACCTGACCTGGGCCTACCTGCAAAAGTGCAAGGCGCAGAACGTGATCCACACCGAACCGTTCTTCGATCCGCAGACCCACACCGACCGTGGCATTCCCTTCGAGGTGGTGCTGCGCGGCATCAAGCAGGCCCTGGTCGATGGCGAGAAGCAGCTGGGCATCAGCCATGGCCTGATCCTGAGTTTTCTGCGCCATCTACCCGAAGAAGCCGCTTTCGACACGCTGAAACAGGCCATGCCATTTCGCGATGCCTTTATCGCCGTCGGCCTGGACAGCTCGGAGATGGGCCACCCGCCCAGCAAGTTCCAGCGGGTGTTCGACAAGGCGCGCAGCGAAGGCCTGCTGACCGTCGCCCACGCGGGTGAAGAAGGCCCGCCCGAATACATCTGGGAAGCGCTAGACCTGCTCAAGATCGAGCGCATCGACCACGGTGTGCGCGCCATCGAAGACGAGCGACTGATGCAGCGCATTATCGACGAGCAGATCCCGCTGACCGTCTGCCCACTGTCGAATACCAAGCTCTGCGTGTTCGACGATATGCGCCAGCACAACATCCTGCAGATGCTCGAACGCGGGGTGAAGGTGACGGTGAATTCGGACGACCCGGCCTACTTCGGCGGTTACGTCACCGAAAACTTCGTCGCCCTGCACGACAGCCTGGGCATGACCCGGGAACAGGCCCAGCGCCTGGCGCAGAACAGCCTGGATGCAAGGCTGGTCTAAGGCGGCCGCAATACCGTAGGAGCGGGCCATGCCCGCGAAGCCCGCTCCTACGCAAACGCTGTTGGCCGGATCAGAAGCTGAAATCCAGCTTGGTCCACAGCGTACGCCCCGGCTCGTTAAAGGCCTGCGGATCGTCCATGGCGAAGCCGAAGCCGGCATTGCCGGCCAGGTTCAGGTGTTCGCTGTAGGCCCTGTCGAACAGGTTGTCGATGCCGGCGCTGACCTTCACTTCCGGGCTCAGGCGGTAGGCGGCATTAAGCGAGAACACGGCAAAGCCGCTGCTGCTGTCGAAGTCCTTGCCGACCACGTTGCCCTTGCCCTCGTCCACCCGGTTCTGCGCAGCCACCACGCGCCAGAGGGCCCCGGCGCTCCAGTCACTCTGCTCATAGGCCAGGCCGAAGCGCGCCTCCAGCGGCGGGGTCTGCGCCAGCGGGCGGTCATCGGAGCTGTTCTTGCCCCAGGCGTAGGCCAGGCTGGCATCGGTTTTCCAGTTGCTGTCCAGGCGATAGCTCAGGCCCAGCTCGCCGCCCATGATGCGCGCATCGATATTGCTGGCCTGCGAACGCACATGCCCCGGCATGATCCCCGGGCCATAGCTGAACAGGATGTAATCACGCACCTGGCCGGCATAGGCCGAGGCCCAGGCTTCGAGCTTTTTGCCGCTGTAGTTGATGCCCAGGTCCAGCTGGGTGGTTTTTTCCGGGTCGAGGCTCTGCATCGGCTGGACGAAACCAATCGGCCCAGGGCTGGCGGAGAACAGCTCCCAGTAATCGGGGAAGCGCTGGGTATGGCCGAGGCCGGCATACCAGGTAGCCGGCAGGCGCAACAGGTCGTGCTCGTAACGCAGAAAGCCGCTGGGCAGGGTGTCGCTGCGGGTTTGCTCGGCGGTCGGATTGGCGCGCAGGGTCGTGCCGCTGCCGAGGGTCTGCCGGTAGTCCTTGACCGAGGCGCGGTCCAGCCTCGCACCAGCGACCCAACGCTCCCGCTTGCTGAGCTGCCAGGTCAGCTCACCGAATAGCCCGTAATTGTGGAAGACGGCATCCTTGTCCCAACGGAACTGGTCATAGTCGCTGTAGGCCTGGGTCAGCATATTGAAGCTGGAGGCGCGCTTGCGGTGCTCGTTACGCTGGGCATCGACCCCAGCCTTGAGTTCAAACGCCTGCCAATCCCAGGTGCCGACCAGGCGACCACCCAGGGTGCGGTGGTCGACGTTGCTGGCCATGGGGTTGCGCATCATCACCATCACGTCCTGCGGGTTGGGGCTGCGCAGGCTGAAGTTGTCCATCACGTGGTCGGCGTAGTTGTAATACACCTGCCCTTCCAGGCCGCGGAACACCTCACCGAGGTTGTCCAGGCGCACGCGCAGACCGAGGCTTTCGCGCAGGAACTGGCTGCCGTCCATGCTCCGCCCGGCATAGCGGGCTTCGCCATCGCCACGGCCGGCGCTGAGTTCGATCAGGGTGTCGTCATTGGGTGTCCAGCCGAGCAGCACATCGCCGTTCCACTTTTCCCAGCGCGACGGCACCGTATCGCCATTACCGTCCCTGTAATCATCGGCTTGAGCTGTGTTGCCGAGCACCCGTATATAACCCTGGCTGCCGCCGGCCGTGGCGTCCAGACGGCGGTCGAAGCGGCCATTGGAGCCGACCAGCACGCTGCCATCGACACGCCCGCCCAGCTCGTTGAAGCGCGGTGTGTCGCGCTCGAAGAGGATGGTCGCCGCCGAGGCCCCCGGCCCCCACAGCACGGTCTGCGGCCCCTTGATCACGGTCAGGCGGTCGAAGTTTTCCGGCGACAGGTAGGACGTCGGCGCGTCCATGCGATTGGGGCAGGCCCCCAGCAGCAGGCCGCCATCGCTGAGGATATTCAGACGCGAACCGAACATGCCACGGAACAGCGGATCGCCATTGGTGCCGCCGCTGCGGATGGCATTGAAGCCGGGAATGGTCTTCAGGTAGTCCGCACCATCGGCAGCGGGCACCGGCTGGCGCGGTTGCTTGGGATCGGTGACCACGGTGACCGGCGAACTCTGCACGACCCAGGTGACCACCAGGGGCGGCAGCTCCAGCAGCGACGGCTCAGGCACTTGCTCGGCCTGCGCCTGCGCAGCCCAGAGCAGGCTGATACAGAGAGGGGCCAGACGAAAAGGTACGGCGCTGATCAATAGCGAACGAGTAGACATGCTTATTCCAGAATCGAGACAAAACCAGGGAATGGCCAGTGCCGCTCAGGCGGCAGTGACACAGGCAACAGGGCGATAAGACTCAGGAATAAACAGGTGGGGCGCGGCTGCGTGAACCGGGGAAAATGGCCGAGCGGGCCACCCCGCTGCGCACCGGCGCAGCATGCCGATCCGCAGATACAGTCGCGGCCAGCGCCAGCGTCGGGCTGGCACAAGCGGTGGCCGGGCTGCTCAGCAGCAAGGTGCAATAGCCGCACTTGGCCCATAGCGCTTCATGGTCCAGTTTTTGGCTGTCTGTGTGCTCGCCACAGGCCAGCTCGGTCAGCCAGGCCGGTTCGGCAGGCTGACTGAGTTGTGCCCCTAACGGCCCGACGCTGAGCAACAGCATGGCCAACAGGGCCAGCCAGCTCGCGCGGTAGTGGGCTGTAAGGGAGCGGTTGCGGGGCATCACGACAACTCAAAAATACTGTGGCGAGTATGGCCAAAGGCCTGGGCAGCACGGCTGATGCAAATCAATGGCAGCGACCTTCAATGGGTAACAGCAACCCCGCTGCAACTCAGCGGGATTGCATGACGCTGATTAGTGCCCGTGCCCTTCGCCCTGGGCCGGCTCGGCCACTGGCGCATCCTTCTGCACCGCCACCTCCACCTCGACCGCACCGGCCTTCTCGAAGGTCAGGGTCAGCGGAAAACGCTCGCCGTCCTTGGCCTGCTGCTGCAGGTTGAACAGCATCACGTGGTAACCCATGGGGGCAAACTGCACTTCGCCGCCGGCGGGAATCGCCACGCTCTGCACCTGCTGCATCTTCATCACACCATCGGCGTGAATATGCTCATGCAGCTCGGCCTTGCCGGCATGCGGGGTGCTGACGCTGAGCAGGCGATCGTCCTCGGCACCCTTGTTGTGCACCACGAAATAGGCCGCAGCCGTGGGTGCCACGGCCGGCATTTGCCGCGACCAGGGGTGCTCGATGTGCAGCTCGCCGACGCTGTAGTCATGGGCGCTGGCAAACAGGCTCGGGCTCAGCAGTGCGGCGATCAGCAGGGTCTTCTTCAGCAACATGGTGTTCTCCTGTAGAGGACTGACAGTCCAGATGTATGTGGTAAGGCGAAGCATTGACGCGGGCCGGGCCCGCGCCGGTTATTCCATTCCGGCGTTAGCCAGGCGCTGCCAGGGCAGACGCGACAGCAACCCGTCCAGCGCCCAGATCAGCAGCAGGGACGCCCCCACCAGCGGGAAGACGGCACCGAGCAGGCCGATGATGACGATGGCGGTCTTCCAGCGCGGCAGGTCGTGACGCAGCGGCGGTACGCCGAACTTGCCGGCCGGGCGACGTTGCCACCACATGATCAGGCCACTGACCGCGCTAAGCAGAATCAGCAGGCAGACCAGCAGCATCAGCAGCTGATTGGCCAGGCCGAACAGCTTGCCTTCGTGCAACTTCACCCCGGTCTCCACGGTTCTCGCCACGGGGCCGTAATCCTGCCAGCGCACATCGGCCAATACCGCACCGCTGTATTGATCCAGGTGCAGGGTCGCGTCGTTACGTGGGTCATCAGCGAACAAGGCCACGCTGTACACCCCGGTTTCGCCTTTCGGCAGGGTGATGCTGTAACCCCGCTGCACGCCGCGCGCGCGGGCGGTGTCGACCACCTGTTGCAGGCTGACCTGGGGCGCGGCACTTGGCACGGTGCTGGTGGCATGGCCCTTATGCGCAGCATGGGGATCGGAAGCCGGCAGCGGCGTGGTTTCCACCGCCCAGGCCACGGTCTGCCGGCTGCTGTTGTTCAGGCTGCCGGTGAGCGTGCCGGACTGCGGCACCTCATCCCACATAGCCGCGGGGAAGTGGTTCCAGGCCCCGGCAAACTGCGCGCCCCAGAAGCCGGTCCAGGTCATCCCGGTCAGCAGCATGAACAGCAGCAGCAGCGAGCCCCAGAAGCCGGTTACCGCATGCAGGTCGCGCCACAGCAGTCGGCCACCGGCACTCAATCGAGGCCAGAGCACGCCCGCGCCGGAGCGCCCGCGTGGCCACCACAGGTACAGGCCGGAGACCACCAGGACGATGCCCCAGCCGGCGGCCAGCTCGATCAGGCGGTCGCCCAGGGTGCCGATCATCAAATCGCCGTGTAGCTGGCGGGCAATGGCCTGCAGGTTGTAACTGGCATCCTGGCTGCCAAGCAGCAGGCCACGGTAGGGGTCGACAAACAGACTCAGGCCCTGCCCGCCCTGCTCGACGACGAACTGCGCGCTGCGGCCCTCGGTCAGCGGTGGCAGGTATTGCCTAATCGCAGCCTCGGGATAGGCCTGTTGCACCAGGGCCAGTTGCTGGTCCGCCGAGATCGCCTGCTCGGCAGGCGTCACCTGCAGCAGCTCGGCATACAGCAACTGATCGAGCTGCGGCTTGAACAGGTAGATGATCCCGGTCAGCGACAGCAGGATCAGAAACGGAATCACGAACAGCCCGGCATAGAAATGCCAGCGCCAGGCAAGGTTGTAGAAAGAGCGCGCAGGTTGGCTCATAAGTCGACTCCAATAGCTTGCATATACCGGCCCCGCGCAGGCTAGCGGGCGCGGCAACGGCAGGAATATCCGGGCGGAATGCCGGATGGCTATGGAATAAACGGGGACGCGCGGGGGTTGGCCGAAGGCCAGAGATAGCGGACAGGTCGCGGGGTGAAGAAGAAAGTCAGCAGTGGCGCGCGACTGGGAGCAAGCAGCCCCAGCAGGCCAAAAAACGCCGCCAGGATGATGGCGCTGAAGGTGGAACTCAGCGAACAACCTGAGCCAGTGGCAGGATTGGCCGCGACAACACCGGAGCCATCCAGATCCGCGCCTGCACCGAAGTTACCCTCGAAGGAGCAATACTGGCTGCTCAGCCCGCTGAGCTGCAGGCCGGCCATCTGCCCATGGCCGATACTGCAGGCGAACGCACTGAACAGCACGCTGAAATACAGCATCCAGGCCAGCAGGCGACGGTCAGTACGGGTCAATTTCATGGGCGCGACTCTAGCATTGCTCCGGGACGCATGTGAGGCAGCAGCACTGCGATGGATTGCCGCAGCGCGCTGGCGGGGCAATCTTAGTTCGGCCAGGGTGCATCCGCCAATAACTCCGCACAGCGTCCCTGGACAAACTCACGCAGCAACAACACTGGCTTACTCAGTTGCGCGCGGTGCGCGCAGATCAGGTTAAGCGGTGTCGGCTCACCGCGTAGCTCGGGTAGCAGCACCCGGAGCCGTCCGGCGCGCACATCACCGGCCACATCCAGCCAGGATTTGTACACCAGGCCGGCACCACTCACCGCCCAACGGCGCACCACATCGGCGTCATCACTGACCCGGTCGCCTTTGACGCTGATGCCCTGCTCGCGCTTGCCATCGCTGAAACGCCAGCGGTCATGCAGCCGTCCGCCGAGCATATAGAGCAGGCAGTTGTGCTCGGCCAGTTCATCCACCGCTTGCGGCGCGCCATGCTTGTGCAGGTACTGCGGCGCGGCGCACAGTACACGGCGATTCAGCGCCGCCACGGGCAAGGCGACCAGGCTGGAGTCCTCCGGTGCGCCATAGCGTAGGGCGATGTCCACTGGCTCGCGAAACAGATCGGTCACGCGGTCGCCCAGCAGCAGGCGCAACTGCACCTGTGGGTGCGCCTGCTGAAATTCATCCAGCCAGGGCAGCAAAGTATTGCGGCCAAAGTCCGAAGGCGCGGACAACTGCAATGGCCCGCTGATGCCGACCTTGCTGCCAGCCAATTGCTGCCGACCGTCATCCAGGTTCTGCAAGGCCAGACGCGCATGACCCAGAAACAGCTCGCCCTCAGGCGTTAACCGCAGGCTGCGGGTGGAGCGGCTGAACAAGCGTACCTGCAGTTGCAGCTCCAGGCGTTTAAGCCCGGCACTGGCCACCGCCGGGGAAATATCCAGACGCCGCGCCGCCGCCGATAGATTGCCCAGATCGGCGGTGGTGACAAACAACTGCAAATCATCAAAACGCAGCATGGCGGCTCATTATCAAAAAAATATTGAAAGAGACTCTAGTAGCCGACGGTTTTTCTCGTCAATCAAATAACCGAGCATGGCCTCCTCTTGAACCGGAGCCCAGCCATGTCGAGCCCACTCACCCTGATCGCCACTATCACCGCCCGCCCTGGCCAAGCCGAGGCGGTTGAAGCCGGCCTGCGCCAACTGGTGCCGCCGAGCCAGGCCGAAGCCGGTTGCCTGCAGTACAACCTGCACCGCCATCAGGAGCAGCCCAGCCGCTTCATCATGATCGAGCAATGGCAGGACGCCGCCGCCCTTAGCGCGCACCAGCAGACCGCACATTTTCTGCACTTCGGCGAAACCTGCGGCAGCCTGCTGGAGCAGGTCGATCATCAACTGATGCAACGCATTCTTTAAGGAGCGCCCCCATGAAAGCTGTCGCCTATTACCAATCCCTGCCCGTCGACCACGCCGAGGCCCTGCAGGATGTCGAACTGCCTGCGCCCACGCCAGGCCCGCGCGATCTGCTGGTCGAGGTCAAGGCCATTTCGGTCAACCCGGTGGACACCAAGATCCGCCGCAACGTCGCCCCAACAGACGGTGCCGCCAAGGTGCTGGGCTGGGATGCCAGCGGCATCGTCAAGGCGGTGGGCAGCGAGGTCAGCCTGTTCCAGGCCGGCGACCGGGTGTATTACGCCGGGGCGATCAACCGCGCCGGGGCCAACAGTGAGCTGCATGTGGTGGATGAGCGCATCGTCGGGCATATGCCAGCAACGCTGGGGTTTGCCGAAGCTGCCGCCCTGCCGCTGACCGCGATCACCGCCTGGGAATTGCTGTTCGAGCGCCTGCAAATCACCCAGGGCAACACCGACCTGGGCCAGAGCCTGCTGATCGTCGGTGCCGCCGGTGGGGTCGGTTCGATTCTGGTGCAGCTGGCACGTCAGCTCACCGGCCTGACCGTGATCGGCACAGCATCCCGCCCCGAGACCCAAGCCTGGGTTCTCCAGCTGGGCGCACACCATGTGATCGACCATCGCCAGCCGCTGAGTGAAGAGCTGAAACGTATCGGTATCGATCAGGTCACCCACGTCGCCAGCCTGACCCAGACCGATCAGCACTTCGCGCAACTGGTCGAAGCCCTCGTCCCACAGGGCCGCCTGGCGCTGATCGACGACCCGGAGCAACCACTGGACATCATGCAGCTCAAGCGCAAAAGCCTGTCATTGCACTGGGAGTTGATGTTTACCCGCTCGCTGTTCGAGACCGCAGACATGATTGAACAGCATCGCCTGCTGCAGCGGGTTGCCGAACTGGTGGATGCCGGCACCCTGAAGACCACCCTCGGCGAGCATTTCGGTAGCATCAACGCAGCCAACCTGCGCCGCGCGCATACTCTGCTGGAGAGTGGCACAGCCAAGGGCAAGATCGTCCTCGAAGGGTTCTAAAAGCCTCAAGCAAAGCTGGCGCGTACATCGCGCGCCGGACAGCTTTTTTACTGCATGTGCGGCATTCGGCGATGGGCCAGCTAGAATCAGTGCATTGCCTCTTTAATCCGGCAGACCCACTTCATTCTTCGACCTATTTAGCCATTGGCGGTAATGGATGCGACCCGATCTTCACGGTCCACTGCGTCTGGCCGGCGTATACAGCCTGTTCAGCAGCCTATGGATATTTGGCAGCGATAACCTGCTGCAGGCAATGGTCAAGGACGGCGAGCTGGCGGCCAACCTGCAGACCGCCAAGGGCATGCTGTTTATTCTGCTCAGCACCCTGTTGATCTTCGTTGTCAGCTACCGCGACCGCCGCGCTCAACGGCACCTGCTCGAAGAGCTGACCCACAGCACCAGCCTGCTGCAGCAGACGCAACGTCATGCCGGCCTCGGCAGCTGGGAATACGGCACCTGCTTCATCTGGACCCCGGAAGCCCTGGCCCTGCTCGGCCACGCCCAGGATGAGGAACTCGACAACCGCCAGTGCAGCCTGGAGCGCCTGCTCAGCTGGCTGCACCCGGCCGATCGCCCCGCAGCGCAACGCGCCCTGCAGGCCCTGCTGCTCGAGCGCAAACCCATGACCCTCAGCGCCCGCCCGTATCAGCCACACAAGCTGCAGGCCACCTGGTTGCTGCTGCACGGTGAAGTCAACGAACAGGACCGCATCATCGGTACGGTGCAGGACATCAGCAGCCAGAAACGCGACGAAAGCGCCCTGCGCGAGAGCGAACAGCGCTTTCGCCAGCTGTTCGAACAGACGCCGCGTATCGCCGTGCAGGGCTACGACCGCGAGCGCCGGGTGATCTACTGGAACCAGGCCAGCACCCAGCTGTATGGCTACAGCCTGCAGGAGGCCATCGGCAAGCGCCTGGAAGACCTGATCATCCCGCCCACCTCGCGTACCCAGGTGGCTGCCGCCATCCAGAGCTGGCTGCTCGGCGGCCCCGCCATTCCCGCCGCGGAGCTGCGCCTGCAACGCAAGGACGGCAGCCAGGTGTGGGTCTATTCCAGCCACTCGATGTTGCGCAATAGCCGCGACCAGCTGGAGCTGTACTGCATCGATATCGACCTCAGCGAACAGAAGCAGGTCTACGGCGAACTGCTGGCCAGCGAAGAGCGCTTTCGCGAGCTGGTCGAGCAGCTGAGCGATGTGATCTTCCTCGCCGATGCCCACGGCCACCTGACCTTCCATAACCCGGCCTGGGAAAAGCTCAGCGGTTATCTTAGCGATGAAAGCCTGGGCCGCCCGCTGACCCAGTTTCTCGATGACGAGGACGGCCGAAAACTGGCCAAACAGATCAGTGCTCTGGCCAGGGGCGAGGAAACCAGCCTGCGCAGCGAGTACCGCCTACTGACCCGCAATGGGCAAATGCGCCGGATCGAACTGCAGCTCAGCCGCAGCCAGCCGGACAACAGCCTGCGCGGCTTTCTGCGCGACATCCATGAGCGCTTCCAGACCCAGGAGCTGCAAAACGCGCGCAATGCGGTACTCGATGAACTGCTGGCGCGCCTCCCGCTGCCGCATATTCTCGACAATATCAGCCGTCGGCTGCAGGGCCTCAACCCGCATATGCTGGTGTCGATCATGCTGCTGGACCCGCAACAACGCCTGCATCTGGGAGCCGCACCCAGTCTGCCGGAGAGCTACTGCAAGGCCATCGACGGCCTGCAGGCGGCACCGGAAGTAGGCTCCTGCGGACATGCGGCCTGCAACGGCGACCTGGTGATTGCCGAAGACCTCAGCCAGCACCCCTTCTGGCGCGACTTCCGCGAGCTGACCAGCGCCGCCGGCCTGCGCGCCTGCTGGTCGCTGCCGTTCAAGGATGACAGCAACAGGGTGCTGGGCACCTTCGGCATCTACTACCACCACTGCGCCAGCCCGAGTGCCGAGGATATTGCCCTGGTCACCGAGTTCACCCGCCTGGCCGGCCTGGCCGTGCAGCAGCAGCGCAATTACTGAGCACAGTATCGGACCAACGGCAGGCCGCCGGGCAGACAATTGATGCAGGTCAGAGAACATTCATATTCGCCGACTAAACTGGGGTTCCCCTTAGCGGAGAATGCGCCCATGAAGCTTGTGATACAGCCGGTAAACCAGCCCCAGGGCTGTTGGCAGGTACGCCTCGATCAGCACCGCGTGACCTTTCGCAACGAAGCCGAGGCCCGTCAGTTCGTCGCCACCCTGCAGGCGCGCCTGCAAGCCCCCCATAGCCTGCCCCGGGAGCGGCAGCGTATCGCCAGCTAACAGCGTGCAATGGGTAGGCGGGGCCGTGCGCACCGTCTTAGGGTCTGTTGCCGTTGAGCGCAGCGAAGCCCAACAGGCAGTGACATGTGTGGCTGGGCTTTATCGCCTGGCTACTCAAAAGAACATCGCCTTTACCCAGCCGAACTGGCGCGCCGTTCGGCCCAACGGGTAAGTCGCGAGAACAGCACGGCCAGCAGGCCGCAACCGAAGATCACCACGGCCACAGGCCAGGCGCTGCCGTCATGGAGCAGCGCGACCATGGCCGCCGCACTGGCGGCAATCACGAACTGCAGGCTGCCGAGTAACGCCGAGGCGCTGCCGGCGTGGCTGCCCTGCCCGGCCATGGCGCAGGCCGAGGCATTGGGCAGCAGGATGCCTAGGCTGGCGATGCAGGCGAACAGAGGGATCAGCAGGGGCCAGAGCATCTGCGGCCTGGCGTTTGCCACCAGCACCAGCACCAGGGCCGCGCCCAGGTAGAACCATACGGTAATGCGCAGCCAGTAGCCCGGACCGTGACGGGCCACCAGCCAGGCATTGAGCTGCGCCACCAGGATAAAGCCCAGGGCATTGCTGCCGAACAGCCAGCCGTAGTGTTCGGCCGGCACGCCGTAGAGTTCGATAAAGACGAAGGGCGAGCCGGCGATATAGGCGAACATCCCGGCGATGGCGAATCCGCCGGTCAGGGCATAACCGAGAAACGGCCAGTCGCCGAATAACCGGCGATACTCGCCCAGGGCCCCGCGCAACGGCGCGGGCGGCGCATCCTTGGCCAGGGTTTCCGGCAGCCACAGGGCCACGGCCAGCAGGCACAGGGTGCCGAACAGGGCCAGGCAGATAAAGATCGACGGCCAGCCCAGGGTGCTCAGCAGCAAGCCACCTGCCAGCGGCGCGAGGATCGGGGCCAGCCCCATCACCAGCATCAGCTGGGAAAACGCCTTGGCCGAATTGATCGGGTCGCACAGGTCGCGCACCACCGCCCGCGACACCACCATGCCGGCGCAGCCGCCCAGGGCCTGGACGAAACGCGCGCCGATCAGCCACTCCAGGCTCGGAGCCAGGGCGCAGGCCAGGGACGCCAGACTGAACAGCAGCACCCCGGCCAGCAGCGGCTTGCGTCGGCCAAAACGATCGGCCAGGGGCCCATAGATCAGCTGGCCGATGGCCAGCCCGGCAAAGTAGGCCGACAGCGACAGCTGCACATGCTCGACATCGGTGGCGAACACCCGCGCCAGGGTGGGGAAACTCGGCAGATAGAAATCGATGGCCAGAGGCCCGAAGGCGCTCAGCGCGCCAAGGATCAACAGAATACGTAACGGCATGGATGTCCAGCACAGATTGGCCAAGGCCATTGATTGATCGGGGGTCGCCCATTGACCGCAGGCCATGGGAACGCCGTAGCCCGGACCAGGTCCGGGCTAGGGTCTGACTATTGCGGTGGTTCCACCAGCGCCTCGGCCGTCTTGCGCCCCTTGCCGAGCTTCGAAGCCAGCGACTCAACCAGCAGGTAGAACATCGGGATCAGGAACACCGCCAGCACCGTGGCTGCCAGCATGCCGCCGAGCACCCCGGTACCAATCGAGTGGCGGCTGGCGGAACCAGCCCCCGTGCTGGTGACCAGCGGCATGACGCCGAGCACGAAAGCCAGCGAGGTCATGATGATCGGCCGGAAGCGCAGGCGCGAAGCCTCCAGCGCCGACTCGAAGATGCTCATGCCCTGCTGCCGGCAGAGCACGGCGAACTCGACAATCAGGATGGCGTTCTTCGCCGCCAGACCGATCAGGGTGACCAGGCCAACCTGGAAGTACAGGTCGTTCTCGATGCCGCGCAGCCACACCGCGACAATCGCCCCGAACACCGCGAAGGGCACCGCGGTGACCACCGCCAATGGCAGGGTCCAGCGCTCGTACTGGGCGGCGAGGATCAGGAACACCAGAATCAGGCCGAAGATGAAGGCGCTGCTGCCTGAGCCTTGAGTGGCCACTTCCTGGTAGGCCGAGCCAGTCCAGCCGATGCTGTAGTCGCTGCCCAGCACCTCGCTGGCCACCTCCTGCACCGCCGCCAGGGCCTGCCCGGAGCTGTAGCCGGGTGCCGGTCCGCCGAGGATCTTCGCCGAAGGGTAGACGTTGAAACGCGCGTAGCTGTCCGGCCCCAGGATGCGTTTGACCTTGACCAGGCTCGACAACGAGATCAGCTCACCGCTGGCCGAGCGCACATAGACCTGGGACAGGTCTTCCGGCTTGCTGCGAAACTCCGCCTCGGCCTGCAGGCTGACCTGGAAGGTGCGGCCATAGAGGCTGAAGTCGTTGACGTAGTAGCTGCCGAAGGTCGCCTGCATGGCGGTGAACACATCGTTGACCGGCACGCCCAGGGCGCGCGCCTTGGTCCGGTCCAGATCGATAAAGTACTGCGGCACGTTGGCGCTGAAGGTGCTCTGCACCCCGCCCAGCTCCGGACGCTGGTTCACCGCGGCGAGAAAGGCCTGAACCTTGGCCGCCAACTGCTCGGTGGTGCCGCCGCTACGGTCCTGGATATAGCCCTCGAAACCGCCGGTGGTGCTCATGCCGGTGATAGGCGGCGGGTTGAAGCTCAGCACCACGCCATCCTTCTGCGCCGCGCCCATGCCCATAAAGGTGCCGGTCAGATTACGTGCATCCAGCTCGGGGGTGGTGCGCTCGCTCCAGTCCTTCAGCGGCACGAACGACACTCCGGCATTGCTGCGCGTGCCGAAGGTCAGAATGTCGAAACCGGCGAAGGTCACCACATCCTGTACCGCCGGGTGCTGCATCAGCTGCTGGGTCACATCGCTGGTCAGGGTTTCGGTACGGGTCAGCGAGGCCGCTGGCGGCAGGAAGTAGGCGTTGATCACATAGCCCTGGTCCTCACTGGGTACCAGGGAACTGGGGACTCGGTTGAACAACACCAGGGTCAGAGCAATCATCAGACCGAACAGCGCCAAGCCCACCAGCGAGCGTTTGAGGAAGAAGCGCACGCCAGCGGTATAGCCCGCGGTCAGGCGATCGAACACGCGGTTGAAGGCGAGGAACGGCGCAGCCGGTTCATGCTGGCCCGGTTTGAGCAGCACCGCGCAGAGCGCCGGGCTCAGGGTCAGGGCCACCAGGCTGGAGATTGCCACCGAGACGGCGATGGTGATGGCGAACTGTTTGTACATTTCCCCGGCCAGGCCGCCGAGGAAGCCCACCGGAATAAATACCGCGCAGAGCACCAGGCTGGTGGCGATGATGGGGCCGGTGACCTCCTCCATGGCCTTGATGGTCGCCTCGCGCGGGGCGAGCTTATCGCTGTGCATCGAGCGCTCGACGTTCTCTATCACCACGATGGCATCGTCCACCACGATGCCGATGGCCAGCACCATGCCGAACAGGGTCAGCAGGTTGATGGAAAAGCCCAGCAGGTACATGCCGGCGAAAGTGCCAACCAGCGACACCGGGATGGCCAGCAGTGGGATCAGCGTGGCACGCCAGTTCTGCAGGAAGATAAACACCACCAGCACCACCAGCACCAGGGCTTCGAAGAAGGTCTTGATCACCTCCTCGATCGACACCCGGACGAATTTGGTGGTGTCGTAAGGCACGCTGTAGGTCATGCCGCTGGGGAAGTTCTTTGACAGCCGCGCCAGCGTGGTGCTGACCGCCTCGGCGGTGTCCAGAGCATTCGCCCCGGGCTGCAGGTACACGCCGAAGGCAGCGTTCTGCTGGCCGTTGAGCGAGGTCATCAGCGAGTAGTCCTGGGCCCCCAGCTCGATCCGCGCGACATCCTTGAGCAGCAGGCTGGCACCGGTTTCATCGGTACGCAGAATCACGTTCTCGAATTCTTTCGGGTCGGTAAAGCGGCCCTGGGTGGTCACCGTGTAGGTGAAGTCCTGCTCCTGTTTGAGCGGTTGCTGGCCGAAGCTGCCGGCGGCGAACTGGGAGTTCTGCTCGCGAATCGCGTTGACCACATCGGTGGGCGTCAGGTTGTACTGCGCCAGTTTGTCCGGGCGCAGCCAGATGCGCATGGAGTAATCCTTGGAGCCGAACTGGCTGACATCGCCGACCCCAGGCAGGCGCTTGAGTTCGTCGATCACGTTGATCAGCGCGTAGTTGCTGATATACACCGGGTCGCGCGAGCCGTCCGGAGAGTACAGGGTGACCACCTGGAGGATGTCCGAGGATTTCTTCTGCACCTTGACGCCCTGCCGGCGCACCTCTTCCGGCAACTTGGCCAGGGCCGCCTGGACCCTGTTGTTGACGTCAATGGTGGCCTGATCGGGGTCGGTACCCACCTCGAAATACACCGACAGGCTCATGACGTTGCCGCCGGAGTTGGACTGCTGGTAGATCATGCCCTGCACGCCGTTGATCGACTGCTCAAGGGGCGCGGCCACGGTTTCGGCGATCACCTGGGCGCTGGCACCGGCATAGCTGGCGCTGACCGACACCTGCGGTGGCAGTATCTGCGGGTACTGGGCAATCGGCAGCGCACGCATGGCCAGCAGGCCAGCCAGCACGATGACGATGGAAATGACCGCGGCGAATACCGGGCGGTCGATAAAGAAGCGTGAGATCACCGGGGACGCTCCTTAGGACTGGCTGGCGGCGGGGGCGACAACTTTTACCGGGCTGTCCGGACGAACCTTGGGCAGGCCCTCGACTATCACCCGCTCACCGGCGCTGATGCCGGAGATGATGACCCAGCGGCCCTTGGCCGTGTGCCCGGTGGTGACCTGACGCATCCGCGCCACGCCCCCCTCATCCACCACATAAACGAAGGTGCCGCCCGGCCCTTGAGCGATGGCGCGCTCCGGCAAGGTCATGGCGTTGGGCATGCTCAGGCCCTTGACCTGCACCCGCACGAACTGCCCCGGCAGCAGCGTCTGCTCGGGGTTGGGCACCACGGCGCGGGCGCTGACAGTGCCGGTGCCGCGGTCGACCAGGCTGTCGGTAAAGTTCACCTTGCCCTCCAGCGGGTAGCTGCTGCCGTCGCCCAGAGTGATCTGCACCCGCATCAGGCCGTCCTCCGGTAGCACCAGGCTGCCGTTCTGCAGGCCGCTGCGCACGCTTTCCACATCGGAGTCCGGGGCGGCGAAGTTGACGTAGATGGGGTCGAGCTGGGTGATATTGCTCAGCAGGCTGGCGTTCGGGTCACCGGCCACCATCAGGCTGCCTTCGGACACGGTTTCCTTGCTGGTGATCCCGGAAATCGGCGCTTTCACCGTGGTGTAGTCGAGGTCGATCTGCTTGGACTGCACCTCGGCCTCGGCGGCCTGGATATTGGCCTTGCTCTGCTCGAAGTTGGAGATGGCGTTGTCCAGTTCGCTCTCGCTGGCAAAGCCCTTCTTCTGCAGCTCGCGGATGCGCTTGAGGTCGCGCTCGGTCTGCCGGTAGCGCGCCTGCTCCTGGGCCAGTGCGCCCTTGGCGCGGCTCAGTGCGGCCTGGTAGGTGCGCGGATCGATACGGAACATCACCTGGCCCTGCTTGACCTGGCTGCCTTCAAGATAGGTGCGTTCCTGCAGGATGCCGCTGACCTGGGCACGCACCTGAACCTCGCGGTAACCGGCGGTCCGCGCTGAATATTCGAATTCAAGGGGCAGCGCCTCGACCTTGACGGTCTCCACCAGCACCTCGGGTGCAGGCGGCGCATCGGCGGCCTGCAACGCCGACGCGAGGGAGGCGAACAGCAAAGCCCCGAGGGTAGCGGGGAAATGACGGGGAAAAAGCATGAGTGTCTCCGGGGCAAAGCGGGGCGCTTCATTTGAGACCGGCAATGCTAGTTACATACACAAGTGTTTGTAAATAGAACATTACCCCTAACTTCATTACACTTTGTGCACCAACGCCTTGAGCCTAGCCAGAAATCAGCCAGCCGCCATGCGCCGAACCAAAGCAGAAGCCGAGAAAACCCGTTGCGCCATTCTGGCGGCCGCCGAGACCCTGTTTCTGGAAAAAGGCGTGGCCCACACCAGCCTGGAACATATCGCCCGCCACGCCGGGGTGACCCGCGGCGCGGTGTATTGGCACTTTGCCAACAAGGCCGATCTGTTCAATGCCATGCTCGGCCAGGTGCGCCTGCCGCCCGAGCAGCTGGCCGAACGCATGCGCGGCTGCCCCGAGCACGACCCACTACTGACCCTGCGCGAGCTGTGCATCGAGGCCATCGAAAATCTCGCCCGCTCGCCACAGAAGCGGCGCATCTTCACCATCCTGCTGCGCCGCTGCGAATTCACCGAAGAACTGCGCGAGGCCGAAGAGCGCCACGAGGCCTTTATCAACCGGTTTATCGAACTCTGCGAGCAGCAATTCAGTGCCCCGGCCGTCGCCCCGCGCCTGCACCCTGGGCTAAGCCCGCGCCTGGCTGCGCGGGCAGTGCATGCATTAATTGTTGGCCTGTTTCACGACTGGCTACGCGACCCCAATCTGTTCGACCCGCTCAACGACACCGCACCGATGGTCGATGCCTGCTTTCGCGGGCTGATCCGCGACTGGCCAGACACTGCAGTGCTTACGCCAGGCTGACGCCGTAGCCCTGCTCGACGATTGCGACCATCAGTTGGTCCACCGGCATGCTGCTGCTCACCCGTACTTCGCCGCCGGGAAACTTCACCTTCACATCAGCCGCCGGGTCGCAGGCCAGCAGCGCCTCGGTGATGGTCTTGACGCAATGCTGACAGGTCATGCCGTCGACCCGGAATGTGTGAACCTGAGATACCTGCATAAACAACCTCCTGAATAAATAAGCCGCCATGATAAACGGGTCGTTGCAGTGTTGGTCTTGCCATAAGCGTATGGTCAAGCGATAAAAGGGCTTGACCTTGCCAACATGGAAAGGTTGATCCTGTGCTGGAACTCAATGGAGGCCCCCCCATGTCCAGCCTTACTACCTTCGATCTGCCGATCAGCGGCATGACCTGCGCCAGTTGTGCCGGACGCGTCGAACGCGCCCTGGCCAAGGTGGCCGAGGTCGGCACGGTCAGCGTCAATCTGGCCAGCGAGCAGGCGCGCATCCAGGCACCGGCCGACAGCCTGGAACGCCTGGTGCACGCCGTCGAAAGCGCCGGCTACCAGGTACCCAGCACACGCCTGGAACTGGCCCTCGGCGGCATGACCTGCGCCAGCTGCGCCGGACGCATTGAACGCGCCCTGGCCAAACAGCCGGGCGTGCTGTCGGTCAGCGTCAACCTGGCCAGCGAGCGCGCGCAAGTGCAGATCGTTCGCGGTCTCGACCCACAAACCCTGCTGAGTGCGGTGCAGCAGGCCGGCTATAGCGCCAGCCTGGTAGACGCCGAGCGCCCCGCACAGGCCGGGGCCGAGCGCCTGCTGCAACGGGAGCGCTGGGCGCTGGGCCTGGCCATGCTATTGACCCTGCCGCTGGTCATCCCCATGCTCGCCGCCCCCTTCGGCCTGCACTGGATGCTGCCAGCCTGGCTGCAATTCGCCCTGGCCACCCCGGTACAATTCGTCTTCGGCGCACGCTTCTACCGCGCCGCCTGGAGCGCCCTGCGCGCCCGTGCCGGAAATATGGATCAGCTGGTGGCCATCGGCACCAGCGCCGCCTACGGCCTGAGCCTCTATCAATGGGCGATAAGCCCGTCCGGCAGCATGCCCCATCTGTATTTCGAAGCCTCGGCGGTGATCATTACCCTGATCCTGCTCGGCAAATACCTCGAAAGCCGCGCCAAGCGCCAGACCAGCAGCGCCATCCGCGCCCTGCAGGCGCTGCGCCCGGAACGCGCCCTGCGCCTGCAGAATGGTGTCGAGCAGTGGGTGGCGCTGGGCGAGTTGCAACTGGGCGACGCCATAGTGGTCAAGCCCGGCGAGCGCTTTCCGGTGGACGGACGGGTAACCCAAGGCCAGAGCCATGCTGACGAGGCGCTGATCAGCGGCGAGAGCCTGCCACAGCCCAAGCAGCCGGGAGACAGCGTCACCGCTGGGGCGATCAACGGCGAAGGTCGCCTGCTGGTGGAAACCACCGCCCTCGGCGCGGAAACCGTACTGGCGCGGATCATCCGCCTGGTCGAGGACGCCCAGGCCGCGAAGGCTCCGATCCAGAAGCTGGTGGACAAGGTCAGCCAGGTGTTCGTCCCGGCGGTGCTGCTGATCGCCCTGGCGACCCTGCTCGGCTGGCTGCTGGCAGGCGCAGGTATCGAAACCGCGCTACTCAATGCCGTGGCCGTGCTGGTGATCGCCTGCCCCTGCGCCCTGGGCCTGGCCACCCCCACCGCGATCATGGCCGGGACCGGCGTGGCGGCGCGCCACGGCATCCTGATCAAGGACGCCGAAGCCCTGGAAATCGCTCACTCGGTCAATCTGGTGGCCTTCGACAAGACCGGCACCCTGACCTCGGGCGCACCGCGCATCGCCCATATGAAGGCTGTCGACGGCGACACCGCGAGCCTGCTGCAACTGGCCGGTGCCCTGCAACGCGGCAGCGAACACTCGCTGGCCAAGGCAGTGCTGGATGCCTGCACCCAGCAACAGCTGGAACTGGCCGATGTCACCGAAAGCAAGGCCCTGGCCGGCCGCGGCATCGCCGGACGGATAGGCGAGCGGCAACTGGCCCTGGGCAACAAGCGCCTGCTCGACGAGCAGCAGCTGCACAATGAGGCGCTGGCCGCAGACGCCCAGGCCTGGGAAGCCGAAGGCCGTACCCTATCCTGGCTGCTGGAGCTGGCACCGCAACCGCGGGTGCTGGGCCTGTTTGCCTTTGGCGACACCCTGAAAGAAGGCGCAGGCGAAGCCATCGCCGCGCTGAACGCCCAGGGCATCGCCAGCCACCTGATCAGCGGCGACAACCAGGGCAGCGTCCAGGCCGTGGCCCAGACCCTGGGCATCACGGCGGCCCATGCCGAAGTGCTGCCGGCAGACAAGGCGGCGATCATCGCTGAGCTGAAGAAAGACGCGGTGGTGGCCATGGTCGGCGACGGCATCAACGACGCCCCGGCCCTGGCCGCCGCCGATGTTGGCATCGCCATGGGCAGCGGCACCGATGTGGCCATGCACGCCGCCGGCATCACCCTGATGCGCGGCGACCCGCGTCTGGTGGCCGACGCCCTGGATATCAGCCGACGCACCTACAACAAGATCCGCCAGAACCTGTTCTGGGCCTTCGCCTATAACCTGGTCGGCATCCCCCTGGCGGCCGCCGGCCTGCTCAACCCGATGCTTGCCGGCGCGGCCATGGCGCTGTCCAGCGTCAGCGTGGTGAGCAATGCCTTGCTGCTGAAAACCTGGAAGCCCACCGAGCGCTCATAACCCTATTCGCGGCCATGGGAATGGGCGTCCCCGCCGCTCCTACACGATTGCGGATTAACCCGCACCTCCTCTGTAGGAGCGGCGGGGACGCCTAGTCCATACCCGCGATCACGATTTCACGGACAGACCGAAAATTGGGAGGCAACCATGAATATCGGCCAAGCCGCCAAGCAAACCGGCCTTAGCGCCAAGATGATCCGCTACTACGAGAGCATCGACCTGCTACCCGCCGCCGGCCGCACCGACAGCGGCTACCGCCAGTACAGCCCGCAGGATCTGCATCGCCTGGCCTTTATCAAACGCTCGCGCGATCTGGGCTTTTCTCTGGCCGAAGTCAGCCAGCTGCTGGCCCTGTGGCAGGACCGCCAGCGCGCCAGCGCCGACGTCAAGGCCCTGGCCGCCGGGCATATCGCCGAACTGGAGCGCAAGATCGAGGAACTCAGCGGCCTGCGCGACACCCTCAAGGAGTTGATGGACAACTGCCAGGGCAACGACCGCCCGGACTGCCCGATCCTCAAGGATCTGGAGTCCGGCTGCTGTCATTGAAAAGCCACACGTAGGGTGCGCTGCGCGCACCACAACAATTGCCAGACGGTGCGCACGGCGCACCCTACAAGGCGCGCTGCAACGCCCGGCAATCCACGGCGAAATGATCGGCCAGCTCCGGCCAGGGGTTTTCCGCCAGATTGACCAGCACGCTGCGCGCCCCGGCGGCGCGGGCGCACTCCAGGTCGAAGCGGTAATCACCAACCATCACCAGCTCGCTAGGTGCCACCTGCCAGGCCTGGGCGAAATGCAGCAGGCCGCCGGGATCGGGCTTGGGCGGTGCCTCATCGCGGCCGATCACATCCGGCACGGCAAAGCAGTCATCCAGACCGATGGCGCGCAGGGTCAGCAACGCCAGCTCATGGGCGTTGCGGGTGAGAATGCCGAGGCGACAACCCCGGCCGTGCAGCTCGCGCACCAGTTCAATCGCACCAGGGGCGGGCTCGGCGGCCAGCGCCAGTTCACGTTCATGCTCCAGCAGCCAGGCGTGTTTGGCTGCGGCCACCGCCTCGGGCAGCACGGCCAGATGGCCGAGGATGTCGTCCTCCAGAGGAATATCCAGCGCTCGCTTGATCGCCTCGAAGTCGTGCACCGCCAGGGTCAGGGTGCCATCCATATCGAACACCCAGTGCTTCGCACTGCTCAGGCTCACTTCCAGTCCTCACGCACGCGAGTCAGCCCCTCTTGGGCGACGGAGGCGACCAGCTGGCCCCGGCGATTGAAGATACTGCCGCGGGAGAAACCGCGAGCATTGCCGGCCCAGGGGCTGTCCATGCTGTACAGCAGCCAGTCGTCCATACGCAGGTTGCCGTGGAACCACAGCGAGTGGTCGAGGCTGGCGACCTGCATAAACTTCTGGAACACCGACACGCCATGGGGTTGCATCGAGGTGGTCAACAGGTTGAAGTCACTGGCATAGGCCAACAGCAGCTTGTGCAGCTGGGGCTCGTCCGGCAGTTCACCGGCGGCGCGGAACCACACATGCTTGACCGGTTCACAGGGCTTGGGCGCAAAGGGATTGATCAGCGTCACCGGACGGATTTCGATGGGTTTGTCGCTGGTGGCACGCTCACGCATGCGCTCGGGAATCATCGCCGCAACCAGGCGCGCCAGCTCGGTTTCCGACTTCAGCTCTTCCGGCCCCGGCACTTCCGGCATCGGGTTCTGGTGATGAAAGCCTTCTTCATCGAACTGGAAGGAGGCGCTGCAGGTAAAGATTGGCTTGCCCTTCTGAATCGCCGTCACCCGCCGGGTGCTGAAACTGCCGCCATCGCGCACCCGGTCGACCTGATAGACCACCGGCAGCGTGGCATCACCCGGACGCAGAAAGTAGCCGTGCATGGAATGCACATGGCGCGCCGTATCCACCGTCTGGCTGGCCGCCGAGACACACTGGCCCAGCACCTGGCCGCCATACAACTGGCGAAAGCCGAGGTCCTGGCTGACGCCGCGGAATAGATTTTCTTCGATGGTTTCCAGGGTCAGCAGGGCGACCAACTCATTCAACACCTGACTCATGCATGCTCTCCTGTAAACGCACTGGGGGCGAGATGGTAAAGCCTTTACCAAGGCTTGTCGGCCCGACTGAAAGATGGATGCGGACAATAATGGCAGCATTCTAGCCAATAGACCGCTGGACTTGAGCCTAAGCAGAGCCTGCGGCCATACTTCGGCCACTTCCGCCCGAGCCCACTGCCATGCGCCTGCCGCTGGTCTATCACGACGATTACAGCCCGCCCTTCCCGGCCAGCCACCGCTTCCCCATGGAGAAGTTCCGCCTGCTGCGTGACCACATCGTCGCCAGCGGCCTGAGCACCGATGCCGAACTGCTGCGCCCCGACCTCTGCCCAGCGGATGTACTCGCCCTGGCCCACTGCCCGGCCTATATCCAGCGCTTTGCCAGCGGCGAGCTGGCCTATGAAGAGCAGCGCCGCCTCGGCCTACCCTGGAGCGCCGCCCTGGCGCAGCGCACCATTCGCGCCGTGGGTGGCTCGCTGCTGGCGGCCGAGCAGGCGCTGCAGCACGGCCTGACGTGCCATCTGGCAGGCGGCACTCACCATGCGCATTACGATCATCCGGCCGGTTTCTGCATCTTCAATGACCTGGCGGTGATCAGTCAGTATCTGCTGGCAAGCGGCAAGGCCCAGCGCGTGCTGATCTTCGACTGCGACGTGCATCAGGGCGATGGCACCGCGCGCCTGCTGGAAAACACCCCGGAGGCGATCACCGTCTCCCTGCACTGCGAAAACAATTACCCGGCACGCAAGGCGCTCAGCGACTGGGATATTCCCCTGCCCAAGGGCATGGGTGACGCCGAGTATCTCAAGGTGGTGGATGACTGCCTCAACTACCTGCTGCCGCTGTACCAGCCGGATATCCTGCTCTACGACGCCGGCGTCGATGTGCACCAGCACGATGCCCTCGGCTATCTCAACCTGACCGACGCCGGCATCGCTGCCCGTGACGAAGCCGTGCTCAACCACTGCCTGAGCCGCGATATCCCGGTGGTCGGGCTGATCGGCGGCGGCTACGACAAGGACCGCATGGCCCTGGCCAGGCGTCACGGCATACTGCATCACAGCGCGGCCAAGGTCTGGCAGGCGCGCGGGCTGGGATAAAGGCTAACGTAGTGCATTCGACCATCACCACTGAGCCTGGGATGGCCTAATCCCGTAGGGTGCGCTGTGCGCACCAACCCGGCTGCGAATCCTTGGTGCGCACGGCGCAGCCTACCTGTTGCAGTCTCTGCTAGACGGGTTCTAGCCTGCCCAGTCAGGCAACGCATCAACGGCGCAGAGCCGGGATATAACCAGTACCGGGCGCGGTCATATCGCGCATCTTCACGACCAAGGAATCTCGCACAGCATGCACGGAAGACTCAAAACACTGCTGACAGCAATAGCACTTGCCACCTGCACTGCCGCGCAAGCAACAGACAGGCTGCAGCCACTGGTAGACGAAACCATCCGTCCGCTGATGGCGGAATACGACATCGCCGGCATGGCCGTGGCCATCAGCCACAAGGGCCAGGCCCACTACTTCAACTATGGCGTGGCGCGCCTGGACGACCAGCAGCCGGTGACCCGCGACACCCTGTTTGAAATCGGCTCGCTCAGTAAACCCCTCACCGCCACCCTCGCCGCCCTGGCCCAGACCACCGGCAAGCTGACCCTGATGGACAGCGCCGGCCAGCACTGGCCCCAGCTGCGCGGCAGCCAACTGGAACACGCCAGCCTGCTCAACCTTGGCACCTACACCGCTGGCGGGCTGCCGCTGCAGTTCCCTGATAGCGTGACCGACCCGGCCAGCATGCTCGCCTATTACCGCCAGTGGCAGCCCGAGCATATCGCTGGCACCCATCGGCGCTATTCCAACCCCAGCATCGGCCTGCTCGGCATGCTCGCGGCCAAGAGCATGGGCCAGCCCTTCCCCAGCCTGATGGAAGGCACGCTGTTCCCCGCGCTCGGCATGTCGCACAGCTATATCAAGGTGCCGGCAGCGCAGATGCCGCGCTATGCCTACGGCTACAGCAAAGACAACCAGCCGCTGCGGGTCACCCCGGGGATGCTCGACGCCGAAGCCTACGGGGTAAAAACCAACGCGCGGGACATGCTGCGTTTTGTCCAGGCCAACCTGAATCCTGCAGGCCTGAGCATTGAACTGCAGCGCGCCATCGCCATGACCCACACCGGCTATTACCGCGTCGGCGACATGACCCAGGGCCTCGGCTGGGAGCGTTACCCTTATCCGATCAGCCTGGAGCGCCTGCAGGCCGGCAACTCCCCGGCCATGGCCCTGGAAGCGCAACCCGCCACGCGCCTGCTGCCACCGGAGCTCGAGCCGGGCGACAGCCTGTTCAACAAAACCGGCTCCACCGGCGGCTTCGGTGCCTACGCCCTGTTTGTCCCCAGCCAGCAACTGGGCCTGGTACTGCTGGCCAACAAGAACTACCCCAACGCGGCCAGGATCAAGGTTGCGCACGCCATAGTGACCGCGCTGGACAAGTCCACGAACGCGTCGAAGCAATAACCATCGGATGGAGTTGGGGGTAGCGATACCCATCCACACGCTGAAAAGCTCACCACCGAACCGCCCCCAGACTCGGGGGTCTAAAGCGTTGATGGGGTCGCGACCGAACAAACCCGGAGCTTGTGCAAGCCGGGACCAGGCAGCGATCCAGACAGGGACCAGGTCACCCCGTCTTCTTGCATAGGCGCAAGGCTGTCCAGGGCCCTCGGCTGCGGCGTGACTGACGTCATGGCGGCGCGCCCAAGCGATCACCTCTTTAATGATCGCCTGGCTCTCTGCTACGCAGCGCACTCTTTGCCAAGGAGATTTACCTATGGTCATTCACTACCGGGTCGCCGGCCATCTCGCCTGCGGCCACCATGGCAGCAACCTCAGTTCCACCAGCGAACTGGCTCAGGTGAAGTGCCGCAGCTGCCGCGGCACCGAGGTATTTAAGGAAAACCGCAAAACTGCGCGCAACGCGGCGCGAAGGGCCACACGCAAAGCCAAGGTCGCCCACGCGAGCAATGACTGGCGCGCATCCTGGCAACAGCGGCTCACCGACCTGCCAGGGCGGCAGCGGTTGCCCAGAGGCTTCGGCGGGCAGCCTTTTGTCTAGCCGCATGCGTGCTTAAGACGCAGCTGAACCCTCAGGGTCAGGCCCGGCATCAAGCCCTGGGGTTTTAGCCGGCCAACACCTTATCCAGCGCCAGCTCCAGGGTCGCGACGGTGCGCTGGATATTGCCCAGCTTGTCCAGCCCGAACAGCCCCAGGCGGAAGGTCTGGAAGTCGGCCGGCTCATCGCACTGCAGCGGCACGCCAGCGGCGATCTGCAGGCCTTGGGCGGCGAACTTGCTGCCGTTCTTGATGCTGGCATCGGTGGTGTAGCAGACCACCACGCAGGGGGCTTCGAAACCGGGCGCGGCGACACTTTTAAAGCCTTTGCTGGCCAGCAGTGCGCGCACCCGATCGCCGAGTTCCTGCTGCTGGTTGCGCACGGCGGCAAAGCCGAGGGTCTTGGCCTCAAACATGGCATCGCGGAAACGCGCCAGGGCATCGCTGGGCATGGTGGCGTGGTAGGCGTGGCCGCCCTGCTCGTAGGCCTGCATGATCTGCAGCCATTTCTTCAGGTCGCAGGCAAAGCTGGTGCTTTGCGTGGCTTCGACGCGGGCCTGGGCCGCTTCGCTAAGCATCACCAGGGCGCAGCACGGTGAGGCGCTCCAGCCTTTCTGCGGGGCGCTGATCAGCACGTCGATGCCGCAGGCCTGCATATCCATCCAGAGGGTGCCAGAGGCGATGCAGTCGAGTACAAACAGACCGCCAACCGCATGCACGGCATCCGCCACGGCGCGCAGGTAATCATCCGGCAGGATCATGCCGGACGAGGTTTCCACGTGCGGCGCAAAGACCACCTGGGGTTTTTCCAGAGCGATAACCGCCAGTACATCGGCAAGCCGCGGCGGGGCGAATGCTGCCTGGCTGCCTTCGGCTACCGGCCGGGCCTTGAGCACAATGGCTTCAGAGGGGATCTGGCCCATCTCGAAAATCTGCGTCCAGCGGTAGCTGAACCAGCCGTTGCGGATCACCAGGCACTTCTGCCCGGTGGCCAGCTGGCGCGCCACCGCCTCCATGCCGAAGGTGCCGCTACCGGGCACGATAGCCACGGCATGGGCGTTGTAGACCTGTTTCAGGGTGCTGGAGATATCCTTCATCATGCCCTGGAACGACTGCGACATATGGTTGAGGGAGCGGTCGGTGTAGACCACCGAGTATTCGATCAGGCCGTCGGGGTCGATGCTGGGATAGAGGTCAGACATAAGGCGCTCCAGGCAGAAATTCTCCTCACGACCCTGCCCGAAGCCCGGGCAAATAACAAGGTCGCGGCAGCCTCGGTTAGAATGCCAGCCCGTTTACCGCAGCCGATCTCATCATGACCACGACCCGCCAACAGCCTGCCCCTCGCGTTGCCATTATCGGCGGCGGCCCCGCCGGGCTGATGGCGGCCGAGGTATTGGCTAAGGGCGGCATGCAGGTCGATCTATACGACGGCATGCCCTCGGTGGGGCGCAAGTTCCTCCTGGCTGGGGTCGGCGGCATGAATATCACCCACTCCGAGGCCAAGCCGGCCTTTGTCGCCCGCTACGGCCAGCGCCAGGCACAGGTGGCCGAGCTGCTGCAGGACTTCGATGCGGACGCCCTGCGCGCCTGGATTCACGGCCTGGGCATCGACACCTTTGTCGGCACGTCGGGACGGGTGTTCCCCACCGATATGAAAGCCGCGCCCCTGCTGCGCGCCTGGCTCAAACGCCTGCGCGAGCTGGGCGTGCAGATCCACACCCGCCATCGCTGGCTGGGCTGGGATAACCAAGGCGCGCTGCGCATCGCCTCTCCCGCCGGCGAACAGCTGATCATGGCCGACGCCACCCTGCTGGCCCTGGGCGGCGGCAGCTGGGCGCGGCTGGGTTCGGACGGTGCCTGGGTGCCGCTGCTACAAGCACGCGGTGTGACTATCGCGCCCCTGCAGGCGAGCAACTGCGGCTTCGATGTCAGCGCCTGGAGCCCCTTTCTGCGCGACAGGTTCGCCGGCGCGCCGCTGAAGAACGTCAGCCTGAATCTGCTCGGTGCCACGCCACGTCTGGGTGAGTTTGTGCTGACCGCCAGCGGTATCGAAGGCAGCCTGGTCTATGCCCTGTCGGCGGATATTCGCGAGACGATCAACCGGCATGGCCGCGCCACCCTGCTCCTCGACCTGCTGCCGCAGACGCCGCTGGCCAAGCTGCAGACCGCGCTGAGCAAACCGCGCGGCTCGCAGTCCATGGCCAAACACCTGCATCGCCGGGCCGGGATCGACGGGGTCAAGGCCGCGCTGCTGCGCGAACTGGCCAGCGCCGAGGTCTTCAACGATCCGCTACAGCTGGCCGGCGCGATCAAGGCCCTGCCCATCGAGCTGATCCGCCCACGGCCGCTGGATGAAGCCATCAGCACGGCCGGCGGCGTACCTTTCGAGCAGCTGACCGCGGAGCTGATGCTCAAGGCCCTGCCCGGCACCTTCTGCGCCGGGGAAATGCTCGACTGGGAAGCGCCAACCGGCGGCTACCTACTGACCGCCTGCTTTGCCAGCGGCCGCCGCGCCGCCCAGGGCGTACTCGCATGGCTGCAACGCCCGGCCGAATAAGCCCCGCGGGCACAACCTTAACGGCTATGCTTGCCTGAAGCCGCCCCCGTCTTTCCACGCGAACAGGTGCTCTCCAGCCGTGATCCCACTAGTGGTCTGCGACGACTCGAATATGGCGCGCAAGCAATTGATCCGCGCGCTGCCGCCCGAATGGCCGGTAACCATCCGCCAGGCCGGCAACGGTGAGGAGGCCCTTGCTGCAATACGCCAGGGCCTGGGCCAGGTGATGCTGCTGGACCTGACCATGCCGGTGCTGGACGGCTACGAAACCCTTGCCGCGCTGCGCGCCGAAGGCCTGGCCTGCAAGGTGGTGGTGGTTTCCGGTGACGTGCAGGAAGAAGCCTTACGGCGGGTCAAGGCACTCGGTGCGCTGGCCTTTATCAAGAAACCCGCCGACCCCGAAATACTGCGCAGCACCCTGCTAGAACTCGGCCTGTTCGACCCCAAGGCCACGCCCGGAGCCATGGCCCAGGCGGCAATGCTCGATGAATTGAAGGTGAATTTTCGCGATGCCCTGCGCGAGGTGAGTAACGTCGCCATGGGCCGCGCGGCGGCGCTGCTGGCTCAGGTACTGGGGGTGTTTGTACAGTTGCCGCTGCCCCAGGTGAATATCTTCGAGGTCAGCGAGCTGCACATGACCCTCACCGACGCCATGCGCGGCGAGCGCCTGAGCGCGGTGTGCCAGGGCTTTATCGGCGACGGCATCGCCGGCGAGGCGCTGCTGCTGTTCCACGACTCGGAAACCGCAGATATGGCGCGCCTGCTCGGCTGGCAGCCAAAGGACGACCTGGAAACCTCGGAAATGCTCCTGGACCTGGCCAGCATCCTGATCGGCGCGTGCCTGGCCGGGATTGCCGAGCAGATCGATGTGCGCTTTTCCCAGGGCCACCCCCTGCTGCTGGGTCAGCATGCCTCCATCGAACGGCTGATCCATATCAACCAGAGGCGCTGGAAGAAGACCCTGGCGGTGGAAATCAGCTACAGCCTGGAAGCGCAGAATATCCACTTCGACCTGCTGTTGCTGTTTACCGAAGACTCGATCAAGCGCCTGACCCACAAGATCAACTACCTGATGGGGTAGGGTCTGCTCCCGTTTCGTTCGCGGATCGCGTTGCCGCGAGAAATGGCCCCCGGTTAGGCGTAGGACGCAGGTAATGGTCGCCCCCTTGCCAAGTCCTGCAACGACAGCGGGGGCCATTTCCCGCGCAACCCGCAGGGCCGGGCCTGTTTTTGTGCGATGCTGTGTTTCTCGACACTCATTTGGTACACCAAACTTCGCGTCTCGCGCCTTGCCTCGCACAAAAACAGGCTCCGGCGCGACCGCTAACGAAACGGGAGCAGACCCTCAGCCATGCCCGCGCAGATAGATATCCACGAAGTGCACTGGCTGCTCGATATCGTGCAGTGCATCGATGTAGGGGTGATCGTCCTCGACCGCCAGTACCAGGTGGAGGTGTGGAACAGCTTTATGGAAAACCATTCGGGCATGGGCCCGGATGAAGTGCAGGGCAAAACCCTGTTCAGCCTGTTCCCGGAAATCGACGAAGCCTGGCTAAGGCGCAAGGTCGATACCGTGGTGCAACTGGGCACGCGCGCGTTCAGCCTGTGGGAACAGCACCCCTACCTGATGCACTTCAAGAACTACCAGCCGATCACCGGCCAGGAAGACTTTATGTACCAGAACGTCACCCTGCTGCCGCTGGCCGGCGGCCAGGGCAGCGTCGAGCATATCTGCGTGGTGATCTACGACATGACCGCTGCGGCGACCCACAAGAAGCAGCTGGAAGCGATGCAGGCCAGGTAGGTCGGTGTGAGCAAAGCGCCACCCAATAAGCCCCAAGGCCACAGCGGTTGGTGGAGGACGTCGACTCCTGGCCGAATAATCTCGATGATCCATCGATAATAATCGCGGGCAATAACTGGGTGCCCCCCGCTCCTACAGGGACTGCGTTGCCCGTGTAGGAGCGGGCTTGCCCGCGAGCTTTGCTTGATCTGAAAGGACAATAGGTCCGAGCTACGGCTTCCTACCGCCCTTGGCCGGCTTGCCGCCAAAACTCGGCACCTTGCGCACAGCTTTGACTGCCGGCGCGGCCGGCTCATCTGCCTCCATCCAGCGCCCCAGACTGCCGCCCTTGCCACCGCCAACCACTTTCGGCTTCTTGGCCTTCTTCGGTTTCTTCACCACCTGGCCGCCGGGCAAGGTCTGCGGTACACGGTGGTCGGGGATAAAGTCCGGCTCGTCGATACGCTGCAGCACTTGCTGGGTCAGGGTCTCGATGGCCGAGAGCAGCTGCACTTCATCGGCGCAGACCAGCGACACCGCCTGCCCCACCGCGCCGGCACGGCCGGTGCGGCCGATGCGGTGCACATAGTCTTCAGCAACGATGGGCAGGTCGAAGTTGACCACCAGCGGCATGTCGTCGATATCCAGGCCACGAGCCGCCACATCGGTGGCCACCAGCACCTTGACCTCGCCATCCTTGAACCGCTGCAGGGCGCGCTGGCGGGTGGCCTGGGGTTTGTCGCCATGGATCGAGTCGGCGCTGATGCCGTGGCGCTGCAGCTCGGCTTCCAGCTCATCGACACCCTTGCGAGTTTTTACGAAAACCAAGGCCTGACTCCAGCGCTTGGCCTGATACAGATGCAGAAACAGCTCGCTCTTGCGCTTCTTGTCCACCGGAATCAGCCACTGCTTGACCGTCTTGGCGGCGGCGTTGCGCGGGCTGACCTCGATGCTCAGCGGGTCATTGAGCATCTCGCCGGCCATGGCGCGGATCGCTTCGGAGAAGGTGGCGGAGAACAGCAGGGTCTGGCGCTTTTTCGGCAGCGCGCGGAACACACTCTCCAACTCGTTGGCAAACCCCAGGTCGAGCATGCGGTCGGCCTCATCCAGCACCAGGGTCTGCACCTGGTTGAACTTCACCGCGTTCTGCCGGTAGAGGTCGAGCAAACGGCCAGGGGTGGCCACCAGCACGTCCAAGCCCTTGCGCAGCTTCATCATCTGCGGGTTGATGCTGACCCCGCCATACACCGCATAACTGCGCAGCGGCAGATCCTGGCCATAGCTGATAAAGCTCTGCAGCACCTGCTCGGCCAGCTCGCGGGTCGGCACCAGCACCAGGGCGCGCACTGAGTTGCTCGCCACCTGCGGCCCTTCCATCATCAGCCGTTGCAGCACCGGCAGGGCAAAGCCTGCGGTCTTGCCGGTGCCGGTCTGCGCAGCGGCCATCAGGTCGCGGCCCTGAAGGATCGGCACAATGGCCTGGGCCTGCACGGCCGTGGGGATCTTGTAGTCGAGGCTATCGAGGGTACGCAGCAGAGGCTCGATCAGGCCGAGGGAGGCAAAAGTCATAGGGGTAACCAGCAAGGCAAATAGGCGGATGCGCGCAGTTTACCCTGCCCAGCGCCGACCTTCGCATTTCTGTTACGTGGCCTTACCGAGCCTCTGGCGGAGCAACGAATCTTCCGCGCGCAGGGCTGTCGAACATCACACGCGGGCCTTATCCGACAACCGTCGCCCTTGGCTTATTCGCCGAGGGCGCGTTAGGGTGACCCTCTTGTTCACGCCTGAAATGGAAATCGACGAATCATGCAGATGCAGACAACAGCGGGATACGGGTTCAGTGGGCGGATAGCCGCCTTGCTGGTGATGGCAGTGCTGCTCAGCGGCTGCGGCATCAACAACATCCCCACCTACGACGAACAGGTCAAGGCCGCCTGGGCCCAGGTGGAGAACCAATATCAGCGGCGTGCCGACCTGATCCCCAACCTGGTGGAAACCGTCAAAGGCTTCGCCAAACAGGAGCAGGACACCCTGGTTGCAGTGATCGAGGCGCGAGCCAAGGCCACCTCCATTCAAGTGGACGCCAGCACCCTCAATCAGCCGGAAAAAATGCGCCAGTTCGAGCAAGCCCAGCAGCAATTGAGCGGTGCCCTGAGCCGCTTGATGGCAGTCTCCGAGCGCTATCCTGACCTTAAATCCAACCAGAACTTCCTCGCTCTGCAGTCGCAACTGGAAGGCACGGAAAATCGTATCGCGGTGGCCCGGCGCGATTTCATCACCACGGTCGAGCGCTACAACACCGAGCTGCGCACCTTCCCCGGACGCATCTGGCATAGCCTGATGTACAGCGACATGCAGCCGCGGGCGAACTTCGAAGCGACCACACCGGCGGCGGAAAAAGCCCCAGAAGTGAAATTCTGATGGCAGCCGCACTGCGCTTGCCGCTGTTTCTGCTGCTGTGCGCCTGGGCCTGGCTGGCCCAGGCGCAACCAGCACTCCCGGCGCTGAGCGGGCGCGTGGTGGATCAGGCGCAGATGCTCGACGCCGCCACCGAAGCCCGCCTGACGGAGCAGCTCGCGGCCCACGAGAAAGCCAGCGGCGAACAGCTGGTGGTGGTCACCCTGGCGAACCTGCAAGGGCTGCCGATCGAGGACTTCGGCTATCAACTGGGCCGCCACTGGGGCATCGGCGAGAAAGACAAGGACAACGGTGCCCTGCTCTTGGTCGCCCGCGACGAGCGCAAACTGCGCATCGAGGTCGGCTACGGCCTCGAGGGTCGCCTGACCGATGCGCAGGCTTCGGTGATCATCAACCAGGTGATCACCCCGGCATTCAAGAGCGGCGACTACGCCCAGGGCATCAGCGACGGCGTGACGGCGATACTCCAGGTGCTCGGCGGCGAGCCGCTGGCGGAGGTCGAACGCGCCGATGGGGCCAAGGAAGAGCAACCCCCGGCCCTCCTGTTTTTCATCCTGATGATGGTTGTCATGGGCCTGATCGGTGGTGGCGGCGGCCGTGGACGTCGTGGTGCACTGGCAGCCGGCCTGCTGGGGGCCAGCCTCGGCCGCGGCGGTTTTGGTGGCGGTGGCGGCGGCGGTTTTAGCGGCGGTGGCGGCGGCTTCGGTGGCGGCGGCGCTTCCGGCGGTTGGTAATTCAATTCAACGAGTAAGAAGACCCCATGGCCTTATTGAATGAAAGCGAACAGCGGCAGGTCGCCGCGGCGATCAACGCGGTCGAGCGCGAGACCGATGCCGAACTGGTCACAGTGCTGGCGGCGCGGGCCGACGATTACACCTATATTCCCTTGCTCTGGGCCAGCGTGCTGGCACTGCTGGTGCCAGGCGCGCTGAATTATTTTGGTGGCTGGCTCAGCGCCCAGGAACTGCTGCTGGTGCAATGGCTGAGCTTTGCCGGCTTGAGCCTGCTGCTGCGCATCCCGGCGCTGACCAGTCGCCTGATACCCCGCGCGGTGCGCCACTGGCGCGCGGCCAATATGGCGCGCCGGCAGTTCCTCGAACACCACCTGCACCACACCGCAGGGGCCACCGGCATGCTGATATTCGTCGCGGAGGCCGAGCACTATGTGGAGATTCTGGTCGACCGCGGCATTTCCGCCCGGCTACCCGACGAAACCTGGCAGGCGATAGTCGCGACCTTTACCCAACAGGTGAAACAGGGCCAGACCCTGCAGGGCTTTCTCGGCTGCATCGAGGCCTGCGGCGCACAACTCAAGCAACATGTGCCAGCCACCCACCAACGCAACGAACTGCCCAACCATCTGGTGGTGCTGCCCTGAGGGTTTCGGGGTAAACCCTCAGGGCTTATCCCGCTCCAGCGGTTCAAGTTGCTTCCATAACGCCTCGGCCTCTTCGGTCAAGGTTGCGTAGCCGCGAATGTCGCCATTGCGCTGAGCGTGCATGGCGGCTTCGAGCTTGGCGCTGTATTGCTTGCGCAGCTTTTTGGCAGGATCACTTTTGAACAAACCGAACATGGGTGCATGCCTCTATCGGAGTGCGCTGAAATAAGCGCGCCCCAGCTTAAGTCATGCACTCGCGCTCGCGGCCATGCAGATGTAACCAAACGCAAACAATGGTTTCAGACCGAGAGGCGCTCGCGGTGTTTCTGCAAGGTCAGAGCCATTTTGGCGGCGGGGACTTTTTGCAGGCTGCAGAGCAAGCCGTGGGACACTTCGGCAAGGCCATGGCGCTCGCGCAGCAGGGCGGCCATAAAGCAGGTCAGGTTGGCGGCCATTTCCGCATCGGCCAGGGCCCGGTGAGCCTGGCCGGTGTCGGGTAGGCCGATCCAGCGATTGAGGTTGCCGAGCTTGTGGCTGGGGGCCATGGGCAGCAGCCGGCGCGCCAGCAGCAGCGAGCAGGCGAAGGACTGCACCCGGCGACGGCGCACCAGGGCCAGTTCGGCATCCCAGAACTTCTGGTCGAAACTGGCGTTGTGCGCCAGCAATGGCCGCTCGCCGACGAAGTCTGCTACTTCGTTCATCACCTGGGCGGCCGGCGGGGCGTTGCGCAGCATGGCGTTGCTGATGCCGGTGAGCTGCTCGATAAAGGGCGGCACCCAGGCACCGCTGTTCATCAGGCTCTGGTAGCGGGCGACGATCTGCCCACCCTCGACTATCACCACACCGATCTCCGTGGCGCGGGCCTGCTGGGCCGGCGACAGGCCGGTGGTTTCGAAGTCGAGTACGGCGATGGAATCTGCAAGCATTTATCAGTTTCTCAGCAACAGGCTGCCTTCGATCGGCACATAGCGGCTGGCGGCGCGCACCAGCGATTGCGCGGTCAGCCCTGGCACGCCATAGGCCACCGCCTCGACGCCATGACTGTGGCGGATCTTCTCCAGCAGCAGGTCGAAGTCGCCATCGCCGGAAGCCAGCACTACCTGATCGACCCGCGGCGCGGCGTCCATGATGTCGATGGTGATGCCCACGTCCCAGTCGCCCTTGGCCGAGCCGTCGCTGCGCTGGATATAGGGTTTGAGCTTCACGGTAAAGCCCAGGTTGCGCAGGATCTGCTGGAACTGCTGCTGCTTGGCATCGCCACGGTCGATGGCATAGGCATAGGCTTCGACTATCTGCCCGTGCTGGCTGATATCGGCCCACAGCGCGGCATAGTTGAAGTGGCAGCCATAGGCCTGGCGCACCGTGTAGTAGAGGTTCTGTACATCGGCGAATACGGCGATCTTCTTCACCGGCAATCCTCGTGGCTATGCATTAAGCGCCGGGCAGTATGCCAGAAGGCGCAGCACCCTGGCCGCAAAAGGCCCAGCCGGCGATCAGTCGGCAGCACTGCGTTGGAGCCCTACCCGCCAATCGGCGAGCAGGCCGTTGAAAAACGTAGGCGCGGCAGGCAAGACAAGGCAAAAACAGGCGAGGAAGCGGAGTTTACGGGCTGTAAATGAGCATTCCGAGCCTGTTTTTAACGCAGTATTGCCAACGTAGGTAGTTTTTCAACGGCCTGCTAAAGTGGCGGCCCGCCCTTCGACATGACGCCGCCCCTCAATGAATCCGCTCCACGTGCTCCGCGACTCCTGGTTCTTCTTCAGCCATAACCTGCTGGCCATCGCCCGTCTGTGCCTGCCGCTGATCGTGCTGGAGAGCCTGTTTCTGCAGCAGGTGAGCAGCCTGGTCGAGGGCGACTCGGCCGCCGCCTCGCGGATTCTTGCCGGCCTGCTGTTCTACCCGCTGTATGCCGCCGCACTGATTCTGTTTCTCGATGCCCGCAGCAACGGTCAGACGCCCCGCGCCCGCGACCTGCTGGCGTTCAGCCTGCGCCTGTGGCCGAGCTTTGCCCTGCTGGCAGCCATGAGCACTCTGGCGATTCTGCTGGGGGCCTCGCTGTTCGTATTGCCGGGGCTGTGGCTGATGATCAAGCTGGCCTTTGCCGAATACCTGCTGGTGCTGCGCGGCCTCGGCCCGCTCAAGGCCATGCGCGAGAGCTTCGAGATGACCAACGGCTACTTCTGGCCGATCCTCCTGTGCGTGCTCGGCGTGATGCTGCCCCTGTGGCTGTTCGAAGCCTGGGTGCAGGAGAGTGCCGGGCTGGACGCCGAGCCCCTTGCCAGCCTGCTGCTGAGCAGCATGAATCGCTTTCTGCAGCTATTCTCAAGTGTCGTGCTATTCCGACTATTTATGCTGCGCAGCACCCAGCCTGCTATCGAGTGAAGGCAGCTACCCCTTCAAGGAGGACGGCTCATGGCTGACGCCAATCCCAGCATCCTTTCCCATATATCCATCGGCACCAACAATTTCGAGCAGGCCACCGCCTTCTATGATCAGGTGCTGGCCACCCTGGGCTGCAAACGTATCCTCACCCACCCTGGTGCCATCGCCTACGGCCGCGAATACCCGGAATTCTGGGTGCAGACGCCCATCAATGGCCGACCGGCGAGTATCGGCAACGGCAGTCATTTCGGTTTTGTCGCCCCGACCAAGAGCGCCGTGCATGAGTTCTACCGCGCCGCGCTGGATGCCGGGGCCACGGACGAGGGCGCGCCCGGGCCCCGCGCCGAATACGGCGAGCCCTATTACGGCTGCTTTGTCCGCGACCTCGACGGGCACAAGATCGAAGCGACGTTCTGGGATCTGGATCAGGTGTACGAGCTCTATATCGAGCCCCACGAACACTGACAGCGCCTGTTAGCCGCCCGGCCGCGGCTTCATCCCGGACAGCCGCGGCAACAGCACCCGCTCGAACAGCCGCGGAAAGAACCGCGCCAGCACCCGTGCCCGCCAGTCGACATTGGACAGCACCAGCAAGCGCCGGCGCTTCAGGGCCCCATGGTAGATGGCTTCGGCGACATCCTGCGGCGACGCCACCTTGCCCATCGCCAGCGGCGGCTGCGCGGCCACCGAACCATCCCCCACCAGGGCATTCTTGCGCAGGTCGGTGGCGGTAAAGCCGGGACACACCAGCATCACGTTGACCCCCGAGCCTTTGAGTTCATAACGCAGGGTTTCGAACAGCCCGTGCAGGGCATGCTTGCTGGCGTTGTAGGCGCTGCGATAGAGCAGCGGCGCGAAGCCGGACAGCGAACTGAGCACGATGATCTGCCCGCCCCGGGCGATCAGGCTGGGCAGGGCCGCCTTGGTGCAGTGCAGGGCCCCGAAATAGTTGACCGCCATGATCCGCTGGAACACCGCCAGCTCGGTATCGGCAAAGCTGCTGCGGTGGGTGATGCCGGCGTTGTTGACCAGCACATCGATGCCACCGAAACGTTCAATGGTCAGGGCCATGGCGCGCTCCACCGCCGCGGCATCGGCGACGTCGCACAGCACGCCAAGGGCCTCGGCGTTGTGGTGATCGGCCAGGTGCTGCACCAGGCTGTCCAGGGCCTGCTGCTGCAGGTCGAAGATCACCAGACGAGCACCGGCCTGAGCCAGACGCACGGCCAGCGCGCGGCCGATACCGGCACAACCGCCGGTGATGACGACGACCTTGCGGTCGAATACCTTGCTGGCGAATACCTTGCGATACATGGCTGTCCCTTACGCGCGGCTGACGGTAAACAGGCCGTTGAAAAATGTAGGCGAGGCAGGCAAGACAATACCGATGGCGGCCCCACAAAAACAGGCGAGGAAGCGGACTGCGCTCGCACCCGAGTTTACGGGTTGTAAATGAGCATTCCGAGCCTGTTTTTAACGCAGTATTGCCAACGCAGGTAGTTTTTCAACGGTCTGCTAAGCCGCTACTACAACCTTTTATGGCTGCCATCGCAACAGGGTGGCGTCTGGCTGTGCTTGCAGCCACAGAAGAACAGCTTGCCGTCCGCCTCGGCGCGGTAACGCAGGGGCGTGATGCCGCTGCCCTTGTGGCTGCCATCGCAGAACGGCTGGGCGGCGCTGCGGCCACAGCGGCACCAGAAATAATCCTGCCCAGCCTGCACGGCCACCTCATAGGGGCCACGCTGGGCAATGATCGGTTCGCTCATGCCTACCTCCCGCAGTAGCTGGCCAACTGGAAGAACATCGGCACCCGGGGGCATCTCGGGTATGCTCGATGACTTCAGCATAGCCCAAGCCCCTGCGCCCCGACCCGCCCATGCCCCTGCCTCGCCTACTGCCCATTGCCCTGTTCAGCCTGCTAAGCCTGTTCTGCATCCTCGCCGCACTGGTCTATGCCCTGACCTGGCGACCCGCGCCGCGGGAGATCGCGGCCGTCGAATGCCGGAGCCAGGCCCCACTGCTGCAACCGGGCCAGGCACTGAAGGTGATGACCTGGAATATCCAGTACCTGGCCGGCAAGAATCATGTGTTCTGGTACGACCTGGAAGGCGGCAGCGGCCCGGACCTGCGCCCCAGCAGCGCCGACCTGGCCTTTACCCTGGATGAGGTGGTTCGGGTGGTGCGCGACGAACAGGCGGATATCGTCCTGCTGCAAGAGCTGCACGACGGGGCCCGGGCCAGCGACTATCAGGACCAGCTGGGCCTGCTGCAGGCGCGCCTGCGCGACCTCTACCCCTGCAGCACCCAGGCCTTCTACTGGAAGGCCGGGTTCGTCCCGCACCCGAAGATTCTCGGCAGCGTCGGCATGAAACTCGCCACCCTCAGCCGCTACCAGATCGAGCGTGCCGAACGCCTGCAACTGCCGCAGATGCCCGGCAACCCGATCAGCCGCCTGTTCAACCTCAAACGCGCCCTGCTGGTCAGCTACCTGCCGCTGCGTGGCGGCGGCGAGCTGGCGGCGATCAACACCCACCTCGATGCCTTCGCCCAGGGCGACGACACCATGCAGCAACAGGTGACCATGACCGGCCGCCTGCTCGACCAGCTGCAAGGCCGGAGCACGCCCTGGGTACTCGGCGGCGACTTCAACCTGCTGCCGCCCGGCCAGTACCGGCACCTGCCCGCCGAGCAGCGCGGCTGGTATGCCGCGCGCAGCGAACTGCAGCAACTGGCCGCGCGCTACCCGATGATCCCCAACACGGCCCAGGCCAGCGGTCCCGGGCAGGCGGCCTGGTACACCCATGCACCCAACAGCACAGGCGCGCCACGGGCCGACCGCACCCTCGACTACCTGTTCCACAGCCCGCAACTGACGCTGCTCGACGCCCAGGTCAGGCAGCACGACACCCTGAAGATTTCCGACCACCTGCCGCTGCTGGCCCGCCTGCTGCTGCCGGCACTGGACTAACCTGTACCGGCAATGCGGCTGGACAAAATCACCAGCCCTTGGCCATGCTTGGCCGTGACAGCACCAAACCAAAAGAACGAAAAAACGGCATAGCGCCGCAGTACGTGCCTATTTTGATGCCAAGATTGCTCTGCCTCATGTTTGTCGCCCTGGGTTGGTCCGCTACCAGCCACGCCGACTCCCCCGCCCGCACCGCACAACCCCTGGTGCAGGTGGGCTATTACGAATTTCCGCCCTACTCCTACAGCGACAGCCAGGGACGCCCCAGCGGAGCCATTCTGCACCTGACCCAGCGCCTGCTGGAGCACGCTGGCTATGCCGTCGCCACCCGCGCCTACCCCAGCGCGCGACTGTACAGCGGCCTGCAGGACGGCAGCGTGCATATCTGGCCGGGTGCCCCGGGCAAGAGCGAACTGCTCGATCACACCCTGGAAACCCGCGCCGTGATCGGTGAAATCGCCCTCAACCTGTACTTTCGCAAGGACACCCTGCTGCCGCGCCTGCCGGATGATCTGAAGAACAGCGGAGTCATCATGATCACCGGCTACACCTACTGGAAATCGGTCAACCGGATGATCAACGACCCGCGCCTGGCCATCGAAGAGCATCGCACCAGCACCCACACCGCCGCCCTGGAGATGCTCCAGCGCCGCCGCGCCGATTACCTGCTCGACTACCAGACCCCGGTGGAACAGGCACGCAGACGCCTGGGTATGGGCGAGCTGCCGTTTATCCAGCTGCAGCGCATCCCCCTGAAACTGATCATCTCGCGCCACACCCCCGGCGCAGAAGCCTTGCGCGACGCCCTCGATCGCGCCTACGAAGAGCTACAGGCGGCCGGTGCCGACTTGAGCCTGCCGCACGAGGGGGCGGCTCGAACATTGCGCAGCACATCACCGGACCAGGGCCTTAAATAAGGATTAGGCTCAGAGTATTGACTGATGGAGCTCTGCGACTCTTGCGGAAGCGGACTTACCCACGAATTTAGCGGCTGAAGCCGCGCCCACAGCAGGTGCAACAGCTAACGGCGGCATAAACTGAAAATAACGGCACGGCGAGGTGACCCATGCGATTATTTTTCTGCCTTCTGTTCTGCAGCGTCCTGCTCAGCGGCACGAGCCTCGCCGAGGAAGCTCCGAGGCCGCTGGTCAAGGTTGGTTATTACGAATTCCCGCCCTACACCTACACCGACGCTGAAGGTCGCTCCGTGGGTGCCACCCTGGATCTGCTCCGGCGCCTGCTGGACAAGGCCGGTTACCACAGCGAGTTCCGCGGCCTGCCCAGCGCGCGGCTGTACGCCGGCCTGCGTGACGGCAGCGTGCACATCTGGCCGGGCGTGGCCGGCAAGGAAGTACTGCGCGATCAGGTACTGGAAAGCAATCGCGAGCTCGGCAAACTCGATCTGGTGCTCTACCGCCGCCCGAGCATGCCAGCACTCAAACTGCCGGAAGAACTGGCCGGGCGCAGCGTTATCGTGATCAGCGGCTACACCTACTTCAAGCCTTTCAGCGACTGGCTGCAAGACCCCAGCCTGAACCTGCGCATCCACAGCACCAGCAGCCACAGTGCCGCCCTGGAAATGCTCCAGCGTCATCGCGGCGACCTCCTCCTCGACTATCGCACCCCAGTGGAGTTGGTCCGTCGCCAGCTCGACATACCCCCCATGCCGTACCAGGTCCTGTATCGGCTGACGGCCAAACTGATCATCTCCCAAAAAGCCCCCAACGCCGCAGCCCTGCGCGATGCGCTGGACCAGGCCTACGAGCAATTGCAGGCAGAGGGCGAGGATTTACGCCTGTATTAAACGCGCCGCCCGTCGCGGCAGCGGCATATCCACCCTCCAACAGCCGCCTGCTAGGCTGAAACTGTTAACGCAGCCACTCACGGACCAACGGCAAGCATGGCCAACAAGCAGAAATTCCTCATCATCAAGACGGCCTGCTGGCTATTGGCAGCGACACTCACGGCCACGGCCCAGGACAGCCCCTTTATCACCCTGCATTACAACGAACGCGCGCCTTACCTGCAGACCCTGGAAAACGGCGAGATAGCAGGCCTTACGGCGACCCCCGCGGCACAGGCCCTGCGCCACGCCGGCATTGACTTCAAATGGGAGAAAACCCCTTCCAACCGGCAGATTCAGCTCCTCGAAAGGAATGCCGGCGTGGACTGCATGGTCGGCTGGTTCAAGAACCCGCAGCGCGAACTGATCGGCAATTTTTCCCTGCCCCTGTACCAGGACAAGCCGACCATCGGCCTGGCGCTGTTCAGCAATATCAATATCGACAGTGGCAGCCCCCTGGCGCAGGTGCTGCAGAACCGCGAACTGCGCCTACTGGTCAAGGATGGTTATTCCTACGGCGAGCATATCGATGCGCTTATTCACCAACTCGATCCTCGGCGAATGAAAACCACGGTGGAAAACATCAATATGCTGCGCATGATCGCCCTCGACCGCGCCGACTACTTCTTTATCGCCGAGGAAGAGGCCAGCGAACTGATCCGCCAATCCGAATTCGAACCGGGCGACTTCAAATATATTCACTTCAGCGACAGCCCCGACGGCGGCCAGCGTCATCTGTGGTGCAGCAAGCAGGTCCCCCAACACAGCCTGGACAGGATCAATAGAGCGATTACCGAACTGCGCTCCTCAGCCAGCCCGCAGCCCTGAGCGGGCCGACTATTTGCGCGGCTTGGCCCGCGCCGTCGGCTCGGCGATCAGCGGGTCATCGGGCCAGTAATGTTTTGGATAGCGACCTTTTAGGTCCTTCTTGACCTCGGCATAGGTATTGGCCCAAAAGCTGGCCAGGTCCTGGGTCACCTGCACCGGACGGCGCGCCGGCGACAACAGGTGCAACTTGACCACCTGCCGACCACCGGCGATACGCGGCGTATCGGCCAGGCCGAACAGCTCCTGCAGACGCACCGCCAGCACCGGTGGCTGCTCGCTGTAATCCAGACCGATGCGCGAACCAGAGGGCACCTGCAGGCTGCGCGGGGCCAGTTCATCGAGGCGCGGCGGCAACGGCCAGGGCAGCAGGTTGTGCAGCAGCCCGGGCAGATCCAGGCTGGCGAAATGACTAAGGCGGGTGACCCGGTCCAGATAGGGTTGCAGCCAGTGCTCCAGGCTGGCCAACAGCGCGGCATCGCCGACATCCGGCCATTCGCTCTGGCCCTTGCTTGCCAGGTCGAGCCCGCGCAGCAGTGCCACCCGCGCCTGCCACTGGCGCAGCTCAGGAGTCCAGGGCAGCAGCGCCAGGCCCTTGCGCCGCACCATGCCGAGCAGGGCCTGGCTGCGTCGTTGTTCATCCAGCCCGGCAAGGGCTTCGCGGGCCAGCACCAGCTCGCCGACCCGACGCTGACGTTCGGCCCGCAGCACGCCTTCGCGTTCGTCCCAGTCGAGCACATCAAGGTCGCTGACCTGCTCGGCCAGCACGCTGTCGAACAGCTGCGGATCGAGTTCGGCGGCCAGATAGATGCGTTCCTCGCGCTGGCCCTGACGGCTGCCGAGGTCAGCCACCACCAGCCAGGCGTGCTTCATCAGCGCATCGGCCTCGGCAAACAGTGCCGCGCGGCCGTTGGCCAGGCGATACTCCGCGCCGCCGGCACGGCGTTGCTGGGCGATCCGGTCCGGGTAGGCGAACGCCAGCAGCGCGCCCAGCCAGCGTGGATGCTCGGGGTCGCTGAGCGCCTGCGGGCTGGGCCGGCGCTTGAGGTAACCGTGAAACTGCCGAGCCAGTTGCCGCGCCCGCTGCACCCCACCCTGAGCTGCACCTCGGGCAGCCCGCGACTCGCCCGCCAGCAGGACCAGACGACTGTGCAGATCGGCCCCCGCACCGCGCAGAATATCGCGCTCGCCCAGCAGCGCGGCCAGGTCGCAGGCCAATGCCCCCAGCCCCAGCTCCTGGCCACGCAACAGCAGGTGAGCGATACGCGGATGAGTCGGCAACTCGGCCATGGCCTGACCGTGACGGGTCAGCACGCCCTGGGCATCCACCGCCCCCAGGCGCGCCAGCAACTCCATGGCCTGGGCATAGGCCGCCGCCGGCGGTGGATCGAGCCAGACCAGCTCGGCCGGCTGCACACCCCAGCGCACCAACTGCAGCGCCAGGCCGGTCAGATCAGCCTGGAGGATTTCCGCCGCGCCGTAAGCCGCCAGCTGTTCGTGCTGGGTCTGGGACCACAGCCGATAACAGGCCCCCGGCTGCAGACGGCCGGCCCGCCCGGCGCGCTGGGTGGCCGAGGCGCGGGAAATACGCTGGGTGTCCAGACGGGTCATGGCGCTGTTCGGGTCGAAGCGCGGCACCCGCGCCAGGCCGGCGTCGACCACCACTCGCACGCCGTCGATGGTCAGGCTGGTTTCGGCGATATTGGTCGCCAGCACCACCTTGCGCAGGCCCGGCGGTGCGGGTTCGATGGCGGCGCGCTGGGCGCTCAGTTCCAGCTCGCCATGCAGCGGGCAGAGCAGAATATCCATGCGGCCCTCCAGGGCCGTGGTTAGCTGTTCGGCGACTCGGCGAATTTCGGCCTGGCCAGGGAGAAACACCAGCAGGCTGCCCGGCTCATCGTCCAGGGCCTGCAATACCGTCTGCACCACCCGCGGCTCAAGCCAGTCGCCGGGCTGAAACGGCGCACCCCAGCGAATATCCACCGGGAACATGCGCCCCTCGCTGCGCAGCACCGGGGCATCGTCGAGCAGGCCGGCCAGGCGTTCGCCTTCCAGGGTCGCCGACATCAGCAAGACCTTCAGGGGCGGCTCGCCGGAGTCCTCGCCGCGCAACATCGCCCGGCCGTTGAGGCACAGGGCCAGAGCCAGATCGGCATCCAGGCTGCGTTCGTGAAATTCATCGAAGATCACCAGGCCCACGCCTTCCAGCGCCGGATCGTCCTGCAGCCGCCGGGTCAGTATGCCTTCGGTGACCACCTCGATACGGGTACGCGGGCCGACCTTGCTGTCCAGACGGATGCGATAGCCGACGGTTTCCCCCACCCGCTCGCCCAGCTCGCTGGCCAGGCGCTCGGCAGCGGCGCGCGCGGCCAGACGGCGCGGTTCGAGCATGATGATGGTCTGCCCGGCCAGCCAGGGTTGCTCCAGCACGGCCAGGGGCACGCGGGTGGTCTTGCCGGCACCGGGCGGCGCTTCCAGTACGGCTTCGTGGCGGCTGGCCAGGGCCGCGCACAGGGCGGGCAACAGGGCATCGATAGGCAGGGAAGTCATGACGGCTCCAATCGGGGGAGCCGATTATAGCGGCGAACCCGGAGAGCATTGCCGCGGTCTTAAATACGGCATAGCGCTATTGCCATGCCGGGATTGTATAGTTGCGCCAGTTTTTCTCAGGAGATGCTCAATGCCCATCCATAAGCGCGTACTCAGTGGCCTGCTGGCCGCCACCCTGCTGACTCAACTCAGCGCCTGCGGCACCCTGTTCTTTCCGGAGCGCCGCGGCCAGATCGAAGGTCGGATCGACCCAGCGGTGGCAGCCCTGAACGCCATCGGCATCCTGTTCTATGTGATTCCCGGCCTGATCGCCTTCGGCATCGACTTTGCCACTGGCGCGATCTACCTGCCCGGCGGCCTGACCTCCCAGGTCAACCCTGAAGACCTGCACAACCTGGTCGAGGCCGACGGCCAGATCGACCCGACCAAGCTCAAGGCCCTGATCGAAGTGCAGACCGGCCATAGCCTGCCGCTCGATGATCCGCGCCTGATCCGCCACAGCGGCAGCGCCGAACAGCTGGCGGCCTACGGCTTGCGTCCAGCAGCCTAAGCTCGTCACTAGAAAGCTCCAAAGTAAAAGCCCGCTATTGCGACGGGCTTTTCTTATTATTTGAATCCGGGCGCGCTAGCCTTGGCAGAACTCGCCCCATACTGGATAGCCCGTGACCATATTGCCGCAACACGCCCGCCTGATGCGCCTGGCCACCTTTGCCGCGCTGGCGACCGCACTCACTCTGGCGCTGGCCAAAGCCATCGCCTGGTGGCTCAGCGGCTCAGTCAGCCTGTTGGCGGGGCTGACCGACTCGCTGCTCGACGGCGCAGCCTCGCTGCTCAACCTGATCGCCGTGCATTACGCCCTGCGCCCCGCCGACGAGAATCATCGCTACGGCCACGGCAAGGCCGAAGCCCTGGCCGGGCTGGGACAGGCCCTGTTTATTGGGGCCAGTGCCTTGCTGGTGGGCGTCCATGGCATCGAGCGCTGGCTCGATCCGCAACCCATAGGTGCGCCCGCGCTGGGCATCGCTGTAATGCTGCTGTCACTGGCGGCAACCCTGGCACTGCTGCTGTTCCAGCGCCACGTCGTGCGCCTGACCGGTTCCACGGCGATTCGCGCCGACTCGCTGCACTACCGCTCCGATCTGCTGCTCAACAGCGGCATTCTGCTTGCCCTGCTACTGGCCAGTTACGGCTGGCCACAACTGGATGCGCTGTTTGGCATCGGTATTGCGCTGTTTATTCTCTGGAGTGCGCTGACTATCGCCCGCGAGGCAGCGGGCGTGCTGATGGATCAGGAGCTGGCACCGGAGCTCAGCGAGCGCATCCACCTTCTGGCATGCGGTGTACCCGGAGTGCTCGGGGCTCATGACCTGCGCACGCGCAAGTCCGGCACCCAATGGTTCGTACAGCTGCATGTGGAGCTGCCGAGCGAGTTGACCCTGCTTCAAGCCCACGTGTTGAGCGAGCAGGTGGAAGCGGCGATACGCGCCGAGTTCCCCCGCGCCGAAGTTCTGGTGCATGCGGACCCATGTGACGCCAGCACGCCCTTGCAGAGCTGACCCCACTCCCGGCACAACCAGGGATTACAGGCACAACTGCATAACTCGGCCGAACTGGATTTCCCGCATATGCTGAACAGGCATTCCTGCTCCGTGGAACGTGCACCATGAAGAAGACCAGTTTCGAAAAACTTTATCGCGAGCATCTGCCCGATGCGATCGAAAAGCGACTGGACATCCAGCACAAGCCGCAACTTATTTCCGACGCCGTACTCGGCGGCATAGATGGTTGTGTTACCACCTTCGCCGTAGTCGCAGGCGCTGTCGGGGCCGGGTTCTCGGCACCCGTGGCGCTGATCATGGGCTTCGCCAACCTATTTGCCGACGGCTTCAGCATGGCTGTGAGCAATTACGAGGCGATCAAAGCTCAACGTGAATTCCGCGAAAAGATCAGGTGCATGGAAGAGGAGCACATTGATCGAATACCGGAAGGTGAACTCGAAGAGATTCGCCAGGTGTTCTACCGTAAAGGTTTCAGTGGCGAAACACTCGAGTCGATAGTCCAGACGATCAGCCAAGATCGTCAGCTCTGGGTCGAAACCATGCTGACTGAAGAACACGGCCTGCAGACTATCGAGCTGGACCCCATTCGCTCGGCCAGCGCGACCTTCGCGGCCTTTCTGCTGGCCGGGGCAATCCCCCTGTTACCGCTGTTTTTCAACGCGCAGGGCATCAAACGACAATTCATCTTCAGCGCGATTCTGGCGGCGATCGTGTTTTTTGGCATTGGCACGTTGAAGAGCCTGGTATTTGCCAAACCCATGCTGCGTGCGGGCTTGAGCACCCTGCTTACTGGCGGCGCGGCGGCCAGCCTGGCATATCTGACGGGGTATGTATTGCGCCATGTATTGGCCACCGGATAGATGACAGGCAGGCTTAGTCGGCGGCGCATCTAATTGACACAAAAAAGGGAGACCTGCAGGCCTCCCTTTTTTGTGTGTCCGTGATTGGCGACGATAACGCCTTTTTCTTCGCCCGCCTGGTTGGGCAGTGCGGACCCGGGTGCCGTGGCGATCCGGTAGGATCGGCGGCGTCCGCTCACCTGATTGGGCGAAGCGGCTGGACGAGTCGTCCGGGCCTTGAAACTGAGGTAAAGCTTACCCGCACCCGCGCAGCAGAAGATTGCGAATATTGCTGATATACCTATAACTTGCGCAATTAATCGCCACAGGTACATGATTCTGCACAAGCAAATAACGCAAGCATGGGAAATATGAACAGACTTGACCGCTACGACCTGAATATCCTCGCCGAACTGCAGCGTGACGCCACCCTGTCCAACCAGGATCTGGCCGAACGCATCGGCCTGTCGCCCTCACCCTGCTCGCGGCGGGTCAAGCAGCTGGAAGACGACGGTTATATCCTCGGCCAGGTGGCCCTGCTCGACCGCAAGAAGCTCGGCCTGAGCCTGACCGCCTATGTGCTGATCGGCATGGACAAACACACCCCGGAACGCTTCGAGCATTTTCAGGAAGAAATTCGCAAATGCCCGGAGGTGCTCGAATGCTGCCTGGTGACCGGTATGGATGCCGACTACCAGCTCAAGGTGGTGGTGCCGGACATGGATCATTACCAGAAGCTGCTGCTGGGCACCCTGACCCGTATCGAGGGGGTTTCCAGCGTGCGTTCCAGCTTCGTGCTGCAGCAGATCCTCTCCAGCACCCAGCTGCCCCTGCAGCACCTGCGTAGCTGAAGCCACCGCGCATCCGCAGGGCATCGCAGCGAGGGCACGCGCGGCGTATACTCGCCGGCGTTTTACTGTGCCTTGTGCGGCCCCGCCATAAGAGCCTGGTGCTCAAACAATAACAATCGCCTCGCCCACCTCCCGCCACTGCTGGCGGCACAGTCCTGTTTTCGCTGATTAGAGGTTGCGATGGAAACTGCGTTGTTTGAAGAGCTGATGATGACCGTACTGGTCGGCGGCCTGGTGCTGTTTATGGCGTTTATCGTCTGGGACCTGGCGAAGAAATCCAAGGCCGGCCGCTTCGGCACCATGATCCTGTTCCTCGCCCTGGGCCTGGGCGTGCTCGGTTTTATTATCAAGACCTTTGTTATCGCCGGGCTGGAAGGCGTTTAGGCCCGCTGCGTCAAGAACAGGCTCCCAGAACCCTTACACACGACCTAACCACTCACCCAGGCTGCATATAGATGCGGCCCGGGCAGGCTTTTTTTCAGGAGAAACCATGAACGCCGCCGATCGCGTAATGCAGAGCTATGGACGCTGCTGTGCCAGCCCGGATTTTTTCGACAGCTTTTACCGGCACTTCCTCGCCAGCTCAGCCGAGGTGCGGGAGAAGTTCGCCAATACCGAGATGAACGGACAAAAGCTGCTGCTGCGTCAGGGCATTCTCAACCTGGTGATGCATGCGCGCGGCATGCCCGACACCAAGCTGCGCGCCCTGGGCTGCAGTCACTCCCGCGCCGCCATGGACATTCGCCCAGAGCTGTATGTCTTGTGGCAACAGGCACTGCTGCAGACCATCGGCGAGCATGATCAGCAGTACTGCAACGAAACCCGCAGCGCCTGGAATGAGGTGCTGGACAAGGGCATCGCCGTTATCAAGGCCGGCTACTGATCAATCCAGCCGGGCCGGCACCTCGCGCCACTGCCCCGGCTGCAAATCATCCAGGCTGAACGGGCCGATACGCACCCGCACCAGGCGCAGGGTCGGCAGGCCTACCGCTGCAGTCATACGGCGCACCTGGCGGTTGCGCCCCTCACGAATCACCAGTTCCAGCCAGGCCGTCGGGATGCTTTTGCGAAAGCGTACCGGCGGGTTGCGCTCCCAAAGCTGCGGCTCATTCAGCAGACGCGCTTCGGCCGGCAGGGTCGGCCCATCATTCAATTGCACACCCTCACGCAACTGCAGCAACTGCGCCTCGCTCGGCTCACCTTCAACCTGCACCCAATAGGTTTTCGCCAGCTTGTGCTTAGGGTCGGCGATGCGTGCCTGCAGGCCGCCGTCGTTGGTCAGCAGCAGCAGACCTTCGCTGTCACGATCCAGCCGGCCAGCCGGATAGACGCCAGGCACATCGACAAAATCCTTGAGGGTGGCGCGGCCCTGCTCGTCGTTGAACTGGGTCAGCACATCGAAGGGCTTGTTCAGCAGCAGCAAACGCGGCTCGGCGGGCGGTGCCTTGGCCACACGGCGCACGGCAGGTTTGCCGCTGTGCGGACGAGAGGACGCAGGGCGAGATGGGCGCGACATAGGTGATCCAGCTGAAGGTTACGAGGCGGTCAGTGTAACCGAGGCCAAGGTAGGACTATCAGTCTGAGTGATCCGCACAGCCTTCCCCGGCGTGGCGGGCTATGCTGGCAAGGTTGCGTTTCCCGTCCCGAGGCCATTGTTATGAGTTCGTCCGAATCCATCGTCGATACCTTCACCGGCTGGGCCGCCAAGGCCCCCGGTGCCCCCCTCGAACCGCACAGCTATGACCCCGGCCCGCTGGGTGCCGAAGAGGTCGAAGTGGCAGTGGAGTACTGCGGCATCTGCCACTCCGACCAATCGATGATCGACAACGAGTGGGGCAATGCGCGCTACCCCTTTATCCCTGGCCATGAAGTGGTCGGCACCGTGGTGCGCCTCGGCCCGCAGGCCCGCGGCCTCAAGCTTGGCCAGCGGGTGGGTATCGGCTGGTACAAGGGCAGCTGCATGCATTGCAGCTCCTGCATGGAAGGCGCGCACCAGCTGTGCGGCACGGTAAAACCAACGATCGTTGGCAGCAATGGCGGTTTCGCCGACCGCCTGCGCAGTCACTGGGCCTGGGCCGTACCGCTGCCGGACGGCCTCGACCCGGCACTGGTCGGCCCGCTGTTCTGCGCCGGCTCAACCGTGTTCAGCCCGCTGCTGGATTTCGACGTAAAACCCACCGATAAGGTCGGCGTGGTGGGCATCGGCGGCCTTGGCCATCTGGCGCTGGGCTTCCTAAATGCCTGGGGCTGCGAAGTCACCGCCTTCACCTCATCGCTGAGCAAACAGGAAGAAGCCAAACGCCTGGGTGCGCACAAGGTAGTGGCATCAACCGATAGCGCTGCGCTGAAAGCCATTGCCGCCAGCCTGGACTTCCTGCTGGTCACCGCCAGCGCGGACCTCGACTGGAACGCCATGATCGGCACCCTGCGCGGCAAGGGCCGGCTGCACTTCGTCGGCATCGTGCCCAGCGCAATTCCGGTGCATGTGTTCAACCTGATCCCGAAGCAGAAGAGCATGTCCGGCTCGCCCGTCGGTTCACCGGCGAATATGGCGAAAATGCTGGAATTCTGCGCGCGCCATCAGATCCTGCCGCAGGTCGAGCACTTCCCCATGAGCAAGGTAAACGAGGCCATCGACCACCTGCGCGCTGGTAAAGCGCGCTACCGCGTGGTGCTGGATGCCCGCAAATAAACTGAGCTTGAAATAGAAAAGCCCGAGGCGCAAACCTCGGGCTTTTTTATGCAACACGTACCGCTAGCGGAACGGCGGCTCATCAAAGCTGCGCAGTTTCCGCGAGTGCAACGAGTTGAGCTGGCCGCGTAGCAGGTCAAGGGCGGTGATGCCGATATGCAGGTGCTGGGTAACCGCCCGCTCGTAGAAAGCCCCCGCCGCCCCGGGCAGCTTGATCTCGCTGTGCAGCGGCTTGTCCGAGACGCAGAGCAAGGTGCCGTAGGGCACCCGCAAGCGGTAGCCTTGCGCGGCGATGGTGCCGCTTTCCATGTCCACCGCCACGGCGCGGGACAGGTTGATCAGCGGTCGCTCCTGGGCCCAGCGCAGTTCCCAGTTGCGGTCGTCGTAGGTCAGCACGGTGCCGGTGCGCAGGCGTTTCTTCAGCTCGTCGCCCTGCTCGCCGGTCACCTGCCGGGCCGCCTCCTGCAACGCCTGCTGCACTTCGGCCAGGGCCGGCAGCGGGATGTTCGGCGGCAGCACGCGGTCGAGAATGCCGTCGCGGCGCATATAGGCGTGGGCCAGCACGTAGTCGCCGATGGTCTGCGACTGACGCAGGCCGCCGCAGTGGCCGATCATCAGCCAGCAATGGGGGCGCAGCACGGCCAGGTGATCGGTGATGTTCTTGGCGTTGGATGGGCCGACACCGATATTGACCAGGGTGATGCCATGGCCGTCCTCGGCCTGCAGGTGGTAGGCGGGCATCTGGTAACGGTGCCAGATGACGTTCTCGATGACCGCCTGCATCTCGCCTTCGGCCATGCCGCGCTCGATCACCACGTTGCCCGGCAGCACCATGCGGTTGAAGCGCGACTCGCCCACAAGCATGTCCAGACCGTGACGAATGAACTGGTCGACGTAGCGGTGGTAGTTGGTCAGCAGAATCCACGGCTGCACATGCCGCCAGTCGCTGCCGGTGTAATGCACCAGGCGGCGCAGGGAGAAGTCCACCCGCGCGGCATCGAACAGCGCCAGTGGCAGCGGGTCGGTATTTTCCCAGTCGTACAGGCCATCGGCGGTGCCGTCGGTGGCAGCGGACAGGTCGGTGCTGGGGAAGACCCGCGCCAATTCGGCGGCGGTCACCCCGGAGCCGGCCAGTTCATCGCCCTGCTCGACCACGTAGGGGTAGGGAATGTTCTGCTGGCTGATGCCCACCTCGACGCGCACGGTGAAGTCGCTCATCAGCGGGCGCAGCTGCTCCAGCAGGTATTTGCGAAACGCCGCCGGGTGGGTGACGGTGACGCTGTAGGTGCCCGGCACCTGCACCTTGGCGTAGGCGCGCACGGTGGTCGGCACTTCGCCCTGACACAGGTAGATCAGGCGCAGCTCCGGGTAGCGAAAACGCGACTGCTGTTCGGCATCCGGCTTGATACGTTCCTTGAGATAGCGCTTGAGCGCCTGGCTCAAGCCCGTGGTCGCCTGCAGGTGCAAGGCGGCCAGACGATCCACCGCTTCTTCAGCGGTGTTGGCGACAATAAAGTCATCGGAACAAGGGTTCACAGGGCACCTTCCTGGCTGATCTCAATGGCTCTATCTTGCCCTGATCCGCCGCGTTTGCGATAGCGCGACATCGCTTACTCGCGCGCAGCCAGCAGCTGCCGCAAATCCTCGGGCAGCGCCTGCGGCTTCAGCGGCCCGACCCGCCGCGTACCGGGATTGCCCAGGGGATACAGGCCGAAGAGCGAACCCAGACTCCCAGGCACGCGCAGCAGTTGCGCGGCGCATTCGGCCCAGTCGCGCTGCCGCCAGGCCCAGGCGAGCAGCCACAGATGGCTGCGCAGGTGCTCAAGGAACACCGACTGGCCTAGAATGTGCGCGCGCTCCAGGTGATAGAGCTCGGCCGCGGGATTCAGACCACGCTGCAGCAGAGCTTGCTGGTATTCATGGCAAAAGGCTTGTTGACGGTTCATTGCGGGGCACCTCTGGCTTGATTTGCAGCCAGTCTGCAGCTGCGGGGCCGCCCCCAGGTCAAGCGCCAACGGCTAATCTGTTCAACACCACCGCCCAAGGATCACGGCATGCTGCGCCTATCGATAATCTGCCTGTTTGGCCTGCTGCCTGCGCTACTGGCCGCCGCCGAACTGGACGGTCACTACCTCGCCCGCCTCGACGGCCAGCCGGCCGAGATGATCCTGCGCAGCCAGGGTTCACAGGTCGAGGGCGAATATGTGGAGCGCAACAACCTGCGCTTGAAGATCAGCGGCCACTTTGACGGCCAGTTACTGACGGCGCAGATCAGCGAGCCGGGCTCGGGCTTGCTGATCGCCAATATGAATGCCAACTACGCCAGCGGCATGCTCAATGTACGCATCGCCGCCCGCAGCCCACGCAGCGGCGAGGTGCTGGAACGCGAGGCGCTGTTCCACCGGCAGACCCAACGTCTGCAGACCGCCAAGGCAGAGGAGCAAAGTCAGCAACGCGATCCGGCACTGGTCGGCACCTGGGTGCACGAGCAGCAGATCAATAGCGGCGGTGCCAGCTTCGCCAGCATGAGCACCCAGATGATCCTGCAACTGAACGCCGACGGCCGCGTGTCGCAATGGACCCGCAGCGTCGCAGGCGGCGCAGACTGGCACCACGACAGCCCCGGCGAATTGCAATACAGCGGCCTCTGGCAAAGCGTCGATGGCCTGCTGATGGTGCAACTGCACGGCCAGAACGACTACCAACCCGCCGCCTACTACCGCTTCAGCGAGCAGTACCTGATCACCGAAAGCAATACCGGCAAGCTGATCTGGCAGAAGCGCTGACAGCGCCACCGCAAAAGCCTGACCAGCCCTCAGAGCCCAGCCGGCGCGCTGCGCGCCACCAGCGCCTCAACATCAATACCTCGCGGCAAGGTGCCGTAGACCCGCCCGCCCTGGCCGCCCAGACGGCTGGCGATAAAGGCGTCGGACACCTGAGCGTTGCCCGCCTCCAGCAGCAGCTTGGCCTGCAGGGCCAGGGCCACGTCTTCGGTGAGCTGGCGGGCGCGGTACTGGATATCGGCGGTGTCGGCAAAATCCGCCTGGAGTTTTTCGATATGCGCCTTGAGGCGGGCATCGCCATGGCCGTCGCCCAGTTCATGGAACAGCGCATCGAGGACGCCGGGTTCCTTGGACAGAGCGCGCAGCACGTCCAGGCATTGCACGTTGCCCGAGCCTTCCCAGGTGGAGTTGACCGGTGCCTCGCGGTACAGCCGCGGCAGAATGGTGTCCTCGACATAACCGGCTCCACCCATGCACTCGGCGGCCTCGTTGATCATCGCTGGCGCGCGTTTGCAGATCCAGTATTTGCCCACGGCGGTGACCAGGCGGGCGAACTTGCTTTCCTGCGGGTCTGTGGGGTTGTCCAGCGCCTTGCCCATGCGCAGGGTCAGGGCCAGCGCCGCCTCGCTCTCCAGGGCCAGATCGGCCAGCACGTTCTGCATCAGCGGCTGCTCGCTCAGTACGCGACCGCCAACCTGGCGATGGGCGCAGTGGTGGGCGGCCTGGGTCAGGGCCTGACGCATCAGGGCGCTGGAGCCGATCATGCAGTCGAAACGGGTCAGCGCCACCATCTCGATAATGGTCGGCACGCCGCGGCCTTCGTCGCCGACCATCCAGGCCAGGGCACCGCGAAACTCCACTTCGCTGGAGGCGTTCGACCAGTTGCCCAGCTTGTTCTTCAGGCGCTGGATATAGAACTCGTTGCGCGTGCCGTCCGGGCGATGGCGCGGCAGCAGAAAGCAGGTCAGGCCCTTGTCGGTGTGAGCCAGGGTCAGGAAGGCGTCGCACATGGGAGCCGAGCAGAACCACTTGTGGCCGACCAGCTCGTAAGCCTGGCCCGGGCCGCCGAGGCCCACCGCATAGGCGCGGGTGGTGTTGGCGCGCACATCGGTGCCGCCCTGCTTCTCGGTCATGGCCATGCCGATGGTCGCGCCGGTTTTCTGCTCGATCGGCAGATTGCGCGGGTCGTACTGGGTCGAGAGGATTTTCGGCAGCCAGAGCTCGGCCAGGTCCGGCTGCAGCTTCAACGCCGGCACGCTGGCGAAGGTCATGGTCAGCGGGCAACCGCTGCCGGCCTCGGCCTGGCTGTGCAGGTAACTCATGGCGGCGCGGGCCACCTGGGCACCGGACTGCGGCTCGGTCCAGGGCATGGACGGCAGGCCATGCTCGATGGCCGCGCTCATCAACTGGTGATAGGCCGGGTGGAACTCCACCAGATCGACGCGATGACCGTAACGGTCGTGGCTCTTGAACACCGGTTTGTTCTCGTTGGCGAGAAAGCCCGCGGCCATCAGTTCGCCGCCGGCCAGAGCCCCGTAGGCATCCAGACGCTGCTCAGCCCAGCCGCCGCCGAAGCGCTTGGTCCACTCCTGCAGCGGCAGGTCGAGGCGGTACAGGTTGGCCCCATCCAGCGGCGGCACCTGGTTGAACACTTCATGGGTTTCGGCATGCTGACTGGCATTCATGGCTGCGGCTCCTTTTCAGGCAAGGGTGCGCCCACGGCGCGTAGACAGAAGGTGACCAGACCCTGACTGACTTCACTCAGGCTGGGGGCGGGATAACCGGCTTCGCGGGCGGCGCGAGCAGGGGGCGATAAAGGTCCGACCAGGGCTTCGGCAATGGCCCCGACCAGGCAGGCGGCGGTCAGGCCGAGATGGGGCACGTGGAATACGCCTGCGGCGCTGCCTTGTTCGAGTAACTCGCCGAACAGCTCGGCATAGGCCTCACGGAAGAGCAGGCGCTGCTCGTCGACCTGCGGCTCGACCGGCTCGGCGATCAGAGCAAAGGCCAGACGCCGGCTGTGCCAGGCGCGCGCGGCAAACTGCTGCAAGCCGGCAGCCAGACGCTCGGCAGGTGGACCCGGGCCGCGCAGGGTCTGCAGCAGCGCATCGAGCTCGCCCTGACTGGCTATCGCAAAGACTTCAGCGGCCAGTTCGCCCTTGTTGCGAAAATGCCGATACAGGCTGCCGGTGGCGACGCCCGCGGCATCGGCCAGGGCCTGCATGGTCAAGGCGGCGAACCCGCCTTCGACCACCAGCGCCAGGGCGCAGGCGAGTATACGTTCACGCAGGGCCTGGTCGCGGTCGATACGCAGGGCTGTGGTGCGGTAAGCCATGATCTGAATCCTGATTCACTATTGCTCAAGTGAATCAGGATTCAGAGTTTGGCTAAAGGGCGATTCCGGGCACAACAGCAGGCATAAATGCCATGCGATGGCGCATATCGCATGGCAGCTGTTTGAGGTCAGGAGCCTGTCGGACTTTTCCACAGTAGAACAGCATTAAGTCCGACAGCTCCTAGGCCTCGCGGCAGAGCAACCAGTCATGCAACAGGCGGCGCAACTGCTCGAATTTCACCGGCTTGGCCAGGTAGTCGCTCATCCCCGCGGCCAGGCAGCGCTCGCGGTCGCCGCTATGACTATGGGCCGTAATGGCCAGCACCGGCACATCGGCGCAGCCTGGCAGATTGCGCAGCGCCCGGCAGGTGGCAAAGCCATCCATCACCGGCATCTGGCAATCCAGCAGAATGGCGTCGACCGGCTCGTTACGCAGTAACTCCAGGGCCTCGGCACCGTTGTCGGCGGTGCGCACCTGGTAGCCCAGTTTAAGCAGCATGCCGCGGGTCACCAGCTGATTGATGGCGTTGTCTTCCACCACCAGCACCGTGCACTGCTGCGGCTGGCGCAGCACCGGCGCATTGACAGGCCGCGGCACAGCCGCCTGCTCCGGAGTATGCACCGGTAACGCCAGAGGCACTTCGAGGCGAAAACGGCTGCCCTGCCCCGGCTGCGACTCATGGCTGAGGCTGCCGCCGAGCAGGTCGACCAGCTGCCGACAGATCGCCAGACCGATACCCAGACCGCCATATTCGCGGGTCATGGAGCCATCCAGCTGCTGGAAGCGCTGATACAGGCGCACGTCCGGCGGCGTCTCGAAGCCCACACCGCTGTCTACCACCTCGATGCACAGCGGCAGGTTGTCGGAGCCGTTACCCACACGACTGACCCTTAGCTGAACCGCGCCATGACAGGTGAACTTGATCGCATTATCGAGCAGACAACCCAGGCTTTGCGCCAGCTTGCCGGCGTCCCCCTCCAGGGTGTCGGGCAGGCTTTCATCCAGCTGCAGCTCGAAGCGCAGACCCTTGCCCTCGGCGCGCGGCGCATACTGCGCACGCAGGCCGTCGAACAGGCCGCGCAGGCTGAAGGGCTCGCGCCGCGGGTAGAGCTTGCCGGCCTGCAGCTCGGTCAGGGTGAGGATGTCGTTGACCATGCGCATCATGTCCCGCGCCGAGCTGGCCGCAGTCTTCTGGTACTGCGCCAGTTCGCCGTCGAGCCGGACCATCTGCATCAGCTCCAGCGAACCGATCACCCCGTTCATCGGCGTGCGCAGCTCATGGGTGACGGTGGCGAGAAATTCGTCCTTGAGCCGGTTGTTGTTGGCCAGCTCCTGGTTCAGTGCCTCCAGTTCGAGCCCGGCGTCATGCAGGATGCGCGCGCGCTCCTCCTTCATCGCATTGATCCGGTCGGCCAGGGCCAGGGACAGCAGGCCGACCTCCAGGGCCGAACCGATCTGGCTGGCATACATGGTCAGGAAGATATTCGGCAGGTAGCCCAGCACCATCAGCGTATTGATCGCCCCGCCGGCGAGAAAGGCGCTCCAGGCGATGATGAAGTAGCGCGCCACACGCATGCCGCGCAACCAGGCCAGCACCCCGGCGACGAAGATCACCACGGTAAAGGTCAGCGCCAGGAAGGTGGCCAGACGCAGGGCCAGCGCATAGCTGACCGTGACCGCCAGCACCATCACCCCGGCACCGCAGGCCATCATCACCAGCAGGATGCGGTCGACCCAGGGGCTGTGCTCGGCGGTATGCAGAAAGCTGCGGGCGAACTGGCAGCCAAACAGCGCCGCCGAGCCGATCAGAAAGGGGGTGGCGGCATTCGCCCACCAGGGGTTATTGGGCCAGAAGTACTCGATACCGGCCCCATTGACCGAGACCTGGTAGAAGCCGAACGAGGCGATATAGAAGATGTAATACAGATAGCTGGTGTCGCGCACGCTGAGGAAGATAAACAGGTTGTAGATCAGCATCACCAGCAGCACGCCGTAAATGATGCCAAGCACATAGATCCGCGCCGGCTGCTCTTCCAGATAGGCATTCGGGGCCCAGAGCGTCAGCGGAGCCTGGATCGAGCCCTGGCTCTGCAGGCGCAGATAGATGCGCTGCGGCTGGTTCGGCGGCAGTTTGAGCTCGAACAGGTAGTTGTGCTGCTTGATCTCCCGACTGGCAAACGGCAGGGCGTCACCGGTGCGCTGGGCCAGACGGAAGCCGCCCTCGGGCGCGGGCAGGTAGAGCTCGAGATAATCCAGGGGCGGGTAGGCCAACTCCAGCAACCAGGGCTGCGCCCCCTTCAGTTGAACCGGCTGATAATCCAGGTCGAGGCGCAACCAGAACACCGAACGCGAGTAGCCGGCATTCAGCACCGCCTTGTCATGGGGGCGGAAACTGGCCTGCAGCGCCGGCGAGGTGATGTCCTCGATGCTGGCATCGCCGCGTACATCCTCGAATACCGACATGGTCTTGCCGAGAGACAGGCTGCGGGTGTTTTCATCAAACACCAAGGCCCCGGCCAAACCTGGCAGCAACATAAAGAAACAGAGAAGGATGTAATGCATGCAGCTCAGCCAGAGTAAGCCAGCAGCGCCTAAGAACGCCGCTGGAACGGTGTGTTGGGATGCCGGCACTCTAGCATAGGCCTTTGCGCCAGAGCCCCAGAAAAACCTGAACAGCCTGGAGTCTCACAACCTTCGATGGGCCGAGCCACTGCGCTATACCGACATGCGAAAGATCGTCTTCCAGTCTGGCTTTCCTGCCGTTTTGGGGTCTGCAATCGCCGGTTTGGTGGTAAGCTCGCGCACCATGAAAACGCCTACTTCTCGCCCCGTAGTGCTGTGCCTGTCCGGTCACGACCCCAGTGGCGGTGCCGGCCTGCAAGCCGATATCGAAGCCCTGCTCGCCCAGGGCTGTCACGCCGCTCCAACCGTGACCGCGCTGACCGTGCAGGACACCGTCAACGTTTCCGACTTCCGCGTGCTCGACCGCGAGTGGGTGCTGGCCCAGGCCAATGCGGTGATCAACGACCTGCCGATCGAAGCGGTCAAGTTGGGCATGCTTGGCTCGGTGGAGATGGTCGAAACCGTAATCGAGATCATGCAGCGTCTGCCGGGCATTCCCCTGGTCTGCGACCCGGTGCTGCGCGCTGGCGGCGGCGGCGCGCTGGGCAAGGATGAAGTCGGCTATGCCATGCGCGAACGGCTGTTCGCCGTCTCGACCATCGCCACGCCTAACCTGCCGGAAGCACGCATCCTCGCCGAACTGCCGGATGGCACGGCCGATGAGTGCGCCGAGAAACTGCTGCCCTATATCCAGCACCTGCTGATCACCGGCGGCCATGGCGATGAGCATGAAGTGCACAACCGCCTCTACAGCCGCGACGGCAGCCGCCACACCTTTACCTGCCAGCGTCTGCCCGGCAGCTACCACGGCTCCGGCTGCACCCTGGCCAGCACCCTGGCCGGTCGCCTGGCACTGGGCCAGGAACTGGTTAGCGCCGTGCAGTTCGCCCTCGACTACACCTGGCGCACCCTGCGCGACGCCGAACAGCCTGGCCACGGCCAGTACATTCCGCGCCGCCTGCCGCTGGATGCGTATTAATAGAAAGCAGCTGATGGAGCGCTTGCGATGAAACTGCGTGGCCTGTATGCCATCACCGACAGCGAATTGCTCAAGGGCAAGCTGCTGCCTTACGTCGAGGCTGCCCTCAAGGGCGGCGCGACGCTGCTGCAATACCGCGACAAATCGACCGACGAGGCCCGCCGCCTGCGCGAAGCCGAGGCCCTGCGCGAGCTGTGCAACCGCTATGGTGCCGCGCTGATCATCAACGACGATGCCGAACTGGCCGCCCGCCTCGGTGTAGGCCTGCACCTGGGGCAAACCGACGGTTCGCTGTCCGTCGCCCGCGCCCTGCTCGGGCGCAAGGCGATCATCGGCGGCACCTGCCACGCCCAGCTGGAGCTGGCCGAGGCCGCTGCCAGGGAAGGAGCCAGCTATGTCGCCTTCGGCCGCTTCTTCAATTCCAACACCAAGCCTGGCGCACCGGCCGCCTCGCTCGAACTGCTGGCGGCGGCGAAGGCCAAGGTCAACCTGCCGATCGTCGCCATCGGCGGCGTGACCCTGGACAACGCTCCCGCGCTGATCGCCCACGGTGCCAGCATGGTTGCGGTGGTCCACGGCCTGTTCGGTGCCGATTCGGCCAGCGAGGTCGAACGCCGCGCCCGCGCCTTTAGCGACCTGTTTATCACTGCTTAATATCGATAGAGGGCGACCCTGCTCGCCCCGACTCCCAGCTTGAGAGGCCCTGCCATGTCCCGCTCCGAAATCCTCTTCGCCAGTGCCCAGAAACACATCCCCGGCGGCGTCAACTCGCCGGTGCGCGCGTTCAAAAGCGTCGGCGGCACCCCGCTGTTCTTCAAACACGCCGAAGGTGCCTACGTCACCGATGAAGACGACAAGCGCTATGTCGACTACGTCGGCTCCTGGGGCCCGATGATCCTCGGCCACAGCCACCCGGACGTACTCGATGCGGTGCGTCGCCAGCTGGAACACGGCCTGTCCTATGGCGCGCCGACCGCCATGGAAACCGAGATGGCCGACCTGGTCTGCGCCATGGTGCCGTCGATGGAGATGGTGCGCATGGTCAGCTCCGGCACCGAGGCGACCATGAGCGCCATCCGCCTGGCCCGCGGCTTTACCGGCCGCGACAGCATCATCAAGTTCGAAGGCTGCTACCACGGCCATTCCGACAGCCTGCTGGTCAAGGCCGGCTCGGGCCTGTTGACCCAGGGCGTACCCAGCTCGGCGGGCGTGCCGGCGGCCTTCGCCAAACACACCCTGACCCTGCCGTTCAACGACATCGACGCGGTCGCGCAGATGCTCGGCGAAGTCGGCAGCGAAGTGGCCTGCATCATCGTCGAGCCGGTGGCCGGCAATATGAACTGCGTGCCGCCGGCCCCGGGCTTTCTCCAGGGCCTGCGCGAGCAGTGCGACAAGCATGGCGTGGTGCTGATCTTCGACGAGGTGATGACCGGTTTCCGCGTCGCCCTCGGCGGTGCCCAGGCCCATTACGGCGTGACCCCGGACCTGACCACCTTCGGCAAGATCATCGGCGGCGGCATGCCGGTCGGCTGCTTCGGCGGCAAGCGCGAAATCATGTCCTGCATCGCCCCGCTCGGCCCGGTCTACCAGGCCGGCACCCTGTCGGGTAACCCGCTGGCCATGGCCGCCGGCCTGACCACCCTCAAGCTGATCAGCGCGCCGGGCTTCCATGCCGCCCTCAGCGACTACACCAGCCTGATGCTGCAAGGCCTGCAGGATCGTGCCGATGCCGCTGGCATCCCGTTCGTCACCACCCAGGCCGGTGGCATGTTCGGCCTGTATTTCAGTGGGGCCGACGATATCGTCACCTTCGACGACGTGATGGCCAGCGACGCCGAGCGCTTCAAGCGCTTCTTCCACCTGATGCTGGCGGGCGGCGTGTACCTGGCTCCGAGCGCCTTCGAGGCCGGTTTCACCTCCATCGCCCACGGCGAAACCGAGCTGAAGATCACCCTGGACGCCGCCGAACGCGCGTTCGCCGAGCTGCAGAAGGCCTGATGCAGTACAGCACCGCACTGTCCGACGGCCTGCTGGCTCTGGCCTGCCTGACCTGCGTGGCGGTGATCGGCACGGCGCGCAAGCGTTATGGCGAGGGCGACCAGCCGGCGCTGTTCTGCGCCCTGCTGGGCTTTCTGCTGCCAGCTGCGGCCGCCTCGGTCGGGGTGATGCGCTACGGCGTCGACTCCGACTGGCAGGCCGCGCACCTGTGGCTAAGCCAGGCCAGCAAATTTCTCGCCCTGCCGCTGCTGGGGGCCGCCGCCCTGGCTCTGGGTCGCGGCTGGGCCTGGAGTCGGCCGAACTGGGGCCGCATCGTGCTGGGCCTGTGCGCCTTTTTCGAGCTGTTCCGGCAGATGAACCTGCTCGACGACTACCGCCTGCTGCTCAACCTGGCCACCCTGCTGCTGATTCTCTATGCCGGCGCGGTGCAATGGCCGCGTCGCCTGCCGCTGGCGGCCGCAGCTACAGTGGTCGGCCTGTTTCTGCTGGCCGGGCTGGCCGTCGGCACCGAGGGTTTTATCGGTCCGCTACGCCGCGTCGACCTGTTTCATGGCCTACTGACACCGGCCTATCCGCTGCTGGCCTGGCTACTGCTAAACCTGCCGGGCAGCGCCAAAATAGCTGACCTGGGAGAAAACCCGGTAAAGACTTTGTAAGAACGCCGCTGCTTATTTCATAATGCGAAGGCCGACGCGTTTCGTCGGCCAGGCACACCGCCTGCTCTGCACTCGAGGTAAATGGATTTTCATGAAACGCACCGGCCGCACCCTGTCCATGGGCTGCCTGTTGCTTCTGCTCCCCCTGCTCGCAATGGCGGGAGGCAATACCCTGCTGATCCCTGCGCCTGGCAGTTGCTCGCTGAATACCGCCCCCGAAGACCTGCCCGACGCCCTCGCGGCCTGCCAGCAGGCCGCGCAGAACGGCGACCTGCAGGCCGAGTACGAGCTGGGTGAGTTCTATTACGACGGCAAACGCACCGAGCGCGATCTGGGCCAGGCGCTTAAATGGTTCGAACAGGCCTCGCTGCAGGGCCATGCCCCGTCGCAGTACCGCCTGGGCATGATGTTCTTCCGCGGCGAAGGTGTGCCGGCCAATAACGTCCAGGCTTATATAGTGCTGAAGATGGCGGCGGTGAATGGCTCGGACGAAGCCATGGACAGCGCCGACCTGATCGCCGCGCAAATGCCCCGCGAAGAACTGGAAATCGCCAGCCAGGTGCTCGGGCAGATCTTCCGCAGCTACCTGCTGGAGCTGCAGAACGCCGACGCCCTTACCTCGCCGTTTGCCCCGCTGCCGTAGGGTGGGTCGGGCGGCGTAGGTTGAGTCTGCGATACCCATCATCAGGCCGCATGGGTATCGCTTCGCTCAACCCATCCTATGCATTACGCGACAATCGCCATCGCCAGCAAGGACCAGGCGTCCTCCTGGCTTCTACAGGTTTACTTATCCGGCATCGGCATGGGGAAGGGCATCACATTGCCGCCGCCCTTGGCTTCGCTGATCTTCGGCGTGCCCAGGCGCTCGACTTCGTCGATGCGGATAATTGCGTGCATGGGGATAAAGCTGCGCACCACACCGTCGAACTGGGCCTTGAGCTTTTCTTCGCTGGGGTCGACCACCACCTGGGTGCGCTCGCCGAAGACGAACTCCTCCACCTCCAGAAAGCCCCACAGATCGCTTTGAAAGATCTGCTTGGCGTACATCTCGTACACCTGGCCCTGGTTAAGGAAAATCACCTTGTAGATAGGCTCGCGTTTGCTCATGGCTATGCAGTTCGCACCGGGGGTTAATTTTGGAGGGCGGAAATCATAGCATAGCCGCCGAGCAGCCAATGCTAGGAACCCGAGCCTTCGGCCTCTATAATGCGCGGTTCTTCGTTCCCCCTTGTTGAGCGCGCATGACCAAGAAGCTTTATATCGAAACCCACGGTTGTCAGATGAACGAGTACGACAGCTCGCGCATGATCGACCTGCTGGGCGAACATCAAGCCCTGGAAGTCACCGAGAAGGCGGCAGACGCCGACATCATCCTGCTCAACACCTGCTCGATCCGCGAAAAAGCCCAGGACAAGGTGTTCTCGCAACTTGGCCGCTGGCAAAAGCTGAAGATTGCCAACCCGGACCTGGTGATCGGCGTCGGCGGCTGCGTAGCCAGCCAGGAAGGCGCGGCGATCCGTGATCGCGCGCCCTACGTCGACGTGGTCTTCGGCCCGCAGACCCTGCATCGCCTGCCGGAAATGATCGACGCTGCGCGCACCACCAAGATCGCCCAGGTCGACATCAGCTTCCCCGAGATCGAGAAATTCGACCGCCTGCCCGAACCGCGCGTCGACGGCCCCAGCGCCTACGTGTCGGTGATGGAAGGTTGCAGCAAGTACTGCACCTTCTGCGTGGTGCCCTATACCCGCGGCGAAGAAGTCAGCCGCCCGATGGCCGATGTGCTCGGCGAAATCATCCACCTGGCCGAACACGGCGTGCGTGAAGTCACCCTGCTCGGGCAGAACGTCAACGGCTACCGCGGCGCGACCCAGAGCGGGCAGATCGCCGACTTCGCCGAACTGCTCTATGCAGTAGCGGCGATCGACGGCATCGACCGTATTCGCTACACCACCAGCCATCCGCTGGAGTTCTCCGACGCGCTGATCCAGGCCCACGCCGAGATCCCCGAGCTGGTGAAATACCTGCACCTGCCGGTGCAATCGGGCTCGGACCGCATTCTCGCAGCGATGAAACGCAACCACACCGCCCTGGAATACAAGTCGCGCATCCGCAAGCTGCGCGCCGCGGTGCCGGACATCCTGATCAGCTCGGACTTTATCGTCGGCTTCCCCGGAGAAACCGAGAAGGACTTCGAGCAGACCATGAAGCTGGTCGAGGATGTCGGTTTCGACTTCTGCTACTCCTTCGTCTACAGCGCGCGCCCCGGCACTCCGGCGGCCGACCTGCCCGACGACACGCCGCTGGAGCTGAAAAAACAGCGCCTGGCACTGCTGCAGCACCGCATCACCCAACAGGGCTTCGAAAACAGCCGACGCATGGCCGGCACCGTGCAGCGCATTCTGGTCAACGATTACTCGAAGAAGGACCCGGGCATGCTCCAGGGCCGCACCGAGAGCAACCGGGTGGTCAACTTCCGCTCCGACAACCCGCGCCTGATCGGCCAGTTTGTCGACGTGCACATCGACGAAGCCATGCCCAACTCGCTGCGCGGCACCCTGCTGTAGGGTGGATGTCGCTTTTTACATCCACCATGGCTGCGTGACTGGTGGATGGGTGAGGCGTCATCCACCCTACGCGAGCGGCTCTGCAACAGACCGCTGGTAGGCCGAGCTTCCCCCTAGCGGCCGCTAGCGCTATTCTTCGCCCATTACCCCAGCCGACTGGCGGCCATCAAACGACCTTGAACACACCCATAGAACCCCATCGTTTTATCCTTGAACCCTTTGAGGCCCGCCGCTTCGCTAACCTGTGCGGCCAACTCGACGAGCACCTGCGTTTGATCGAGCAGCGTCTGGGGATCGAAATCCGCAACCGCGGCAACCAGTTCGAGCTGATCGGCACGCCGGAGCAGACCCGCTCCGCGGAACAACTGCTGCGCCGCCTCTATCGCGAAAGCAAGAGCACCGAGCTGTCGCCCGACCTGGTTCACCTGTTTCTGCAGGAATCCGGCATCGAAGAGCTGGCCAACCCCATCGCCGAAGCCAGCGTCGCCCTGCGTACACGCAAGGGCATGATCCGCCCGCGCGGGGTCAACCAGCAGCGCTACGTCAAAGCCATTCTCGAGCACGACATCAACTTCGGCGTCGGCCCGGCCGGTACCGGCAAGACCTACCTGGCGGTGGCCTGCGCCGTGGATGCCCTGGAGCGCGAGCAGATTCGCCGCATCCTGCTGGTGCGCCCGGCGGTAGAGGCTGGCGAGAAGCTCGGCTTCCTTCCTGGCGACCTCTCGCAGAAGATCGACCCCTATCTGCGCCCGCTCTACGACGCACTCTACGAGATGCTCGGCTTCGAGCAGGTGGCCAAGCTGATCGAGAAGCAGGTGATCGAGGTCGCGCCGCTGGCCTATATGCGCGGCCGCACCCTGAACAACAGCTTTATCATCCTCGACGAAAGCCAGAACACCACCCTGGAACAGATGAAGATGTTCCTCACCCGCATCGGCTTCGGCTCGACCGCGGTGATAACCGGCGACATCACCCAGGTCGACCTGCCGCGCGGCACCAAGAGCGGCCTGACCCACGTGATCGACGTGTTGCGCGACGTGCCCGGCATCAGCTTCACCCACTTCAAACCCAAGGACGTGGTGCGCCACCCCCTGGTGCAACGTATCGTCGAGGCCTACGAGCGCTATGACAATCGCATGCACGGCAAGCTGGTAGACGAGGACGACAGCAATGCTTGAGCTGGACCTGCAGATCGCCAGTGAAGCCGCCGATCTGCCGAGCGAAGCGCAGTTTCGCACCTGGTGCGCGCTCGCCCTGCGCCAGCGCAGTGCCGACTCCGAGCTGACCATCCGCCTGGTCGATGAGCCCGAGGGCCGCGAGCTGAATAACACCTGGCGGCATAAGGATTACGCCACCAACGTACTGTCCTTCCCTGCCGATGTGCCGGACGAGATGCTGGATATCCCGCTGCTCGGCGATCTGGTGATCTGCGTGCCGGTGGTTGAGCGCGAAGCCCAGGAACAAGCCAAGACCCTGGATGCACATTGGGCGCACCTGGTGATCCACGGCTGCCTGCACCTGCTCGGCTACGACCATATCGAGGACGCGGAAGCCGAAGAGATGGAAGCACTGGAACGAGAATTGCTCGCCGAACTGGGGCACCCCGACCCCTACGCCGACCACGAATAACCCACCCACAGAAATTACAAAAGGTTCCTGAGTAACCACCATGAGCGAAGACCGATCGAGCAACGAGCAGAAGTCCTGGTTTAACAGACTGACCCAGGCTTTTGCTCATGAGCCGAAGAACCGCAAGGAATTGCTGGAAGTGCTGCGCGAAGCGCATCAGAACAAGCTGCTCGACAGCGAAGCACTGGCCATCGTCGAAGGTGCAATTCAGGTCGCCGACCTGCAGGTTCGCGACATTATGGTGCCACGCTCACAGATGATGAGCATCAAGGCCAACCAGACGCCCAAGGAATTTCTGCCCTCGATCATCGAAGCCGCGCACTCGCGCTATCCGGTGGTGGGCGAGAGCCTCGACGATGTCATCGGCATCCTCCTGGCCAAGGATCTGCTGCCGCTGATCCTCTCGGGCGAACAGCCCAACTTCAATATCAAGGACCTGCTGCGCCCGGCCACCTTCGTGCCCGAGTCCAAGCGCCTTAACGTGCTGCTGCGCGAGTTCCGCGCCAACCACAACCATATGGCCGTGGTGATCGACGAGTACGGCGGCGTCGCTGGCCTGGTGACCATCGAGGACGTGCTTGAACAGATAGTCGGCGATATCGAGGACGAGCATGACGTCGAGGAAGACAGCTACGTCAAGCCGCTGCCCTCGGGCGACTTCCTGGTCAAGGCGCTGACCCCGATCGACAGTTTCAACGAATCCTTCGACAGCGAGTTTTCCGATGATGAATTCGACACCGTCGGCGGCCTGGTAATGAGCGCCTTCGGCCATCTGCCCAAGCGCAACGAAGTCACCGACATCGGCGGCTTCCGCTTCCGCGTGATCAGCGCCGACAGCCGGCGGATTCACCTGCTGCGTCTGACTCCGCTGCGCAGCTAAGGCCCAGCGCGCCTTGTAGGAGCCAGCTTGCTGGCGATCAGCGGCGAACATAATCGCCAGCAAGCACTGGGCGTCCCCCTGGCTCCTACAGCGACTGCACCCGCCTTCCCCCCTTCCGCATTCCCCTCTACCCTAGCGCCACCCCAATCCAAGGATCTGCATGCAATGCACTGGATAACCCGAGCTGGCTGGCCCGGCAACCTGATCGCCCTGCTGGCGGGGGCCATCACTCCACTGGCCCTGGCCCCCTACGACTTCTGGCCGCTGGCGCTGCTGTCCATCGCCCTGTTCTACCTCGGCCTGCGCGACCTCAGCCCGCGCCAGGCAGGGCTACGCGGCTGGTGCTATGGCTTCGGCCTGTTCGCCGCCGGCACCAGCTGGGTCTATGTGAGCATTCACGACTACGGTGCGGCCTCGCCGCCCCTGGCCGCCTTCCTCACCCTGCTGTTTGTCGCCGGCCTCGGCCTGCTGTTCGCCCTTAGCGCCTGGGTCTGGACCCGCTGGCTGCGCCGGGTGGAAGCACCACTGGCCGACGCCCTGGCTTTCGCTGCCCTGTGGCTGGCCCAGGAAGCCTTCCGCAGCTGGTTTCTCACCGGTTTCCCCTGGCTCTACGCCGGCTACAGCCAGCTCGACGGCCCCCTGGCCGGCCTGGCCCCGGTGGGCGGTGTCTGGCTGATCTCCCTGGTGCTGGCCCTGAGCGCCGCACTGCTGGTCAACCTGGCGCAGCTGCGCGCACGCAAGGCCTTTCTCGCCACCGGCATCCTCCTGCTGCTGGCCCCCTGGATCGCTGGCCTGACCCTCAAGGGGCACGCCTGGACCCTGCCCGCCGGCGCACCCATGACGGTGGCCGCGGTGCAGGGCAATATCGAGCAGAACCTCAAGTGGGACCCGGCGCAGCTCAACGCACAGCTGGCGCTGTACCGTAACCTGAGCCTCAACGCCGCGCCGACCGACCTGATCGTCTGGCCGGAAACCGCCATACCGGTCCTAAAGGAACACGCCCAGGGCTACCTCGCGGCGATGGCCGAATTTGCCAAGCAGCGCCAGACGGCGCTGATCACCGGGGTACCAATCCGCCAGGCCAACGAGCGCGGCGAGCTGCGCTACTACAACGCCATTAGCGTGGTCGGCCAGGGCAGCGGCGATTACCTCAAGCAGAAGCTGGTGCCCTTCGGTGAGTACGTGCCGCTGCAGGAGCTGCTGCGCGGCCTGATCGCCTTCTTCGACCTGCCCATGTCGGATTTCGCCCGCGGCTCGGCTGCACAGCCACTGCTGGAAGCTCAGGGCTACCGGATCGCCGCCTATATCTGCTACGAGGTGGTCTACCCCGAGTTCGCCGCCGGCCTCGCCGCCCAGAGCGACCTGCTGCTGACCATCAGCAATGACACCTGGTTCGGCCGCTCCATCGGCCCGCTGCAGCACCTGCAGATGGCGCAGATGCGTGCCCTGGAGGCCGGCCGCTGGATGATCCGCGCCACCAACAACGGCGTTACCGCGCTGATCGACCCTTACGGGCAGATCACCGAGCAACTGCCGCAGTTCGAACAGGGCGTGCTGTATGGTGAAGTGGTACCCATGCAGCAGCTGACGCCCTACCTCTACTGGCGCGGCTGGCCCCTGCTGATCCTCTGCCTGCTGCTGTTTGCCTGGGCCCTGCTGGCCAACCGCATGGCGAAGACGGTGTAAGAAAGGCAGGTCCCCGTAGGGCGGGTGAACCCCGCCAAGGCCCAAGCAAGGCCCGACGGGTTGCACCCACCCTACGCAACGGTATGCCGAAGCCGCTGGGTTAGCGGCGATTAACGCGGCTAACCCAACGACATCGCCGACGACCGTCGCGCAACCCAACGCCCCCTCTCTTACCGCTTACTCCCGCCCATATACCCAGGGATACAGCCACAAACCAACGGCCTCGTTAAGCAGTAGGCCGTTCTGCCAGAGCGCCTTGCCTTCCGGCAGCCAGCCACCCGCCGGACGGCCGTTGGCCACGCCGAGAAAGCCCATGGGCGCACTCAGCACCTGGAAGCCTACCTGTTCGAAACACCAGCGCGCCCTGGGCGAATGCCAGGCCTGGGTGACCAGCAGCACGCGCGTGATGCCTTCTTTGCGCAGAATGTCGGCGCTGTGGGTCGCGTTCTCCCAGGTGGTACGGCTTAGCCCTTCCTGCCAGCGCACCCTGACCCCGTAATCGCGCGCCAGCACATCGGCCATCAGCGCCGCCTCACTTGGCGGCGCGCCGTAATGCAGCCCACCACTGATCAGCAGCGGCAGGCCCGAGGCCTTGGCCAGCCGTGCGGCATAGCGCACCCGCTCCAAGGCCATCAGGCTGGGCTGATCGCCACCCCAGGCCGGATCATTCTGCTCGCGCCCGCCGCCGAGCACGACAATCGCCTGCGCCTGCTCGGCCAACCGGGGCCAGTGCAATTCGGCCAGGGCCGGTTCGCTTTCCAGTTGCCGCGCCGACCATTCCACCACCACCGGCAGGCTCATCAACCACAAGCCGCCTAGCGCCAGGCCGAAGCAAGCCGTCGCCAGCCGCGGCGCGCGCCGGCGCAACCACCAGGCGATCAGCAACAGCAGCAGGAAAATACCCGGCGGCATCAGCAGTTGTTTAAGGATGTAGCGAATCGGCATCGGGCACCTCCAGAGGTGCCCAAAGCCTAACGGGGATTGCTCGCCCGGAACAGTTGCGAGCCGCAGGTTCGGCACGCCTGCACGCCATGCCCAAGTTGGCCGCTGGCCAGGGTTCCGCAGAGCGCACAGCAGAGACGCGGCTGGCGGCGCAACAGCGGCTTGGGGCTCGGCAACGCGGACACGACCTTCTGCATGGGTCGGGCGACCTTGCGCCGGACCTGCATCTGTTCGATCTGCGCCATCTCCTGGGCCGCCGCATGCCAGCCGCGCAACCAGTCGAGATCGCGATTGAGGTAGGCGCGGATCAGCTCCATTTCAGCTGCCGTGAGGTCCCGCAGCTCCAGCTCCTGCGGCGGGTCGGTCGCCAGATCGCTCAGGCTATCGGCCTCCTCCAGCGCCAGGGCAAGGCGTTGCAATAGTCGCTCGTAGAGTCCGCCGCCAGTTCCTGCACGCCTTGATTCGCCCATCCATTCACCTCACGACGGGCCCTTTTCACGCAGCCCATATAGCAAGCTTAGCGGCCGCCCTTCAAGCAGCGCCGCGCCGCGACAAACGGCGGTTCTGCGGGCCTTGCCACCCATTCGGCAGTGCAATCAGGGTTTCCCTCAGCAAGGGGGGGTCATGTATGCTACGGCGTTTTCCGCAAGCCCCTATTCTTAGCGCCGGTAGCCATGCACGAACAGTATCAGCCACGTGAAATCGAAGCCGCTGCGCAGTCCCACTGGGACTCGCAACAATCCTTTGTAGTGAGCGAGCAGCCAGGTAAAGAGACCTTCTATTGCCTGTCGATGTTCCCCTACCCGAGCGGCAAGCTGCACATGGGCCATGTGCGCAACTACACCATCGGTGACGTGATCGCCCGCTATCAGCGCATGCAGGGCAAGAACGTACTGCAGCCGATGGGCTGGGATGCGTTCGGCATGCCGGCGGAAAACGCCGCGATGAAGAACAAGGTCGCGCCCGCCAAGTGGACCTACGAGAACATCGAGTACATGAAGACCCAGCTGAAAAGCCTGGGCCTGGCCGTCGACTGGACTCGCGAAGTGACCACCTGCAAGCCGGATTACTACCGCTGGGAACAATGGCTGTTCACCCGCCTGTTCCAGAAGGGCGTGATCTACCGCAAGAACGGCACCGTCAACTGGGACCCTGTCGACCAGACCGTACTGGCCAACGAGCAGGTCATCGACGGCCGCGGCTGGCGCTCCGGCGCGGTGATCGAGAAGCGCGAAATCCCCATGTACTACTTCAAGATCACCGCTTATGCGGAAGAATTGCTGAGTAGCCTGGACGATCTCGATGGCTGGCCTGAACAGGTCAAGACCATGCAGCGCAACTGGATCGGCAAGTCCCGCGGCATGGAAGTCAGCTTCCCCTACGACCTGGCCTCGATCGGCAGCGAAGGCAAGCTCAACGTCTTCACCACCCGCCCCGACACCCTGATGGGCGCGACCTATGTCGCCGTCGCGGCCGAGCACCCGTTGGCCACCCTGGCTGCGCAAGGCAACGCCGAGCTGCAGGCCTTTATCGACGAATGCAAAAGCGGCAGCGTCGCCGAAGCCGATGTCGCCACCCAGGAAAAGAAGGGCCTGCCCACCGGCCTGTTCGTCGAGCACCCGCTGACCGGCGAAAAACTCCCGGTATGGGTCGCCAACTATGTGCTGATGCACTACGGCGACGGCGCGGTAATGGCCGTACCGGCTCACGACGAGCGCGATTTCGAGTTCGCCCATAAATACGGCCTGCCGATCAAGGCCGTGATCCGCACCGCCGCCGGTGACGAAACCCCAGCGCCCTGGCAGGACGCGTACGGCGAGCATGGTCAACTGATCAACTCCGGCAAGTTCGACGGCCTGGACTTCCCTGGCGCGTTCGACGCCATCGAAGTGGCCCTGCTGGACAGGGGCCTGGGCAAGTCGCGCACCCAGTTCCGCCTGCGCGACTGGGGCATCAGCCGTCAGCGCTACTGGGGCTGCCCGATCCCGATCATCCATTGCGACAGCTGTGGCGACGTGCCGGTGCCGGAAGACCAGCTGCCTGTCGTGCTGCCCGAAGATGTGGTGCCGGATGGTGCCGGCTCGCCACTGGCGCGCATGCCGCACTTCTACGAATGCAGCTGCCCGACCTGCGGTGCACCGGCCAAGCGCGAAACCGACACCATGGACACCTTCGTCGAATCGTCCTGGTACTTCGCCCGCTACGCCTCGCCGCACTACACCGGCGGCATGGTCGACCCGGCCGCGGCCAACCACTGGCTGCCGGTGGATCAATATATCGGCGGTATCGAACACGCGATCCTGCACCTGCTGTATGCGCGCTTCTTCCACAAGCTGATGCGCGACGAGGGCCTGCTGTCCTCCGACGAGCCGTTCAAGAACCTGCTGACCCAGGGCATGGTGGTGGCCGACACTTACTACCGCGTGCTGGAAAACGGTGGCAAGGACTGGTTCAACCCGGCCGACGTCGAGCTGGAGCGTGATGCCAAAGCCAAGGTCATCAGCGCCAAACTGAAATCCGACGGCCTGCCGGTCGAGATCGGCGGCACCGAGAAGATGTCCAAGTCAAAGAACAACGGCGTCGACCCACAGTCGATGATCGATCAGTTCGGGGCCGACACCTGCCGCCTGTTTATGATGTTCGCCTCGCCGCCCGACATGAGCTGCGAATGGTCCGATGCCGGCGTTGAAGGCGCAAACCGCTTCCTGCGCCGCGTCTGGCGCCTGGCGCATAACCACGTCAGCCAGGGCATCGCCGGCGCGCTCGACCTCGCCAGCCTGGATGACGAGCAGAAGGCCGTGCGCCGTGCGATTCATCTGGCGATCAAGCAATCCAGCTTCGATATTGGCCAGCACCACAAATTCAACACCGCCATCGCCCAGGTGATGACGCTGATGAACGTACTGGAAAAAGCCGCCCAGGAAACCGCACAGGACCGCGCCCTGCTTCAGGAAGGTCTGGAAGCGGTAGCCCTGCTGCTGGCTCCGATCACTCCGCATATCAGCCATCAGCTGTGGCAGGAACTGGGCCACGACGACGCGATCATCGACGCCCAGTGGCCGCAGGTCGATGAAGCGGCGCTGGTGCAGGACAGCCTGACCCTGGTGATCCAGGTCAACGGCAAACTGCGCGGGCAGATCGAAGTGCCGGCGAGCGCCAGCCGCGAGGAAATCGAAGCCGCCGCACGCTCCAACGAAAACGTACTGCGCTTTACCGAAGGCCTGAGTATTCGCAAGGTCATCGTGGTGCCGGGCAAGCTGGTTAATATAGTCGCCAACTAATTACGTACGGCGCGCCGCAAGACTCGCCAAGGGGATAACAAAGATGATCAAACGGAATCTGTTGGTAATTGGCCTGGCCACCCTGCTCGGCGCTTGCGGCTTTCAGTTGCGCGGCACCGGCAGCGCGGCGGCAGACTTTGCCCTCGACGAGCTGGCCGTGAGCGCGCGCAACGCCCATGGCGACACCGTGCAGGAACTGCGTGAAGCGCTGGAGAACAGCGGTGTGCGGGTCTTCCCAGGCGCTCAATACCAGCTGGTGCTTAGCAACGAACAAGAGAACCGCCGCGCCGCCAGCTTCACCAGTTCGGCCCGTACCGCCGAATATGAGCTGACCAATACCCTCGAGTACGAGATCCGCGGCAGCAAGAACCTGCTGCTGCTCAGCAACAAGCTGGAAGCCCAGAGCTACTACGCCCAGGATGGCAACAACCTGGTCGGCGGCGATCAGGAAGCCCAGCAGGCGCGCAGCGAAATGCGCCGCGAGCTGATCCAGCAACTGGTGCAGCGCCTGCAGCAGGTCACCCCGCAGCAATTGGAACAACTGCAGCAGACCGCCGACGCCAAGGCAGAAGCCGAAGCGCAGGCTCTGGAAGCAGCGCGCCAACAGCGTGCGGCGCAACCTCAGCAGTCGCCCGTGCAACTGCCTATCCCCGTCAAGTAAGCGCGCCGGGCCGCCCCAAGCGGCCCGACTCGGCAATCCGATGAAGCGCTGCCAGCCATGAAACTCAACGCTGCACAACTGGGCAAACACCTGCAGGGCAGCCTGGCACCGGTGTATGTGGTCAGTGGCGATGAGCCCCTGCTCTGCCAGGAAGCCTGCGACGCCATCCGCAGCGCCACCCGTCAGCAGGGCTTCAGCGAGCGCCAGGTGTTCAACGCCGACGCCAGTTTCGACTGGGGCAACCTGCTGCAGGCCTGCGCCAGCATGTCGCTGTTCGCCGACAAACGCCTGCTGGAACTGCGCCTGCCCAGTGGCAAGCCCGGCGACAAGGGCGCAGCTGCCCTGCTCGAATACCTCAAGCGCCCCGCCGACGACACTGTGCTGTTGATCAGCCTGCCCAAGCTCGACGGCAGTGCGCAGAAGACCAAATGGGGCAAGGCGCTGATCGACGGCGCAGACACCCAGTTTCTGCAGATCTGGCCGGTGGATGCCCACCAGTTGCCGCAATGGATTCGCCAGCGCCTGGCCCAGGCCGGCCTCAGCGCCAGCGCACCAGCCGTAGAGATGATCGCCGTGCGGGTGGAGGGCAACCTGCTGGCCGCCGCCCAGGAAATCGAAAAACTCAAACTGCTGGCCGACGGCAGCCAGATCGATGTCGACACCGTGCATGCCGCAGTGGCCGACAGCGCCCGTTTCGATGTGTTCGGTCTGATCGACGCCATCCTCAATGGCGAAGCCGCCCATGCCCTGCGCATGCTCGACGGCCTGCGCGGCGAAGGCGTCGAGCCGCCGGTGATTCTCTGGGCTCTGGCCCGGGAGATCCGCCTGCTGGCCACTATCGCCCAGCAGTACAGCCAGGGCATCCCCCTGGACAAGGCCTTCAGCTCGGCGCGACCGCCGGTCTGGGACAAGCGCCGGCCGCTGGTCAGCAAGGCCCTGCAGCGTCTTTCCGCGGCACGCTGGGCCGCCCTTCTACAGGACGCTCAGCATATCGACGCGCAAATCAAGGGCCAGGCCGCGGGCGACCCATGGCGCGGTCTGAGTCTGCTGAGCCTGACCATGTGCGGTCAACGACTGGGGCTGGCCAGCGACACTAGCCTCTAGCAGGCCACTGGACATTTTTTAACCAGAAGCTCATCATCCTCTCGCCGCAACCTTGCGGTAGCAAACGAGGATAACGCATGGCCAAGAAGCGCAAAGCGGCCCCGAACAAGGCCAAATCCCTGATCGCCCAACCCCTGTTCCGCTGTCGTCAGGAACAACCCGGCAAAGGCAAAGGCAGTTACCGCCGCGAAGCCTCCCAGCAAAACTGGGAGGCTTCATTCGTTCTGGCTGCCTGAAACTGCGCTACAACCCGCATATCACCTCATTCATGCTAAGGTAACGGCCTGCAAAATGTGCCGAGACCACCATGCCTTACCTGCTTCTTCGCGGCGTGCTCCACACCGCCTCAGCCTGCATCTTCCTGCTCCTGACTGCTTGTGCCGAAGCACCCGCACAGTCGCTCTCGACTGCTCCGACACCTGCCCCCGCCCCTACCGTCACGGCAACCCCCAGCCCGGTCATTGCGGCCGTCAGCAGCCCGCTATTGAGCTTCGACGAATGGCGCAGCCTGCTGCGCAGCGACGCCATTGCCGCCGGCATCGATGCCGAGCTGTTCGATCGCACCTTCGCCGGCATTACCCTGGACCCGAATGTGGTCAAGGCTGACAGCAGCCAGCCGGAGTTCACCCGTCCGGTCTGGGAATACATCGACGGTGCCGTTTCGGTTTCGCGCATCGCTCAGGGCCGCCTGCTCAAGGCGCAGCACCGGCCGACCCTGAAAGCCATTCGCAGCACCTACGCCGTGGACCATGAAGTGCTGATCGCGATCTGGGGCATGGAAAGCAATTACGGCAGCAATATCGGCAGCCATAACGTGATCCGCTCCCTCGCCACCCTGGCTTACGACGGCCGCCGCCAGGTCTTCTGGCGCAGCCAGTTGCTGGCAGCGCTGCAGATCCTGCAAGCCGGTGACGGCCCTGCCCAGGGACTGATCGGTTCATGGGCCGGGGCCATGGGCCAGACCCAGTTTATGCCGACCACCTTCAATCAGCATGCCGTGGACTTTGACGGCGATGGCAAGCGCGACCTGTGGAGCTCCGCCCCCGACGCCCTCGCCTCTGCCGCACACTATCTGCAGACTTCGGGCTGGGAAAACGGTCAACCCTGGGGCTTTGAAGTAAACCTGCCGGCTGGCTTCGACTACGCCCTGGCTGATCCGGAAGTCCGTCGCAGCCTGGCGCAGTGGCGCGCCCTAGGGATCAACCCGGTGCGAGCCATCGACGCCAATGAGCAGAGCCTGGCGACGCTGTTTCTGCCCGCAGGTCATCGCGGCCCGGCCTTCCTGCTGCTGAATAACTTCCGCAGCATCCTCAAGTACAACAACTCCACCGCCTACGCCCTGGCCATCGGCCTGCTCAGCGATGCGCTGGATGGCAACCCCGGCGTGCAGGCCGCCTGGCCGCGCAGCGACCGCCAACTGGGCCGCAGTGAGCGCATCGAACTGCAGGAGCTGCTGACCAGCAAAGGCTACGAGCCAGGCCCGGCAGACGGGATCATCGGGGCCAACACGCGCAAGGCGGTACGCGCCTTTCAGCAGAGCCTGGGCCAACCCGCCGATGGCTACCCCAGCCATGAGCTGCTGCAACAACTCAGATAAGCGCCCGCGCAGCGCCCAGACGCTGCGCGCCTGCCACCTGCGGCCAGCCTGGACCGTCCGACGCTAGCCGGACTGAACAGTCAGCTTCTGTGATAAACTGCGCGGCGGCCACAAGCCGCCTCGTCCACGGAGCCTCTAGCGGAGCCCAGATTGCCGATGTCCGATACCTCCCCGCCAAAAAACGTCGCCAGCGGCGAAAAATTCCGCACCACCCAGGGCATCACCGCGATCAAGGATGGCCAGAAACGCCGCGCCTCAAGTGAACCCCAGGTGTTCGAACCCAAGCCCAAGTGGCTGCGGGTCAAGGCCCCCGGCGGCAGCCGCTTCGAAGCAGTCAAGCGCAACGTCGGCGAACACCGCCTGAGCACCGTGTGCCAGGAATCCCACTGCCCGAACATGGGCGAATGCTGGTCCAACGGCACCGCCACCATCATGCTGATGGGCTCGGTGTGCACCCGCGCCTGCCGCTTCTGCGCGGTGGACACCGGCAACCCCAACGGCTGGCTGGATCTGGAAGAGCCACAGAACACCGCCAAGTCGGTGGAACTGATGGCGCTGCGCTATATCGTGCTGACCTCGGTGGACCGCGACGACCTGGACGACGGTGGTGCAGCGCACTATGCAGCCTGCGTGCGGGCGATCAAGGAAAACACCCCGCAGGTGGTGGTGGAAGCCCTGACCCCGGACTTCGACGGCGACCTGCTGGCCATCGAGCGCGTGGTGGACTCAGGCCTTGAGGTGTTCGCGCAGAACGTCGAGACGGTCAAGCGCCTGACCCATGAAGTGCGCGACCCCCGCGCCGGTTACGAGAAGACCCTGCGCGCACTGGAACACGCCAAGCGTCATCGCCCGGACGTGCTGACCAAGACCAGCCTGATGCTGGGCCTGGGCGAGACCGACGAGGAAGTGATACAAACCATGGATGACCTGCGCGCCATCGGCGTCGACATCCTTACCCTCGGCCAGTACCTGCAACCGACCCGCAACCACCTGACGGTCAAGCGCTGGGTCAGCCCGGAAGAGTTCAATCGCTTCCGCGAAATCGGCTTGGAAAAAGGCTTTATGGAAGTCGCCGCCGGCCCGCTGGTACGCTCCAGCTACCGCGCCGACAAGGTGTTCGAGAAGAACAACCTGGGCCTAGCCGCCCCGGTGCCCGTACCGGGCCAGCAAGTCGACAGCAGCCTGATTCCGACTCTCAATCTGAACTGATCGCGCAACACGATGCCAGGCCCTGGGCTTTGCCCGGGGTCAGGCATCGCCACCCAGGCGTAGGGTGCGCCGTGCGCACCAACACCAACACTGGTGCAAGTCACAGACGCCTGGTGCGCACAGCGCACCCTACAGATTGCGGCCGCTGCAAGCCTCCCCGACCTATGCAACACCTAATGGGTACATACCCATGCGTACGGTGGATAAACCAAGGCTTAGCAGTCTATTACGCCCTTCAGAGTCTGCTGCTCTGGATAGTCGAGGTGCTTGACCAGCTGCTCCCGCAGCCGCGCACTGACCTCGGCAAGCACTATCGGACCATCCACCTGATCGGCCAGCTGGGTCATGGCCATGCCGGCATAACCACAGGGGTTGATACGCTGAAAGGGCTGTAGATCCATGTCCACATTCAGCGCCAGGCCGTGGAAGCTGCGACCGTTGCGGATACGCAGCCCCAGCGAGGCGATCTTCGCCCCATCCACATACACCCCTGGCGCATCCGGCTTGGCATTGGCGCTGACACCGTAGCTGGCCAACAGGTCGATCAGGCTGCGCTCGATGCGACTGACCAGCTCGCGCACGCCAATACCGCTGCGACGCACATCCAGCAGCAGGTAAGCCACCAGCTGGCCGGGGCCGTGGTAAGTCACCTGGCCGCCGCGATCGACCTGCACCACCGGAATATCCCCCGGAAACAGCACATGCTCGGCCTTGCCGGCCTGGCCCTGGGTAAACACCGGGGCGTGTTCGAGCAGCCAGATCTCGTCAGGCGTATCCGCGCCACGGGTGTCGGTAAAGCGCTGCATCGCATGCCAGGTAGGCTGGTAGTCGACCTGGCCCAACTCGCGAAAGCCGAGCGGCAGGCTCATCAGAGCACCATATGGACGATGCCGGTCGCGCGCAGGGCGCTATTGATATCGCGCAACTGGTCCTCGCCAGTGGCCTCGATATGCAGCTGCACAGTGGTGTACTTGCCATTACTGCTCTGGCGCTCGGCCAGGGTACTGAGATCGACCTTGGCATATTTGCTAAGGATTTCGATCACCATGTTCTTGTAATTGGCACCACTGTCGCCCACCACCTTGATCGGGTAATCGGCGCAGGGGAATTCGATTATGTGCGATTTAACGTCGGTCATGGCAGTAACGGCCTCGTAAGCCGTGGCAACAACAACGCCCCTGCGGGTCGGCAGGGGCGTGCCGGTCACGCTATCAGTTGAACAAGCCGAAGAAGAACAGGCGAATGCTATCCCACAGACGGCGCATGAAACCACCTTCCTCGACGGCTTCCAGGGCCACCAGGTCGGCGCTGTGCACCACCTCGTCACCCAGCTTGACCTCCACCTTGCCGATCACATCGCCCTGGGCGATCGGTGCAATCAGTTGTGGATTCAGGGTCATGCCGGCCTGCAGCTTCTCCAGCTGGCCCTTGGGCAGGGTCAGACTCAGGTCTTGCGCCAGACCAGCCTTGAGCTGGCGCGTGGTGCCTTTCCAGACCTGGGTCTGGGCCAGTTCCTGGCCTTGCTTGTAGAAGGTGCGGGTTTCGAAGAAGCGGAAACCATAGGTCAGCAGCTTCTGGGTTTCGGCGGCGCGAGCCGACTCGCTGTCGGTACCGAATACCGAGGTGATCATCCGCGCGCCATCGCGTACGGCCGAAGCCACCAGGCAGTAACCGGCTTCCTGGGTATGGCCGGTTTTCAGACCATCGACGGTCTTGTCACGCCACAGCAGCAGGTTGCGGTTGCCCTGCTTGATGTCGTTCCAGAGGAACTCCTTCTGCGCATAGATCGCATAGTGTTCCTGATCTTCGTTGATGATGGCGCGCGCCAGGATGGCCATATCGCGGGCACTGGAATAGTGCTCGGGATGGGGCAGCCCGGTGGCGTTCATAAAGTGACTGTCGTTCATGCCCAGACGCGCAGCGGTTTCGTTCATCATGTCGGCGAAAGCGTCTTCGCTGCCGGCAATGTACTCAGCCAGGGCAATGCTGGCGTCGTTGCCGGACTGGATGATCACCCCGTGCAGCAGGTCATCGACACTGGCCTGGCTGTTCAGTGGCAGGAACATGGTGGAGCCGCCGGAAGCCGCACCGCCGGTGCGCCAGGCATGCTCGCTGACAGGCACCATATCCTGCTCGCCGATCTTGCCCTTGCGAATTTCCAGGGTGGCGATATAGGCGGTCATCAGCTTGGTCAGGCTGGCCGGCGGCAGACGCTGGTCGCCATTGTTCTCCACCAGCACCTTGCCGCTGGCGGCATCGAGCAGCACATAGGATTTGGCGGCCAGTTGCGGCGGTGCCGGAATTGCTTGCTGGTTGGCCCAGGCAGCTGGTGTGCCGAGCAGGAGAAGTGACAAGAAAACGCGTTGCGCAAAGCAGGTGATATTCATCCGTCTCTCTAGGTTGCTAATGGTCAAACAGGCCCCAACGGGCAAATTCAGAGGGCGCGCCCGACAGCAGAGCTGCCGGGCGCGCATGAGTGCTTAGTCCTGCCAGCGGGCAATTAGTGCCGCCTCAATCCGCCCGGACCAGCGTCGGCTGGCCGAGGTTGGCCATGCGTACGCTGTCCCGCAGCTGCTCAGCCTCGCCCGGACTGTTCAGCGGCCCCAGCCTTACGCGGTGGAGAATCTGCTGGTTGCGCATCACTGAGCTGATGAACACCGGGGCAGCCACGGCCTCGCTCAGTTTCGCCTTGAGCAGCTCCGCAGCGTCCGGATTGGCGAAGGCTGCTACCTGGAGATACAGGCCAGAGGCTACGACTGAATCGTTTTTTTTTGCGTCGATCTGCACTGGCACCACGGCCGCGGCATGCTGCTGCGGGGGCGGCGTGTACTGCTCGAGGGGCTGCACCACCGGCTGGGCCACGGTCTTGACCTGCGCCACCTGCTGCGGCTGAGCCAGGACCATGGGCACCGGCTGGCCCTGCTGCGCCCACCACTCGTGCGGGTCGATACCCTCGACTTTGACCCGTGCGGTGCCGCTTTCGGCATAGCCGAGCTTCTTCGCCGCGGCAAAGGACAGGTCGATGATGCGGTCGGAATAGAACGGTCCGCGGTCGTTGACCCGCAGGATCGCGCTCTTGCCGTTGTCCAGATTGGTCACCCGCACATAGCTGGGTAGTGGCAGGGTCTTGTGCGCGGCGGTCATACCGTAGAGGTCATAGGTTTCGCCGTTGGCGGTGGCCTGACCATGGAACTTGGTGCCGTACCAGGAAGCCGGACCGATCGCCTTATAACGACGGGCATCCTGGATCGGGTAGTACTGCTTGCCGAATACCGTGTAGGGGCTGGCCTTGACCCGGCCGTAATGGGGCATCGGGGTCGCATCGGGAATCCGCGAAACATCTACATCCCACCAAGGTGCGCCGTCCTTGTGCGGGCGGTTGAACTCGGACGGTCCGGAAATTGCGCCGCCCGGTTGCGCCATCGGAGCCACAGACTGCGGTGCACGACTGGACGAACAGCTGGCCAGCAGCAGCGCCAGGCTGCCCGCGGCGGCCAACTTGAAGGACAGACTCGACATCAATTATTACCCCGCGCATCGACCATCAGCTCGGCCAACTGATTCACCGCCATGGCATACATGACACTGCGATTGTAGCGGGTGATCACGAAAAAGTTGGGCAAGCCCAGCCAGTACTCGTCGCCCTCGGCCCCTTCCAGGCGGAAGGCCGTTACCGGCAACTCGTCGCTCAGCGGGTCGGCGCTGGTCCAGCCCAGGCTGCGCAACTCGGCAACATTCTTCACCGGATCCAGGCCGACAGTCAGCCCCTGCTCGATCTGTGCGCCCTCGACGCTGGCGGCGCTGACCACCGGCTGCCCTGGCTGCCAGTGGTGGCGGTTGAAGTAACTGGCGACGCTGCCGATGGCATCCACCGGATTGCTCCAGATATTGATGTGGCCATCGTTGTCGAAGTCCACGGCATAGGCGCGGAAACTGCTCGGCATAAATTGCGGCAGGCCCATGGCCCCGGCGTAGGAGCCGGTCATGTTCAGCGGCTCGACCTGCTCTTCACGGGCCAGCAACAGGAACTCGCGCAGCTCCTTGCGGAAGAACGGCGCACGCGGCGGATAATCGAAGGCCAGGGTCGACAGTGCATCCATCACCCGCCAGCTGCCGGTATTGCCGCCGTAGAAAGTTTCCACACCAATGATCGCTACGATCACCTCTGGCGGCACACCGTACTCAGCCTCGGCGCGAGCCAGGGTTGCCTCGTGCTGCTTCCAGAATTCGACGCCCTGGCTGATGCGCTTGTCGGTGATAAAGATCGGCCGGTAATCCTTCCACGGCTTGGCCTTCTCCGCCGGACGCGAGATGGCATCGAGGATCGCCTGCTTGCGCTCGACTTCGGCGAACAGCGCAACCAGCTGCTCGCCGGCAAAGCCATAGTCACGGGTCATTTCGCCGATGAATTCAGCCACCTGCGGCGACTGCTGATAATCCCCGGCCAGCACGGGCTGAGCCACTGCGCACACTCCGGCCAACGCCAGCCAAGGAGCCGTACGTACCATCCAACCACGTGCGTTTTGCATTGAATTCATAATCCCAATCAAGCCTGTGTCATCCACTTACGATGAGTGTGGATCGACATCAAAATTCCAAAGCCTGCCAGCAGGGTGATCAGCGAGGTGCCGCCATAACTGATAAAGGGCAAAGGCACACCGACCACCGGCAACAGGCCGCTGACCATACCGATATTGACGAAAACATAGACGAAGAACGTCATGGTCAGCGCGCCGGCAAGCAGCTTACCGAACAGCGTCTGCGCTTGCACGGTAATCACCAGGCCGCGCGCGATCAACAGCAGATACACCAGCAGTAACAAACACACGCCCACCAGACCGAACTCTTCGGCCAGCACCGCGATGATAAAGTCGGTGTGGCTTTCCGGCAAAAAGTCCAGGTGCGACTGGGTGCCGGCAAGCCAGCCCTTGCCCCACACCCCGCCCGAGCCGATGGCGGCCTTGGACTGGATGATATTCCAGCCACTGCCCAGCGGATCGCTTTCCGGGTTGAGGAAGGTCAGCACCCGCTGCTTCTGGTACTCGCGCAGCACGAAGAACCACATGCCGACGGCAATCGGCACCACGGCCGCAGCCGCGCCGATGATCCAGCGCCACTGCAGGCCTGCCATAAACAGCACGAAGAACCCGGAGGTGATGATCAGCAGCGAGGTGCCCAGGTCCGGTTGCAAAAGAATCAGCACAAAGGGAATGACGATCAGCGCCATGCTCACCACGATGTGCTTGAAGCGCGGCGGCAGGCTACGCCGAGCCAGGTACCAGGCGATGGTCGCCGGCATGATGATCTTCATGAATTCCGAGGGCTGAAAGCGGATCACCCCAGGAATATTGATCCAGCGCGTCGCGCCCATGGCGTTGTGGCCCATCACGTCCACCGCCACCAGCAGGCCCACCCCGATCAGGTAGGCCAGGGGCACCCAGCGCGCCATAAAGCGCGGTTCGAACTGGGCGATGATAAACATACCGACCAGGCCGATACCGAAGGAGCTGGCCTGCTTGGCCAGCAACTCGATGTTCTTGCCACTGGCCGAGTAGAGGATAAACAGGCTGCCGCTGGCCAGCACCAGCAGCAGGAGCAGCAGAATGCCGTCGACATGCACGCGCTGCAGCAGAGTTGCCCGCCTGCGCATCAGGTCCTCAGTGGACAGGTTGCGATCAAAATTACTGTTCATGGCGCGGCGACCTCAGCCGCCACAGGCGGTGCGTATTCGGCTTTCAACTGACCGTTGTCATCCAGCAGCCAGGCATCCATCACCTGCTTGACCACCGGAGCGGCCACACCGGAACCGGACTCGCCGTTTTCCACCATCACCGACACGGCGATCTGCGGGTTGTCTGCCGGGGCGAAGGCGACGAACAAGGCGTGGTCGCGATGGCGCTCCTGAACCTTGCTGCGGTCGTACTTCTCGCCCTGCTTGATCGCCACCACCTGGGCGGTGCCGCTCTTGCCGGCGATGCGATAGACCGAGGCGTCGCCGACCTTGCGCGCGGTGCCGCGCGGGCCGTGCATGACCTGCTCCATGCCGAAACGGGCACTGTCCCAATAGGACGGATCGCGCAGCACGATATCCGGCATCGGGTCCTTGTCCACCGGGATCGCGCCCTGGATGCTCTTGGCCAGGTGCGGGCGAATCCATTTGCCGCGGGTAGCCATCAGCGCAGTGGCCTGGGCCAGCTGCAGCGGCGTGGTCTGCATATAGCCCTGACCGATACCGAGAATCAGGGTCTCGCCCGGGTACCAGGCCTGACGATAGCGCGCCCGCTTCCACTCGCGCGACGGCATCAGGCCGGCGGTTTCCTCGAACATGTCCAGGGAGACCCGCTGGCCAAGGCCGAAGCGGGTCATGTACTCGTGCATGCGGTCGATGCCCATCTTGTGGGCCAGGGAATAGAAATAGGTGTCGTTGGAACGGGAAATCGCCAGTTCCATATCCACCCAGCCATCACCGTTGCGGTTCCAGTTGCGGTATTTGTGACTGAGGTTGGGCAATTGATAGAAGCCGGGGTCGAACACCCGGGTTGAAGGGGTCAGCACCCCGGCGTCCAGAGCGGCCACTGCCATCATCGGCTTGATGGTCGAGCCGGGCGGATAGAGGCCGCGCAGCACCCGGTTGTACAGGGGCCGGTCGATGGAGTCGCGCAGGTCGGCATAGGCCTTGAAGCCGATACCGGTGACAAAGGGGTTGGGGTCGAAGCTCGGCTGACTGACCATCGCCAGCACTTCGCCGGTCTGCGGCTGGATTGCCACAATGGCCCCGCGGCGGCCATCCAGCGCGGCTTCGGCGGCTTCCTGCAGACGCACGTCGAGGCTCAGCACGATGTCCTTGCCGGGCAGCGGATCGGTGCGCTTGAGCACCCGCAGCACGCGGCCGCGGGCATTGGTTTCGACTTCCTCGTAACCCACCTCGCCGTGCAGCTCGTCTTCATAGAAGCGCTCGATACCGGTCTTGCCGATATGGTGGGTGCCGCTGTAGGAGACCTTGTCGAGCTTTTCCAGCTCAGCTTCGTTGATCCGCCCGACATAACCCACCGAATGGGCGAAATGCTCGCCCTGCGGGTAATGCCGCACCAGCTGCGCCACCACCTCAACCCCAGGCATACGAAACTGGTTGATGGCGATCCGGGCAATCTGCTCCTCGGAGAGTTCGAACAGCACCGGCACCGGTTCGAAGGGGCGACGCCCCTGGCGTACGCGCTTCTCGAACAACGCGCGCTCGTCATCGCTCAGCTCCAGCACCTCGACAATAACGTCCAGCACCTGCGCCCAGTCGCCGGCACGCTCGCGGGTCAAGGTCAGGCTGAAGCTGGGGCGGTTGTCGGCGATGATCACGCCGTTGCGGTCGAAGATCAGCCCGCGGGTCGGCGGCAGCGGTTGCACATGGATGCGGTTGTTTTCCGCCAGGGTGCTGTGGTGTTCGTACTGCACCACCTGCAGGTAGTACATGCGCGCGGCCAACACGGCGGTCAGCAGTAAAAAGAACGCAGCACCGACCAGCGTCCGCCGACGAATCAGGCGAGCGTCTTTTTCATGGTCCTTCAGGCGAATGGGCTGCGGCATCGGTGGCTGCTGATTACTTGTGATAAGGGTGGCCGGACAGAACTGTCCAGGCACGGTAAATCTGCTCGCCAATCAGAATTCGCACCAGCGGGTGCGGCAGGGTCAGGGGCGACAGCGACCAGCGTTGCTCACTGCGTGCCTGCACCTCAGGTGCCAGCCCTTCCGGGCCGCCAACCATCAGATTGACGGTGCGTGCATCCAGGCGCCACTTGTCCAGTTCGACCGCCAACTGCTCGGTGCTCCAGGGTCGCCCTTCGACTTCCAGGGTGACGATGCGTTCCCCGGGCCCGACCTTGGCCAGCATGGCCTCGCCCTCCTGGCGGATCATCCGCGCCACATCGGCATTCTTGCCGCGGGTGGTCAGGGGAATTTCCACCAGGTCTAGGGACAGCTCGCTGGGCATGCGCTTGGCATATTCCTGCCAACCTTCTTCCACCCAGCGCGGCATCCGCGAGCCAACGGCGATCAGTTTGATCCGCACCGCTGCGCGTCCTTATTCCTGCTCGGGGCCGGTTTCGGCGCTGAACTGCGCACGGCTCTGCTCGGCACCCTGCCACAGACGCTCGAGGTCATAGAACTGGCGCGCGGTCGGCAGCATCACATGGACGACGATATCGCCCAGGTCGAGCAGTGCCCACTCGCCGGTATCCATGCCTTCGGTACCGATCGGGCGCACGCCCTGTTCCTTGACCTTTTCCAGCACGTTGTCGACCAGCGACTTGACGTGACGGCTGGAGGTGCCGCTGGCGATCAGCATAAAGTCGGTGATGCTGGTCTTGCCGCGCACATCAATGGTGGTGATGTCCTGCGCCTTGATTTCTTCCAGAGCGGCGATGGCCAGTTTGACCAGATCTTCGCTCAACATTTTTGCCTTTGTCATAAGTAGCTCGTTTGCCTCGTGTTCAATTCGCGTCACGGTAAAGGCCGTGGGCATGGATATAGGCCAGCACCGTGTCGGGCACCAGATAACGCACCGACTTTCCGCTCGCCAACAATGAGCGGATCTGGGTAGCGGACACCGCCAGGGGCGTCTGCCAGATAAAGGAAATCTGCCCCGCCGGCCCCTCCAGGGCCAACGGGTCGCTGATACTGCGCGCCGCCAGCAGGTTGCGCAGGCTTTCCGGCGCATCGCTGTCGGCATCCGGGCGCTGCAGCACCAGAATATGGCAGTGCTGCAACAACTCGTCCCAGCGGTGCCAACCGGGCAGGCCGCAGAAAGCATCCCAACCGAGAATCAGAAACAGCTGATCCTCAGCGGCCAACTCGGCGCGCAACGACTCCAGGGTGTCGATGCTGTAGGACGGCTTGTCGCGCTTGAGTTCGCGATCGTCCACCCGCAGCGGCGACACCCCGGCGACCGCCAGCTCGACCATGGCCAGGCGCTCGGCGGCCCCCACTTGCGGCGTCCTGCGATGGGGCGGCCTTGCGCTGGGGATCAGACGCAGCTCGTCGAGCTGGATAAACTCGGCCACTTCCACGGCACTGCGCAAATGGCCGATATGCACCGGGTCAAAGGTGCCGCCCAGGATGCCAATGCGTCGGGCGTCGCTACGCCGGGCGTCGCTACGTCTGTCCACTGTTACAGATTCTGCCCGCGCAGCTGACCATCGCCGATCACCACATACTTCTCGCAGGTCAGCCCCTCCAGGCCGACCGGGCCGCGGGCGTGCAGCTTGTCGGTGGAGATGCCGATCTCCGCGCCCAGGCCATACTCGAAGCCGTCGGCAAAACAGGTCGGGGTATTGAGCATCACCGAGCTGGAGTCCACCTCGGCGAGGAAGCGCCGGGCACGGCCCTGGTGTTCAGTGACGATGGCATCGGTATGGTGCGAACCGTAGTGATTGATGTGGTCGATGGCCTGTTCCAGGCCGTCGACCACGCGGATCGACAGGATCGCGTCCAGGTATTCGGTGTTCCAGTCTTCTTCTGTCGCAGGCACAGCTTCGATCAGCGCACAGGTGCGGTCGCAGCCGCGCAGCTCGACGCCCTTGTCGACAAACAGTTGCGCCATGCCCGGGAGAAACTGCGCCGCGATGGCCTGGTCGACCAGCAGGGTCTCCATGGCACCGCAGATGCCGTAGCGGTAGGTCTTGGCATTGAAGGCAATCGCCTGGGCCTTGCCCAGCTCGGCCAGGGCATCGACATAAACGTGGCAGATGCCGTCCAGGTGCTTGATCACCGGCACCTTGGCGTCGCGGCTGATGCGCTCGATCAGGCCCTTGCCGCCACGCGGCACTATCACGTCGACAAACTCCGGCATGCTGATCAGCGCGCCCACCGCGGCACGGTCGGTGGTCTCCACCACCTGCACCGCCGCTGCCGGCAGCCCGGCCTCGGCCAGACCACGCTGAATGCAGGTGGCAATCGCGCGGTTGGAGTGGATGGCCTCGGAACCGCCGCGCAGGATGGTGGCGTTACCCGATTTCAGGCACAGGCTGGCAGCGTCGATGGTCACATTGGGTCGCGACTCGTAGATGATGCCGATCACGCCGAGCGGCACGCGCATCTTGCCCACCTGAATTCCCGACGGGCGGTAGCTCATATCGCGGATCGCCCCCACCGGATCGGGCAGGCCGGCAACCTGACGCAGGCCTTCGATCATCCCATCGATGCGCGCCGGGGTCAGGGCCAGGCGGTCAAGCAGGGCCGGCTCCAGGCCGCTGGCGCAACCGGCGGCGAGGTCCAGTTCATTGGCCGCGGTCAGTTCGGCGCGCGCCGCGTCCAGCGCGCTGGCAGCGGCCTGCAGGGCACGGTTCTTCTGGGCGGTAGTGGCACCGGCCACCACGCGCGAAGCCTGGCGAGCAGCCTGTCCCAGGCGGGTCATATAGTCGAGCACGGACTCAGTCATGGGCAACGAAGGTCTGGCAGCTGGAAAAAGTCGCTGAGTATAACGGTCGCGCAGCCTCCCGCCCAGCGCTGCCGGGAGCCCCGCGCGCTTAATCGGCCGACGCTGACAAGTGGTAAACAGCCTGTTCGCCCGCCTCGACGGTAACGTCGCCCGGCCACGGCCGCTCTGGCACCGCGCGAAACAGTGACACCTGCCCCGCTCAGCCGCCCGAAGGTTAGGTAAACAAAAACCACCCGAATGTTTACCTTGCATAAAAACCAGCACAGGCGGCCCAGCGCCGGGGTGAGAGAGCCATGCACTATCGTACCGACTACAGCCCCGCGTTACTGAACAGCGCTCCCCGAGTGCTGCAACTGGGTGATTGGTGCCTGCACTACCAGGCCTATGCCAGCCGCAGCAATGATCGGCGCGCCCCCGTACTGCTGTTGGGCGGGGCCTTTCAGAGCTTTCGCTCGTTCGCCAGTGAAGTCGCCGAGCTGCTCGGCGATCACCCGGTGATTCTGCTCGACCTGCCCAGCCAGGGCGGCAATCTGCAACTGGTACCGGAACTGAGACTGGAACAGCTGGCCGACCTGATCGCCGCCTTCGCCGACGAATTGCAATTGCCGCCACTGCTACCGATAGGCCTGTCCTACGGCTCCGCCCTGGCCGCCCTGTTCGCCGCACGCCACCCCCGCCACTGCGCCCGCCTGCTGCTCGCCGGGATCACCGCCTTTGGCCGCCCCGGGGCCCGCCTGCTGCTGCAGGAAGGCCTGGCGCTGCTCGCCGAGGGCGACAATCAAGGCTTTGCCCACGGTGCCCTGACCGGCCTGCTCAACCCACTGCGCCTGCAGCAGACCGGCGTCGGCGCGGTGTTTCGCAAGGCCCTGCTGCGGCAAATCCAGCGTCTGTCACCCGCCGACGTGGAGCGCTACCGGCAGAACAGCCAGCGCCTGCTGGACTTCCAGGGCTTCGCCCAACACCCGACCTGCCCGACCCTGGTCCTGGCCGGCGAATACGACCACTTCACTCAGCCCTGGGAGCACGCCCAGTTCGCCGCGGATTGCGCCAGCGCCAGCTGTGCCCTGATCCACAATGCCGACCACCTGGCCCAGTTCGAACAGCGTGCCGCCTGCGCCGGCCTGTATAGCCCGTTTCTGCGCGGCGAAGCGCTACCCCAGCGCAGCCCGGGCAGCAGCCTGCTGGCCCGCGGGCAGCTGCGCCAACTGGAAAGACGCCACGAACCGCGCCAACCACCCAGCCATCGTCAGGCCCGCCTGCGCCATGTCGAGGGCGGTGAGTGGACAGTGGACGTACGCGAACTGGGCTTTTTCGGCGGGCTGCTGCGCGGCGACCTGCCCCAGGAGCTGGCACCGCGCGGCTGGCAATTGCTGCACCGGGACTTGCCGGCGCAACCCCTGCTGCCGCTGCGTCAGGATGCCAACGGCCTGGCCTTTGTCTTCCCCCACAGCGACCAGCAGGCCAGCCAGGCCATGGTCACGCTGTTCCAGCCCCACAGCCTGCCCGCAGCGGCCTGCGCCTGAAAGCTCGATAAGTAGGGTGCACCGGGGTCGGCCGCGGCCCTGGTCAAAATCCTTGCCTTGAGAAATGACTAGCTAAACCCGGCAACGCAGATAGTTTTTCAGCAACAGACCCAAGCCGGCCGCGCTTCAGGTGCGCGCTTCGATCACCCGGACCAGCCCCTCGTGCTTGCTCGGCGGCAGGCCCAGGGCCAGGGCCGTGCGACTCGGGTCGAACACCTCGACCGAGGTGAAACCACAACGGCGAAAACCTTCCACTATGGCCGCCTCATTGCGGTAATGCAGCGGGTAGCTGCCGCGGGTCAACCGGCCGACCAGGCCCACGCCCCAGCGCAATTGACGGTAGCGCGGGTGCTCGCGCAGGTCCGGGTACAGCTCGGTCAGGTAGGTGGCCTGGGGAAACTGGTGCAACTGCTCGGCCAGACGCGCCCAGAACGACTCGATCAGCGGCAGTTCGAAATAATTCACCAGGCCCTCGGTAATCACCACCACCGGCTGGCTGCGATCCAGTTCGGCGAACAGACCGGCCAGGGATTGATTGCCGTCCGCCGCCAGAATGTCCACCGCGCGCACCCGATGCCGGGCACCCAGCCAGCCCTGGGCCCGCAGCAGCAGCCGTTTGCGCGCGGCCATCAGCGGCAGGTCGGCCTCCAGGTAGCGCAGCTGCGGGTAGCGCGCGGTAAAGCGCCGCCCCCGAGGCGACAGGCCGCAGGCGATTTCCACCACCTGACAGACGCCGCCGTGCTCGATTGCCGCGGTCAGCTGCGCGTCGATCTGCAGATGCCGCTGCAGCAGAAACTGTTCGAGATCCAGGTCGAACCCCACCCGCGCGCCCCAGGTGATAGGAGCCAGCAGGCCATGCACAAAACGCCCGAAACCAGTCACGAAAGCCGGCTCCGCCAGACGATGGCGGTACCAGACGTAACCGGTGTAATGGGCACTGGGACTGATATGGGCGCTGCTGGCACGTTCAGACATGGCTCAGGCTCTTATTGTTATGATCGCCTGAGCCTATGCCCTGCCGCCCACCAGTGACACCGGATGCCACACGAACCCAACCTTAGTTTGCCCTGGCCCCACGGCCGCGCGCTCGACAATGCCTTCTTCGACCGCGATGCACGCCTGCTTGCCCGCGAACTGCTCGGCAAGGTGATCCGCCACAAACATGGCGAACGCTGGCTGAGCGTACGGATCATCGAGACCGAAGCCTATTACCTGGCGGAGAAAGGCAGCCACGCCTCCCTCGGCTACACCCACAACCGGCGCGCATTGTTCGCCGATGGCGGACATCTCTATATGTACTACGCTCGCGGCGGCGACTCGCTGAACTTCAGCGCCCAGGGCCCCGGCAATGCGGTGCTGATCAAGTCCGCCCTGCCTTGGCTGGACGCCCATTCGGACACCGCCAGCCTGACGCAGATGCAGGCCAACAACCCGGACGCCCGGGGCCACGCACGCCCTGCGGAAAAACTCTGCGCCGGCCAGACCCTGCTGTGCCGGGCCATGGGCCTGAAGGTGCCGGACTGGAACGGCCAGCGCTTCGACCCTGAGCGCCTGTTTGTCGAGGACCTGGGCATCCGCCCCGCCCAGGTGGTGCAATGCACGCGCCTGGGCATCCCCCTGGGCCGCGACGAACAACTGCCCTACCGGTTCGTCGATGCCGATCTGGCCCGTTACTGCACACGCAATCCGCTGCGCCGCGGGCAGGTCGCCGGCCGCGATTTCCACCTTCTCAACCCCCTGGACACTCCGTTATGAGCCAATGGTTCGACAGCCTGAACCTATGGCTCAGCAGCAACCCGCAATGGCTGGGCCTGGCGATCTTCCTGATCGCCTGCATCGAATGCCTGGCGATTGTCGGCATCCTGGTGCCCGGGGTGGCGCTGCTGTTCGGCGTCGCCATGCTGGCCGGCAACGGCACCCTGAGCCTCGGCGAAACCCTGCTGCTGGCCTACTGCGGCGGCGTACTGGGCGACTGCCTGTCCTACGCCTGCGGGCGCTACTTCCACCAGGACATCCGTCGCCTGCCCGGGCTGCGCCACAACCCGCAGTGGCTCGCCGGGGCCCACGGCTACTTTCAGCGCTACGGTGTCGCCAGCCTGCTGGTGGGCCGCTTTATCGGCCCGCTCAGGCCCATGCTGCCGATGGTCGCCGGCATGTTCGACATGCCGGCAGGGCGTTTTATCCTGGTCAGCCTGCTGGCCTCGGCCGGCTGGGCCGTCGCCTACCTGCTGCCCGGCTGGGCCACCGGTGCCGCGCTGCGCCTGCCGCTGCCACCGGGTTTCTGGCCGCAGGCCGCGGCTATCGGCGCTGCGCTGGCCCTGGGCATAGCACTGAGCTGCCACAGCAGCCTGAGCGACAAGCGCCATGCCAGCCTGCTCGCAGCCGTCTGCAGCCTGCTGTTATTGCTTGGCCTGATGCTCGGCTGGCCGCACCTGAGCCAACTCGACCAGGGCTTGCTGGCCCTGATCCAGGCGCAGCGCAGTGCCGTCCTGGACGGCCCGATGGTGCTGATCACTCGCCTCGGCGACTTCAACACCCAGCTGGCCGCCGCCGCGCTGCTGTGCCTGTTGTTGCTGCTCAGCCGTCAGTGGCGAGCGCTGAGCTTTGCCTTCCTCGCGCTGCTCGGCACGGCACTGGCCAATGGCTCCCTGAAGGCCTTCTTCGCCCGCAGTCGACCCGAAGTGCTGCTGGAGCCGCTGAAGACCTTCAGCTTCCCCAGCGGCCACAGCTCGGCGGCCTTTGCCTTCTGTCTGGTCCTGGCACTGCTGGCCGGCCGCAGCCAGCCTCCGCGCATGCGCCTGGCCTGGTTGCTGCTGGGCAGCCTGCCGGCGCTGGCCATCGCCGGTTCGCGAATCTATCTGGGCGTGCACTGGCCCAGCGATATCCTCGCCGGGGCCGTGCTGGCTGCCAGTTTCTGCGCCCTGAGCCTGACCCTGGTGGAATGGCGCACGCCGTTGCCGGCGCTGCCGGCCAGGCTCTGGTGGCTGCTGCTACCGGCCTGCCTGGGCCTGCTCGGCGGCATCGCCACCTGGCACTGGTCGGCCGGGCTGTTGCGCTACGCTTACTGAGTCACGCCCGCCTGGCCCTGCAACTGCTCCAGCAACTCATGCAACAGATCGAGCCGCTGCAGTGGCTGATCCAGCGCCAGCAGTTGCAGCTTCTGCTCGGCCTCCAGCGGCAACAGATAGGCCAGCTGATTGGCCAACGAGGCCTGCCCAACGGGTTCGGCCTGCATGCCCAGGGAGGCCACCATGGGGTGCTCGCTCAGGGCACCGAGCAAGGCGGCCAGATCCGCATGTTCGCCCAGCAGCGGCTGCTCGTCCTCGTCCGCCAGCCACTCGACCTCGGCGACCGTGAGCTGGTCAGGCAGTACCTGAGCACGTAGCACCCGCAAGCGTCGCCCACCCTCCACGCGAATGCCCAGCAGGCCGTTGGGCAGCTGCTGGAAATCGCGGATCAGCGCCTCGCAGCCGATCGCCGCAAACTGCCCGGCCGCCTCGCCCACCTCGGCACCCTCCATGATGCAGACCACGCCAAAGCCCTCGCCCTGCTTCATGCAGCGGCTGATCATGTCCAGATAGCGCGCCTCGAAGATCTGCAAATCCAGCGTACAACCGGGAAATAGCACGGTATTGAGTGGAAAAAGCGGCAGAGTCATAGGCACCTCCTTATAGCCACAACAGAATTGCCAGCGGCAGCAAGACCGCGGTGAACACGCCCATCAGGCTCATCGCCAGGGCCGCAAAGGCCCCGCACTCCTCACTTTCCTGCAGGGCTCGGGCGGTGCCCACGGCGTGAGCCGTCAGCCCCAGCGCCATGCCCAGCGCGGCCTGATGATGAATGCCGCAGCGCTTGAGCAGCGAGGGCCCGACTATTGCGCCGATAACCCCCGTAATCATCACGAAAACCGCCGCCAGTGCGGCGATGCCGCCAATCTGGCTGGCCACCAGCATGGCAATCGGCGAGGTCACCGACTTGGGTGCCATGCTCATCAACATGATCTGCTCGGCCCCGAAGGCCCAGGCCAGGCCCACACCCATGACAGTGGCGAACACCCCGGCGATCAGCAACGTGATCAGGGTCGGCCAGAACAGCTGGCGAATCCGCCGCAGATTGAGGAACAGCGGCACCGCCAGAGCCACGGTCGCGGGGCCAAGAAACAGGGTCAGGGGGGCAACGCTGTCGCGGTATTCGACAAAGGTCAGCCCGCAGGCCAGAAGAATCCCGATCACCGCCAGCATCGACACCAGCACCGGCTGGAGGAACACCCAGCGGGTGCGCTCGTAACCGGCAATAGCCAGCTGATAAACCCCCAGGGTGATGCCCACACCGAACAGCGGGTGATGGACCAAGGCCTGCCAGGCGGCCTGCCATTCCAGACTCATGGGGCCTCCCGACGCTGCTGGCGATCGATCAGCTTCTGCATCAGCCAGCCGGCGAACAGCACCGACACCAGCAGCGACAGCAGCAAGGCCCCCACCACCGCCCAGAAATCCGCGGCGATATCCGCAGCGTAGGCCATGACCCCGACCGCGGGTGGCACCAGCAGCAAGGGCAGGTATTTGAGCAGGCTGCTGGAGGCCAGATGCAGTGACTCGCCCACCTCGCCGTGCAGCAGCAGGAAAGCAAACAGCAGCAGCATGCCGATGATCGGCCCCGGCAACATCGGCAGGAGCAGGACATTGATGACAGTGCCGAGCAGTTGACAAAGCACCAGCCAGGAAAGGCCGCGAAGCAGCATGATGAACAATCTCCGAATCGTATAATGCCTAGGTGCACTGCCACGCATTATAAGCAGAAGCGCCGCGCAACGACCGGTTTACAGCGGCCGCGCACATCCCTCGGGGCCTCCACGCGAGCGCCTACAAGCCTCTTGACCGCGACGCTAACCCATGATGATCTTAGGGCAGAAGGATTTACGCACCCCAAAAAACAACAAAGCCCGCGTCTTCAAGGAGAAACCATGCCCCTAGTACCTACAGCCGAACTGCAGAGCTATATCGGCAAAGAACTCGGCCGTTCCGAGTGGATGACCATCGATCAGGAACGCATCAATCAGTTTGCCGAATGCACCGGCGACCACCAGTTCATTCACGTCGATCCGGAAAAAGCCAAACTCACCCCCTTCGGCACCACCATCGCCCACGGCTTCCTCTCCCTGTCCCTGGTACCCAAGCTGATGGAAGGCATCATGATCATGCCCCAGGGCCTGAAAATGGCCGTCAACTATGGCCTGGACAGCGTGCGCTTTATCCAGCCGGTCAAGGTCAACTCCAAGGTGCGCCTGGTGGTTACCCTGACCGACGCCAACGAGAAGAATCCGGGCCAGTGGCTGCTCAAGGCCAAGGCCGTGCTGGAAATCGAAGGCTCGGAAAAACCGGCCTATATCGCTGAACCCCTGACCCTCTGCTTCGTCTGACCCCGCCCGCAACAAACAGGCGCGCGATCCTCGGTTCGCGCGCCTTGCTTCTTGGCCTGCAGCTTTGCCTTTGAGGCATACTCGCCCACAACCTATCGCTCTGGATGTTTGTCATGCGCCGCCTCGTCCACCTGGCTCCGCTGAGCCTCGCCCTGCTGCTGAGCGCCTGCGGCAGCGGCGAATCCTGGTTGCCGGCAGACGCCGTGCTGCCCGATGGCAGCCGCTACCGCGGCGAACTGGTTGATGGCCTCCTGCAAGGCCAGGGCCGCCTGGACTACCGCAATGGCAGCTACTACCAGGGCGAGTTCAAGGACGGTCTGTTCCACGGCGCAGGCGAGTGGCACGGGGCTGATGGCGAACACTACAGTGGCGAATTCCAGCACGGCAGCTTCCATGGCCAGGGCCGCCTGCAGCACAGTGACGACAGCCATTACCAGGGCGCGTTCAAGGCCGGCCAGCCAAGCGGCGAAGGCCGTTTCAGCAGCGCCGAGCTGAACTACAGCGGCGCATTCGCGCACGGACTGTACGACGGCCCGGGCAAGCTGGAGTGGCTCGCCGGCGGCAGCTATCAGGGCCAGTTCAGCCAAGGCGAGCCCCATGGTCAGGGCGTCCTGATCGACGCGGACGGCAACCAGTTCAGCGGTCAGTTCGAACAGGGCCAGCTCAAGGGCCCGGGCAGCTTCACCAGCCCGGAGGGCGATCACTACAGCGGCGACTTTGTCGACACCCAGTTCCACGGCAAGGGCCGCTACCAGAGCGTGGACGGCGATGTCTGGAGCGGCCACTTCGTGCGCGGCAGCCTGAGCGGAGCCGGCGAATTCCACGGCAGCGACGGCAGCCTCTACCAGGGTCAGTTCCGCGACTGGCGCTACCACGGCGAGGGGCGCTTGCGCCTGGCCGACGGCAGCGTCTACCAGGGCCGTTTCGCCCGCGACCAATACAGTGGCCAGGGCCGCCTGACACTGGCCGACGGGCGCAGCCTCGGTGGCACTTGGCAAGCCGGCCAACGCCTGCGCGACGAGCAGGACGTGCTGCTGCCCGACCCGCTGGAGATCGGCCTGCTGGAACAGGGCCGCCTGCTCGATGCCGCCCTCGCGGCCCTGCCCGCCTCGACCCCGGCCATCGAACTCTATGCCCTGACCCTGGCCGGCGACGGCAAGCAGAGCGTGTTTATGCGCGAAGCCGATTACGTCGCCAAACTGCTCGACGAACGCTTCGCTGCCCATGGCCGCATCAGCCTGGTCAACCACCGCGACCACCTGGCCGAACGCCCCCTGGCCACCCGGGAAAACCTCAGCCGTGCGGTGCAAGCCCTGGCCGAGCGCAGCGGCCCGGAAGACCTGATCTTTATCTACCTGACCAGCCACGGCTCGGCGGACCACCAACTGAACCTCGACCAGCCGCGCCTGCAACTCAACGACCTACCCGCCAGCGCCCTGGCGACGGTGCTCGAACCGCTCAAGGAGCGGCACAAGGTGCTGGTGATTTCCGCCTGCTATTCCGGCGGTTTTATCCCCCAGCTGCAGGATGACAAGACCCTGATCATGACCGCCGCCCGCGCCGACCGCGTGTCCTTCGGCTGCTCGGAGGAGAACGACTTCACCTACTTCGGCCGCGCCCTGTTCGCCGAAGCCCTGGAGCAGACCGACGATCTGCAGCGCGCCTTCGAGCTGGCTCGGGCCAGCGTCGTCGAACGCGAGCAGAGCGAGGGCTTCGAGGCCTCCGAACCGCAGTTCTGGAGCGCCGCAGCGGTACTTGCGCAATGGCGCAAACTGCGTGAGCAGCAGGGCCATGCGCCGGACAACAGCCCCGATAAAAACCCCACGCCCAACCCATGACCTGCAGAGAAAGCCGCCCCGCCCCGCACGTTTTGCCAACGCCTGTTAAGCTGATTGATATCAGCGGAGAGTCCTAGACCATGTATTTGACGCCCCAGCACATCCTTCTCGCCGGCGCTTCCGGCCTGACCGGCGAGCACCTGCTGGACCGCCTGCTCAGCGAGCCCACCGTTGCCCGGGTGCTGGCACCCAGTCGGCGCGCGCTGGCCGAACACCCGCACCTGGACAACCCCCTGGGCGAACTGCTGGACCTGTTGCCGCAACTGAACGGCCCGATAGACACCGCCTTCTGCTGCCTGGGCACCACCCTCAAGCAGGCCGGCTCGCAGGAAGCCTTCCGCGCCGTCGATCACGACCTGGTACTGGCCTTCGCCCGGCGCGCCCGCGAACTCGGCGCGCGCCATCTGCTGGTGATCAGCGCCCTGGGGGCCGATCCCGCCTCCGCGGTGTTCTACAACCGGGTCAAGGGCGAAATGGAACAGGCCCTGCGTGCCATGGACTGGCCGCAACTGACCATAGTGCGACCTTCCCTGCTGCTCGGCGCACGCCAGGAGTTCCGCCTCGGCGAGCGCCTGGCCGCGCCCTTTATGCGCTGGTTGCCCGGCAAGTACCGCGGCATCAAGGCCACGGTACTGGCCCGGGCCCTGTGGCGTCTGGCCCTGGAAGAGAACAACGGCATCCGCGTGATCGAATCCGGCCAGTTGCGCCGCCTTGGCCGCTAACCACTACGGACACCTTATGAGCACCCACCCAGACAACCTGATCGACGCCCTGGCGGCGGCCGACATGCTGGAAATCGACGACCTGCACGCCTGGCAATTCCGCCTCGACGAAGCCCAGCTGCAAGGCAGCGGCGACGCGCCCTTGCTCAGCATCGAGTGCATGGACGGCCGCGCCCTGCGCAAATGGCACTTTAGCCTGGCCCAGGTGCAGGCCGCCCGCTACGAGGCAGCGGACGACTGCTGGATGCTGGACAGCGCCGCCGGCCCGCATCGCCTCAAGTGCTTTGCCGCCATCAGCGGCGACAATGACGATGCGCCGGACGACGCCGCCAACGACGGCGAATAACCCGCCAAGGAACCGCCATGAGTCTGTATGAGCGCTACCTGCTGCCGCACCTGATCGACTTCGCCTGCGGCATGGGCGAGGTGATGCAGGCCCGCGCGCAGACAGTGCCCCAGGCCCATGGCCGGGTGCTGGAAATCGGCATCGGCAGCGGTCTCAACCTCGAGTTCTACGATGCCGCCAGGGTCAGCGCGATCGTCGGCGTCGACCCCAGCGCCGAGATGCAGAAGCTGGCCAAGGCGCGCGCAGCGGCCCTCACCATCCCGGTGCAGATGATTGCCCTGGAACTGGGCCAGATTCAGGCCGAGGACGCCAGCTTCGACAGCATCGTCTGCACCTTTACCCTATGCACCATCCCCGACGCCGTGGCCGCCCTCAAGGAGATGCGCCGGGTGCTCAAGCCCGGCGGTCGCCTGCTGTTCTGCGAGCACGGCAAGGCCCCGGACGCCGCCGTGCTGCGCTGGCAGAATCGCCTGACGCCACTGTGGAAACCCCTGGCCGGCGGCTGCCACCTCAACCGCGATATCGCCGCGCTGATCAGCGCCGGCGGCTTCAGCATCGGCCAGCTGCAGCACCGCTACCTGAAAGGCCCCAAGGCCATGACCTACCTCTACCAGGGCTGGGCCACCTAGCCAATTGCCAGCACGCACCGGCAGCCCTCTTAAATCCTGACTATCGTTAATACTCTGGACTTATCGAATGGAAGCCGGCTTACGCATGAAGCGTCTGCAGTTACGCGCAAGCATCGCCCTGATCCTGTGCCTGGCCGGCATGCTGGCACCCGTCAACCAGGTTCTGGCCCAGTCGCGCCAGGTCAGTGTCGGGGTGTACGCCAACGAACCGAAGATCGTGCTGGGCGAGGATGGCCAGATTTCCGGCATCCTCGGCGAACTGCTCAAGGAAATTGCCCGCCAGGAAGACTGGCAGCTGAACGCCGTGCCCTGCGACTGGCAGCAGTGCCTGGAGCGGACCCAGAGCGGCGAGATCGACCTGCTGCCGGACGTCGCCTTCAATGAAACCCGTGCCCTCTCCCTGGATTTCCATCAGGTGCCATCGCTGTACAGCTGGTCGCAGCTGTACAGCCGCGAAGGGGTGCAACTGTCCTCGGTACTGGACCTCGAAGGCCACCGCATCGCGGTGCTGGAGGGTTCCATCCAGCAGAATTATCTGCGCGACCTGCTCAAGAGTTTCGGCCTCAACGCCGAGCTGATCGGCGTGCCCAGCCTGCTCCAGGGCTTCGAGCAGGTCGCCAGTGGCGCGGCCGACGCCGTGGTGGCCAATCAGCAATTCGGCGACTTTCACGCCCCGCATTACCGGCTGTACAGCACGCCCATCATGTTTCAGCCCGCGCAACTCTTCTATGCCACGCGCAAAGGCCAGAATGCCGAGCTGCTGGCCAGCATCGACAAACATCTGCAGCACTGGCAGGGCTCGCCCGACTCCTACTACTACCAGATCCTGCAACGCTGGGGCGGCGAACGCCCCACTTTGCTGGTCCCCACCGCGGTCTGGTGGGGCCTGGGCGGTCTAGCCGTGCTGCTTCTGCTGGCCCTTGGCGGCGCAATAATCCTGCGCCGCCAGGTCGCCGAGAAAACCCGCCACCTGCTGGCCGGCGAACAGCGCCTGAACACCATTCTCGACAGCGTCGAGGCCTATATCTATATCAAGGACACCCAGCTGCGTTACCAGTATGCCAACCGCAAGGTCTGCGAACTGTTCGGCCAGCCCCTCGAACAGGTGATCGGCAAGACCGACGAATGCTTCTTCGATCTCGACACCGCCACCCACCTGCACGAGAACGACCGCCGGGTCCTGCAGTTCGGTGAGCGGGTCGAGGAGGAGGAAGTCAATCGCGGCCTCAACGGAGCCACCGAACACGCCTTCCTCTCGGTCAAGCTGCCGCTGCGCAATGCCGCCGGGCAGATCTATGCCCTGTGCGGCATTTCCACCGACATCACCGAGCACCGCAAGAACCTGGAGAAGATCAACCAGCTGGCCTTCTACGACCCGCTCACCGGTCTGCCCAACCGCCGCCTGCTGCTCGACCGCCTGCAACAGGCCCTGGCCAAGCATGCCCGCGGCCTACAGCAGGGAGCCCTGCTGTTTATCGACCTGGACAACTTCAAGGACCTCAACGACACCCTCGGCCACGACATGGGCGACCAGTTGCTGCAACAGGTGGCCGAACGCCTGCGCAGCCATGTGCGCGCCCAGGACAGCCTGGCCCGCCTCGGTGGCGACGAGTTTGTGCTGATGCTCGAAGAACTCAGCGTCGACCCGGAGCAGGCCGCGCGCCAGGTGGAAACCGTCGCCAACAAGGTGGTCGCCGCCCTGGCCGCGCCCTACAGCCTGGAGGGCCGCAGCCATACCAGCACCGCCAGCATCGGCATCGCTCTGTTCCCCGAAGACCAGACCAGCGTCGAGGAGATCCTCAAGCGCGCCGACCTGGCCATGTACCAGGCCAAATCCGCGGGGCGCAACGGCATGCGCTTCTTCGACCCGAACATGCAGGCCGAAGCCAATGCCCGCGCCAGCCTGGAAAACGACCTGCGCCAGAGCCTCAGCGAACGCCACTTTATCCTCCACTACCAGCCCCAGGTCGACGCGCAGGGCCAGCTGATCGGGGCAGAGGCGCTGGTGCGCTGGCAGCACCCCAGGCGCGGTCTGGTCGCGCCGAACGACTTTATCCCCCTGGCGGAAAGCACCGGGCTGATTCTGCCCCTGGGCCGCTGGATCCTGCACAGCGCCTGCGCCCAGCTGGTCACCTGGGCCGCGCACCCGCAACTGCGCCATATCAATCTGGCGGTCAACGTCAGCGCCCGCCAATTTCACCACCGCGACTTTGTCGAGGACGTGCTCGCGACCCTGACGGAAAGCGGGGCCAACCCCGCCCGCCTGGAACTGGAGCTGACCGAAAGCCAGCTGGTGGAAGACGTGGAAGTCCTGATCGCCAAGATGACCCGGCTCAAGGCCCACGGCGTGCGCCTCTCGCTGGACGATTTCGGCACCGGCTACTCCTCGCTCAACTATCTCAAGCGCCTGCCGCTGGACCAGCTGAAGATCGATCAGAGTTTTGTTCGCGACCTGCTTGTGCAGCCCAGCGATGCCGCCATCGTGCGCACCATCCTGGCCCTGGGTGCCAACCTCGACCTGGCCGTCACCGCCGAGGGCGTGGAGACCAGCGAACAGCGCGAAGCGCTGCTGGCGATGGGCTGCCAGAAGTTCCAGGGCTACCTGTTCGCCCGACCGGGGCCAGCCCAGCTGCTGGAGCAATGGCCCACCCTCAACAGCCGCGATATCACCGCCTGAGTCCAGCCCGTCGCCCGCCAGACCGGCAGCCGGCACCTCAGGTCGGCGCAGCCTCGCGCAGGCGCAGGGCATCCACCAGCCCGGCAGCGATGGCCATACCCACCAGGTCGGCAAGGGTTTCGGCCTGCATGCGCTTCATCACCCGCGAGCGGTACAGGTCGACGGTCTTGACGCTGATGGCCAGCTGCTCGGCCACCTCGCGATTGGTGCAGCCGCGCACCAGCGGCAGCAGCACATCGCGCTCGCGCGGGGTCAGGCTGGCCAGGCGCGCCTGCACCTCGAACAGCCGCGGATCCGTGGCCGAGGCGCGGTTCAGGGCCTGCTGCACGCTGTCGAGCAGCAGCTGTTCGTTGTAGGGCTTCTCGATAAAGTCCACCGCGCCGGCGCGGAAAGCACGCACCACGATGGGCACGTCGGCATGACCACTGACGAAGATGATCGGCATGTCGATACCACGCTCGCGCAGGGCTTCCTGCACATTCAAGCCGCCCATGCCGGGCATCCGTACATCCAGCAGCACACAGCCCTGACTCTGACCGTCGCAGACCTCGAGGAAATCCCGGCCACTGGTAAAGGGCAAGGCCGTCAGCCCCACTGACTCCAGCAGCCAGACGGTGGAGTCGAGCATGCCCTGGTCGTCATCGACCACATAGACCCGTTGTTGCTGTTGCGCGCTCACTGGCTCGTCCTCTTATTGTTGTCTGTCTCGCCCGGGCTCTCGTCGCTGCGCCCCAGGGGCAGGCGACATTCCAGGCACAGGCCGCCGTGCTCCCCTGGCCGGGCCTCCAGGGCCCCGCCAAAACCTTCGATAATGCTGCGGCTCATCGACAGGCCCAGGCCCAGGCCTTCCGCCTTGCTGGTGTAGAAGGGTGTGAAGATATGCCCCAGCTGCGCCGCCTCCACCCCCGGGCCCTGGTCGCTGACCCAGACGCACAGCTGGCCGCCGCGCTCCCCGGCCGTCAGCTCGATACGCGAGGGCTGGCCCGGATGGGCTTCGCGGTTGGCGTCGATGGCGTTGCGCAACAGGTTGAGCAGCACCTGTTCGAGCAGCACCCGGTCGGCATACACCGGCGGCAGATTATCCGCCAGTTGCTCGACGATATTCACCTGCCAGTTGCTCGCCTCCCACTGACACAGGCGCACCGCCTCGCGAGCCACCTGAGCCATGTCCAGGGCCTGGGTGCGGCGCTGGCCCTTGCGCAGGAAGGCACGCAGGCGCTTGATCACTTCCGAGGCGTGGTTGGCGTGTTCGGTGATGCGCTCCAGGCCCTGGGCCACCTTGTCCGCTGCCTGCGGATTAGTCTCCAGGGCCCTGAGGTAACGCTGGCTGGCACTGGCGTAGTTGACCACCGCCGCCAGCGGCTGGTTGATCTCGTGGGCAATGCCGGAGGCCAGTTCGCCCAGGGTGACCAGCCGCGCGGTATGGGCCAGCTCGTCCTGATGGCGGCGCTGCTGGGCTTCGCGCAATTCGCGCTCGGTCATGTCGCGGGCCACCAGCGAATAGTATCGCTCGCCACCACTGCCACGATGGGCCAGCAGCACCAGCGACACCGGCAGCGGCGCGCGCGGCCCCAGGGGCAACAGGCGCACCTCGGCGCTCCACACGCCACAGGCATCGGCAGTCGCCCAGCCCTGAGCCTGCAACTGCTGCAAATCGTCCGCGGCGAGCAGCGCATCCAGGGCTGGTAGCGCCTGATTCGCCGCGATATTCAGGGCATGCCGGGCCGAGGGGTTGAGGTGGGTCAGACGTCCGCTCGGGTCGATAAACAGCACCAGGTCGGTGTTGGCTTCCACCACTTCGGCCAGTCGCCGCTTGTTCTCCTCGGCCTGCACCCGCGCGGTGATATCGCGCGACACGCTGACCACCTCCACCACCGCGCCGGTGTAGGTTTCGCGAATGGCCCGGCTGGCGGTCTCGAACCACAGGTAATGCCCCGCGCGATGGCGGATGCGATAGGTCATGGTGTGGTAGCCGTCCTGCTCCAGGGCCTCGCGGGTGCTCTGCACCAACTGCAGCTGGTCCTGCTCGTGGAACAACGCCTGCACCAGGGTCCCGCGCAGCTCCTCGGGCCAGTAGCCGAGCAGGGTCCAGCTGGCCGGCGAGGCATCGAGAAAGCGCCCCTCCGGGGTATGCCGGGAGATCAGATCGGTAGTGTTCTCGGTAATCAGCCGGTACAGCCGGCTGGCCTTGGCCGCCTCGCGCTCGGCCTGCACCTGCTCGGTGGCCAGGCGACAGCGGGCCAGTACCTGCTGCTCCAGCGGGTCGGGGATAAACAGCCAGATCAGAATCTGCCCCTCGACCTGGGCCTCGACCCCATCGATCGCCCGCCCCTGCTGCAGGCAGGCCCGCACCAGTTGCGCGGCGTTGACCGGCAACAGCTCCAGCGCCGCCGGCAAGGGCCGCTCGCCGAGCAGCTCGAGCATGGCCGCATTCAGCTGCAGCGGTCGCGCCTGGGTATCCAGCAGCAGACTGGGTTGCGGGTCGCTGCCGAGCAGGGCACTGCCGCGGGCCTGCGCGGGCAGGCTGGCAAGCAGGGCCAGTAGCAGCTCATGGATAAACCCCAGCCAGTCGAGGCCCACCCCTTCCTGCAACTCGATCAGCAGCAGGCCGGGCTGCCCGGCATCCAGCTCCAGGGCCAGCACCTGGCCATGGCTGATGGCCGCGCGGCGTACCCGACCGGCCAGCCAGCAGGGCAACTGGCGCAACTCGCCCAGGCTCAGCCGCGGCTCGACCTGCAAACGCTCGAACAGCAGCAGATCGCTGGCCTGCAAGGGGTCGCCGAAGCCCGGCGGCAGATGGGCTGCCGCGCCTTCATGGCTGTAGATGCCGGTAGCCGCCTGCCAGCCGAGAAAGAACGCCTGACGCACCTCGGGGCAGGCCTGCAGGGTGCGGCGCAGGGCGTCGGCACGCACCGCCAGCGGCAACGCCTCGCGCTGTAAACGCAGCCAGCTGTGCAACTGCACGCGGATCTCACTCATCGCATCGCTTCCTTATCACCGGCCCAGTGCTTGGCCCGACGCGAGCATCGCGGCAACGCCGGCCGAATGCAAAGCGACCAAGGGCTATAGCCGACAAACCATACTAGTAAAATTACTATAAGACTATGGCTTAGTTGCCATATCAAACTATTAAAAGCTATAAATAACCCACGCCAAAACAGCAGCACGCCTGTCGTCCACCGACCGGGCACTGCCGTACCGGCCAACAAGAGCAAACAATCTGCCATGGGTACTCGCATGTCGATCTACGAACAGGGCCTCGCGCCTGCCGCCGTCAATCATATCGCCCTCTCGCCCCTGAGCTTTCTCGAGCGCACCGCGAGCGTTTATCCGCACTACCCAGCGGTGATCCATGGCTCGATCCGCCGCGACTGGAGCGAGACCTACGCACGCTGCCGTCGCCTGGCCTCGGCCCTGGCCGGCCGTGGCATCAGCAAGGGCGACACGGTGGCGGTGATGCTGCCGAATATTCCGGCCATGCTCGAAGCCCACTTCGGCGTGCCGATGATCGGCGCGGTGCTCAACACCCTCAACGTGCGCCTGGATGCCGAGGCCATCGCCTTTATGCTGCAGCATGGCGAAGCCAAGGTGCTGATCGCCGACCGCGAGTTCCATGAGGTGATCCACGCCGCCGTCGGCATGCTCGATCATCCGCCGCTGGTGATCGACGTCGACGACCCCGAATATGGCGAAGGCCAGGCGGTCAGCGACCTCGACTACGAGGCCCTGCTGGCCGAGGGCGATCCGCAATTCGCCTGGCAGTGGCCGACGGACGAGTGGCAGGCGATCAGCCTCAATTACACCTCCGGCACCACCGGCAACCCCAAGGGCGTGGTCTACCACCACCGTGGCGCGTACCTCAATTCCCTGGGCAACCAGATGACCTGGGCCATGGGCAACCACCCGGTCTATCTCTGGACCCTGCCGATGTTCCACTGCAACGGCTGGTGCTACCCCTGGACCATCACCGCCCTGGCCGGCGTGCATGTGTTCCTGCGCCGCGTCGACCCGCAGAAGATCCTCCACCTGATCCGCGAACACCGGGTCAGCCATATGTGCGGCGCGCCCATCGTGCTCAATGCCCTGGTCAATATGCCGGAGTCGGCCAAGGCTGCCATCGAGCACCCGGTCAACGCCATGGTCGCCGGCGCGGCACCACCGGCCAAGGTCATCGGCGCGGTGGAAGAAATGGGCATCAGGGTCACCCATGTCTATGGCCTGACCGAGGTTTACGGCCCGGTCACCGTATGTGCCTGGCATGCCGAATGGGACGAACTGGCGTTGGATGAGCGGGCGCGGATCAAGTCGCGTCAGGGCGTGCGCTACACCACCCTGGAAGGCCTGATGGTCGGCGACCCCAAGACCCTGGAGCCGACCCCACGCGATGGCGAGACCATCGGCGAGATCTTCATGCGCGGCAACACCGTGATGAAGGGCTACCTGAAGAACCCCAGCGCCACCGCCGAGGCCTTCGAGGGCGGCTGGTTCCACACCGGCGATCTGGCCGTGTGCCACCCGGATGGCTATGTGGAAATCCGCGACCGGCTCAAGGACATCATCATCTCCGGCGGCGAGAACATCTCCACCATCGAGGTGGAAGGCGTGCTCTATCGCCACCCGGCGGTGCTGGAAGCGGCCGTAGTGGCCCGCCCGGACGAGAAATGGGGCGAGACGCCCTGTGCCTTCATCACCCTCAAGGTCGACCAGCAGGCCACCAGCGAGGCTCAGATCATCGCCTTCTGCCGCGAACACCTGGCCGGTTTCAAGGTGCCCAAGACCGTGGTCTTCACTCCGCTGCCAAAGACCAGCACCGGCAAGATTCAGAAATTCGTCCTGCGCGATATGGCCAAGGCCCTCTGATTCCCCGTAGCCCGGATGCAATCCGGGCTACGGCAAGAACACACCGTTTGCACAACAACAAGAACCGGCCCAGGCGGCCGACGGAGAACCCTTATGCAAATTTTCAAGCGTCGCGACGGCGATGAACAACCGCACTGGCCCGTGGGCCCGTTCAAGGTGCGCCTGCCCTTCGTGCATTACCGCTGGGAAACCGCGGAAATGCTCCAGGCGCTGATCATGTTCGTGGTCAGCCTGGCGATGATTCCGCTGCTGGAGAAATACCTCGGCCTGCCTTACGACGTGGCCCTGGCCTATGTGGTGGTGTGCGGCGTCGGCTTTATGCTGCCGGCGTTGCTCGGCGTGCCCTTCGTGCCCGGCTGGATCACCCCGGGCATTCCGGTGGTGCTGCTGTTTCTGGGTAAATTCGAGCCCGGTCCGCAGGCCATCCAGGCCCTGTTCGCCCTGCAGTTTCTGGTGTTCGTAATCTTCCTGGTGCTGGGCGTGACCCGCCTGGGCAGCACCCTGGTGAAGATCATCCCCAATTCCATGAAGGGCGGCATCATCATCGGTGCCGGTATCGCCGCGCTGATGGGCGAAATTTCCACCGGCGGACGCCTGGCCAACACCCCGATCTCCCTGGTGCTGGGCAGCCTGATCTGCCTTTATCTGATGTTCTCGGTGTCGTTCAAGGGCCTCACCGAGCGGGTGCCCCTGGCGCGCAAGATCGTCAACTACGGCATGGTCCCGGGCATGTTGATCGCCATCTTTATCGGCATCGCCGTGGGCGAGTACAAGATGCCTGACGTGCGCTTCGGCATCACCGCGCCGGCCTTCGCCGAGATGTGGAACTACCTGCCGTTCAACGTCGGCTTCCCCGGCCTGGACGTGTTCCTGCTGGCCGTCCCCACCGCGGTGATCGCCTATATCATCGCCTTCGGCGACATCATCGTCGGCCAGTCGCTGATGCAGCGCGCCGATGAACTGCGCACCGATGAAGTGATCGAGAACAATATCGACCGTGTGCACCTGGTAACCGCCCTGCGCAACGCCCTGCACGCCTTCTTCGCCCCTTATCCGGGCCTGGCCGGACCGCTTTGGACCGCCGTCGCGGCGACCATGGCCGAACGCTACAAGTACGGGCGCAAGGCCATGGACTCGATTTACAGCGGCGCGGGGACCTTCTGGATCACCGGCTTTATCGCCCTGTTTATGCTGCCGCTGGTGAGCTTCTTCCAGCCGGTACTACCGATCGCCCTGTCGCTGACCCTGATCCTCACCGGCTATATCTGCCTGATGGTCGGTTTCGAACAGCTGGGCAACAACACCGAGCGCGGCGTCGCCGGCACCATGGGCGTGGTCCTGGCCGTCTACGGCGCGGGCTGGGGCCTGGCCGCCGGGGCGGCGCTGTATATCCTGGTGGAACGCACCCACCTGCTCAGGTTCGCCTCGAGCAAGGACAAGACCAGCGGTGCCCCCGAAATCGACTGACGCGCTATAACCCTATTCACCCGCTCACCCGCCGCAGGTTCGCCTGCGGCACCCTGCTTTGAGGTGCCCCATGCCCGACTACAACGCCCCCCTGCGCGACCTGCGCTTTGTTCTTCATGAAGTGTTCGACGCCCCCAGCCTGTGGACCCGCCTGCCGGCCCTGCGCGAAACCGTGGACGCCGACACCGCCGACGCCATCCTCGAAGAAGCGGCCAAGGTCACCGGCGGCCTGATCGCCCCGCTGAACCGCAGCGGCGACGAGGAAGGCGCGCAGTGGGTCGCTGGCGAAGTGCGCACCCCGGCCGGTTTCAAGCAGGCCTACGCCACCTATATCGAAGGCGGCTGGGTCGGCCTGTCCGGCAACCCGGCCTACGGCGGCATGGGCATGCCGAAGATGCTCGCGGTGGCCTTCGAGGAAATGCTCTACGGGGCCAACAACAGCTTCGCCCTGTATTCGGCGCTGAGCTCCGGGGCCTGCCTGGCCATCGACGCCCATGCCAGCGAAACCCTGAAGCGCACCTACCTGCCGCCCATGTATGAAGGCCGCTGGGCCGGCTCCATGTGCCTGACCGAGGCCCACGCCGGCACCGACCTGGGCCTGATCCGCACCAGGGCCGAACCCCAGGCCGACGGCAGCTACAGCATCAGCGGCAGCAAGATCTTTATCACCGGCGGCGAGCAGGACCTGACCGAAAACATCATTCACCTGGTGCTGGCCAAGCTGCCGGGCGCGCCAGCCGGGCCCAAGGGCATCTCGCTGTTTCTGGTGCCCAAGGTGCTGGTGGCGGTCGATGGCAGCCTGGGCGAGCGCAACGCGCTGAGCTGCGGGTCGATCGAACACAAGATGGGCATCAAGGCCTCGGCCACCTGCGTGATCAACTTCGACGGTGCCACTGGCTACCTGATCGGCGAGGCCAACAGGGGCCTGGCGGCGATGTTCACCATGATGAACTACGAGCGCCTGTCCATCGGCATCCAGGGTATCGGCTGCGCCGAGGCCTCCTACCAGAGCGCCGTCGGCTATGCCCGCGAGCGCCTGCAGAGCCGCGCTGCCAGCGGCCCGCAGGCCCAGGACAAGATGGCCGATCCGATCATCGTGCATGCCGACGTGCGCCGCATGCTGCTGAGCATGAAGGCCATGACCGAGGGCGGCCGCGCCTTTGCCTGCTATGTCGGCCAGCAACTGGACCTCTCCAAGTTCAGCATCGATGCCACCGAGCGCCAGGCCGCCGAAGCGCTGGTCGCCCTGCTCACCCCGGTGGCCAAGGCCTTCTTTACCGACACCGGCCTGGATAGCTGCATCCACGGCCAGCAGGTGTTCGGCGGCCACGGCTATATCCGCGAGTGGGGTCAGGAACAACTGGTACGCGACGTGCGCATCGCGCAGATCTACGAAGGCACCAACGGCATCCAGGCCATGGACCTGCTCGGGCGCAAGGTGGTGACCAACGGTGGCGCGGCACTGCGCCAGTTCGCCAGCGAGATCCGTCACTTCGCCCAACAGCACCCAGCGTCCTACGGCAGCGAGCTGGTCACCGCCCTGGAGCGCCTGGAGGCGGTCAGCGGCTGGCTGCTGGAACAGGCCAAGGCAGATGCCAACGCCGTCGGAGCCGCCGCGGTGGAATACCTGCACCTGTTCGGCTATGTCGCCTACGCCTATATGTGGGCACGCATGGTCGCGGTGGCCGAAGCCCGCCGCGCCGATGACGAAGCCTTCTACGCCGGCAAGCTGGCCACCGCCGGCTTCTTCTTCAGCCGCCTGCTGCCGCGCACCCTGACCCTGGAAGCCAGCATTCGCGCCGGCAGCGCCGCGCTCTATGGCCTGGCCGCCGAGCAGTTCTAAACCAGTTGAGCGTTTGCGCGGCGTCCCGCACCGAGGCGTCGCGCTTTTTTATTCAAACCCTCGGCTGCGCCCTGCGCAACCGACAACAGCGCCGGAGTCTCAGATGAGCCCGGCGAGGAGACTCTATGCGTGAAGTGGTAATAGTCGCCGCCCGGCGCACCGCCGTCGGCGCGTTTCAGGGCGCGCTCAGCAGCGTCCCGGCCGTCGAACTGGGGGCCACGGTGATCCGTCAGCTGCTGGCGGACAGCGGCCTGCCCGCCGAACAGGTGGACGAAGTGCTGCTCGGCCAGGTGCTCAGCGCAGGCTGCGGGCAGAACCCGGCGCGGCAGAGTGCGCTCAGGGCCGGCCTGCCGCACACGGTGCCGGCCATGACCCTGAACAAGGTCTGCGGTTCGGGGCTGAAAGCGGTAATGCTCGGGGCCCAGGCTATCGCCTGCGGCGATGCCGAGGTGATCATCGCTGGCGGCCAGGAGAACATGAGCCTGTCGCCCCACGTCCTCAGCGGTTCACGCAATGGCCTGCGCATGGGCCACGGTCAGTTGCTCGACAGCATGATCCACGACGGCCTGTGGGATGCCTTCAACGATTACCACATGGGCATCACCGCCGAGAACCTGGCCGAGCAATACGGCATCAGCCGCGGCGAGCAGGACGCCTTCGCCGCCCGCTCGCAGCAGCGCGCCTGCGCCGCCATCGAGGCCGGACGCTTCCTGGCTGAGATCTGCCCCATCGAAATCCCCCAGCGCAAGGGCCCCAGCCTGATCGTCGCGGCGGACGAACAACCCCGCGCCAGCAGCACCCTGGAGGTCCTGGGCAAACTGCGCCCGGCCTTCAAGCGCGACGGCAGCGTCACCGCCGGCAACGCCTCGACCCTCAACGACGGCGCAGCCGCCGTGTTGCTGATGAGCGCCGACAAGGCCGCCACCCTCGGCCTGCCGGTCATGGCGCGGATCAAGGCCCACGCCAGCGCCGGCGTCGACCCGGCAATCATGGGCATCGGCCCGGTATTCGCCACCTGCAAGGCCCTGGAAAAGGCCGGCTGGGCCCTGGAGCAGCTCGACCTGATCGAGGCCAACGAAGCCTTCGCCGCCCAGGCCATCGCCGTCGGCCGCGAGCTGCACTGGGACAGCGCCAAGGTCAACGTCAACGGCGGAGCCATCGCCCTCGGCCACCCGATCGGCGCATCCGGTTGTCGTATTCTCGTCAGCCTGATTCACGAGATGCAGCGCCGCGATGCGCACAAGGGCCTGGCCACCCTGTGCATCGGTGGCGGCCAGGGTGTGGCCCTGGCCATCGAGCGTTAGCCTGGAACAGGCGAACCGGTGGATGTAAAAAGCGACATCCACCCTACGCCTGCATCCACGTAAACCCGTAGGGTGGATCACGCTTTACCGATCCACCAAGCACGGCCTCGTCAGCTCAATCGAGCACCTATCCACCAAAGGTGTGATGGCCCAAAGCGGATGTTTCATTCACCCTGCAGCAGCGTTCACAACAAGAGATCACCATGCGAACCCTGACCACCCTCACCGGCAATAGCCAGAAACTCGACGGCGGCGCGATGTTCGGCAACGCGCCCAAGGCCCTGTGGCAGCGCTGGATGACCCCCGACCCGGAAAACCGTATCGACCTCGGCTGCCGCGCCCTGCTGGTGCAGGAAGACGATCGCAACATCCTGGTGGAAACCGGTATCGGGGCCTTCTTCAGCCCCGAGCTGAAACAGCGTTTCGGCGTCCAGGAACAGCGTCACGTGCTGCTCGACAGCCTGGCCGAACTGGGCCTGAGTGATGCCGATATCGATATCGTGCTGCTCACCCACCTGCACTTCGACCACGCCGGCGGCCTGCTCGCCGCCTGGGAGGAAGGCAAGCCGGCGCGCCTGCTGTTTCCCAACGCCCAGTTCGTCACCGGCCGCCGCCAATGGCAGCGCGCCTGCCAGCCACACGCCCGCGACCGCGCCTCCTATATCCCGGAACTGCTCGAACTGCTGGAAGCCAGCGGCCGCCTGCAACTGGTGGACGAAACCGAGCACTGCGAACTGCTCGGCGCGGACTGGCACCTGCACTGGAGCGACGGCCACACCCCCGGCCAGCTCCTGCCCGAAGTGGCCATGGCGGACGGCCCGGTGGTATTTCCCGGCGACCTGATCCCCGGCGCGCCCTGGGTACACCTGCCGATCACCATGGGTTACGACCGCTTTCCCGAAGGCCTGATCGAAGAGAAACAGGCGCTGCTGAGCGACCTGCAGGCCCGCGGCGGCCGCCTGGTGTTCACCCACGACCCAGCGGTGGCCATGGGCCGCGTGGTGTGTGATGCGAAGGGCCGTTACGGCCTTGCCGATACCCAGGCCGCCGTATGCAGGCTGGCCGAATAGCGGCCAATTAGCCGACGCGCTTTGTAGGGTGCGCCATGCGCACCGGCCGATCAGAGCCCGCCGCTGACACTCAGCCGCAACCCCACGGCGGTAGCCAGGGACAGCGGCAACAACAGGGTGTCGAGCAGGGCGCTGGCCGGCAGGTCGAGGGCCGCGTACTTCGGTGCCTTGCAGCCGAAGCGCTCGACGGCGCAGCAGCCACCCTGCAACGCATACAGGTCCAGCCGGGTACCGGCATACACCACCGGCGCGCCGGGCTTGGCCGCATCCAGGGTGGAGACCGTGGCACAGCCCGGTAGCAGCGCCAGCAGGGCCAGGCATGCTCCCAGCCGACTAATCATCGCCACTGACCTGATGATGCTCGCCCCAGCGCGGCAGCATGTCCTGAGGAATATTCAGGCAATTGAGGATGCGCGCCACGACGAAATCGATAAGGTCGTCGATAGTCTGCGGCTGGTGATAGAAGCCCGGCGCGGCCGGCAGAATGGTCGCACCCAGGTTCGACAGTTTGAGCATGTTCTCCAGATGGATGCTGGAGAACGGGGCCTCGCGCGGCACCAGAATCAACTGGCGGCGCTCTTTCAGCACCACATCGGCGGCGCGCTCGATCAGGTTGTTGCAGGCACCGCTGGCGATGGCCGACAGGGTACCGGTGGAACAGGGCACCACCACCATGGCGCTGGGAGCCCCGGAACCTGAGGCCGCCGGAGCCATCCAGTCCTCCTTGCCATACACGCGGATCTGCCCCGAGGACGCCCCGGTGTACTCGTTGAGAAAGGCCTGCATGGCCTGCGGCTTGGCCGGCAGACTGACATCGGTTTCGGTGGCCATCACCAGCTGCGCGGCCTTGGAAATCAGGAAATGCACCTCGCGGTCTTCCCGCACCAGGCAATCGAGCAGGCGCAGGCCGTACTGGGCACCGGAGGCACCGGTCATGGCCAAAGTAATACGTTCCGGACCGCTCATAAATTCACTCTCAATGCTGCTGCGCTTGCTTATGTTCCGTCTATAAGACCGTAGGATGGGTTGAGGCGCGTAGCGCACGATACCCATCAAATCGGGGCCGATGGGTATCGCTTCGCTCAACCCATCCTACAAGCTTATGCCGCCAGGGCCGCCGCCAGCTTGCCATGCAGGCCGCCAAAGCCGCCGTTGCTCATCACCACTATCTGGGTGCCCGGCGCGGCTTCGGCCTTGACCCCAGCAATAATCGCTTCCAGGGAATCGCACACCCGGGTCGGCACGGCGGACGTGGCCACGGTGCCGGCCAGGTCCCAACCCAGGTTCGGCGGCGCGTACCAGTACACCGAGTCGGCCTGCCCCACGGACTCGGGCAAGCCGTCGCGGTGCGCGCCAAGCTTCATGGAGTTGGAGCGCGGCTCGACGATGGCGATCAGCTTGGCACTGCCGATGCGTTTGCGCAGGCCATCCAGGGTGGTGGCAATCGCCGTGGGGTGGTGGGCGAAGTCGTCGAAGATGGTCACGCCATTGACTTCGGCGACCTTCTCCATGCGCCGCTTGGCGTTGATAAAGCTGCACAGCGCAGCAATGCCCAGTTCCGGCACCACGCCGACATGGCGCGCCGCCGCCAGCACCGCCAGGGCGTTGGCGACGTTGTGCTGGCCGGTCAGTTGCCAGTCCACCACGCCCGCGGTTTTACCCTCGAAGCTGACCTCGAAGCGCGAGCCATCCTCGCTCAGCAAGCGCGCCTGCCACTGGCCACCTTCACCCGTGGTCTGCACCGGGGTCCAGCAGCCCATCTGGATCACCCGCTTGAGCGCAGGCTCGGTGGTCGGGTGAATGATCAGGCCGTCGCCCGGAATGGTGCGCACCAGATGATGGAATTGCCGCTCGATGGCCGCCAGATCCGGGAAGATGTCTGCGTGATCGAACTCCAGGTTATTCAGAATGGCGGTGCGCGGACGGTAGTGGACGAACTTGCTGCGCTTATCGAAGAAGGCGCTGTCGTACTCGTCGGCCTCGACCACGAAGAACGGCGTGCCGCCCAGGCGCGCGGAGATGCCGAAGTTCTGCGGCACGCCGCCGATCAGGAAACCCGGACTCATGCCGGCATGCTCCAGCACCCAGGCCAGCATGCTCGAACTGCTGGTCTTGCCGTGAGTGCCGGCCACCGCCAACACCCAACGGCCCTGCAGCACATGGTCGGCCAGCCACTGCGGGCCGCTGACATAGGGCAGGCCCTTGTTCAACACATACTCCACCGCCGGGTTGCCGCGCGACAGGGCGTTGCCGATCACCACCAGATCCGGCGCGGGATCGAGCTGGGCGGCGTCATAGCCCTGTGTCAGCTCGATGCCCTGGGCTTCGAGCTGGGTGCTCATGGGTGGGTAGACGTTGGCGTCGGAACCGGTCACACGGTGGCCCAGTTCCTTGGCCAGCACAGCCAGCGAGCCCATAAAGGTGCCGCAGATACCGAGAATATGGATATGCATGATTTACCTTGAAGGTGCCCTCGAAAACCGGCCAGAACTGGCCCTGAACAAGATCGCCGCAGGTTAGCACAGCGGCGGCGGCACGCAGAGCCTGCGGGGTTGGCACAGGCGTTGCTCGCCCTTTCAATAAGCACTGCCGGCGGCCAGTCGCAGGGGTTGCGCCGCCCGCCAGAGTGCAGCACGCCCGGAACGGGCACCGATTTGGCGCAGATTAAGGTCATTGCGCGGGGGAGAAGTTCAATGTCCGGATTCCGGCATACCATCGGCGGTGAAACCTACCGTTTCGACAGCCTCGCCGAGGTAATGGCCAAGGCCAGCCCGGCACGCTCCGGCGACTTTCTCGCAGGCGTTGCCGCGAGCAATGCTGGCGAGCGGGTCGCGGCGCAGATGGCCCTGGCCGATATTCCGCTTAAACACTTCCTTACCGAAGCGCTGATTCCCTACGAAGAAGACGAAGTCACCCGCCTGATCATCGATAGCCATGACCTGGCGGCCTTCGCCCCGGTCAGCCACCTGACTGTCGGCGGCTTCCGTGACTGGCTGCTCGGCGACAGCGCCGATGAAGCCAGCCTGCGCGCCCTCGCCCCCGGCCTGACGCCGGAAATGGCCGCTGCGGTATCGAAGATCATGCGCGTGCAGGACCTGGTACTGGTGGCGCAGAAAATCCGCGTGGTCAGCCGTTTTCGCAACACCGTCGGCCTGCGCGGGCGCATGTCCACCCGCCTGCAGCCCAATCATCCAACGGATGAACCGGCCGGTATCGCCGCAAGCATTCTCGACGGACTGCTGTATGGCAACGGCGATGCCATGATTGGCATCAACCCGGCCACCGACAGCGTCGTGAGTATCTGCGAGATGCTGAAGATGCTCGACGGCATCATCCAGCGCTATGAAATCCCGACCCAGGCCTGCGTACTGACCCACGTCACCACCTCGATCGAGGCGATCAACCGGGGCGTGCCGCTGGACCTGGTATTCCAGTCGATTGCCGGCACCGAAGCGGCCAACGCCAGCTTTGGCGTCAGCCTGCAGATTCTCCAGGAAGGCTACGACGCCGGCCTGAGCCTCAAACGCGGCACCCTCGGCGACAACCTGATGTATTTCGAAACCGGCCAGGGCAGCGCGCTGTCTGCCGGTGCCCACCATGGCCTCGATCAACAGACCTGCGAAACCCGCGCCTATGCGGTGGCGCGGCATTTCAAGCCGTTTCTGGTGAATACCGTGGTTGGCTTTATCGGCCCGGAGTACCTGTACAACGGCAAGCAGATCATCCGCGCCGGCCTGGAAGACCACTTCTGCGGCAAGCTGCTGGGCCTGCCGATGGGCTGCGACATCTGCTACACCAACCATGCCGAAGCCGATCAGGACGACATGGACGTGCTGCTGACCCTGCTTGGCGTGGCCGGCATCAACTTCATCATGGGCATCCCAGGCTCCGACGATGTGATGCTCAACTACCAGACCACCTCCTTTCACGACGCCCTGTATGCCCGGCAGAGCCTGGGGCTGAAACCGGCCCCCGAGTTCGAAGCCTGGCTGCAGCGCATGGGCATCTTTACCCAGGCCGATGGCCGCCCGCGCATGGGCAACAGCCTGCCGCCGGCGTTTCGTCAGGCGCTGGCGCAGCTTGGTTGATCAAGGAGCCGCTTATGTACGATGACAGCCCACTCAGCGGTGCCAGCGAGAATCCCTGGCAGCAACTGCGCAACCTCACCCCGGCGCGCATTGCTCTCGGCCGCGCCGGCACCAGCATGCCAACCCGCGCCCAGCTGGATTTCCAGTTCGCCCACGCCCAGGCTCGCGACGCCGTGCACCTGCCGTTCGACCACGCTGCATTGGCCGCAGGCCTGGCCAGCCAGCATAGGCAGAGCCTGCTGCTGCACAGCGCCGCCAAGGATCGCGACACCTACCTGCAACGCCCGGATCTGGGTCGGCGCTTGAGTCACGAATCCGCCGAGCTGCTGCGCCAGCACCGCGAAAACAATCCGGGCGGTTATGACCTGGCCATCGTTGTAGCGGACGGTCTGTCCGCTCTGGCCGTGCACCGCAACGCCCTGCCCATGGTGGCGCATATCGAGGAACAGGCCGCTGCCGAAGGCTGGAGCGTGTCGCCCGTGGCCCTGGTCAGCCAGGGCCGCGTGGCCGTAGCCGATGAAGTGGCCGAGCTGCTCGGCGCACGCATGGTGGTGATCCTGATCGGCGAGCGCCCAGGCCTGAGTTCGCCGGACAGCCTGGGCCTGTACTTCACCTACGCGCCTCGGGTCGGCCTGACCGACGCCTACCGCAACTGCATCTCCAACGTGCGCCAGGAAGGCCTGAGCTACGCCATGGCCAGCCATCGCCTGCTGTACCTGATGCGCGAGGCCTGCCGCCGCCAGCTGTCCGGGGTCAACCTCAAGGATGAAGCCGAAGTACCGCTGCTGGTGGGTTCAGACAAGCGCGAAAACTTCCTGCTGGGCTAGCAGGCCAGGCCTATGCGGGAGGGGCTTTAACCGCGACTGATCGAGCAGGCGCTGAAGCCGAACGCCGCCCCACCCCTGCGACGGCAACGACAAATTATTCGTGCAGGGCGTCCAGACGCGGCACCGAATTACAACCAAACGCTTGTTTGGATTGCACTTTCCAAATGCCTTAGGCAGCATCGGCAAGGTTCGCAGGCAGCACTGCCGGTTGCCGAAGCCGTCCACCTTAATGAAGTCGAGGCTCACCATGCGCATCGTTCAAGCCACACTGGAGCATCTGGACCAACTGACACCGCTGTTCGTCAATTACCGCGAACTGTTCGGCCAATTGCCCTACCCCGATTCCTCGCGCAGCTTTCTGGAAAAGCGCATCAGCCGCAAGGAGTCGGTGATCTACCTGGCCATGGCCGATGAAGAGGACAAGATCCTCGGTTTCTGCCAGCTCTATCCGAGCTTCTCCTCGCTGTCGCTCAAGCGCGTATGGATTCTCAACGACATCTATGTCTGCCAGGACGCCCGTCGCCAGCTGGTCGCCGATCGCCTGATCCAGGCCGCCAAGCAGATGGCCAAGGACACCAACGCGGTGCGCCTGCGCGTGGCCTCTAGCATCAACAACACGGTGGCGCACAAGGTGTACGAGTCCATCGGTTTCGTCGAAGACACCGAGTTCAAGAACTTCGTCCTGCCGATCGGCGACGACCCCACCGCGCCCTGAGCGCCCCCCATGAAGCGCCCTGCGGTCAGACCGTCAGGGCGCTTCGCTGCTTTAGCCGTCCAGGCTCAACCAGAGCCCCAGAACCAATTGCACCAGCAGCACGCCGATCAGGGCGAACTGCCAGGGCTGCTTGCGCCTGGGCACGTGCAATAGCGCGTGATGCGCCTGCAACGGCTGTTGCAGGGCCTGCTGAAACTCCGACAGGGCCTCGAAGCGCGCCTCAGGCCGTGGAGCCAGGGCCCGCGCCAACACCCCATCCCAGCCGGCCGGCACATGGCCGCTGTACTGCGCCAGCGGTACATAGCGGTTGAGCGCATCGGCATCGCCCCGGGCGGTATCCGGCCAGCGGCCGCAGAACAGCCAGTAGGCCAGGGCCGCCAGGGCGAACTGATCAGCGCGGCCATCCACCGCCTGGCCCTGACGCAGCTCAGGGGCCAGGGGCAGCGCCGCCGCGGGCAAGCGTTGACGGGCTACGCCGGGCAGTAACGCGGCATACTCGGGCAGCACCAGCAGGTGCCCGCCGTCGTCCACCAGGATATTGCCCGGATTCAGCCACAAGCCCTGCATGCCGCGCCGTTGCAAGCCGCGCACGGCTGCAATCAACTGCTCCAGCAAGGCCAGCAGGGTCGCGCCGTCCAGCGGACCATGGGCTGCCGCCCAGTCGACCAGGCTGCGCATACCGCTGGCGGGCAATTCGAACAGCATAAAGGCATGCCGACGCGGCCGATGGGACGACAGCACCCGCGGCAAACTCGCTACCGGGCTGCGCCGCAACACCCACTCGCGCTGCCAGAAGGCCTCGTCCGCGGCCTGTTCGGCCAGCCACAGCAAGGCCTCGCGGCCGCCTTCGTCACGCCCACGGAACATCCGCCCGGGCGGGCCATAGGCGCAGGGCCCGAGCAATGTCCAACCATCGAGCTGCATGCCCGGCCGTGCATCCGCCACCACCGGCCAGGACTCGGGCGGCGCGGCCGGCGGCATGGCCCCCGGCTCGCCAGGCAATAACAGCACCGCGGCCCCCGGCGCATGCAGCCAGGGGCGCAGCACGCTTTGCATATGGGTGGCACTGAGCTGCGCGCAGGCCAGCCGAAAGCTCTGCAGGTCGGCGACCTCGAGCAAGGGCTGCGGTGCCAGCAACAGCGCCGCGCCCTGGCTCAGCGGCAGGCTGTGCTGCACCAGCGCCAGCTCGGCCTGGCTCCCCAGCTGCATGCCCTCGCGGCCGATCAGGCTCTGCAGGCTGCCCGCCTGGTAACGCAGCAGACCGATGGCCCCGGCCTGGAGAAACTGCATCTCGTCGCCCTGTAGCAACAACAGGCCAGCGTCCAGCTGGAAGCGGCCACGCCCGGCCCGACGCTGGCGAAACAGCTGGGCATTGAGGGCCGCGAGTACCTGCCGCGCGGCCTGGGCTTCACTCCAGCCACCGGGGGTGCTGCTGTAATCGGCAAAAAGGGCATCCAGATGCGCCTCTACAACGCGCACTACATCGGTGCATTCGCGCGCCCACAGCAAGGCGACCAGCAACACCGGGGCTCGCCCTTCGCGCCCGGGCAACCAGGCGGCGCGTGCGCGTGCGGCCTGACTGGGCAGGTCCAGGCCATGGCCGTAGGCCAGGCTAACAGCGCAATGATCCAGTCGTTCGATCGACATCGGCAGCCCTCCCAGGTCGCTATCACCCTGGCCTGTGCAGCCTTTATGCCGACTTGCCCCCTCAGCGCGGCCCGGCTTAAGGTGAGCGCTCCCTACAGCCCGAGCAGAATCCATGTGGTCGTTACGCGCCTGGCGTCGCCAGCGCATCCTTGCCCGCCACCCGGTTGCCGCCGCAACCTGGAGCGAAGTGCTGCGGCATCTGCCCCTGCTGGATGGCCTCAGCCCGGAAGAACTACAGCGCCTGCAGGGCCGCGCGGTGCTGTTTCTGCATAACAAGCACCTCAGCGCCCTGCCCGGCGTCGAACTGCAGCGCAGCGACCGCCTGCTGCTGGCGGTGCAGGCCGAACTGCCACTGCTGCACCTGGCCGACCTCGACTGGTACCAGGGCTTTCATGAAATCGTCCTCTACCCGGACGACTTCGTCAGCCCGCAGCGCCACCGCGACGCCAGCGGCGTGGTGCATGAATGGGATGGCGAACACAGCGGCGAGGCCTGGCAGCAAGGCCCCGTGATCCTGGCCTGGCCCGGGGTACAGGCCAGCGGCGGCTGGGACGGCTACAACCTGGTGATCCACGAGCTGGCGCACAAGCTCGACATGCTCAACGGCAGCGCCAACGGCCTGCCGCCGCTGCACCGCAACATGCGCATCAGCGACTGGGCCGAGGCCATGCAGAGCGCCTTCGATCGGCTCAATGCCCAGCTGGACGCCGACCCGCAGGCCGAAACCGCCATCGACCCCTACGCCGCCGAAGACCCCGCCGAGTTCTTCGCGGTAACCAGCGAATACTTCTTCAGCGCCCCGGACCTGCTGGCCGGGGCCTTCCCGGCGGTCTACGCGCAGCTTGCGCTGTTCTACCGCCAGGACCCGCTGGCCCGCCTGCAAGCGCTGCAGAAAGATCACCCGGACTATCGCGACAGACCAAAAGGCGAACACATCGAGACCAAAGGCTAGGCATCCCGGCATAGCAACGACGGGGGAATATGCCTATAATCGCGCCACTTTTTTGGCCCACCCCTCGGGAGTCGCCCCATGAGCTACAGCAAGATCCCTGCCGGTAAAGACCTGCCGAACGACATCTACGTTGCCATCGAGATCCCGGCTAACCACGCGCCGATCAAATACGAAATCGACCACGACATCGATTGCCTGATGGTCGACCGTTTCATGGCCACCCCGATGTTCTACCCGGCCAACTACGGCTTTATCCCGCACACCCTGGCTGACGACGGCGACCCCCTCGACGTGCTGGTCGTGACCCCCTACCCGGTGGCCCCAGGCTCGGTTATCCGCGCCCGCCCGGTTGGCGTGCTGCACATGAGCGACGAAGCCGGCGGCGACGCCAAGCTGGTTGCCGTACCGCACGACAAACTCACCGTGCTGTACAAAGACGTCCAGGAATACACCGACCTGCCCCCGCTGCTGATCGAGCAGATCAAGCACTTCTTCGAGAACTACAAGGATCTCGAAAAAGGCAAATGGGTCAAGGTTGAAGGCTGGGGCGGCGCTGAAGAAGCCCGCGGCCTGATTCTCAAGGCGGTCGCGGCTTACCAAAAATAAGCTGGGACTACCCCCTAAAAACCGGCCACAAGCCGGTTTTTTTATGTCTGCCATCCATGGCAGCCACCCTTCGGGCCGTCGCTGCGCGACGTTAAAAACTGTTCCGGACAGTTTTTTATGCCTGCCCCCACCGCAGTCATTCTTCAGGCTGGCGCTGCGCGACGTTAAAACTGTTCCGGACAGTTTTTTATGCCCGTAATCTGACCCGCCTATACGCCAACCACCTTGGTCGACTTGGCCCCGCCGCGCGTGCTGGTTAAGCTGCTGACCTTTTGCCCGAGCCTTTGCCATGTCTATGTCCGAGATTCTGCTGCTGGTGCTTGCCGGTTTTGCCGCTGGAGGGATGAATGCCCTGGCCGGTGGTGGCACGTTTTTCTCCTTTCCGGCGCTGCTCGCCGCCGGTCTGCCGCCGGTGACGGCCAACGCCACCAATGCGGTGGCGTTATGGCCGGCCAGCCTGGCTGGGGCCTGGGCGGCGCGGGGATCGCTGCGGCCGTTGGGGCGTTATCTGCTGCCCTTGTTGGCGGCGGGACTGGCGGGCGGACTGCTGGGCGGGCTGTTGCTGCTGGTGGGCGGCGATGCGGTATTCGCCAAGCTGATTCCCTGGCTGCTGCTGGCCGCTACCGCGCTGTTTGCCGCCAGCCCCTGGCTTAGTCGCTGGTTAGCGGCCCGCCGCGCCGAGGCCGCGCAACCGCCCCACGGACCGCTGTCGCTGGGCGCGCATATCGGCGTGTCGATCTATGGCGGCTATTTCGGCGCGGGCATGGGCATTCTGCAGCTGGCGGCGTTTTCCATCGAAGGTCATCCGCTGGCGCGGGCCAACGCCCTGAAGAATCTGATTTCGGCGGTGATCTACAGCGTCGCCAGCATCACCTTTATCCTCGCCGGGCGAGTCAGCTGGTACGAACTGGCGGTGCTGCTGGTGGGCGCAACGCTGGGCGGCTATGCCGGTGGCGCGCTGGGCCAGCGTCTGCCGGCCAAGCTGCTGCGGGTGCTGGTGATCGGCGTGGGCAGCGGGATGACCGCCTATTACTTCTGGGTCACCTATTTCGCCCAGTAGTCGCTGCGCACCTACTGCATGGACGGAGCCCCCTACTCGGCCTGGCCGCCCTTGCCGCGCTTGCGGAATTCCACCGGGGTCTCGCCGACCCAGCGCTTGAAGGCGCGGTAGAAGGTACTCGGTTCGGAGAAACCGGTACGTTCGACTATCACCTCGATACGCTCGTCGGTATTGAGCAGCAGGTCTTTGGCCAGGCGGCAGCGGTAATCGGTGATCAGGTCGTTGAAGCGCACCCCGGCCATGGCCAGGCGCTCGCGCAGCCGCCGCGCCGGCATATTCAGGCGCGCCGCAACCTGCTCGAGGGTGGCCCCGTTGTCGACCAGCAGCTCGCCAATCAACTCACGCACCTTGCGCACCAGGTCCAGCCGCTCGACCTCGGCCAGTTGCCGACGCGCCAGGGATTCGTGCATGCGCAGCAGCTCGGGGGCGGCGTGGCGCGAGGTCTTGTCCAGCACCGTGGCGTTGAACACCAGGGTGTAGCGCTCACAGCCGAACCGCGCCGGACAGCCATACACCTGCTGGTAAAGCTCAGCGGGCGCACCCTCGGCATGGATAAACTGCACTTCATAGGGGATAAAGTCGCCTTCGGTAAGGGCCGAAAACAGGCGGATTACCGCACCGGCGAGCATTTCCGGAAAGTGCCGCGGCGTGCCCGTTGCCAGGCCGAGCACCAGCACTGCACGTTCGCCCTGAACTTCCAGCTTGGCATTGAGGGTGTCGGAGAGCAGGCGGATATAGCGCAAGGCATGGCGCAGGCCTTCGCCGAAGGTTTCGCTGGAGAGAAACAGGTATTCCAGCAGCAGGCCATGGAAGGCCGGCAGATGCTGGGCCAGATACAGCCCCACATGCTCTTCGCCGCATTCGTCGATGGCGGCCTTCCAGAACAGCGCCTGGGCCGAATGAGGAAAGCGCCCGGCGGGCAAGCCACCAGGCGGCAGGCCGACGCGCGCCAGCACCCGATCAGGATCGGTTCCGCTGGCACGCAAGGCATCAAGCACCGGGCGCATCAGCGCCACATCGTCAGTCAGATCACGCATTATCTAGGAGTTCTTGTTATCCGCGAGGCGCGGCCATCTTAGGCGGCTTTAGCCGTCTGGCTCAAGGCGCGATGACGATTGACTGGCCTGCCAGCCGACAAGACGACGCGGCCAATGCACTCTGCCGTCGGCCGACTAAGCTGCTGCCACCCGCTCAGAGGAGTTTGCCATGGCCATCGACTGGCTCGATCTACCCGCCCCATCCGCCCTGCCTGGCCTGTTTGCCCGCGCCGCCCTGCGCCGTGGCGTCACCGGACGCAGCCTGCCAACTGTCGGCCTGCGCTGCCAGGTCAACGTCGACCCGACGCACCTGGCCCGTTACCGACAGATCTGCGGCTTTCGTGACGACGGCCTGCTGCCCGCGACATACCCGCACATCCTGGCCTTTGCCCTGCAGATGCAGCTGCTCACCGATAAGCGCTTTCCCTTTCCGCTGCTCGGCCTGGTGCACCTGGAAAACCGTATCCGCGTGATACGTCCGCTCGGCGGTCTGGGGCCCTTTACGGTCAGCGTACAGGTGCAGAACCTGCAGCCCCACGACAAGGGTGTGACCTTCAGCCTGATTACCCAGCTGCACGACCAGCTCGGCCTGCTCTGGGAGGGCGACAGCCGCATCCTCTGCCGCGCCCTGCGTCTGGGCGGCGCGGTGCCCGAACGCGAAACCGCCGCCGAACTGCCGCAAACCACCCTCGCCCACTGGCAGGCCCCGGCGAATATCGGCCGGCGCTATGCGCGCATCGCCGGCGACTACAACCCGATTCATCTGTCGGCGGTTAGCGCCAAGCTGTTCGGCTTCCCCCGCGCCATTGCCCACGGCCTGTGGAACAAGGCACGGGCCCTGGCCGAACTCGGCGAGCACCTGCCCAGCGCGGGCTATCAGGTGGAGGTGCGCTTCCAGAAACCGGTGCTGCTGCCCGCCGCCGTGCATCTGCTGGCCAGCGAACCGGCCGCCAGCGGCCAGTTCAGTCTGCTCGGTGCGGAAAACCTGCCGCATATGCAGGGCAGCTGGCAGCCGCTTGACTGAAATACCCCGCACGGCTGCCGGTAACTGCCGGCAGCCGCTTGCACCGCGCCGGTGAACCCCCGAAGCTATGCTCCTCTTTGCAGGAGCGCCCGATGAACCTCGCCGAACTGACCACCCGCATGCATGCCATTCGTGATCACAACGACTGGCGGCAATTCCACAGCCCGAAGAACCTGGCCATGGCCGCCAGCGTGGAAATGGCCGAGCTGGTGGAAATCTTCCAGTGGCTGAGCGAGGCGCAGTCACGCCAACTGAGCGCCGAGCAGCTCGCCCACGCAGGCGAGGAAATCGGCGATATCGTCCTCTATCTGGTGCTGCTGTGCGGCGAACTGGGCCTGGATATGCAGCAGGTGGTACGCGCCAAGCTGGCCGATAACGAAAGACGCTTTCTCGGGGACGCGCACCATGACTGATCGGCACTTCGACGAGCTGGCCACCCGCTTCGCCGAGAAGATCTATGGCGGGGCCAAGGGCGCGATCCGCCTCGCGGTGCTCCAGGCCGACCTGGCCGAAGCCCTGCCCGACAGGCCGCTGCGGGTGCTGGATATCGGCGCTGGCCTCGGCCATATGTCGCTGTGGCTGGCCCAGCGCGGCCATCAGGTAACCCTGGCCGAACCCGCCGAACCCATGTTGGCCGGTGCCCGCGAACGCTTTGCCGCCGCGGGCCAGCGCGCGACCTTTATCCAGGCCCCCTGGCAGGACCTGCTCGGCCAGCTCGAGCGCCCCTATGACCTGGTGATCTGCCACGCCGTGCTGGAATGGCTGGCCGAACCCCATAGCATCCTGCCGGTGCTGCACCAGCTCTGCGCGCCTGGCGGCTGGCTGTCCCTGGCCTTCTACAACAAGGATGCGCTGATCTACCGCAACCTGCTCAAGGGCCACTTCCGCAAGCTGCGCAAGGCCGAGTTCGCCGGGGAGAAACAGAGCCTGACCCCACAGATGCCCCTCGATCCACGCGAACTGGCGGCGCAACTCGAGCCTAATTGGCAGGTCGAAAGCCAGAGCGGCGTGCGGGTGTTCCACGACTATATGCCGCAGCCCTTCCAGGCCAAGGCCGAGCTGCTCGACCTGCTGGAAATGGAGCTGGCCTACCGTCGTCACCCCAGTTTTGCCGGGCTTGGCCGCTATCTGCACTGGATCTGCCGGCCACGCTGATAGACAGTTGAAAGGCGATGTACCGATAGCCTGTTGCATTCGGCTATTGCCCCTGAGGGTGAGAAGATCTGAGGCCGTAGGGTGCGCCATGCGCACCAATGCTCATTGCCTGCGTTGCTGCGCACGGCCTGGACGGCCCCGCGCCCCCAGCAGGCCGTGGAAAAACCACCTGCCAAACCCCTATTCGAGCAGCAGGAGTAGCGCATGAGACAGCTCGGAGTTCTACTGCTACTGGCCACCCTGGCGGCCTGTCAGAGCCAGAACCCCTATATCGCCGACAGCGCGCCGCTGCCGCCGGCCCCGGCGCATACGCCCGGCCAGCTGGACCCCAGCGCCTACCCGGCCGCGCCCCGCGACTATGGCCACTACCGCACCTGGAGCTGGCGGCAGTTGCCGGCAGGCAGCGCCTGGGCCAGCTCCGAGCAGGTGCAGGAAGCCCTGAGCAACGCCCTCGACCAGCGTGGCCTGCGCCCGCACCGGGCCGGTGCCGGGGCCGACCTGCAGGTCAGCGCCGAGCTGCGTCTGGAGCAGCGTATCCGCCAGGTCAGCGAGCCCGATGGCGGCTACTACGGCCATGATCGCTACGGCGACCGGTACGGCATGTGGGGCAGCGCGCCGCGGGTGCACAGCTACCGTGAAGAGGTCATAGTGGTACGCATCGACCTGTTCGATGGCCGCGACGGCCAGCCGGTCTGGAGCACCAGCGCCGAAACCCTCGCCGGCGACAGCCAGGGCGAACGGGCTGCGGCCTTGCGTAACGCCCTGCAACAGGCCCTGACCAGCTACCCGCCGCACTGATTGCCAGCCTTTTCAGGAGAACGCCCATGCGCTTATCGCTACTGCTCTTGCCCCTGGTGCTGCTGCTGAGCGCCTGCCAGACCGCGCAGCTGGAGCGCGACTTCGACCCCAACCGGGACTTTGCCGCCTACCGCAGCTGGAGCTGGCTGGAGCCGGCCGTGCAGTACAAACCCGATGACCCGCGGATCAACAGCGACCTCACCGGCCAGCGGATTCGCGCCGCCGTGAGCGAGCAGCTCGACCAGCGCGGCCTTCGCCCCGCCGCCAGCGGCAGCAGCAGCGACCTCAAGGTGCAGGTGTGGCTGATCGTCGATAACCGCCAGCAGCAGGTCAGCACCCAATTCGGCGGTAGCTGGGGCGACCCCTGGCGCGGCGGCTTCTGGGGCGGCCCGAGCTATGTGGAAACCCGCACCCTGGACTATCAGGTTGGCACCCTGCAGATCGACCTGCTCGACGGCAAGGACGGCAAACTGGTCTGGCGCGGCAGTGCCGAACAGATACTGCGCAACCGCCAGCCGAGCCCGGCAGAACGCGAAACGGCGATCCGCGCCACAGTCGCCAAGGTGCTCAGCCAGTATCCTCCGCACTGATAGCCAACCCCGCATCAATCAAGGATGACCGCCATGCCGCCCAGCTCGTCGTTTGATCATCGCGCCGCCACGGCCGATGACCTGAGCGAGATCGTCACCTTCGCGCAGAACGCCGAGGAACTGTTCTTCTGCTACCCCAAAGCTGACTGGCCGTTGAGTGTCGGCCAGCTGGCGGCGACCATGGCCGAACGCCGTGACAGCACCGTGGCGCTGCTCAACGGCCGGGTCGCCGGTTTCGCCAATTTCTACCAATGGCAATACGGCGATTACTGCGCCCTGGGCAACCTGATGATCGCGCCCTGGGCCCGCGGCCAGGGTGTGGCCCATTACCTGGTGACGGCGATGGAGCAACTGGCCCGCGAGCACTACCATGCCAAGCGCATGCAGGTGTCGTGCTTCAACGCCAACAGCGCCGGCCTGCTGCTCTACCCGAAACTCGGTTACAGCCCCAGCGGCATAGTCGAACGCCGCGACCGCCAGCACCAGCGCGTGGCCCTGATCCAGTTCGACAAGGCGCTCTAGCTGGGCGTTGCCAAGGCTATGTGGCCAATACGGATCGTGAGGCGACAAGCCATAGGTAGGGTGCGCCGTGCGCACCTGGAATCTACAGCCGGCGCGGCCTTGTTGATCAGCCTTATGGTCGCCACAAAACCGCGACGACGCCATTCGCGGTCGAGACCGCGCCTACTTAGACCGCGCCTGACGCAAGCTCTGTGACAACTGCGGGAGCACCTGATCCTTGGCCGCAGACCGACAGTCGTCAGCAAACCCGTACCGTGACTGATCCTGCGTGTTTCAAACCAGGGGAAGCACGGCTCTAGATATCCCAGTCCGGCCTATCGACCAGCCGCTCCAGGAGGAAGTCCAGCAAGGCGCGCAATGCCGGCGGCATCTGCCGGCGCGTGCCGTAGAGGGCGTGGATGCCCAGCTCCTGCGGCTGGTAATCGGGCAGCAGCTGCACCAGCGTGCCGGAGCGCAAATGGCCGCCGACCGAGTAACGCGGCTGCAGGCTGATCCCGCCACCGGCCAGGGCCGCCTCCAGCAGCACCATCGACTCATTGGCGCTGAGGTTGCCGCTGACCGCCACGGCATGGGGCTCACCGGCGCGGGTAAACTCCCAGATGCTGCGACCGAAATAGGCATAGCTCAGGCAGTTGTGCTGGCTCAGTTCCACCGGATGCCGCGGCGTGCCATGTTTTTCCAGATAAGCCGGGCTGGCGCACACCACAGAACGGCACACCGCCAGTTGCCGGGCGATCAGGTTGGGATCGAGCTGATTGGTGATGCGCAGGGCCAGGTCGATGCGTGCCTCCACCAGATTGACCGCCTGACTGCCCACCTGCAGATCGACGCTGACCTGGGGATACAGGCCGGTGAAATCGTTCAAGGCGTGCACCAGCCAGGCCTGGGCGAAGGATTGGCTGCAGGCGATACGCAGGTTGCCGCGCGGGGCTTCATTGCGGCCCTGGCTGACGCCCTGCATGGCCTCGGCCACGGCCAGCATCTCGCGGCACTGGCCGAGCAACTGCTCGCCGGCACCGGTCAGGCTCAGCTTGCGCGTGGTGCGGTGCAACAGGCGCGCGCCAACCCAGCCTTCCAGCTCGGCCAGATAGCGCGAGACCATCGCCCGCGACATCTCCAGCGCTTCGGCGGCAGCAGTCTGGCTGCCGCGTTCCACCACCTCGACAAATACCCGAGTAGCCATCAGCCGGTCCATTACTAGCCCATTTAGCGCAACAAAGATGCGCAGTTTAGCGGGCTTTTTGCGCGACTTTAAGCAACTAAGATCCCCTCACTTACTCAACAGGAGATCAGCATGTCGATTCTCAGCCATATGCGCGGCCTGCTTGCCAGCGCCAGCCTGCTTACCCTTGCCACCACAGCCATTGCCCAGCCCCTGACCCTGGATGTCTATAACCCAGGCGACAAGGCGATTTTCCCGGTGACCTCGACCCTGATCAGCGGCGAGCGCGATGTCATTCTGGTCGATGCTCAGTTCTCCACCCGCGAAGCGCAAGAGCTGGTCGAGCGCATTCAGGCCAGCGGCAAGAACCTGACCACCATCTTTATCAGCCACGGCGACCCGGACTTCTACTTCGGCCTGGACACCCTGACCCGCGCCTTCCCCAAGGCCAAGGTCCTGGCCACGCCGCAGACCATCGCCTATATCGAAAAAAGCCGCGAACCGAAGCTGGCCTACTGGGGCCCGATCCTCAAGGACACGACACCGGCCCGCACCCAGGTGCCACAAGCCCTGCAAGGCGACCACCTGAGCCTGGAAGGCCAGCGCATCGAGCTGATCGGCCATGACCCCAAGCACACCAGCCTGTGGATTCCGAGCATCAAAGCGGTGGTCGGCGGCGTGCTGACCTACGCCAACATCCACCCCTGGATTGCCGATGCACAATCGCCGCAAGCCCGTCAGACCTGGCTGAAATCCCTGGATGAGCTGCAGGCGCTGCAGCCGAAAACCCTGGTGCCCGGGCACTTTATGGGCCAGCCCAAGCTCAACCTGGATGACCTGCGTTTTACCCGCAACTACCTCAATGATCTCGAAACCGCGCTGCCCAAGGCCAAGAACAGCCAGGCGCTGATCGAGACGATGAAGACCCAGTACCCGAACCTGCTCGACGCCAGCAGCCTGGAACTGAGCGCCAAGGTGCTCAAGGGTGAAATGCAGTGGCCGTAGGTCACTGCCACTGATTAGCAGCGCATCACACGCAAAAGGCCTGGGTCACAAACCCAGGCCTTTTTGCATGCGCCAAGCGGCAATCTGGCATGGCCGAGGCTGACGATACGGACAGCTTTTACGGCATACTCATCCGCCTTTGCCGCCCAGGAGACGCCCCATGCCCGCCCCGATCTGGTGGTTACTCGCCCTGCCCTTTGTCGCCGGAGCCTGCCTGCCACTGCAGGCGGGGATCAACGGTCAGCTGGCCAAGCAGGTTTCCAGCGTGTTGTCGGCCGCCCTGATCTCCTTTGCCGTCGGCACCCTGGCGTTGCTGGTTCTGGTGCTGGCGCAGCGTGAGGTTCCCGGCCTCGGCGCGCTCAAGGGGCTGACCTGGTGGCACTGGAGCGGCGGCCTGCTGGGGGTGATGTTTATCGCCACCGCCGCCTTTGCCGGCCCCAAGGTCGGCGCGCTGCTGTTTATGGCCCTGGTGATCGCCGGGCAAATGAGCATGGCCCTGGCGCTGGACCACTTCGGCTGGGCCGGCTTTCGCGAAGCCCCGATCAGCCTGGGCAAAGTCGGTGGCCTGCTGCTGATCGTCGCGGGGATCTGGATGATCCGCCGCGGCTAGTCGCGCTCGAAGCGGTAGAACAGATTGGGTTCGCTGACCAGATAGAGATTGCCCCGATCATCCAGGGTCAGGCCCTCGCCCTGGGGCACGCTGTTCTGCAGGCCGGCGAAGCCGCTGAGCAGCGAGCGGAAGCTGATCAGCTTGCCATCCTCGGCGTCCAGCTCGATCAGTACCTTGGACTCGTCACTGAGCAGGGCCAGATGCCCGGTCTGCTCGTCGTAGTGCACCGATGACAGGTCGGTGGCAAACACCTTGTGGTCGATCCACGCCTGGCGGTCGATCACCTGCAGGTTGAAGTCGCCCTGCACGCTGGATTTCAACCCGCGCACCTCGTAAAGCTTGCGCGGCGAATGCTCCTTGACCACAAACAGCCGGTCGCCTTTTCGGTCGTAACCCACGCCCTCAAAGCCCTGGTTGCCGCCCAGATCGAGGCCCAGGGTCAGCGCCCGATAATCCTCGCGGAACAGGGCACCGGGCTTGTCCGGCACCTCGACCAGCACCAGCGCCTGGTTGCGCTCTTCGGCCAGCAACAGCAGGTTATCGCCCAGGTAGGTAATGCCTTCAACATCACTGAAACCGCTCAGGGGATAGCGCGCCAGCACCTCGCCATCCTTGCTCATGGCCAGCAGTTCCTCGGGGCTGTTGACCACCGCCCACAGGTGCCCGCGGCCTTCGTCATAGGTCAGCCCGGAGAGATTGTCGGCAACCCCGGCGATCGGCAGCGCATCGACCCGCACCCGGTATTCGGGCAGCCACAGGCTGCGGTGTTCCCACTCGCTCTCGTGCCAGGAGGTCTTGATCCAGAAATACAGACGGTTATCCAGATGCTGCACGCTTATCTGGTAAACCAGCACCAGCGCCAGCAACAGCAACGCCCATTTCCATGGACTGATATCAGGTAGCCGTCCTGGCACCCCTTTCGCAGCGGGCATCATGAATAGTCATTCTCGCGTGCTTACGGGAAACAGCAGTGTGCTGGGTGAACATGACAGCACGGCTGTGCGGGTGCCGATTGATCGGCACCAGACGCCGGGTGCCGAATTAGGAGTGCCTGTCTGCTAATGAGTTCAACTCGCAGGGCCAGACAGGCCACGGGCTGCGGCGGCCGGGAGGCTTGTGTTAAGGTACGCGCCCTTTTCGCCCGTATGGATAGAGACAGGTCGTTATGACACTGGCCCAACCATCGCGCTGGCTGCCTAAGCCGCCCTAGCGTTTCGCCCCTCCCCGCGTGGCCCGGGCGGTTTTCCGCTACGTCGCCATGCCCCCTGCGCGCCAGCCACCTCGGTCCGTCGTCGCACTCGTTGTACCTGGATTTTTATTAGCCCCATCCGCTGCCCTTGCGTGCACCTGCGGACCCCAGCCATTGGAATGCCCCATGCTGCAAAGCCTGAAAAACACCTGGTTGTTCAATATCCGCGGCGACGTGCTCGCCGGTCTGGTGGTGGCGCTGGCGCTGATCCCGGAAGCCATCGCCTTCTCGATCATCGCCGGGGTCGACCCCAAGGTCGGCCTCTACGCCAGCTTCTGCATCGCCGTGGTGATCGCCTTCGTCGGCGGCCGCCCGGGGATGATCAGCGCCGCCACCGGGGCCATGGCCCTGGTCATGGTGACCCTGGTGAAAGAACACGGCCTGCAATACCTGCTGGCGGCGACGCTGCTGACCGGGCTGCTGCAGATCGGCGCGGGCTACCTGAAACTGGGCAGCCTGATGCGCTTTGTCTCGCGCTCGGTGGTCACCGGTTTCGTCAACGCCCTGGCGATTCTGATCTTTATGGCCCAGTTGCCGGAACTGACCAACGTCACCTGGCAGGTCTATGCCATGTGCGCCACGGGTCTGGGCATCATCTACCTGTTCCCCTATGTGCCGAAGCTCGGCCAGCTGATCCCCTCGCCGCTGGTGTGCATCCTGTCGATGACCGCCGTAGCCATGTATTTCGGCCTGGATATCCGCACCGTCGGTGATATGGGCGAACTGCCGGACACCCTGCCGATCTTCCTCTGGCCGGACGTACCGCTGAATTTGGAAACCCTGGCGATCATCTTCCCCTACGCCGCCGCCCTGGCCGTGGTCGGCCTGCTGGAATCGATGATGACCGCCACCATCATCGACGACCTGACCGACACCAGCAGCGACAAGAACCGCGAATGCAAAGGCCAGGGTGTGGCCAACATCGCCTCCGGCCTGCTCGGCGGCATGGCCGGCTGCGCGATGATCGGCCAGTCGGTGATCAACGTGAAATCCGGCGGCCGCGGCCGTCTTTCCTGCCTGGTGGCCGGTGTGGTGCTGCTGCTGATGGTGGTGTTCCTCTCGGAATGGGTCAGCCAGATCCCCATGGCCGCGCTGGTGGCGGTGATGATCATGGTGTCGATCGGCACCTTCAGCTGGGACTCGATCCGCAACCTCAAGACCTTCCCGCTCTCCACCAATATCGTCATGCTCGCCACCGTGGCGGTGACCGTCTATACCCACAACCTGGCCTACGGCGTATTTGTCGGCGTGCTGCTGGCGGCGCTGTTCTTCGCCAACAAGATCGGCCACTTCCTCTATATCAACTCGGAAACCGACGCCGATGGTCGACTGCGCACCTACAAGGTGGTCGGCCAGGTGTTCTTCAGCTCCGCCGACAAGTTCGTCGCGGCCTTTGATTTCAAGGAAGCCGTTGCTAAGGTGGTGATCGACCTGTCCCGCGCGCACTTCTGGGACATCACCGCCGTCGCTGCCCTGGACAAGGTGGTCATCAAGCTGCGCCGCGAAGGCACCGAAGTCGAAGTGCTGGGCCTGAACGAAGCCAGCGCCACCATCGTCGACCGCTTCGGCGTGCACGACAAGGACAACGCCAGCGACCTGCTGTCGGGCCACTGATAAGAAGGAGAACAGCATGTCCCAGGTAATGGCTTGCATTGATGGTTCCCTGTCTTCCCCGGCGGTCTGCGATTACGCTGCCTGGGCCAGCCTGCGCCTCGGCGCGCCGCTGACCCTGCTGCACGTGCTCGACCACAAGCAGTACCCGCCGCTGAGCAACCTCTCCGGCAATATCGCCCTGGGCAGCCGCGAGCAGTTACTCCAGGAGCTGGCCGAGCTCGACCAGCAGCGCAGCACCCTGGCCCTGGAGCAGGGCCGCCTGGCGCTGGAGGCGGCCAAGCAGCGCGCCCAGCGCGACGGCGTCAGCAACCCGCAGCTGCGCCAGCGTCACGGCGACCTGGTGACCTGCCTCGGCGAACTGGAGCAGGACATCCGCCTGCTGGTGATCGGTCGCCAGGGCGAAACCAGCGATGCCGTCAGCCAGCTGGTGGGCAGTCATCTGGAAAGCGTGATCCGCACCCTGCACCGGCCGATCCTGGTCACCCCTGGCCAGTTCCACCCCCCGCGGAGCCTGATGCTGGCCTTCGATGGCAGCCCGACCTGCCACAAGGGCATCGACATGCTCGCCGCCAGCCCGCTGTTCAAGGGCCTGCCGATCCACGTGCTGATGGTTGGTGCAGACACCGACCCGGCCTGGGAGCAGCTCAAGGAGGCCGAGCAGCGCCTGGTCAAGGGCGGCCATGAGGTGCAGCTGGCGATTCGTGCCGGCGAGGTCGAACCAACCCTGCACGCCTACCAGCTCGAACAGGGCATCGACCTGCTGGTGATGGGGGCCTACGGCCACTCACGCATCCGCCAGTTCCTGGTGGGCAGCACCACCAGCCACCTGCTGCGCACCAGCACCAGTCCGCTGCTGATCCTGCGCTAGGCGAGGCTGGCCGAGGCGCGGCAGCCTGCCCCATATGCAAGAGGCTATACCGTCGGTCCGCAGTGGCAAATGGACAGTGCGTTTCATGCCGTAGCAGTTATGCTCAGGCTAAAGCCTATCTGTGATCACAGGCCATGACTGACTCCGCCGCCCCTCGCCAGCCCCAGGCCTTTGCCATATGGCGTGAAGCTCAGGACACCCGCACCCGCTCGACCCTGGGCGGTATCTATTACCCGCTGGCCTGGCTGCTCACCTGGCTGTTCAGCACCAGCCCCATGAGCCAGCTCGGCCTGGGCCTTGGCATTGCCAGCCTGTTCGCCCTGCTACTGGTGCTGCGCGTGCTGCATCGCCTGCCCAGCGAACAGAGCCCGGAAGCCATGCAGCGCTGGCTCAACCGGCAGTGGGGGCTGATTCTGTTCACCGCCCTGAGCTGGGGCCTGATCCATGCCCTGGTGCTGAGCCACCCCCTGCTGAGCAGCGCCGCCACCATCGCCACCCTCAGCACCGTCGCCTTCGGCACGGCCATGGGTTTCAACTTCGCGATGCGCCGAGGCCGCGCCATCCTGGCCCTGCTGCTGATCTACCTGCCGGGCCTGCTGGTCATGGCTCAGGCCGGTGGCGAGCAGTCAGCCACCCTGATGACCCTCGCCGCCTACCTCAGCTACCTGCTGCTGGCCCTCAACCGAAGCCACCGTGAATACCACGCCACCCTGGCCCTGGAGCTCAAGCTGCTGGAGCAGCAGGAATCGCTGGAAATACTCAGCCGCACCGACAGCCTGACCCAGCTGGGCAATCGTCATCAGTTCAACAGCCTGTTTCCGGTGATGGTCGCCAACGCCCAGCGGCAGAGCGCCCCACTGTCGCTGGTGCTGCTGGATATCGACTTCTTCAAACAGGTCAACGATATGCATGGCCACGCCTGTGGCGATGCCTGCCTCAGCGCCTTTGCCGAGCGCATGCACCAGGTTTTCCGCCGCGACAGCGACGCCCTGCTGCGCCTGGGCGGCGAAGAGTTCGGCGTGCTGATGCCCAATACCCCGCTGGAGCAGGCCTGCCAGCTGGCGGAAGCTTTCCGCCAGGAACTGGTCAAGCAGAGTTTCGATATCGACGACAACTGCCTGCCACTGACCGCCAGCCTCGGCGTCGGCTGCTTTGACCCGCAGCGCGACCATGACGCCGCGGCCTTCTTCAAGCGCGTCGACGACGCCCTCTACCTGGCCAAGGGCATGGGCCGCAACCGCCTGCAACTGGCCTGAGGCCGCGCAAGGCAAATAGCCATCACCCGGCTAGACTCAGTGGGTGACCGTGCGAGTAGCTGCCGATGAAGTCGATATCCGCGGCAACCGCCCCCCGTCTGAGGCTCTGGCGGGAGGCGAGCGATACCCATATCCGTTCCCGATTCGGCGGCTATTACTACCTGCTCGCCTGGGCCATGCTCTGGCTGACCAGCAGCAACCCGGAGCAGAATCTGTGGATATGGAGCGGCGGCGGCCTGCTGTTACTGGTGTTCTTTGTCCTGCGCAGCCGTCAGCGACCCGCCGAACATCTGCAGCCGGTGCAGCTGCAGCGCTGGCTGGATCGGCGCTGGACCCTCCTGCTGCTGCAGTCGCTGACCTGGGGCCTGATGCTCGCGGGCATCCAGCTGTACCCCGGGATCATCGCCTCGCACCTGGTGACCGTGCTGTGCGTGGTGGTGTTCGGCACCGCCCTGGCGCTCACCTACCCGATGCGCATGGGCCGCTGCGCCCTGGCCATCCTGCTGACCTACCTGCCCAGTACCGCGATCAAGATCCACCTGGGCATCGGCGATATCGGCGAGTCGGTGGCCCTGGTGCTCTACCTGGGCTACCTGGGCCTGCTGCTGTATCGCTGGAACCGCGAATACCGTATCGGCGTCGAGCGCGAGCTGCGTCTGCTGCACCAGGGCGAACAGCTGGACCGCCTCAGCCGCACCGACGCCCTCACCGGCCTGAACAACCGCTACCAGTTCAACGCCCTACTGCCCAACTGGCTGGCCAGCGCGCGCCGACAGAACAGCACGCTGGCGCTGGTGCTGCTGGATATCGATTTCTTCAAGAAGATCAACGACCAGTTCGGCCACCGCGCCGGCGACCTCTACCTGCAGGCCTTCGCCGAGCGCATGCGCCAGGTGTTCCGCCGCGACAGCGATATCCTCCTGCGTCTGGGCGGCGAGGAGTTTGCCGTGCTGATGCCCGACACCAGCCTGGAGCAAGCCATGGCCCTGGCCGAACACTTTCGCGCCGAGCTGAGCGAGCGGCCGCTGCAGGTGCAGACGCCGAGCCAGGAGCAGCAGCCGCCCCTGACCTGCAGCCTCGGCGTCGGCACCTTCCAGCCGCTTTGCGACGACTCCGCCGAGGCCTTTTATACACGGGTCGACAACGCCCTCTATCGAGCCAAGGCCGCCGGGCGCAACCGCCTGGAGCTGGCCTGAGCAAGCGTGCCGCCGGGTAAAAAATGCAGCTCCCGATTCAGCGCCGCCCGCCGTCCTGACGACCGCCACAAAACCAGTAGGGCGGTGGGAACGCCCAGTCATTGGCCGCGATGCCTTGCCATTGACCTCGATTCGCGGGCAAGCCCGCGCCTACAAAACCAAACAGATCAACAGCAGCCGATTCAGCGGTGGTCGGCCTTAAAGGCGGAAGCTGCCCATCTGCGTGGCCAGGTCATCGGCCAGGCCACGCAGGGTCTGGCAATCCTCCCGGCAGGTGCGCACCTCGTCGGCGTTGGCGTGGGCCAGGTCGGCGATGCCCTGCACGTTGCGCTTGATTTCCTCGGTCACCGAGGACTGCTCTTCGGTGGCCGCCGCCACCTGGGTGTTCATATCACTGATGCGTTCCACCTGCTCGGTGATGGCGCTAAGTGACTGGCCGGTGCGCTGGCTGGCCTCGACCCCGGTGCCGGTGGCGGCCTGGCCGGCGCGCATGGAGCTGACGGCGGTCTCCGCGCCCTGTTTCAGGCGGGCGATCATCTGCTGGATCTCATCGGTGGAGGCCTGGGTGCGCTGCGCCAGGGTGCGCACCTCGTCCGCCACCACGGCAAAGCCGCGGCCCTGCTCGCCGGCACGGGCGGCCTCGATCGCCGCATTCAGCGCCAGCAGATTGGTCTGCTCGGAAATGCCGCGAATCACCGCCAGCACCTGGTCGATGGAGGCCACCTGGGTGGCCAGCTGGCCGACCGCAGTGGCGGCGTCGCCAATTTCCGCCGACATATGCTCGATATGGCCAATCGACTGCCCCACCACTTCGCGGGCCTGCTGCGCCTCGTTGCGGGCGCTTTGCGATGCCTGGGCGGCATTGCTGGCGTTACGCGCGATTTCCTGCACGGTCAGGCCCATCTCATGTACGGCGGTGGCGACCATATCGGTCATTTCCTGCTGCTGCCCCGAGCGCCCGGCGGTGTTTTCCACCACCTGGCCGACCTGGGCCACTGCGCTGCGCAGGCGTTCGCTGGTGGCCAGCACGGCTGCGATCAGCGTGCGCTGGCCGCCAATAAAACGGTTGAAGCCACGGGCCAGGTCGCCCAGTTCATCGGCCCGCGACTCATCCAGCCGCCGGGTCAGATCGCCACCACCGCCGCCGATTTCCACCAGGGCGCTGGTGACCTGGCGAATTGGCCGCACCAGGCCGCGCGCCAGCAGCACCACCAGGCCGAGAAACAGTAGGGCTACGCCCAGGCCGATTACGCTGGTCATCACCAGGGCCTGGCGCGCCTCGGCATAGATCTCCGCCTCCGGCACCTCGCTGACCAGCAGCCAGTCCAGGCTGCTCAGTTTCTGCGCCACCGCCAAGTAGGTTTCGCCGTCGCGCTCGAAGCGCACGGCCTTGCCGTCGCCGCCCAGCAACGCCTGAGCCGCGGCGCTGCCGAACAGCTCGGCCAAGCGCCCGCTGCCGCTCAGCTCCGCCTGGGGATGGACCTTGATCTCGCCGCCTGCATCGATCAGAAACACCTGACCGCGCTCGCCAAAGCGGAAGTCGCGGATCATTTCCGACATGGCCTTGAGGCTGAAGCCCAGACCGGAGACGCCGAGGGTTTTGCCGCCCTGCTTGATCCGCTGGTTGATAAACAGGGTGGGCAGTCGCGTGCCCTTGTCGATGTCGATTTCCAGCACCCGATCGCGACTGCTGTCGACCAGGTTGTAGAACCACTGGTTCTCCGCCTGATCGCGGCTGATGACCCGCGCCAGCCCCTCGCCGGTGGTGTAGTTGCCGCTGGCGAGCACGGCAATCGAGGTGGTCATGGCGTTCTGTTGCGCACGCACCCCTTCCAGATAACGGGCCATGGCATCGCGCTGCTCGGGATCCTCGCCTGCGGCCAGCCAGTCCTGCACCAGGGTGTTCTCGGCGATGCCGGCATTGGCGGTAATCGGGCCACTCAGCACCCGTTCCAGATCGTTGCGGATCGCCAGAACCCGGGCCGGCAGCGCTTCCTCGACCAGGTAGCGTTCGGTGAGGCGGTTGACCACCGCCGAGTACACCCCCACCACGATCAGGATGCTGGCCAGCAGGGCCGCCCCCATGCTGAGAATCAGTTGCCACTGGATACTGCGCCGCCAGAACTGCATGGTGGGTCACCGCTGACTGTTATTGGAATTTCACACATTGGGCACACAGCTGTATACAAAATACAAGCCGCGATCCGACAGACTGTCTGGCGAGCGCAGCACGCCGCCCGCTGTCTTTATGGCGAGGTGACGGCCGGTTGCGGCAGCCACTGCTGTTGAAGGTAGGCCAGGCTGCCGTCGTCGGCCATCTGCTCCAGGGCCAGCTGCCAGCGCTGCACCAGTTGCACGTCGGTGGCCTTGGAAAAAACGATATAGCTGCTGCTCTGCATAAAGCCGTAGAGGCGTTTGAGGTCATCCATGGAAGCCCCCAGCTCGGCCACCAGGCTCGGCAGCAACTGGTCTTCATAGACCAGCACGGGCACCCGGCCATACAAGGTCATGCGCAGCACCTCATGGGGCTTGGGCTGCAGCACCAGGTTGGTAAACCCCTCCTTCTGCAGAAACTGGTGCGAATACCAGTCCCGCGGCACGGCGATACCGGCAACCCGCCGGGCATCCTCCAGGCTGGCGATGCGCAGGCCACTGCCACGGCGGGCATAGAAGCTGGTGGTGGTCGACAGCAGCGGGCCGACCCAGTGAAACAGCGGCTCGCGCTCGGGGGTGCGCACGGCCACAAACAGGCCGACATTGGCCTTGCCCTGCACCAGCCTGTAACCCCGCGCCCAGGGCACCACGCGAATGCTCGCGCTGTCGCCGGTTCGCCGCAGCAGCTCGCGCACCACCTCACTGGCCAGCCCATCGGCCTGGCCGTCGTGGCTGAAGTTGAGCGGTGGATTTTCCTCGGTGTACAGCTGCAACTCGGCCGCCATGGCCAGGGGGCAGCCAAGCAGCGATATACACAACAGGCGCAAGGCCCAGCAAACCATAATTACCCCCCTAATGCGTCCCGCCGCACGCTGCACGCGCCTGAGTCGCCAGCCGGAGCAGTGCCGACAGGACAGGCAAAAGCCCGCGGCGCACTGCAGCAAACCGCAGGCCACGGACACAGGACGATTCAATTGGCCTCAGTGTAGTCGAACCCGCAAAACCGCCCGGACAACAGAGTCCAGCGGCATGCGTTGCGCGCGCACTCAATCCAGCACGCGAAACAGCAGCCGCGCGGTCTGCCCGCTTTCGTCCAGCACGCTCAACTGATAGTCGCCGGGCCGGCTGAAGCGCTGGTTGATGGCGCTGCCGGCCAGGCTCTGAGCCACCGGCTGGCCATCGACAAACCACCAATGTCGGCCGCTGCCGCCCAGGGCGGTAAGGCGCAAACGCAGGGGCTCGGTGCTGCCGGCCGGGCGGCGCAGACGATCGCCTTCACGCACCCCGACGATGGAAAGCGGCGCGACCGCCGGCGCACTCTGCGGCGGGCAGGTCGGATCGACGGCCGGCAGCCGCGCGCTACGCCGCTCGCGCCGAGGCAGCCAGGGCTCCAGAGGCGCGGGCCACAGGGCCAGGCTGTGGCGTGTGGCACCCGGGCAGGCGGCGTCGACGCGCAAGCCCTGGGGGTTGAGCCATAGCTGCTCCTGCAAACCCAGGCCCAGGGGCTGATCCTGTGCCTGCAGGGTCGGCGGCACGGTGCCGGCCAGGGTCCAGGCGAAGCGTTGACGCCGGCAATTGGGATCGCTGCGCGGCAGGGCCTGGCCCAGCGGCCAGCAGATCGCCGCCACGCCCACGCTGGCGGGCTGCGCCTCCTGCGCCGGGGCAATGCCGCGCTGGCTGTCGCGGTTGGCCAGCAGATCGTGCACCTGCAGCAGCAGGGGCGCGGCCGAGGCCAGGCCGAATTGACCGGGCACCGGGGTGCCATCCGGGCGGCCGATCCACACGCCGATCACATGACGCGGGGCCACGCCAATTGCCCAGGCATCGCGAAAGCCGTAACTGGTGCCGGTCTTCCAGGCGAGGGTCGGACGCTGCACCAGCTGCGCCCGCGGGTCACGGTCCGGGCGCGCCTGACCGCTGAGGATGCGCCGCACTATCCAGGCCGCCCCCGGCGACAGCAGGCGGCGCTCCAGCAGTTCGTCCTGGGGCTGAAAGCGCAGACGCGCCGCCTTGCCGCCCCGGGCGAAGGCGCTGTAACCACTGACCAGTTCCTCCAGGCGGCTGCCGGCACCGCCGAGAATCAACGCCAGATTGGGTTCGGCCAACGGCGGCAACAACAACGGCACGCCGGCGCTGCGCAGCTCACCGGCGAAGCGCTTCGGTCCATAGGCTTCCAGCAGTTGCACGGCCGGCAGGTTAAGGGAGCTGGCCAGGGCCTCGCTAGCCGACACCGCACCGCTGAAGCCGGCGGCGAAGTTGCCTGGGCGGTAATCGCCGTACCGCCGTGGCACATCCTGCAGCAGCGACTCGGAATGGATCAGCCCCTCGTCCAGGGCCATGCCATAGAGAAAGGGTTTCAGCGTCGAACCCGGCGAGCGCACCGCGCTGACCATATCGACATGGCCGAAGCGCCTGGCATCGCCGATATCCACCGAGCCCAGGTAGGCGCGCACCGCCATGCTCGGCTGCTCGACTACCAGAATCGCCGCCGAGGTGCGCTCTGGCAGCCGCGCCCGCCAGCCCAGCAGCAGGTCTTCCAGACGACGCTGCAGGGCTGCATCCAGAGTGGTACGGATCAGCGGCGGGCTAGCGCGGGTGTTCAACCGCCGCGCCAGCAAGGGGGCCAGGCTGGGTTCCTGACGCGGAGCCAGCAGCACCGGTTCCTCCAGCGCATCCTTGATCGCCGACTGTGGCCATACCGCGAAACTGGCCAGACGTTTGAGCACCTTATCCCGCGCCGCCTGGGCCCGCTCGGGATGACGGTCCGGGCGCAAGCGGCTGGGCGCTTGCGGCAGCACCGCGAGCAGCGCCGCTTCGGCGCGGGTCAGCTGGCTCGGCGGCTTGCCCAGATAGGCCCAGCTGGCCGCCGCCACACCCTGCAGGGTGCCGCCGAAGGGCGCGCGATTGAGGTACAGGGTGAGGATTTCGTCCTTGGACAGATGCCACTCCAGCTGGGCGGTACGCCACAACTGCTTGAGCTTGCCGGCGTAGCTGCGCGCATGGGGATCGAGCAGCCGCGCCACCTGCATCGACAGGGTGCTGCCGCCGGACAGCACCCGGCCGCCGCGCAGGTTCTGCCAGGCCGCACGACCCAGGGCCAGCGGGTTGACCCCGGGATGGCGATAGAACCAGCGGTCCTCGTAGGTCAGCAACGCATCCAGGTAATAGGGCGACACCTCGGCCGGACTGACCGGGTAGCGCCATACGCCGTCATGGTCGGCAAAACGCCACAAGGGCGTACCGTCCTCGGCCAGCACCACCCGGGCCAGATCGTCTGCGGGCAGGGGCAAGGGAAACAGACGGTCGGCCGCCGCCAGAACCAGCAGCAGGCTTAACGGAATACCCAGCCAGGGGCGGCGCAGCAATGGCCACAGCCGGTCACGCCACAGCCACAGGGCCGGCAGGCAGAACTGTTTAAGGCGGGTCATGCGCTGATCCATTCCTTGCATCACGGGGCGGTACTGACAATTAGCGACTCAACCGGCCAAGAGCACTGCCATTCTGCCAAATGACTGGCACACTGGCGCGCAGCAGCAATCAACTCAGAGTCGAGTGGAACGAGAATTATGGGTGTAGAAGGCTTTTTTGAATCCCTTGGCGAGGCCGTCGGGTCGGTAATCCGCTTTATCGTCGAGGGCCTGAGCGGCTTTTTCGGCATCTTCAGCGGAGCGATCAGCAGTTTTATCACCGGCATGTCCAAGGCCTTGGGAGTGACGCCGTCATTGCTCAGCATCGTGGTGCTGGTCGCAGGCCTGTGGCTGCTGTACCTGGCCGTACGCGCCTTTATCCGCCGCTCGATCATTGCCGGGGTGATCTGGCTGGTACTGGGGTTGTGGTTGCTAAGCGGTTTAATCGGTTAAGCCAAACGACAAGGCCCGCCAACTTGGCGGGCCTTGTCCATTCTAGCGCTCTTTAACTACCAGCCGTTCCGGCGTCTCGCCCAGGGCCTGCCAGTTGGGCCGGTACATCGACTCCACCTGCGGTGGCGGCACGCGGTAGCTGCCAGGGGTGACGGCGCGGGCCAGGTACAGCAGGTGGGTGGTTTCATAGCCGTTGACATCCAGGGCCGCGACGTAGCGATCACCACGGAACTCCTGGTGTTTGATCGCGGCGTTTTGCATTGCCTTGTGCCATTCCTTTACCGCGCTGCTGGCGTCGTCCAGGCTGGCCGAGCTTTGCGCCAGGTTCTGGTTTTCCAGCTCCAGGCCCGCCGGCAGCAGATCGACCACCAGGGCATCCGGCACCCGCTGGTCAGCCGCTACGGCCAGGTGCACCAGCACCAGCTCGCCGCTCTGCAGATTGCTCAGATCCAGCGCCTGGCCATCCATGCCCAGGTATTCGCGGTTGATGCTGAGGTTTTCACCGCCCGCAGCCGGGGCCTGGCGTGGGTAACCGGACAGGGTCAGCTGCTGATACAGCGGCGTATCGCCCGGCTTGCTCGCCGAATTGCTGATGCTCAAAGGCGTGGCCAGATCACTGCCATCAAGCTTGAGGCCCGGCTGGGCATTGTTCAGATCAAAGGCCAGGCTGCCGCTTTGCAGCGCTGCGCTCCAACTCGGCTCCGGTTTGCTCAGCAGGTTGCGCCCGGCCAGGTACAGCGAGTTGCGCTCCTGGGTCGACAGCCACTGTTGCCCGGCCACTTCATCGGCCAGGTTGAACAGCCGCTCTTCACGGCGATTGCCGGCCAGGTCGTGCTCTTCCAGCAGGGCCAGAATCAGCGCCTGGTCGCGCAGCGGGCTGCCGTAGTCGGCCAGCCAGTTATTGCGCTCACGGCCACGGGCCAGGCCGGCGCTCAACAGTTCATCGGCACGCGGCTGGTCGCCCATTTTCTCCAGCGCCACGGCCAGATGCACCAGCGGCAAGCCGGACAACGCATCGCTGCGTCGCTCATACAGGCTGCGCAAGGCACCCAGCGGGGCCTGTTGGCTGCGCGCCAGCACATAACCGGCGTAGGCCTGCACGGCAAAGCGGCTGTGGTTGGCGTTGTCGCTGTAGTTGACCTCGATCAGATGACGCTCCTGCAAATAGCGCAGCAGCCGTTCGTTGGCCTTTTTCAGCGCTTCTTCCGGCACGCCGAAGCCCTGCTCACGGGCACGCAGAAGGAAATCGCTGACATAGGCGGTCAGCCAGTATTCCTCATCGCTGTCCGCGCCCCACAGGCCGAAGCTGCCGTTGTAGCGCTGCATGCTCAACAGTCGCTCGATGCCCAGCTCGATGGAACGTTTGCGCTGCTCATCCGGTTCGGCTGCCACGCCCAGGCGCTTCAGCGTCGCCGCATCGGCATACAAGGATGGATACAGGCCGCTGGTGGTCTGCTCCAGGCAGCCATAGGGGTAGGCCTTGAGTGCACGGATCTGCTCGCCAAGGTTGAGCGGTGGCCGGCTGGAAATCGCCAGTCGCGCCTCCAGGCCCGCCGCTTCGAAGGCACTGAGGGCATCGGCCGGCAGGTTCCATGGCTGGTCTTTAAGCACCGCGCGGAAGTGCTGCAGCTGCGCCGGATAGGCCGGACGAATACCCAGGGTCCATTCACGGCTGAACGGCGGCAGGTCTTCGCCGGGCAAGGCCAGGCCATTGACGCTGACCTTGAAACGCCCTTGGCCGTAACCACCCAGCGCGGTCACCGGAATGCGCAGAATGCTGCGCTGGCCATCGGCCAGGGTGATCGGCACAACGCTCGCAGCGCCTCCCGGAGCCAGGCGCAACTGGCCTTCGGCGCTGAACTGCACATCCAGCTGCTGCTCGCGCCCGGACAGGTTGCTCAGGTCCAGGGCCAGGGTGGTTTCATCGCCACCGGCGAGAAAGCGCGGGGCCGACAGCTCGGCAATCAACGGCGCGGCGACCACCGTCTTGCCTTCGCCCATGCCGTAATGCTCATCGGTCCAGGCTTGCGCCATCAGGCGCAGCTCGCCGTTGAAGTCGGGGATAGCCAGGCTGACTTCGCCCTCACCCTGCTCGTTCAGCAGCAGCGGCTGGCTCTGCAGGGCGACGATCAGCACGCTGGTGTCCGGGCGCTTGCCGCCACCGGCCAGCGCCGCGTCACCACCAAAGGCCAGCTTGGCCACCCTGCCTTGCCCGGCTTCGATCAGCTGGCCGTAGATATCCAGTTGGTCCGCACCATAGGCCTTGCGGCCGAAGAAGTTGGCGAAGGGATCGGGAGTGGCGTAGCCGGTAATATTGAGGATGCCGACATCCACCGCGGCCACCAGCACCTGCGCCTGTTTCGGGATGCTGCCATCGGCGTTGCGCGCCTGCACCTTGACCGTGAGCGGCTGGTTGGGGCGCATCTTTTCCGCCGCACTGAGGGTCAGCGCCAGTTTGCGCGGCGCACGTTCCAGCGGCAGATGCAGCAGGCCGACCGCGCGCTTGGGCGTGGCATTGCTCTTGCGCTCGCCGGGGCGGATCACCAGGGCGCTGAGGTACAGGTCATGCCGTGCCCAGTCCTTGGCGATCGGGATATCGAAGGCCTTGCCCTCGGCCGGCACCTCGACTTCCTGCCACCACAGCGGCCCCTCGCTGGACTCCACCATCAGGTAGCCCTTGCCCGCAGAAGGCGGGGTGACGGTAACCCGGGCGGTGTCGCCATCGATATAGGCCGGCTTATCCAGCGCCAGTTTGACCTGATCGGGGCGCACCGCGCCGCCATCGGCGTTGTCCTGCCAGCGATAACCGGCCCAGAACCGCAGGCTGCTGAGCATGCCGGTCTGGGTATCTATGACTTCGACGCGGTACGGGCCCCACTCCACCGGGAAGCTGATCTTGGCCGTACCGCCGGCGTCGACCTTGAGGCTTTCCTCGCCCAGGGTGAGGAATTTCTCGTTGTAGTTATGGCTCCAGCCATCGCTCTCGGAGAAGTTCCAGAAGTAGTCGCGGCGCTCGCGCACCAGGCGCACGGTCAACTGTTCGGCGGCCAGCTTGTTGCCGGCGGCATCGGCCACCAGCACCTCGAACTCGGCCAGGCTGTCGGCGTCCACCTGCTCGCCATCGAACAGGCCGCGCACGCCGGGCAGGCGCTCGGCCGGCCATACCGGCTGGATAAGCCGCCGGGTAATCGCCCGGCCGCCGGACTCCTGCAGGCTGGCCTGGAGGATCAGGCGCAACGGTGATTTGGCACTGGCCCAGCGGCTGTCGATACTCAGCTGGGCCTTGCCCTGCTCGTCCAGGCTGGTGTCTTCCAGCTCGATATCCTGGCTCAGTTCCGTCTCGGTGACCGAGCCGAACTGATAGCCCGGCAAGCTCTCCACCGCCTCACGCAGCGGCCGCACATAAAGCTGGCCACTGAGGCGATTGCCGGCAGCCGGCGCGCCGTACAGGTAGCGCCCAATGACCTCGAAGTCGGCGGCCTGCGCCGGCTCATAAGGCGCTTCACTGCCCTTGAGTTCCAGGGCCAGGCGCTCGGGAAGAAAGTCCTCCACGGAAAATTCGTAGAGCTGCGGCTTGCCGTCGCCGAGGTCGAACAGCAGCTGCCAGCGCCCGGTCGGGGCTTCCTCGGCCAGCTGCAGCTGGTACTGATAGAGCCCGCTGGCATCGGCCTGCCAGACGAACTTGCGGCTGACCTGCTCGTCCGGCCGGCGCACCTCGACATTCACCGGTTGGGCTTTTATCGCGCGGCCATCGGCATCGCGCAGCAGGCCGTTGAGCGGCACGCTTTCGCCCGGGCGATAGAGATCCCGCGGGCCGAACACGAAGAACTGCAGCGGATGGGCCTGGGGCCCGGCGATATCGAACTCGGCCAGATCCAGGGCGGGGCCGTTCAGGCGCAACAGGCTGGTCTGCTCACCGAGATGGGCCAGCAGCACCTCGGCCTTGGCAACCAGGGGCAATTCGGCGTGCCCGGCCTTGTCGGTCTTGCCCTCGGCCAGCAGCTGGCCCTTGCCATCGAGCAATTCCAGGGCGACGCCGGCCATTGCTTCACCGCCAGCCAGGGCCTGAGTGAACACATCCAGACGGTTGCGGTAGCGGTGGGCGGACAGGCCGATATCGCTCAGGGTAAACAGCGTGGCGGGCTGCGAATAGCTGTAGTTGCCGGCCTCGCGCATCACCGCCAGGTACACCCCGGGCTGCTTGAACGGCTCCAGGCCGGCAATCGGCAACAGCAGGGTTTCGCGGGTATTGCGCGCGGGGTTGAGGTCGAAACGGCCGCCGTACACCAGATCGGCCATGGGCAGCAGCGAACGCGCCTCCCAGGTGTCCAGGTTGCTGCTGCGCCCCCACTGGGCGAGAAACTTCGGCAGGGCTTCGGCCTTGATCCGGAAGAACTCGACATTGACCTTGTCGACGTTCAGCGCGATCACCGGCAGGCCCTCGGCCAGGCGGGTCGGCAACAGCGAGCCGCGGCTGGCGAAGCCGACGCTGGCCTGCAGGTCACGGGTCTGCAGACGGCTGACGTGTTCGGCGGCCAGGGTCGCGCCGGTCAGGGCCTGCAGCCCGGCATCCACGGTCAGCACCAGCTTGCGCTGCGGCTCCAGATGGCGCAGGCGCACTTCCATCAGGTTGTCGGCAAGCTCCCAGGCTCCATCGACCTTGCCACTCTTGCTGTCGACCAGATGCAGGCGCGAGGCGAGCTTCTGCTCGGGGTCCAGCGGCACCGAGAAGCTGACCGACAGCGTGCTGGCTCCCTCCAGCTGCACTTCGGAAACATCCACCACCGTCAGTTCGCGGCCGGCGTAGCGCTCGGCCAGGGCCGCCTTGTCCAGTGGCGGCGCTGCTTGGTCGGTGGCGGCGGGAGCGCTGACGCTGACCTTGGCAGGCTCGGGGGTGGAAGAATCACAGGCGCTGAGCAGGCTCAGGGCAAGTGCCAGAAGCAGTCCTTTCTTCGGCATTGCGGGCTCCAACAGGGTGGTGGGTGCAGCCACACACTATAGTCGAGGCCCCGGCGGCCGACGAGTGGGCCGCCGGCAAAGTCGCGAGCAGCGCACACCTGGCTGCCGCGCGGCGTAGCGTTGGATCAGACCTCAGGCGCAGAGCTCGCGGATCTCGGCGTTGGGCACCAGCCTGAAGAACTCGTCGACCGGCATATGCACCAGGCTTTCATGGTCGCCGGCTTCCAGGTAGATGTCCTGCTGGCCGACCAGCATGGGGTCGATCAGCATGTCCAGGCCATAGAGCTCGCCCAGGGCCGGCACCGCACCGCGCTGACAATCCTTGAACAGCTTGGCCAGCGCCTGCTCGCCGCTCAGCTGCCAGCGCTGCGGGCCCTTGCGTACCTTGTCCAGGTCCAGCTGGCGATTGGCCGGCAGCACGGCCATCAGGTAATGCCCGCGGCGGTCGTCGAGGATCACCGACTTGGCCATGCGTGCGGCCGGGATGCCCGCCTTGCGGGCCGACTCCAGGCTGGTCGCCGTCATGTCATGTTCGAGCAGCTCGTACTGACAGTGCGCACGCTGCAGGTTGCGTTCAAGGGTTTGTGCCATATGCATAACTACCTCCTCGACCGCGCGATGCGCAGTCATTACCCCCTGACCTCAGTTTAGCCAGCCCTGCCGTGGACTGGGGCCGACCACTGCAACCCTTGCTGCTATGACCAGGCCTGCATAGGCGAAAACGCACTATCAACCGGGCTGCGCCTATAATCGGCCTTTTTCCGGAGCGCCCATGTCCGCACTGCTCGACGCCTGGCAGCATCAGCCGACCCAGCGCAAGGTCTGGGCCCTGGCCGCGCCGATGATTCTGAGCAACCTGTCGGTGCCACTGGTGGCCCTGGTCGACAGTGCCGTGGTCGGCCATCTGCCCCATGCCCATCAGCTGGCCGCCGTGGCCGTGGGCGGCAGCCTCTACACCCTGCTGATCTGGGCGGTGGGCTTTCTGCGCATGGGCACCACGGGCTTCAGCGCCCAGGCCGCCGGCCGGGGCGACGGCGGCGCGCTGCGCCAGGTGCTGTTGCAGGGCCTGCTGCTCGGTGGCGGGCTGGCGCTGCTGCTGATCGGCCTGGCGCTGCCCTTGAGCAACGCCGCCCTCGGCCTGATGCAACCCTCCGCCAACCTCGATGCCCTGGCCCGCGACTACCTGCATATCCGCCTGTTCGGCCTGCCTGCCGCTCTGGCGACCTATGCCCTGATCGGCTGGTTGCTCGGCACCCAGAACGCCCGCGGGCCGCTGGCGATTCTGCTGACCACCAACCTACTCAATGTTGCCCTCGACCTGCTGTTTGTCCTCGGGTTGCACTGGGGCGTGGCGGGCGCGGCCTGGGCCTCGGTGATTGCCGAATGGAGTGGTGCCCTGCTCGGCCTGTACCTGGCGCGGCGCGCCCTGCGCGGCTATGCCGGGCGGCTCGACTGGGCGGCGCTGGGGCGCTGGCTGAACTGGCGACCGCTGCTGGCGGTCAACCGCGACATCTTTATCCGCACCCTGGCGTTGCAGGCGGTGTTCTTTCTGATCACCGTGCAGGGCACGCGCCTGGGCGACGCCACGGTGGCGGCCAACGCCCTGCTGCTCAACGGCCTGCTGCTGACCGCCCACGCCCTGGATGGCCTGGCCCACGCGGTGGAAGCGCTGTGCGGGCATGCCCTGGGCGCGCGCGACCGCAACGCCCTGCGGCGCAGCCTGATCGTCGCCGGCGGCTGGTCGCTGCTGGCCAGCCTGGGCTTTGCCCTGTTCTTCCTGCTTGGCGGCCAGTGGTTTATCGGCCTGCAGACCAATATCGCCGTGGTCCGCGACCAGGCCCTCGACTACCTGCCGTACCTGGCCCTGCTGCCGCTGATCGCCGTCTGGAGCTACCTGCTCGACGGCCTGTTTATCGGGGCCACCCGCGCCCGCGAGATGCGCGACGCCATGCTCCTCAGCCTGTTCCTCAGCCTGCCCCCGGCCTGGTGGCTACAGGCCCTGGGCAATCACGGCCTGTGGCTGGCCTTTATGTGGTTTATGCTGCTGCGAAGCCTCATTCTGGGCGTCTATGCTTACCGCCTGAGCCACGCTGACGGCTGGTTCAATCCCTCTCGATTAGGAGCGCTCAATGCTCATCCCTGAACTGCCTGGCGATGAAACGCTGCGCCAACGGAGCCTCGACAGCCATGAGTTGCTCGACACGCCAGCCGACCCCTACCTGGATACCCTGGTGCGGGTGGTACGGGAAGTGTTTGCCGTCAAGACCGTGCTGGTCAGCCTGATCGACCACGACCGCCAGTGGTTCAAGGCGCGCCTGGGCCTGGATGCGGCGGAAACGCCGCGCTCCATATCCTTCTGCGGTCATGCCATTCTCGCCGCCCAGCCATTGATCATCGAAGACACCTTCAGCGACCCGCGCTTTCTGGATAACCCGCTGGTAACCCAGACCCCGCATATCCGCTTCTATGCCGGCCAGCCGCTGTTCGCCGAAGATGGCCAGGCACTGGGCACCCTGTGCCTGATCGACTCCACCCCTCGGCAGATGAGCGACCAGCAGCTGCGCCTGTTTATCGATATGGCGGTGCTGGTGGAGGGTTATCTGAAGCTGCGCAGGGTCAGCGAACAAACCGTACAGCTGCGTGCCGCCCTGAGCCGCGAACAGCGCAAGTCCATGCTCGACCCACTGACCCAGCTGTGGAACCGCGCCGGTCTTAACCACTTTCTTGCCAAACAGCTGCTGCAGGCCGAGGAGCAGGGCCTGCAGCTCGGCGTGCTGTTCTGCGACCTCGACCACTTCAAGCCGGTCAACGACACCCACGGCCATGCCGCCGGCGACCAGGCCCTGTGGGAAACCGCCCGCCGTATCAGCGCCTCCGTGCGCCCCCAGGATGTGGTGACCCGCAGCGGCGGCGAGGAGTTCGTGGTACTGCTGCTGGTTCACGACCAGCAGGAACTGCTGCGCATTGCCGGGCGCATCCTCAAGGCCGTCAACCAGAAACCGATCAGCACCGACGCCGCCCCGCTCAACCTGACCATCAGCATCGGCGCGGCCATGGGTCGTGCCCTGGAACAACCGGAGCACAGCCTGAAGCGCGCCGACGAGGCCCTCTACCAGGCCAAAGACAACGGCCGTAACAGAGTGGAACTGGCCGACTAAGGCCCCTCTTCACCCCAAGGACTCGCCAATGGCCCAAGCTCTCGCCGCCTATATCCATTACCTGTCGATCTTCGTCCTGTTCGCCCTGCTCGCCATCGAGCACGTGCAGTTCAAGCTGCCGCTGGATCTGCGGCGCGCACGCAGCCTGATCATCACCGACCTGGCCTATGGCATCTTCGCCGGGCTGGTGCTGTTCAGCGGCCTGGCCCGTGTGATCTGGTACGGCAAGGGCCTGGACTACTACCTGGGCAACGGCCTGTTCCATGCCAAGGTCGGCCTGTTTATCCTGGTCGGGCTGATTTCGGCAGGGCCGACCTTTGTCTTTATCAACTGGCGCAATGCCCTCAAGGCCGGCCAGGCCCCCCAGGTCAGTGCACGCCAGGCACGCTGGGTGATCATGGCAATCCGGGTGGAACTGTTGCTGTTGCTGGCCATCCCATTGTTAGCGGTGCTGATGGCGCGGGGCCACGGTCTGATCGGCTGACAGCCAAGCAGACCTCAAACCCTGTGGGAGGCGCTTTAGCGGCGAACAACTGTCGCGGCTGAAGCCCTTCCCACAAGCCCACATACCGCCCCGCTGATTTGCCCGCACGCGCCGGCTCTGCTAGTGTCGCGCCGGTTCCACTTCCCCGATCTGCCCCGAGAAATTCGCCATGGCCGCCCGCAAAAAAGCCGCGCTCGACTTCGAGCAATCCCTGACAGATCTGCAGAACCTGGTCGAGCGTCTGGAAAACGGCGAGCTGTCGCTGGAAGACTCGCTGACCGCCTTCGAGCAGGGCGTGCGCCTGACCCGCGACTGCCAGGCCGCCCTGGCCCAGGCCGAGCAGAAAGTGCAGATGCTCATGGAGCGCGACGGCGAGCTGGAGGAAGCCCCCTTCGACGCGGATCGTCTGGCATGATCGCGGCCTACCAGGCGCAGTGCCAAAGCCGTGTCGACGCCGCCCTGGACGGTTTGTTCGGCCAGGAGCAGCCACAGCTGGCGCGGCTCTACCAGGCCATGCGCTACAGCCTGTTCAACGGCGGCAAGCGAGTCCGCCCGCTGCTGGTCTATGCCGCCTGCGAAGCCCTCGGCGGTGACCCAGAGCGGGCCGACGGCGCGGCCTGCGCGGTGGAGCTGATCCACGCCTACTCCCTGGTCCACGACGACCTACCGGCCATGGACGACGACGACCTGCGTCGCGGCCAACCAACCACCCACAAGGCCTTTGACGAGGCCTGCGCCATACTCGCCGGCGACGGCCTGCAAACCCTGGCTTTCGAGGTGCTGGCCGACGCCCGGCGCAACCCGCAGAACCCCCAGCTGCGCCTGAGCATGATCAGCACCCTGGCCCGCGCCGCCGGGCCGGCCGGGATGGTCGGCGGCCAGGCCATCGACCTCGGTTCGGTGGGCAGACGGCTCGACCAGAGCGCCCTGGAAATCATGCACCGGCACAAGACCGGAGCCCTAATCGAAGCCAGCGTGCAATTGGGGGCCCTGGCCAGCGAACACGCCGACGAGCATGCCTTGAAAGCCCTGCACAGCTACGCCCGCGCCATCGGCCTGGCCTTTCAGGTGCAGGACGATATCCTCGACGTGGAAAGCGACACCGCCACCCTGGGCAAGACCCAAGGCAAGGACCAGGCCCACGACAAACCCACCTACCCGGCCCTGCTCGGCCTCGATGCCGCCAAGGCCTATGCCCTGGAACTGCGCGACCAGGCCCTGCACGCCCTGCGCCCCTTCGACTCGGCCGCCGAGCCGCTGCGCGAACTGGCCCGCTATATCGTCGAACGGCGCAGCTAAGCCAGCGAAATGCCCATCGCGGGCAAGCCCGCTCCTACAACCATTCATGCCCCCTGTAGGCGCTGGCCATGCCCGCGATCAGCCCGCCTCTTATCACCCGCATCAATAGCCCAACCCTCAGCCGCTAAGGCTTGGTTTACCTCGCCCACCGAGCGCCTAAGATGGCTGCAGAATAACAATCTGGAGCCACCATGCCCGTTACGACCGCGCCCTTCGCCGCCCTGCTGATCGCCAACCGTGGCGAAATCGCCATCCGTATCGCCCGCGCCGCCAGTGAACTGGGCATCCGCTCGGTGGCGGTGTACGCCGAGGACGACGCCGCCTCCCTGCACGTGCGTCAGGCCGATAGCGCCGTAGCGCTCAAGGGCCGAGGTGTCGCGGCCTATCTGGATATGGACCAGCTGATCGCCATCGCGCAGGAGCAAGGCTGCGCTGCCGTCCACCCCGGCTACGGCTTTCTCGCCGAAAACGCTGAGTTCGCCCGCCGCTGCCAGGCCGCCGGCCTGTGCTTTGTCGGCCCCAGTGCCGAGGTGCTGCAGCTGTTTGGCGACAAGGCCGCCGCGCGGGCATTGGCCGAGCGCTGCACGGTGCCGCTGGTGGCGGGGATCAATCGAGCGATCAGCCTGGATGAAGCCCATGGCTTTCTCGCCGAACATGGCGCGGTAATGCTCAAGGCCCTGGCCGGCGGCGGTGGCCGCGGCATGCGCCCGGTATTCAGTGCAGCCGAACTGGACGAGGCCTTTGCCCGCTGCCAATCCGAAGCCCACAGCGCCTTTGGCAATAACGCGCTGTATATCGAGCAACTGGTCAGCCAGGCCCGGCATATCGAGATTCAAGTGCTGGGCGACAGCACGGGCGCGGTTAGCCATCTATGGGAACGCGACTGCAGCCTGCAACGCCGCCAGCAGAAGCTGGTGGAAATCGCCCCCAGCCCGGACCTACCCACTGCCACCCGCGAACGAATGATCGTAGCCGCGCTGCAACTGGCACGCGCCGCCCGTTACCAGGGCCTGGGTACCTTCGAGTTCCTGCTGGATGCCGAGCAGCCCGAGCGCTTCTACTTTATGGAAGCCAACCCGCGCATCCAGGTCGAACACACCGTCACCGAACAGGTCACCGGCGTCGACCTGCTGCACACCCAGCTTAAACTGGCCGCTGGTCAGACACTGGAGCAACTCGGCCTGCTACAAGCGCCACCACTCAATGGCTGCGCCGTGCAACTGCGCATCAACCTGGAAAGCATGAGCAGCGACGGCAGCACCCGACCGGCCGTCGGTACCCTGAGCGCCTACCAGCCGCCCAGCGGCCCAGGCCTGCGGGTGGATGGCTACGGCTACGCCGGCTACCCGGTCAGCCCCAGCTACGACTCGCTGCTGGCCAAGCTGATCGCCCACGCGCCGGACTACCCCAGCGCCCTGCGCCGCGCCTACCGTGCGCTGTGCGAGTTCCGCCTGGAAGGCGTGGCGAGCAATCTGCACCTGCTGCAGAACCTGCTGCGCCTGCCCCAGATGGCGAGCTATCAGCTGACCACGCGCTTTGTCGAAAGCCAGCTGAGCGAGCTGCTGGCCGCGCAAGTCCAGGCCCATCCGCATCACTTCTTTGCCGCTGCACAGACCGCCAGCCAAAGCGCCGAGCCGGCACAGGATGCACCGCCGGGCAGCCTGCCACTGGCCACGCCCAGCACCGGCGTGGTGGTCAGCCTGGACGTGGCCGAAGGCGATGCGGTGGCCGTCGGCCAGAGCATCGCCGTGCTGGAAGCGATGAAGATGGAGTTCGTGGTCAAGGCCAGCCACAGCGGCATCGTTCGCCAGCTGGCGGTGCAGGTCGGCAGCGCGCTCAATGAAGGCCAGCCGCTGCTGTTTATTGAGCCTGCCGAGGTCGATGCGGCCGTCGGCCCAAACGAACAGAGTCTGGACCTTGAACATATCCGCGCGGATCTGGCCGAAGTACTCGAACGCCATGCGCTGACCCGCGACGAGCGCCGCCCCCAGGCCGTGGCCAAACGGCGCAAGACCGGCCAGCGCACCGTGCGCGAGAACCTGGCGGACCTACTGGATGACGGCAGTTTCAGCGAATACGGCGCACTGGCGATCGCCGCGCAACGGCGTCGGCGCTCGCTGGAGGAGCTGATCGAACAGAGCCCGGCCGACGGCCTGGTGGCCGGTACCGGCACGGTCAATGCCGAGGTGTTCGGCAACCAGGCCGGACGCTGCATGGCGATCGCCTACGACTACACGGTATTCGCCGGCACCCAGGGCGTGATGAACCACAAGAAGACCGACCGCATGCTCGGCCTCGCCGCCCAGTGGCGCTTGCCGCTGGTGCTGTTTGCCGAGGGCGGTGGCGGCCGCCCCGGCGATAGCGACTTCGTCGGCGTGGCCGGCCTGGACTGCCATACCTTTGTCGGCATGGCGCGCCTGTCCGGGCTGGTCCCCACCGTCGGCATAGTCTCCGGGCGCTGCTTTGCCGGTAACGCCGCCCTGCTCGGCTGCTGCGATGTGATTATCGCCACCGACAACGCCACTATCGGTATGGCCGGCCCGGCGATGATCGAAGGCGGCGGCCTGGGCAGCTTCAAGCCGGAGCAGGTCGGCCCGCTCAGCGTGCAGGGGCCCAATGGGGTGATCGATGTGCAAGTGGCCGACGAAACCGAGGCGGTGCGGGTGGCCAAGCAGTACCTGAGCTACTTTCAGGGCGCACTCAACGACTGGGACTGCGCCGATCAACGCGAGCTGCGCCAGCTGATCCCGGAAAACCGCCTGCGGGTGTATGACATCCGCCAGGTGATCGACACCCTGGCCGACCGCGACTCGGTGCTGGAACTGCGCCGCCAGTTCGCCCCGGGGCTGATCACCGCCTTTATCCGTATCGAGGGCCAGCCGTTCGGCCTGCTGGCCAACAACCCGGCGCACCTGGGCGGGGCCATCGACGCGGTATCCGGCGACAAGGCCGCACGCTTTATGCAGCTGTGCGACGCTTTCGATATCCCGCTGCTGTCACTGTGCGATACGCCCGGCTTTATGGTCGGCCCGGAGGCGGAAAAACAGGCCACGGTGCGCCATGTGTCGCGCATGTTTGTCGCCGCCGCCAGCCTGACGGTGCCGTTTTTCACCGTGGTGCTGCGCAAGGGCTACGGCCTCGGGGCCCAGGCCATGGCCGCCGGCAGCTTCCACTCGCCGCTGTTTACCATCGCCTGGCCCAGCGCCGAGTTTGGTGCGATGGGCCTGGAGGGAGCGGTGCGCCTAGGTTTTGCCAAGGAGCTGGCGGCCATCGAAGAGCCCGCGGCACGCCAGCAGCTGTTCGACAAGCTGGTGGCCAAGGCCTACCAGAACGGCAAGGGCATCAATATGGCCAGTTTTCTCGAGATCGATGCGGTGATCGACCCCGTGGAAACCCGCGCCTGGCTGCTGCGCGGGCTCAATGCCACGCCACGGCCCGCACCACGCGAAGGCAAGAAGCGCTCAATCGACACCTGGTAACAGGTTCGACGTAGCCCGGATACAATCCGGGCGCTCTGGCCGACATGGCCCGAACTAGATCCGGGCCACGGTTGCGCTGAGCCGAACCATGTTTGGGCAGTTTCCGGCGCTTCGGGTAAACTGCCGCATCTTTTACACCTATAACGATCTGCCTGATGCCGACGACCTTCCACGCGATTCCCCGTGAGCGCCCGCTGACGCCCCTTCTAGACCGTGCCAACACGCCGGACGAGCTGCGCCGCCTGGGCGAGGCCGAGCTGGAAACCCTGGCCGACGAACTGCGCCAGTACCTGCTGTATACGGTCGGGCAGACCGGTGGACATTTCGGCGCGGGCCTGGGCGTGATCGAGCTGACCGTTGCCCTGCATTATGTCTTCGACACCCCGGATGATCGCCTGGTGTGGGATGTCGGCCATCAGGCCTATCCGCACAAGATTCTCACCGGCCGCCGCGAACAGATGGGCAGCCTGCGCCAGAAGGACGGCATCGCCGCCTTCCCGCGCCGCTCGGAAAGCGAGTACGACACCTTTGGCGTCGGCCACTCCAGCACCAGCATCAGCGCCGCTTTGGGCATGGCCATCGCCGCGCGCCTGCAAGGCTCGCGGCGCAAGGCGGTGGCGGTGATCGGCGACGGCGCGCTGACCGCCGGCATGGCCTTCGAGGCGCTCAACCACGCCAGCGACGTCAACGCCAATATGCTGGTGATCCTCAACGACAACGACATGTCGATCTCCAAGAACGTCGGCGGGCTGTCCAACTACCTGGCCAAGATCATCTCCAGCCGCACCTACGCCAGCATGCGCGAGGGCAGCAAGAAGATCCTCTCGAGCCTGCCCGGTGCCTGGGAGATCGCGCGCAAGGTCGAGGAGCACGCCAAGGGTATGCTGGTGCCCGGCACCCTGTTCGAGGAGCTGGGCTGGAACTATGTCGGCCCGATCGACGGCCACGATCTGCCGACCCTGCTCGCCACCCTGCGCAATATGCGCGACCTCGACGGCCCGCAGTTCCTCCACGTGGTGACCAAGAAGGGCAAGGGCTTCGCCCCGGCCGAAGCCGACCCCATCGGCTACCACGCCATCACCAAGCTGGAGCCGGTCAAGCCCGACGCCACCCCGAAGCCGGCGAGCGGGCCCAAGTACTCCGGCGTCTTCGGCCAATGGCTGTGCGATATGGCCGCGCAGGACCCGCGCCTGGTCGGCATCACCCCGGCGATGAAGGAGGGCTCCGACCTGGTGGCCTTTAGCGAGCAATACCCCGAGCGCTATTTCGACGTGGCCATCGCCGAACAGCATGCGGTAACCCTGGCCGCGGGCATGGCCTGCGACGGCACCAAGCCGGTAGTGGCAATCTATTCGACATTCCTCCAGCGCGCCTACGACCAACTGATCCACGACGTGGCCGTGCAGCACCTTGACGTGCTGTTCGCCATCGACCGCGCCGGTCTGGTCGGCGAAGACGGCCCGACCCATGCCGGCAGTTTTGACCTGTCCTACCTGCGCTGCATCCCCGGCATGCTGGTGATGACACCCAGCGATGAGAACGAACTGCGCCGCATGCTCAGCACCGGCCACCTGTTCGATGGCCCGGCGGCGGTGCGCTACCCACGCGGCAGCGGCCCCAATGCCGCCATCGAAGCGGGTCTGGAGCCACTGGAAATCGGCAAGGGCGTCGTCCGTCGCCAAGGCCAGCAGATCGCCCTGCTGGTGTTCGGCGTGCAGCTGAGTGAAGCACTCAAGGTCGGCGAAACACTCGACGCCACAGTGGTCGATATGCGCTTTGTCAAACCCCTGGACGAGGCTCTGGTGCGCCAGCTGGCGGCCAGCCACGAATTGCTGGTGACGATCGAAGAGAACAGCATCATGGGCGGTGCCGGTAGTGCGGTCGGCGAGTTTCTCGCCCGCGAGAATATCCTCAAGCCGCTGCTGCACCTGGGCCTGCCGGACTATTACGTCGAGCACGCCAAGCCGAGCCAGATGCTCGCCGAGTGCGGCCTGGATGCTGCCGGCATCGAGGCGGCAGTACGCCAACGCCTGGCGCAGCTGGAAACGCCCCAATAATCTAGGCGCGCCGCCCGCTAAGGCGAGCGGCTTGTGCTTCTACTCGCAGCGCCTTAAGGTGCGCGACGTTTTATCTGTCCGAGGTCGCTGCCAAACCAGCAGCGTGAAAAGGGAAGCAGGTGCGCCGCTGTCGACTCGACAGCCGCAAGGCCTGCGCTGCCCCCGCAACGGTAACCGACAGCGCGCAAGCGCAGCCTTTCTCAAAAACCACTGGGTGCGCCTGGGAAGGTGGGAAAGGCAGTCGGCAGCCCGGAGACCTGCCTCGGCATAAAGTGACTGGTGTTGCGGAGGGCATCACCGTCAAGCGCTGGCTATCGCCTCCTTGCCCGGTGCTTGTCCCTGCCCTCCTCGAAAGTTTTTCTGTCTTTTGAGGATTCTCCAATGAAATTGTCCCGTCTTGCTCTGGCTGTGGCGCTGCTGCCGCTGGCTGCCCATGCTGATCAATCCAGCCCTGTCGACTCACTCGAGTTGCAGCCGCTGATCGTGACCTCCGGGCGGCACGCCGAACCGGTTCAGCAGGCGACTGCTGCAACCACGGTGTTTACCCGCAAGGACATCGAGCGCCTGCAAGTGCGCAGCGTGGCGGAACTACTCGAACGCGTCCCCGGCGTCAGCGTCAGCCGTACCGGCGGCGCGGGCAGCCAGACAGGCCTGTTTATGCGCGGCACCTCGACCGCGCAATCCCTGGTAATGGTAGACGGCCAACGTATTTCCGCTGCCTCCAGTGGCACCAGCAGCCTGGAGTTTCTCAGCCCGGAACAGATCGAGCGGGTCGAAGTGGTGCGTGGCGCGCGCTCGGCGCTCTATGGTTCGGATGCCATCGGCGGGGTTGTGCAGATTTTCACCCGCCAAGGCAGTGGTGCCGGACTCAAGCCCTATGTTCGCCTTGGTGCCGGCAGCAACCAGACCTTCGAGCGCAGCCTTGGCTTGTCCGGCGGTGACGGGCAAACCCGCTTCAACCTGGGTGCAGCACTCGATGAAACCCAGGGCATCGACGCCACCCGCGACAACTTCGGGGCCAATGGCGATGATGATGCCTACCGCAATCAGTCGCTGAGCCTGAATGTATCGCACCAATTCGATGACGACCTGAAGATAGGCTTCAGTGCCCTCGACCAGCGTGGCCAGGCCGAGTTCGAGGACATCTTCAGCACCTCCCTGCCTACGACGGACTTCCAGCTCAGCAGCCTGTCCAGCTACATCGACGCCAACCTCAGCGAAGCCTGGAACAGTCGCCTGGAAATCGGTCACAGCGAGGACAAGCGCGACACCGGCAACGATCAGCCACAAGCCAGCGCCGACGCGTTCTACAGTTTCAACACCTACCGTGACTCGATCAACTGGGTGAATACCGTGGCGCTCAACGAGCGCCACCAGGTGCTGCTGGGTGCCGATTGGTATGAAGATCGAGTGACGGGTAGCGAGACCTTTACTGAGGACTCGCGCTGGAACCAGGCGGCATTTATTCAGCACCGCTACAGCGCCGAAGATTTCTCGACCGAACTGGGCCTGCGCCATGACAAGAACCAGCAGTTCGGCAGTGAGAACAGCTGGAACGCCGCGCTGACCGTACCGTTCAACGCCGCCAATGATCTGATCCTGTCCTACAGCGAAGGCTTCCGCGCACCGACCTTCAACGACCTGTACTACCCGGATTTCTGCTTCAGCGGCTTTTGCTTCCCGAGTGCCAACCCGGACCTAGAGCCGGAAACGTCCAAAAGCTACGAAGCCCAATGGCGCAGCCGCTACAGCGAAACCGGCGCACTGGAACTGTCGCTGTACCGTATCGACCTGCAGGACGCGATTGTTCTCGACCAGAACTTCATTCCGCAGAACGTCCAGACCGCCCGCATCAATGGCTTCGAGGCGGCGCTCAAGCAGGAGCTGTTCGGCTGGCAGAGCAACCTGGCACTCGCCCTGATCGACCCGCGGGATCGCGACACTGGCCACACCCTCGCCCGCCGCGCCAAACGCACGCTGAGCCTGGACCTGGATCGCCAGTTCGGTGAGTTTGCCGTGGGTACCAGCTGGCGCGCGGTCAGTGGTCGCTATGACGATGCCGACAACACCCGCGAGCTGGGCGGTTACGGCCTGCTCAGCCTGCGCGGCAAATGGCAAGCCAGCGAGGAAGTGGCCTTCGACCTGAAACTGAACAATCTCTTCGACAAGGACTATGCCGAGGCGACCTACAGCACAAACAACGGACGCTTCGGCTACAACACCGAAGGCCGCACCGCGCTGTTTGCCGTGACCTGGACGCCTGAGCTTTAAGACGCTATCGAGGTGGACTGCAGCCTGAACGTGGCCCGGATGTAATCCGGGCTTCAGCGCGCCTCAGCCAACTGCTCGCACAGCTGCTGCAGCGCCCCCAGCATCTGAAAGCTCGGCCGTTCCAGGCCTTCATCAGGCACTAGCCACAACTGCTCACGCTCAACCGCGGCCACACCCGGCCAGATGCGCCATGCGTCTAGCTGGCGCTGCGTGCTGGCTAGAATCACCTCGGGGTTGCGTTCAAGCACCGCCTCCACGCTGACCTGCGGCGCAGGCAAGGCAAGCTCGGCAAAGATATTCTCGGCCCCGCAGACACCTAGGGCGTCGCTGATGATCTGCTGGCCACCGATGGTATACAGCGGTACATCCCAGAGCTGGTAGAACAGCGCCAGCGGCTGCTCGCGCCGATAGCGCCGACGCAACTCGGCCAGCCCCGCATTGAATTTTCGCTGTAACTGCCGGCCTTGTTCGACGCGATCAATACGTGCGCCGATTTCGACGAAACTCTCCGCCAAATCGGCCAGTTTGCGCGGTTCGACGATCAGCAGGGGAATGCCCAGACGTTGCAATTGCTGGCGCTGGGCGCTGCCGATGCTGTCCGGCCAGAGCAGCACCAGATCGGGCTGCAGCTGGAGCAGGCTTTCCAGCTCAAGCTGGCCATAGCGCCCCACCGAGGGCAGCTGCGCCACCGCTGGCGGGCGCTCGCCGCCATCGAGCAGGCCGACCAGCAAGTCGCCCGCGTCCAGCTCCAGCATTATTTCGGTCAGCGACGGTGCCAGGCTGACCACTCGCTCGACCGCCACTGCTGGCCAGGCCAGCAACAGCATCAGACAGAGCGTGGTGGCACGCATCAGCCGAGTTGGCGGGGAATGCGGTAGAGGTACAACAACACCACACTGGACAACGCCAGCAGGATCAGGGGAATCGCCTCCAGCCCGGCGAACACCGCAAACGCGGCGATCCAGGCCGGCAGGCCAGCACCGAGGAAGGCGGTACGCCGCACACGCGCCAGCTCAAGCCAGGCATCGTGTTCATCCGGGGTGTCGAGGGCTTTTTCAGTGGCCACCAGGGCACGCTTGTAGGTGCTGAACAGCGGCAGGCTGACAAACATCGAGGCGACCCCGGCGATAAACAGCGGCATGGTCAGCACGCCGGTTTGCTGGCCCGCGCCGAACAGCAGGTTGAGCACGAACAGCGGAGCCAGGGTCAGCGCCAGCTGCTGCCACCAGGCCAGCGCCAGACGACGGCGCACTTCGCTGCGGGTCACAGGCTTTCCTCGACCTCGCCCTGGTGCAGGCTGCCGAGCATATGCCCGAGCTTGCCGGCCTTGGTCGCGAGGTACTTCTTGTTGTGCGGATTGTGGTCGATCTGCAACGGCACCCGGGTCGCCACATTGATGCCCATATCGCCCAGCGCCTTGACCTTGCGCGGGTTGTTGGTCATCAGCTTGAGCGCCTTGATCCGCAGGTGCTCGAGCATCGGCAGGCAGATCGCGTAGTCGCGCTGGTCGGCCCCGAAGCCCAGGCGCTCATTGGCCTCGACGGTATCGGCACCGCCGTCCTGCAGCTCGTAAGCGCGGATCTTGTTCAGCAGACCGATGCCACGACCCTCCTGGCGCAGGTAAAGCAATACGCCGCGGCCTTCGCTGGCAATCGCGCGCAGCGCCGCTTCGAGCTGAAAGCCGCAATCGCAGCGCAGGCTGAACAGCGCGTCGCCGGTCAGGCACTCGGAATGCAGGCGCCCCAATACCGGCTCGCCATCGGCCACATCGCCATAAGTCAGGGCGACGTGTTCCTTACCGGAGGCCGTTTCGAGGAAGCCATGCATGGTAAACACGCCAAAGGGCGTAGGCAGCTGGGAGGCGGCGACGAATACGACGGGCACCGGATGCTCCTAAGAAGAGAAATGAACAATAAATTCAGACGTGCATTGTAACAGCAGGCCCCACCAGCGGGTCAGCCTGAATTACCGATGATAAGGATCGAACCAGCGGCCGGCGCGGCGCGCCGGTTAATACTTGGATTCCAGCACCAGCACGTCCTGCTCGACGCGCCAGCCAATCCGGCCGAGAAAGCTCATGCCGAGCAGGGCTTCAGTGGGCGAACCGCCCTCCAGCACCACGGCGTCGACGCCCAGCACTTCCAGCTCGCCGACCTTGACCCGATCGAGACTGACCTGCCAGCCACGCACCGTACCACTGGCCGTGCTGACCTGCAGCGGCCTACCGCTGACCCGATAATCGATACCCAGGCGGCGGGCATGGCCATCATTGAGGGCTATCGACGTTGCCCCGGTATCGACCAGAAACTGCACGGACTGGCCATTCACCGAGCCGGCAACCCAGTAATGCCCGCCGATGCCCTTGGCGATGCTGAACTGCTTCTTCACCGGCGCGGCAAAGCCTTCGCTGTACTCGCGGCTCAGGCCATAGCTGCGCTCCACGCCATCGACGCGCAGCACCGCGCCACGGCTATCGGCACTGACCACCACCACTCCACCGGGGCCGGTCTGGCCAACCTTGACCAGCTTGCGCTGGCCATCGACATTCAACACCGCAGCTCCTGGGAAAAGCCCTACAACCCGCACCTGGGGAGCGGCCCAGACGCAACTGGTGGCCAGCAGCAACCAGCCCAGAATGAAACACTTGATACCCTGCATACGGCTTCTCGTGGCGGTTAATCGAAGGGATAGGGTTGCTGCCAGCGCACAAAGACCTCACGCAGACGATCCTCTTCCAGCAGCAGTTCCATGCGCCGATCGTAGAGCTCGGCCAGCGCCCGACCCCGCGGATTATCGGCAAACCCCAGGTACAGCGGCAGCGCGGTCAGGACGGTCGAGCGGTAACGTTGCGGAGCACTGGTGGTGGCCAGCAGCTCCTCGACCTCGGTCAGCGCATCGATATAGAAATCGGCATGACCAAGGTCGAGCATGGCCAGAATACCGCTACGGCGCTGCACTTCGCGGTAATCGCGCAAGTTTGGCAGATAGCGCTGGTACTCATAACCGCGGATCCACACCAGGCGGAACTCGCCGAGGTTGGCCAGACTGGGCAGCGGCTGCTCCGTCAGACCGAGAGCGCCAATCTGATCGGCATCGTAAGGAAGGCGCGGGTAGAACACCCCGTCGTCGACTTCGTTGAGGTAAGAACCGACCCAGGCATCCGCTTCGCCGCGCTGCACCAGACCGATGGAACGGGTGTAGGGCACGCTCTGGATCTGCAGCGCCACCCCGGCTGGCTCGAATACCAGACGCATGATATCCCACGCCAGGCCCGTACCGTCGGCATGGGTGTGGCCCTCCCACACTTCGCTGGCAATGCGCACCTGTTCCGGCATTGAGGCATTGGCCTGCACGGAGCAACAGGCCAGTAACGCGACGAGCAAGATCCAGCATCTGCGGCCCATGCGCCACCTCTCAATGATCAGCCCAACCGATGATCAACCCAACAGTGCTGCCGACATGCCATTGGCCCAGCCCCAGACACACAACTGCAGGGTTATCCAGGCGAACACGCCAGCCAGCACGTCATCGAGCATGATGCCGACACCGCCATGCACGTGCCGGTCAATCCAGCGGATCGGCCAGGGCTTGAGGATGTCGAACACGCGGAACAATAGAAAGCCTAGCAGCAGCCAGCCCCAACCGTCCGGCACCAGCCAGAGGGTGATCCACATGCCGACCATTTCGTCCCAGACGATGCCTTCGTGGTCGTGCACCCGCAGGTCGTCGGCCACCCTGCCGCACAGCCAGAAGCCGAACAGCATGGTGATGCCGAGCATCAGCCAGTAGCCCCAGTCCGGCAGCATCTGAAACAGCGGAATAAACGGCAGCGCCACCAGCGAGCCCCAGGTGCCCGGGGCTTTCGGCAAGGTGCCGGAGCCAAAACCGAAGGCCAGGAAGTGCCAGGGGTTGCGCCAGACCGAAGGCGGGACGAACTCGGCGGGGACTTGCTTGGGATGATCAGTCACTGGCACTTCCAAAATGTTGATAGCCGCTGCGTGGCAGCTGCACGGGTTGGCCTTGCGAGTTCAGCAGAGTAACGCCCTGGCCGGCCACCACACGACCAATAACTCGCACAGGCCAACCCGCCTGCTGCAAATCGGCCAGATGCGCGGCCGGCAGGGTAAAGGCCAGCCGGTAATCATCGCCACCGCTTAATGCGCACTGGCGCGCCACCGTCTCCCCGGCAAATGCCCGCAAGGCGGCGGATATCGGCACCTGCGCCTGTTCAATCAGCAACGCCACGCCGGACGCCGCGGCGATATGCCCGCAATCGGCCAGCAAGCCATCGGAAATATCCAGTGCAGCCGTGGCCTTGCCGCGCAGCGCCAGGCCCAGATCGAGCTGCGGCATGGGCGACCAGTAACGCGCCAGCAGCGCCTCGGCCACGGCGGGCTCCGCTTGTCGCTGGCCAAGCACCAACGGCAAGGCACCGGCGGCATCACCCAGCTCACCGCCGACGCAGAGCAGATCACCGACCTGCGCGCCTTTGCGGGTCAGCGCCCTACCCGTCGGCACGCGGCCGAAGACGGTCAGGGTCAGGCTCAGGGGGCCACGGGTGGTATCGCCGCCGATCAGGCGAATCGCGCAGTGTTGCGCCATCTGATCCAGGCCACGGGCAAAGTCCCGCAGCCAATCCGGCTCGGCACTGGGCAGGGTCAAGGCCAGGGTAAAGCCGACAGGTGCCGCGCCCATGGCGGCCAGGTCACTGACCGAAACGCCCAAGGCACGCTGGCCCAGCAGAAAAGGATCGGCAGATTCGGGGAAATGCACCCCGGCGACCAGGGTGTCGGTAGAAATGGCCAGCTGCTCGCCAGACGGCACTTGCAGCAGGGCACAATCGTCGCCGATGCCCAATGCCACACCTTCGCCAGCCTGCGCACAGGACGCAGCGGCGAAATACTGACGGATAAGCTCGAACTCACCCATGAGATGGCAACGATCTGCTGCGCGTCGGCCCTGCTGCGTTAAAAGCAGGCTCGAAATGCTCATGTGCTACAGCACACTCCGCTTCCTCGCCTGCTTTTGCCTTGCAGGACTCTAGCTCGCAAGATCGTAAATCAAGCATCCCAAAAAACCTTAACGCTTGTTGGCGCGAACTTCGTCCGCCCGCAAACGCGGTGCCAGCTTGTCCAGCACGCCGTTGACGAACTTGTGTCCGTCAGTGGCACCGAACACCTTGGCCAGCTCGATGCCTTCGTTGATCACCACGCGATAAGGGATATCGATGCGGTTTTTCAGCTCGTAGGTCGACAGACGCAGGATCGACAGTTCGACCGGGTCGATCTCGGCGATCGGACGATCGAGCAGCGGTTCGAAGGCCCCGTCGATCTCGCTTTTCTGCCGTGGCACGCCGTGCAGAATCTCGTGGAAGTAGGCCCCATCAACGGCGCTGAAGTCGTTATCGACGCGAAACTGCGCTTCGATCTCGTTCAGCTGCTGCCCGGCCATATGCCAGGAGTACAACGCCTGCATGGCCAGGGAGCGCGCCTGACGGCGCGCGAGAGTCTTGGTGCTGGGACCTTTTTTCGGCGCTTGTGGCTGCTGCCCGTTACCGTCGTTCTGGCTCACTTGGCCTCCAGCTGCGCCAGCAGGCTGACCATTTCCAGGGCGGACAATGCAGCTTCCGCGCCCTTGTTGCCGGCCTTGGTGCCGGAACGCTCGATGGCCTGCTCGATGGAATCGACGGTCAGTACGCCGAAGGCTACCGGCACGCCGAACTCCATGGAAACCTGGGCCAGGCCCTTGGTGCACTCGCCCGCCACGTATTCAAAATGCGGGGTACCGCCGCGGATCACCGCACCGAGGGCGATGATGGCGTCGAAATCGCCACGCTGGGCGACTTTCTGCGCCACCAGCGGGATTTCGAAGGCACCCGGCGCACGGATGATGGTGATGTCGCTTTCGCTCACGCCATGGCGCACGAGAGCGTCAACTGCGCCGCTTACCAGGCTTTCGACCACGAAGCTGTTGAAGCGGCCAACCACCAGGGCAAAGCGGCCCTTGGGGGCGATAAAAGTACCTTCGATGGTCTTCAGGGTCATAGCGAATCTCGTCTGTATTAAAGAGCCGGGCCGCCATCGGCGACCCTTGGGATTATTTAGAGGGCAGGTATTCTACAACTTCCAGATCGAAACCGGATATTGCATTGAACTTCATTGGCGAACTCATCAGGCGCATCTTGCGCACACCCAGGTCGCGGAGGATCTGCGAGCCGGCACCGACGGTGCTGTAGGTGGTCGGGTTGGCGACTTTGGTTTCGCCGCCCAGTTGGCGCTCCAGGTGCGCCAGCAGGTCCGGGCCGGTCAGCGGGTTGCCGAGCAACAGCACCACGCCGCTGCCGTCTGCGGCCACCTGCTTCATCGCTGCGCGCAGACTCCAACGGCCCGGCTGGTTGACCATAAACAGGTCGCGCAGCGGGTCCATATTGTGCACCCGCACCAGGGTCGGCTCCTCGGCGCAGATGCTGCCCAGGGTCAGGGCCATGTGCACGTCGTTCTCCACCGAATCGCGGTAGGTAACCAGGTTGAACTGGCCCAGCTCGCTGTCGAGCACTTGCTCGCTGACGCGCTCGACGGTGCGCTCGTGGATCAGGCGGTAGTGGATCAGGTCGGCGATGGTGCCGATCTTGATGCCGTGTTCCTTGGCGAACTCTTCCAGCTCGGGGCGACGGGACATGGTGCCGTCGTCGTTCATGATTTCGCAGATCACCCCGCTCGGCTCGAAACCGCCCATGCGCGCCAGGTCGCAGGCCGCTTCGGTGTGGCCGGCACGGGCCAGTACGCCACCGGGCTGGGCCATCAGCGGGAAGATATGGCCGGGGCTGACGATATCCTCAGCCTTGGCGCTTTTCGCGGCGGCGGCCTGCACGGTGCGTGCGCGATCGGCGGCGGAGATACCGGTGGTCACCCCTTCGGCGGCCTCGATGGACACGGTGAACTTGGTACCGAAGCCGGAACCGTTGCGCGGTGCCATCAGCGGCAGCTTGAGGGTTTCGCAGCGCTCGCGGGTCATCGGCATGCAGATCAGGCCGCGGGCGAAGCGCGCCATAAAGTTGATGTGCTCGGCCTTGACGCACTCGGAGGCGATAATCAGGTCGCCTTCGTTCTCGCGGTCCTCGTCATCCATGAGGATGACCATCTTGCCGGCGCGGATGTCTTCGATCAGTTCTTCGATGCTGTTAAGAGCCATGCGGGCGATTCCTTAATTCTTCAGGTAGCCGTGTTCGGCCAGAAAGCTTTCCGTCATACCAGCGGCCTTGCTCGGCTCGGCGGCTTTGTCGCCGAGTAGCAGGCGCTCCAGATAACGCGCCAGCAGATCCACCTCGAGGTTGACCTGAGTGCCGGGGCGGTAGTCGACCATGATGGTCTCGGCCAGGGTGTGCGGCACGATGGTCAGCTCGAATTCGGCACCGTTGACCGCATTGACGGTCAGGCTGGTGCCATCGACGGTGATCGACCCCTTGTGGGCGATATATTTGGCCAGCTCGCGCGGTGCGCGAATAGTGAACTGCACGGCGCGGGCGTTATCGGCGCGGGCGATGACTTCACCGACGCCATCGACATGGCCGCTGACCAGGTGACCGCCGAGGCGACTGGTGGGCGTCAGCGCCTTCTCCAGATTGACCGGGCTGCCGGCTTTCAAGCTGATAAAGGCGGTATGCGCCAGGGTTTCGCGGCTGACATCGGCCCAGAAGCCATCGCCGGGCAGCTCCACGGCGGTCAGGCAGACGCCATTGACCGCAATGCTATCGCCCAGCTTGACGTCGCCCAGATCGAGTTTGCCGGTGCTGACATAGACCCGCACATCGCCGCCCTTGGGGGTCAACGCGCGGATGCTGCCAATGGCTTCGATTATGCCGGTAAACATGCCACCCCCTGCGTCGCGCCCACAGCAAAGCACTGGCGAACAACGCCAGAAGCCCGGGGCACAGAATAAAAATCAGACATCTAAACCAACTCCTGTTTTATAAAAACAGGGCGCGTTTGATCGATAGGGATTTCGAGGCGCGCCTGAACGCGCCTTGTTGAGGCAATCCCGCTCTCTCTTTATCCGGACTTTAACCGTCGGCCCCGGAATCACACCGGGTCTGCTGTCCTTGCCAAGCGGCTTACACCGCTCCTGACAAGCGCTCGCGGGCTAGGCCTTGCAGCCATTACCGCCGGTGGGGAATCACACCCCGCCCTGAGAACGTTACGGCTACTTGCGCAGCCGAGAGGCGTTTTACCACAAATTGCCGACGCCCTGCATCGGCAAACGACAGGATGAATGGTGTGCCATCGCTAATGACTCGTCATCGCTAATGCCCGCCCATCAAACAGCCGGCTGTGGCACCGCGATAATCCGCCAGTCATCCCCGACCGCGCGCATCTCGACAATTTTCAGCGCCGGCGCATCGGCCATCCGCTCCAGTGGCAACTCCAGCAAGGGTCGCGCACTGGAGCCGAGAAACTTGGGCGCGACGAACAGCTGGTACTCATCCACCAGACCCAGGCGAGCAAAGGCCCCGGCCAGGCGCGGCCCGGCTTCCACCAGCACTTCATTAGCCCCGCGCTGCGCCAGCTCGGCCAGCAAGCGCTGCAGATCCACTTGCCCACTGCTGCTGGGCAAGGCCAATAGTTCGTGCCCCTCGTTCAGATAGCGATCCCGCGCCTCGGCGGCCGCACAGGTCGCCACCATGGCCGCGCCGGCCTGGAAGAAGGCGGCATCGAGCGGTACCCGCAGACGTCCATCGACCAGCACCCGCAACGGCGCGCGGCTGGCGGCCAGGGCAGTCTGCTCGAGGTCCAGACCCAGTTCGTCGGGGCGCACGGTCAGGCGCGCGGCGTCGGTCAGCACGGTGTCGGCCCCGGTCAGCACCACGCTGGAACGGGCGCGCAGGCGCTGCACCGCGGCCCGCGCCGCCGGCCCGGTAATCCACTGGCTTTCACCGCTGGCCATGGCGGTACGGCCATCCAGGCTCATGGCCAGCTTGACCCGGACAAACGGCAACCCCTGCTCCATGCGCTTGATAAAGCCGGCGTTGAGCGCCCGCGCCTCGGCCTCCAGCACCCCACCCTGCACCGCGATCCCGGCCTGCATCAGGCGCAGCAGACCGCTGCCGCCGACCTGTGGATTGGGGTCCTGCATGGCCACCACCACCCGCGCCACACCGGCCGCAACCAACGCATCGGCGCAGGGCGGGGTGCGGCCATGATGGCTGCAAGGTTCCAGAGTGACGTAGGCGGTGGCACCGCGGGCCTGGTCGCCAGCCTGACGCAGGGCATGCACCTCGGCATGGGGCTCGCCGGCGCGGACATGCCAGCCTTCGCCGACGATGACCCCATCGCGGACGATAACGCAGCCGACACGGGGATTGGGATGGGTGGAATACAGGCCTTTACGGGCCAGCTCCAGGGCGCGGGCCATCAGGGCATGGTCGCTGTTCATCATCAGCTCTGGGCGGGTTCGCGGGACAGGCGATCGATTTCCTCACGGAACTCGTTGAGGTCCTGAAAGCGTTTGTACACCGAGGCAAAACGGATATAGGCCACTTCGTCGAGTTTCTGCAGCTCGCCCATCACCAGTTCACCGAGCACCAGCGACTTGATCTCGCGCTCGCCAGTGGCGCGCAGCTTGTGCTTGATATGGGCGATGGCCGCTTCCAGGCGCTCGATGCTTACCGGGCGTTTTTCCAGGGCGCGCTGCATGCCGGCGCGCAGCTTGTCTTCATCGAATGGCTGGCGGCTGCCGTCCTGCTTGATCAGCCGCGGCATGACCAGCTCGGCGGTCTCGAAGGTGGTGAAGCGCTCGCCACAGGCCAGGCATTCGCGCCGACGGCGCACCTGCTCGCCCTCGGCAACCAGGCGCGAATCGATGACTTTGGTGTCGTTGGCAGCGCAAAAGGGACAATGCATAGATTAAAGCTAACCTTGGGCCAATTGAGGTTTCGCAGCGAGCAGCGACGAAACGTCAGCAACCCCTGAACCGCAGGCCGCCATGTTAGCGCATCCCCCGGGCAAGACAAGCCGAGGGGTTTGCGGTATACAGGCGCCCATCCAAACCAGCGGAGTTGATACCCTCGATGAAAGCCCCCGTGCCGCTACAACCGCTGATAATACTGAGCCTGCTCGCCCTGCTGACCGCCTGCGCCAGCGACAACCCGCCGCCCGCCAAACCCACTCCGCCCGCACCGGTTCAAGCACCGCTGCCAGCCTATCAGCGCGAGCTGAGCGGCAGCCTGTTGAATGTGCCCAATGAGGCGGATGTGGAGCTGGCCCTGCTGGCGGTCGATGAGCGCGGCCGGCCGCAGGCGCTGCTGGGCAATATTCAGCTGCGCGGCACCGGCAACCCGCTGGCGTTTCGCCTGCCGTTCAATCCGGAAACTTTTAACAAGCACAGTCGCATTGAGCTGCATGGCCGCGCCAATCAGGCCGGCCGACTGATTCTGCGCCTGCCCGAACTACCGATTGCCCATGGCGAAACCCAGGCCCTCGGCGAGCTGCGCCTGGTACCGGCACCGTGACGGCACCGGTCGCCCTGCAGGCCGCACTCAACGAACGGCTGGGTGACGCCCAGCTCAGCGCGCAAACCCTGCCCGGCACCGCAATCAAGCTATGGCTGATCGACCCGGCGAATATGGATCGCTGTTTCAGCCCGGAAGAAACCCGCCTGATCCTCGAAGAACCGCCCTACTGGTGCTTCTGCTGGGCCAGCGGCCTGGTTCTGGCGCGCTGGCTGGCCGAACACCCCGAGTGGGTGCGCGGCAAGCGCGTGCTGGATTTCGGCGCTGGCTCAGGCGTGGCGGCGATTGCCGCAGCCAAGGCCGGCGCGCTGGAAGTGGTGGCCTGCGACCTCGATCCGCTGGCCATCGCCGCCTGCCAGGCCAATGCCGCGCTCAATGATGTGCAGCTGAGTTACTCCGCAGACTTCTTCGCCGAGGCCGACCGCTTCGACCTGATTATCGTCGCCGACGTGCTCTACGACCGCGCCAACCTGCCGCTGCTCGACCAGTTCCTCAGCCGTGGCCGTGAGGCTTTGGTGGCGGACTCCCGAGTGCGCGACTTCCAACACCCGCTCTATCAGCGCCTCGGCGTACTCGAAGCCTGCACCTGGCCGGATCTGGCCGAGCCGGCGGAGTTTCGCCATGTCAGCCTGTACCACGCCGAGCGCGCCTGAGGCGGGCTTGTTTCCAGCAACCTGCGCCCGCATTTATAGTCCACTTATCACTTCGCCCAGCCGAGACCGACCATGAGCGACTCCCCTTACATCTTTGATATCGCAGGCAGCGCCAGCTTCGAACAGCTGGTGATCGAGAACTCGTTCCAGAAGCCGGTGCTGGTGGACTTCTGGGCCGAATGGTGCGCGCCGTGCAAGGCGCTGATGCCGCTGCTGGCGAAAATCACCGAGGAATACCGCGGCGAGTTGCTGCTGGCCAAGGTCAACTGCGATATCGAACAGGACATCGTCGCCCGCTTCGGCATCCGCAGCCTGCCCACCGTGGTGTTGTTCAAGGATGGCCAGCCGGTCGACGGCTTTGCCGGCGCACAGACCGAGGCGGCGATCCGCGAGATGCTCAAGCCTCACGTCGCCGAGCCGGCCCCTGCAGCCGCCGACCCAATGGAGGCGGCCCAGGCGCTATTCAGCGAAGGCCGCTTTGCCGACGCCGAAGCGGTGCTCAAGGTGCTGCTGACGGAAAACAACGAACACGCCGCGGCGCTGATTCTCTACGCCCGCTGCCTGGCCGAACGTGGCGAGCTGGGCGAAGCCGAGGTGGTGCTGAGCGCGGTAAAAGGCGATGAACATAAGCAGGCCCTGGCCGGTGCCCGCGCGCAATTGACCTTTCTGCGCCTGGCTGGCGAGCTGCCGGATGTCGCCAGCCTGAAAACCCGCCTGGCACAAAACGCAGATGACGATGAAGCGAGCTACCAGCTGGCCATCCAGCAACTGGCGCGCCAGCACTACGAGCCGGCGCTGGACGCCCTGCTCAAGCTGTTTATCCGCAACCGCAGCTACGCCGACGGCCTGCCGCACAAGACCCTGCTGCAGGTCTTCGACCTGCTGGGCAATGATCACCCGCTGGTCACCGCCTACCGGCGCAAGCTGTATCAGGCGATTTACTGATCGCCACGACCGTCGATGGGTAACCCCCATCGACGCGGTTTAGCCCACCCAATGATAGATAAGCGCATCAACGCCCGTTTCCATCCGCACCTGCGCGCAATGGCGCAGACGCACCAGCAGGCGCTTGCCTGCAGCCTCCCCGCCCGCCAACCCTGCGAGTTGCCCAAGCAACTGCGGCCCTTCGATCTGTCCGGCCTGGCGCAGCAGTTCCAGCGTGGTCTGCCACAAGGCATCGTTGGCTACTGGCGCGGCGGCGGCTGCCGGCGCAGGTGCCGCCTCAAGGGGAATGTGCTGAGCCAGCTGCGCCCAATCCTGCGCATCCAGTTCAACCGTCAGGTCCACCGGCCAGGCACCGATCTGCCCACGAATTCGCACCATCACTCTGCCCTCAACTGATCAGCCGCCATGCTCCCACGTCCGCAGCGGGCCGCCAAGGAAGGCTGGCCACAACCATCATAAAATTGTTATAACGTAACAAGTTAATATTCTCGACCGGAGACCGCCATGCGCCGCCTGCTACTTGCCCTGCCTTTCGCCCTGCTGCCCCTTGCCGCCCTGGCTGCCGAACACAGCCATGAACACGACGACCACGATCACGCAGAACACGGCAGCCTGGATGCCCATGAGCACGGCGCGGCGATGCTCAATGTGGTGCTCGACGGCCAGGTCCTGGAACTGGAGCTGGAAAGCCCGGCGATGAATCTGGTGGGTTTCGAACATGCCGCCAAGAGCACCGCTGACAAAGCCAAGGTCGCTGCAGCCCGCAGCCAGCTGACACAACCGCAGGTGCTGTTCGGCCTGAACGCCGGCGACTGCACTATCAGCAAGCAGGAAGTGGAAAGCCCGCTGTTCGCCAAGCACGCCGACTCAGATGAGCACGAGCACGAAAAATCCCATGACAGCGAGCACAGCGATATCCACGCGCACTACAGCCTCGACTGCCAGAAGCCTGAAGATTTGCAACAACTCGACCTGGGCGAGCTGTTCAAGCGCTTCCCCGCCACCGAGAAAATTCAGGTACAACTGATCGGCCCGAATGGCCAGCAGGGCCTGGAACTGACGCCCGCGCAGCCGACCCTGAGTTTCTAACCACCCCTTTTGCAGCAGAACGGCCGGGGTAACCCGGCCGCTTACTTTATGAGTTCAGCCCTGATCCAACTGTCCCACCTCGGCTTTGCCTGGCCCGGCCAGCCCGAGTTGCTGGACATCGACAGTTTCACCCTGCAACGCGGCGAAAGCCTGTTTCTCAAAGGCCCCAGCGGCAGCGGCAAGACCACCTTGCTGGGCCTGCTCGGCGGCGTGCAGAAACCCAATCGCGGCAGCATTCAACTGCTCGACCAGGACCTCAGCACCCTGTCCGCAGGCGCGCGCGACCGCTTCCGAGTCGATCACACCGGCTATATCTTCCAGCAGTTCAATTTGCTGCCGTTTCTCTCGGTACGCGAGAACGTCGAACTGCCCTGCCATTTCTCCAAGCTGCGCGCCAGCCGCGCGGTGCAGCGCCATGGCAGCGTGGCCAAGGCCACCAGCGCCCTGCTCGCCCACCTGGGCTTGCAGCAGCCGGAACTGCTGGCGCGCCGCGCCGGTGACCTGTCGATCGGCCAGCAGCAGCGCGTGGCCGCCGCCCGTGCGCTGATCGGCCAGCCGGAGCTGGTGATCGCCGACGAACCCACCTCGGCCCTGGATGCCGACGCCCGCGAAGCCTTTCTCGAACTGCTGTTTGCCGAGTGCCGCGAAGCCGGTTCCAGCCTGCTGTTTGTCAGCCACGATCAGAGCCTGGCGCGCCTGTTCGACCGCAGCCTGTCGCTGGCCGAGCTGAACAATGCCACCCGCCTGGCGGAGATTTAACGATGTATCTACTGCGTCTCGCCCTGGCCAGCCTGGGCAACCGCCGCTTTACCGCCTGGCTGACGGTGTTCGCCATCGCGCTTTCTGTGTGTTTGTTGCTCGCGGTCGAGCGGGTACGCACCGAGGCCCGCGCCAGCTTTGCCAACACCATCAGCGGCACCGACCTGATCGTCGGCGCGCGCTCTGGCAGCGTGAACCTGCTGCTGTATTCGGTATTCCGCATAGGTAACGCCACCAACAATATTCGCTGGGACAGCTTCGAGCACTTCGCCGACCATCGCCAGGTCAAGTGGGCCATCCCGATCTCCCTGGGCGACTCGCACCGTGGCTACCGGGTGATGGGCACCAGCCCTGCGTATTTCGAGCACTACCGCTATGCCCGCAGCCAGCCGCTGCAACTGAGCAGCGGACGCGCCTTTGTCGATGACCCATTTGAAGTGGTGCTCGGTGCCGAAGTCGCACAGGCGCTCAATTACCAGCTGGATCAGGAACTGGTGCTGGCCCATGGCGTGGCCACCATCAGCCTGGTCAAACATGACGACAAGCCATTCAAAGTAGTCGGCATCCTCGCCCGTACCGGCACCCCGGTGGACCGCACCCTGCATATCTCGCTGGCCGGCATGGAGGCCCTGCATGTCGACTGGCAGAACGGCATGCCGGCACGCGGCGCGGCCAAGGTCTCGGCCTCCCAGGCGCGGGCCATGGATCTGCAGCCCAAGCAGATCACCGCCGTCTTGCTCGGTTTGAACAGCAAGATCGCCACTTTCAGCCTGCAGCGGGAGATCAACGAGTTTCGCGGCGAGCCGCTGCTGGCGATCCTGCCCGGCGTGGCCCTGCAGGAGTTGTGGAGCCTGATGGGTACCGCCGAGAAAGCGCTGTTCGTGGTGTCGCTGTTTGTCGTACTGACCGGGCTGATCGGCATGCTCACGGCGATTCTCACCAGCCTTAACGAACGCCGCCGGGAAATGGCGATTCTACGCTCGGTGGGCGCGCGGCCCTGGCATATCGCCAGCCTGTTGATCGTCGAGGCCTTTGCCCTGGCCCTGGCCGGCGTGCTGCTCGGTTTGCTGTTGCTGTACCTGGGGATCGCCGCGGCCCAGGGCTACGTGCAGGCGAATTACGGCCTGTACCTGCCGCTGAATCTGCCGACCCGCTATGAGTGGACGCTGCTCGGCGCTATCCTGAGCGCCGCCCTGTTGATGGGCTGTGTTCCGGCTTGGCGCGCGTATCGCCAATCCCTGGCCGATGGCTTATCGATCCGTTTATGAGGCTTTCCATGCACCGCTCCCTGCTCGCCACCCTGCTGTTCACCCTGGCCCTGCCCCTGGCGGCTGCCGAGGTGCGCGAGCTGACCTGGTCGGAAATGGTCCCAGCCGATGCGCCGCCACAAGCCGTTGAGCCGGCACCGATCCATGATCTCTCGCAGCTGGCCGACGCCCTCGCCGAATCCGGTGCGGCGGCCATGCAGCAATCGCCCACCGCACCGGTGGTGGAAGAGCTGGACGGCCAGTCGGTAAAACTGCCGGGCTATATTGTGCCGCTGGATGTCACCGATGAAGGCCGGGTGACCGAGTTCCTGCTGGTGCCCTACTTCGGTGCCTGCATTCATGTGCCACCACCGCCGTCGAATCAGATCGTCCACGTCACCAGCGAGCTGGGCGTGCTGCTTGATGCGCTGTACCAGCCGTTCTGGATCGAAGGATCGATGAAGGTCGAGCAGACCAGCAGCGAGCTGGCCGAAGCGGGCTACCAGATGGAGGCGGAAAAAATTTACGCCTATGAGCTGCCGGATAGCTGAACGCCTTGAGCCGTAGACTGGGTTAGCGACGCAGTACGCCGACCGATCAACCAAACACGATCATGGCGCGTACGATCGACCGCGTTGCGCCGATGGTGGGTTACGCCGCGTCTCGAGTGGCGTGATGCTTGGCAATGGCGACAGGCGGCTAACCCACCCTACAAAAGCGGCGTGCCACACGCTATTGCGCGCCAAAAACCGGCAGCCCACTAGCCCGCGCTGGCCACATGCTTTTCCCGCTGGTAGCTCAACTCGCTTTCCGCCCAGTTACGCCAGGCGCGCACCTTGCTGCGCTCGGCACCGGCACGCTCGGCCTTGGCCAGGGCGTCGAGCCCGGCCTGCCAGCGCGCCTGCTCCAGTTCCAGCTGGGCCAGGTTCAGCCAGTGCTTGGCACTGCCAGAACGCTGCGCCAGCTCACGGAAGATCGGGGCGGCCTTGCTGCGCTCACGGGCTTGCCACCAGAGCAGGCCCAGGCGCTCCTCGCGGGCACTGGTGCGCGGTAGCAGGCCCTGATCGAGCATCCCGGCGAGCAGCTTGGCCCCCTGCCAGGGTTGATCGGCGGCCCCGGCCAGCAGCACCAGATTATCCAGTTCGCTTTCGCTGAAACGCAGGCCCTTCTGGTACGCCGCGCGCAGGGTCGCCAGCGACTTGTCATGGCTGCCGCTCAGCTGCTGCAAGGCCGCCAGCTGACGCCAGCCCTGGGCATTATTCGGCTGACGCGCCAGCAGTTGCCGTTGCCAACGCTCGGCCGCGGCATATTTCTTCAGGTCCGCATTCATTGCGACGAGAAACTGCAACCAGCTGTCGGCGGCCTGGGGATTGGCCTGCACATAACGCTCGGCCAGAGGCAGCGCCCTGGCCGGCTGATTGAGCCCCTGATAGGCCTGCACCAGCATCTGCAGCACCTCTTCGCTGGCGTAGGCCTGGCTCGGCGCGAGCAGGGTCACCACCCGAGCGTAGCGGCGCTCGACCAGGTTCAGGCGGGCCAGATTCAAAGCTTCAGCGGCCTGCAGCTCGGCGTCCAGCTTGCCGCTCTTCAGTACCTTCTCCAGCAGTTCGATGGCTTTGCCGTTCTGCCCTTCGGCCCAGGCCAGATAACCCTCGCTGCGCCACAGCAGCGCCTCTTCCAGGCTGCCCGGCGTGCCCTTGGCAGCATCCAGAGCGCGGCGCGCGGCCGCGTAGTCGCCCTTCTTCTGTGCGCTCTGCGCCGTATCCAGGGCGCGAAACACGCCCGGATCAACGCTCTGCCCCGCCGCCTGCGCGGCACCAGCGCTACACAGCGCGATCAGCAACACCAGACGATACATATCAGCGACCTCCTTCCAGGCGGAAGTACAGGGTTTTCACCGCTTCGCGGGCCACCGCCAGACCACCCTCGGTACGCGGCGCAAAGCGCCAGCGCACGGCGGCGCGGCGGGCATCACGCTCGAACACGTTCTGCGGGCTGGCTTCGATAACCCGCAGATTCTCCACCGCGCCCGCACGGTTGATGGTGAACGCCAGCTTCACGTGGCCTTCGATGCCACGCTGCAAGGCGTATCGCGGGTAATCCGGGCTGACATCGTTGAGCGGCATCACTTCACTTTCCGGGCCGCCGGGCTGACCACCCGCATCGCTCGGGGCTGGCACGCTTGGCGCTGCGGCACCTGCCGCCAGACCAGTCAAACTCGGCGTCGGTGCGCTGTTGACGGCAATGCCACTGCTCAGGCTCGGCACCGGCAGATCCAGGGCCGGCAGGTTGGCGCTCGGGGTGGCCGCCATCGGCGTCGCTGGGGTCGGGGGCTGCGGCGTTTGTGCTTGCGGCGGCTGCGGTGCCTGCTGGCGGGTGCGCGTCGCGGTATCGCTGGAGTCACCGTCCAGACGAACGAAATTGGCCACCGTCAGCGGTTCCTCACTCGGCGTGCTGCTGGGCGGCGCGACCATGTAGAGCATCAGGCCGAACAGCGCCAGCGCCATCACACAGGCCGCGACAAAGGACAGGGGCAAACGCATCAAAGCGCTCCCGCCGTGGCGGCCAGGGCCACGTCCTGCACACCCGCCAGGCGCGCCTGGTCCATCACCTGCACCACCAGGCCGGTGCGCGCGTCCTGATCTGCCTGGACCACCACGGCACCGTCCGGCTGGTCGACGCGCATGCGCTCGACATGGGCACGCACGCTGCGTACATCGACAACTTTCTTGTCCATCCACACCTGCCCGTCGGCGGTGATGGCGATGAGGATATTGCCTTTGTCCTGCGGGCTGGCGGTTTGCGCCTGGGGCCGCTGCACTTCGACACCGGCTTCCTTGATAAAGGAGCTGGTGACGATAAAGAAGATCAGCATGATAAAGACCACGTCGAGCATCGGCGTCAGGTCGATGCCGGTGTCTTCGTCTTGCTGGTGGTGACGGCGCATTCTCATGTGTCGAATCTCAGTCGTGACGCAGCTGGTCAGCCAGCCGCTCTAGGGCCCGGCGTGCATCGCGTTCGAGGCGCGCCAGGCTGAACAATCCACTAATCGCCAACACCATGCCGGCCATGGTCGGCAGAGTCGCCTGCCAGACCCCGGCCGCCATGCCGCGCGGGTTACCGGTGCCGTTGATGGCCAGTACGTCGAACACCGCGACCATGCCACTGACCGTGCCAAGCAAGCCCAGCAGCGGGTACATCGCCACCAGGGTCTTGCTCAGGCGCAGCGGGCCAAGCAGGTGCTGTTGCGCCTGGGCCAGCCAGGCACTGCGCACCGCGCGCTGCCAGTTGCCAGTGTCGTCGCTCAGCACCTGCTGCCATGCCTGGCGGCGCTCGCAGACCCACTCTGGGAACACCCGGCGCATGTACCAGAAGCGCTCGAATACCAGGGTCCAGAACACCACGCACAGGCCAGCCAGCGCCCACATCACCACGCCACCGGCGCTCATGAAATCGAGCAAGGCATGACTGCTGTCCACCAGGCGCAACCACAGCGCCAGCCAATCAGTCACGGCGCGGTGCCCCGGACAGGTGCAGGGCAATCAGCCCGGCGCTTTGCTGCTCCAGCAGCTGAATCAGGCCCTTGCTGCGGCTGGCCAGCAGGGTGTGCAGGAACAGCAGCGGAATCGCCACCACCAGGCCCAGCACGGTGGTCACCAGCGCCTGGGAGATACCGTCGGCCATTAGTCGCGAGTCACCGCCACCACCTTGGGTAATCGCCTGGAAGGTGACGATCATCCCGGTCACGGTACCGAGCAAACCAAGCAGCGGCGCCACGGCGCTGAGCAGCTTGAGCAGGCCCTGGCCTTTTTCCAGCGGCGGGGTTTCCTGCAGGATCGCTTCGTCGAGCTTGAGCTCCAGGGTTTCCAGATCCGCCAGCTGTGGCTTCGGCCCCAGCACGCCGATGATCCGCCCCAGCGGGTTGTCGCTGCGCGGCGCACTCAGCTCATGCATCTGGGTATTCACGCCGCGACCCACACGGGTGAGATCGACCATGCGCCAGATCGCCAGCAGCAGACCGAATGCGCCCAGGGTCAGAATCACCCAGCCGACCAGACCACCCTGCTGCACGCGATCCCACAGTTTTGGCTGACGCTGCAACTGCGCCAGCCAGGTGCCGCGACTTGGATCAACCGGCAGGCTGGCGACCGCCGCGCTGCTGTCCAGATAATCCTCGACCTGGCCCAAACCGGACGGCTGACGCGGCGGTGCCAGCAGCTCGCCGGCATCGGCGTCATAGCGCAGAAAGGCATCTGCGCCATAGGCGGAGAACGTACCGATGCGCAGTACATCCTGCGGGGTGCGCGTGCCGTCGGCGGCCACCACCGGCAGTTGCAATTGCTCGACCCGGCCGCTGGCAGTGAGGTCTTCGAGCAGCAGCATCCAGTAGCCATCGAGATCGGCGGCCGAGGGCAGCGTGCGGCTTTCGGCCAGCGCCTTGAGGCGCGCCAGGCGCTCGGGGTACTGGGCATTGAGCAGGCTGTCCTGCCAGTGGCCGGCGACATCGCCGGCGCTCTGCCGGACTACACCGAACAGCTCGCCAAGGTGACCGACGCGCTGGGTCAGCAGTTTTTCCTGCTCGGCCAATTCGGCTTCCTGACGGTCAAACTCGGCCTTCAGTCGTTCAGCTTCGGCCTTCTGCGTGGCCAGGGCACTGCGCGCGCTGGCCAGCAGCTGGGCGCGCTCGCCGCGTTCGGCAATAAAGGCCTGCTCGCGACTTTGCATGGCGCTGACTTCGGCCGCGCGCTCACTGCGAATACGTTGTAGCAGTTGATCCGGACTCAGGGGTTCGGCAGCGCCAGCCAGGGCGGGCAGCAGGGCCAGGGTAAAAGCGAGAACACGAGGATTCATGGCTTGGCCTCCAGCGCCAGGGTCTTCACAGGCAGCTCAAGCAAGGCCGGGGCCTGCTCCTGGCGGGCAATCGCAATGGCTTGGCGCAGCGGGCGACGGGCGCTGCCGTCGAGGACTTGCCAGCTGCGGGTTTGCGGGTTCCACCAGCCACTTTCATGGCCATCGAGGGTCTGGAAATACAGCATCACCCGGCCCAGACGGAGAAATTCGACACTGCGCGAAGTGCCTTCACTCGGCAGCTCACCACGCCAGGCTTCCAGGGTGCGGCCGTAGTCGCTTTCCACCTGGTAGGCCTCAAGGATGCGCCGGTATTTCTCGGCCAGGCTGACATCGGCACGCGGCAGCAAGTCCTGCAGCTGGACCAGACGGTCGCTGCGCTCGTCGGGCAGGAAGGGCAGATCGGCGGCGATAAATTCGCCCAGCACCTCGACCATACGGCGCATCTGTGGGGTGACCGCCTCCTGGGTGCGCTCGATGCCGTCCAGCTGCTGCTGATAGCCGCTCAGCTCCTTGCGCTGGGCCGCCACCAGTTCACGCAGCTGGGCGTTATAACCTTGTAATGCTTCAGCCTGCTGCAAGGCGTTGCGGTACTCGGTAAGCATTTCCCGGCTGGCGTCATCGAGTTTCTCGATGCGCGCCTGGGATGCCTTGGCTTCGGCGGCCAGGCGCTGGCTTTCGTCCAGCGCCGCGTCCAGGGATGTCGCCGCAAGCGGCGCACTGGCCAGAACCAGGGCAACCGCCAGCAAGCGCGTCGACACGAGAGGCATTAAGAGATTCCTTGAGAGGGTTCTTTAAAGAGAAGCATTATCAACTGCATTAAGCTCTCCCGGCAACCGTTGGCCTGAAGAGAAATACATGGCCCTGCCCAAAAGGCCCTGACAGCAACGAAGCGCTAAAGGTTTAGATAGCAGGCTAATCTATTGAGCTGGATCAAAAGATGATTTTTCCGCAGGCCTAAGATCGCACTCAGCCAATACGAACTGATGCTTTCTGGGAGCACATCATGCGCAAATCTCTTCTCACCGCTTCTTTGCTGGCCCTGTCCATCGCCGCCCCCATGGCTCACGCCTACCAGGCGGGCGACATTATCGTGCGCGCCGGTGCGATCACCGTTGACCCGCACGAAAGCAGCAGCGACATCTGGGTTGGCGCACTGAACACCGACGTCGCCGGCACCAAGGCGACCCTGGACAGCGACACCCAGCTGGGCCTGAACTTCGCCTATATGCTGACCAGCAACATCGGCATCGAGCTGCTGGCGGCCACCCCGTTCAGCCATAACGTCGGCGTTAAAGGCATGCCTGGCCCCTTTGCTGGCCTCAACGGCAACCTGGGTGAACTCAAGCACCTGCCGCCGACCCTGAGCGTCCTCTACTACCCGCTCGACGCGGCCTCGGCCTTCCAGCCCTACGTCGGTGCCGGCATCAACTACACCTGGTTCTTCGACACCGAGCTGAGCAGCGCAGCTGAAGACAAAGGCTTCAGCGGCCTGGACATGAAGGACTCCTGGGGGCTCTCGGCCCAGGTAGGCATGGACTATATGCTGACCGACAACATCATGCTTAACGCCCAGGTGCGTTACATCGACATCGACACCACTGGTACCACCTCGTATGGCGGGGCCAAGGTCAAGGTCGATGTGGACGTCGACCCGATGGTGTACATGGTCGGCCTGGGCTACAAGTTCTAAGCCCAACGACTGTAAAAAAGCCGGCTCTCGCAGCCGGCTTTTTTGTGCTCGCTGTCCGGCCCCGTTCAAGGCATCCAGCGCGGAAACAACTTACGCCTGCAGCAAACGACGCAGACCTTCCAGCAAAGGCGTTGGCTCGGGTAACTGATAAGCCGACCTCAAACGCTCAATGGCCGCGCGCGAGTGGCGGATATCACCTGGGCGAGCGGCCAAGTAACAAACCTCGGGCAAGCCACCACAAAGTTGACCGACCTCCGCCAGCAACTGGTTGAGGCTTACCGCCTGATTCCAGCCCACATTGACTGCGCCCACCACAACCTGTGGCATCTGCAGTGCCTGCACCAGCAATTGCACCAGATCAGCCACGTAGAAGAAGTCGCGGGTCTGCTCGCCATCGCCGAACACGCTGATCGGCAAGCCCTGCTGGGTACGCTGGGTGAAGATGCTGATCACCCCGGAATAGGGTGAGGACGGATCCTGGCGCGGGCCGAAGACATTGAAGAAGCGGAAAATCGCCGGTTCCAGAGCATGCTGACGACGATAGAAGTCCAGATATTGCTCGCTGGCCAGCTTGTCCACCGCATAGGGCGTCAACGGAGCCTTGGGCGTTTCTTCATCAATCGCCAGGCCTTCACCGTTATTGCCGTACACCGCGGCACTGGAGGCAAACAGCACGCGCTTGACGCCATGCAGGCGCATGGCCTCGCAGACATTCAACGTGCCGACGAAATTGCTCTGGTGAGTGGCCACCGGATCATCCACCGAGGCCTGAACCGAGGCCACGGCCGCCAGATGGGCCACGGCCGCGCAACCGGCAACCGCCTGCGCCACCACAGCCGCATCGGCGACATCGCCCTGGATAAACTGCAGGTGCGGATTATCCAGCGGCAGATTGGCCAGCTTGCCCATCGACAGGTTGTCCAGCACCCGCACCCGACAACCCTGCGCCAGCAGCGCATCGACCAGGTGCGAGCCGATAAAGCCGGCACCGCCAGTAACCAGAATGCAGCGTGCGTCAGACATGGCGATAGTAACGATCCAGTAGGCTCGGCAGCCCCGAGCGCCAGGCGCGCGGTTTGATGCCGAAGGTGTGCAGGATTTTCTTGCAGGCCAGCACTGCGTGCTGCGGCTCTTCGACGGCATCCGGGCGGGCCGCGTGGGCCTGGGCGATGACCTCACCGACCAGGTTGCTGCGGAAGTTGCGCGCTTCGCTCAGCACCGCCTGGCCCAGGGCCAGCGAGGTGGTCGTTTCATGACCGCCGTAATGATAGGTGCCCCACAGCGGGCTCTGACAATCGAGCTGCTTGAGTACGGCAAGGATCACCCGCGCCGCGTCATCGACCGGGGTCGGGTTGCCACGGCGGTCGTCGGCCAGGTACAGCGCCTCGTCGCCCTCGGCCCGCTGGAGAAACCGTGCCAGCAAGCCATTGCTGCTGTCGTCCAGTAACCAGCCGAAACGCAACAACACATGCCGCGGGCAGATCGCCCGCACGCGCCGCTCGAACCGCCACAGCGCCTGGCCACGCACACCGAGCGGTGCCGGCTCTTCCTTCTCGCTGTAAGCGGTAGCCCGCGAACCGTCGAACACCCGGTAGCTGGACGGCTGCAGCAGGCGAATCTCGTGGTGCTGGCAGAGTTCGGCCAGACGCTCGACGGAGCGCTCCTGGGCAGCAAACTGCGCCTCGCTTACCGCTTCGGCCTGGAACCAGTCGAAGTAGTAGGCAAGGTTGATCAGGGCATCGGGGCGGGTGTCATCGAGCAACTGGGTCAGGCTGGCCGGATCCCAGCCGGACTCCGGCGGACGCGGCGCGAGAAAGCCAATGTCTTCCTCGGCACCGAGACGGATCAGGGCCTGCCCCAGGGCATTACCGCCACCCAGCAGCATCAGCCGCATACGCATGATAAAGCGCTAGCTCGGGTGGATCAGAACGGGATGTCGTCGTCGAAGCTGTCGAAATCCGCGGCAGGCTGAGCCGCTGGCTGCGGTGCCGGACGGGGAGCCGACTGTTGCTGGGGCTCGCGCTGCGGCGCAGGGCGCTGCTGACGCGGGGCGGAGTCGCCGCCGGCGTTGTCCGGACGGCCGCCAAGCAGCTGCATGGTGCCCTGCATGTCGACGATGATCTCGGTGGTGTAACGCTTGATGCCGTCTTTTTCCCACTCGCGGGTCTGCAGCTTGCCTTCGATATACACCTGCGAACCTTTACGCAGGTACTCGCCGGCGATCTCGGCGACCTTGCCGAACAGCGACACACGGTGCCACTCGGTCTTCTCGACCTTCTGACCGGTCTGCTTGTCGGTCCACTGCTCGCTGGTGGCCAGGCTCAGGTTGGTGACCGCGTTGCCGCTCGGCAGGTAGCGGGTTTCCGGGTCCTGTCCGCAGGTACCGACCAGAATGACTTTGTTAACCCCACGGGCCATAACGTTCTCCTAAGCTATCAGCAGGTCACCGGCGCCGATTCGATCAGGCGCTCGAGGGACATGCGGTCCAATTGTTGGGTATCCACTTTGATATAGATGGCCGCTTCATCGCGCACCACTACGGCATCCGCCACTCCGGGCACTGCCTGTAAACGCTCGGCCAGCCCGATTTCTTGCAAGGCCGCAACGGAAAGCGGCAGGCGCAGGCTGGTGACATAAGGCGGTTCACGCATAGTAACAGCAAAGGCCAGCCAAAAAAGAGCCAGCAGGGCACAGCCCGCAAAGACTCCCGACAGGCTGTAGTGCTGGTACAGCCAACCACCGAGAATGCCGCCGATGGCCGCGCCGAGGAACTGGCTGGTGGAATACACCCCCATCGCCGTGCCCTTGCCCCCAGCCGGGGCAACCTTGCTGATCAGCGACGGCAACGACGCCTCCAGCAGGTTGAACGCGGTAAAGAACACCACTGTGCCCAGCACCAGCGCGCGCAGGCTGGTGCCAAACCACCAGAAGAACAGCTCACACAGCAGCAGCACGCTGACCGCGCCGAGCAGCACATGCTTCATCCGACGCTTCTTCTCGCCATAGATGATAAACGGCACCATGCCGAAGAAGCCCACCAGCAGCGCGGTCAGGTAGACCCACCAGTGCTCTTCCTTGGCCAGGCCGCCCTGCTCCACCAGCGCCAGCGGCAAGGCGATAAAGCTGGCCATCAGAATCGCGTGCAGCACCAGAATGCCGAAATCCAGACGCAGCAGATCGGCGTGCCTGAGGGTTGGCAGCAATGCCTGCTTGTTCACCCCGGACTCGCGATGCTGCAAGGGCCCGGCGGCGCGCGGCACCAGCCCGGCGACGATAACGATACCCAGCAGCGCCATGGCGGCGGTGGCGAGAAACAGCCCGGACAGGCCAAAGGCACGGGTCAGCAACGGGCCGACCACCATCGCCACTGCAAACGACAGACCGATGCTCATGCCGATCATGGCCATGGCCTTGGTGCGGTGCTGCTCGCGGGTCAGATCGGATAGCAGCGCCATCACCGCCGCGGAAATCGCCCCTGCGCCCTGCAGAATGCGCCCGGCAATCACCCCGTAGATGGAGTCGGCATTGGCCGCCAGCAGGCTGCCTGCAGCAAAAATCAGCAGGCCAGCATAGATAACCGGCCGCCGACCGATGCGGTCACTGAGCATGCCAAAGGGGATTTGCAGAAACGCCTGGGTCAGGCCATAGGCCCCGATGGCCAGGCCGATCAGCGCCGGCGTACTGCCCTGCAGCTCCATGCCATAGGTCGCCAGCACCGGCAGGACCATAAACATGCCGAGCATGCGGAACGCGAACACCAGCGCCAGACCACCGGCCGCGCGGGTTTCGCTGCCGCTCATGCGCTCGCTGTGCGGATCATGCATGGGAAACGCCCTGTCGAAATAGGCGGCGATTCTAGCAGCACCTATGATCGCGGCACAGCAGTGACGCTTTGCCGCGCTTGCTCCCTAGGCCCTATACTCGATGGTTTTCCGCCCGCCATGCGAGGCCGTTGTTTGTGGACAAGATTCTGATCCGGGGTGCACGCACCCATAACCTGAAAAACATCGACCTGACCCTGCCACGCGACAAGCTGATCGTGATCACCGGCCTGTCCGGTTCCGGCAAATCCTCTCTAGCCTTCGACACCCTCTACGCCGAGGGCCAGCGCCGCTATGTCGAGTCGCTGTCGGCCTATGCCCGGCAGTTCCTGTCGATGATGGAAAAGCCCGATGTCGACACCATCGAAGGCCTGTCGCCGGCGATCTCCATCGAGCAGAAATCCACCTCGCACAACCCGCGCTCCACCGTCGGCACCATCACCGAGATCTACGACTACCTGCGCCTGCTCTACGCCCGCGCCGGTATTCCGCGCTGCCCGGACCACGACCTGCCGCTGGAAGCGCAGACTGTCAGCCAGATGGTCGATCAGGTCCTGGCCCTGCCCGAAGGCAGCAAGCTGATGCTGCTGGCCCCGGTGATTCGCGAACGTAAAGGCGAACACCTGGCGATCTTCGACGAGCTGCGCGCCCAGGGTTTTGTCCGTGTACGGGTCAACGGCAAGATCTACGAGCTGGACGAACTGCCCAAGCTCGACAAGCAGAAGAAGCACAGCATCGATGCCGTGGTCGACCGCTTCAAGGCCCGCGGTGATCTGCAGCAGCGCCTGGCCGAATCCTTCGAGACCGCACTGAAGCTGGCCGACGGCCTGGCCCTGATCGCGCCGATGGAAGGCGAGGAAGGTGAAGAAATCATCTTCTCCGCGCGCTTCGCCTGCCCGGTGTGCGGCCACTCGATCAGCGAGCTGGAGCCCAAGCTGTTCTCCTTCAACAACCCGGCCGGTGCCTGCCCGACCTGCGACGGCCTGGGGGTCAAACAGTTCTTCGACACCAAGCGCCTGGTCAATGGCGAACTGACCCTGGCCGAGGGCGCGATCCGCGGCTGGGACAGACGCAACGTCTATTACTTCCAGATGCTCGGTTCCCTCGCCGCGCACTACGGCTTCAGCCTGGAAGTGCCGTTCGATGAGCTCAGCGCCGAACACCAGAAGTGCATCCTGTTCGGCAGCGGCACGCAGAACGTCGACTTCAAGTACCTGAATGACCGTGGCGATATCGTCAAGCGTTCACACCCCTTCGAAGGCATAGTGCCGAACCTGGAGCGGCGCTACCGTGAGACCGAATCCACCAGCGTGCGCGAAGAACTGGCCAAGTTCCTCAGCACCCAGGCCTGCCAGGATTGCCGCGGCACCCGCCTGCGCCGTGAAGCGCGCCACGTGTGGGTCGGCGAGAAAACCCTGCCAGCCGTCAGCGGCATGCCGATTGGCGATGCCACCGAGTATTTCGGCAGCCTGGCATTGCCGGGCCGCCGCGGCGAAATCGCCGAGAAGATCCTCAAGGAAATCCGCGAGCGCCTGCAATTCCTGGTCAACGTCGGCCTCGACTACCTGACCCTCGACCGCAGCGCCGACACCCTGTCCGGCGGTGAAGCGCAGCGAATTCGCCTGGCCAGCCAGATCGGTGCCGGCCTGGTCGGGGTGATGTATATCCTCGACGAACCGAGCATCGGCCTGCATCAGCGCGACAACGAACGCCTGCTCGGCACCCTGCGTCACCTGCGCGATATTGGTAATACGGTAATCGTGGTCGAGCACGATGAAGACGCCATCCGCATGGCCGACTACGTGGTCGATATCGGCCCGGGGGCCGGCGTGCACGGCGGGCAGATCGTCGCCCAGGGCACCGCTGCCGAAGTCATGGCGCACCCGGACTCGCTGACCGGAAAATACCTCTCCGGGCGCGTGAAGATCGCCGTACCGGCCAAGCGCACGCCACGGGACAAGAAGCTCTCGCTGAAGATCAAGGGCGCGCGCGGCAACAACCTGCGCAATGTCGACCTGGACATTCCGATCGGCCTGCTCACCTGCGTCACCGGCGTGTCCGGCTCGGGCAAATCGACCCTGATCAACAACACCCTGTTCCCACTGAGCGCCACGGCGCTGAATGGCGCAACCACCCTGGAAGCGGCCGCCCACGACAGCATCGACGGCCTGCAGCATCTGGACAAGGTGGTGGATATCGACCAGAGCCCGATCGGCCGCACGCCACGCTCGAACCCGGCGACCTACACCGGGTTGTTCACCCCGATCCGCGAGCTGTTCGCCGGCGTGCCGGAGTCGCGCTCGCGCGGTTACGGCCCGGGGCGCTTCAGCTTCAACGTCAAGGGCGGACGCTGCGAAGCCTGCCAGGGTGACGGCCTGATCAAGGTGGAGATGCACTTTCTGCCGGACATCTACGTGCCCTGCGACGTTTGCAAGAGCAAGCGCTACAACCGCGAAACCCTGGAAGTGAAGTACAAGGGCAAGAGCATCACCGAAGTGCTCGACATGACCATCGAGGAAGCGCGGGTGTTCTTCGATGCCGTGCCGGCCCTGGCGCGCAAGCTGCAGACGCTGATGGATGTCGGCCTGTCCTATATCAAGCTGGGCCAAAGCGCGACAACCCTGTCCGGCGGCGAGGCGCAGCGGGTCAAACTGTCGCGCGAGCTGAGCAAACGCGACACCGGCAAGACCCTGTATATCCTCGATGAGCCGACCACCGGCCTGCACTTCGCCGATATCCAGCAGCTGCTCGATGTGTTGCACCGCCTGCGCGACCACGGCAACACAGTGGTCGTAATTGAGCACAACCTGGACGTGATCAAGACCGCCGACTGGCTGGTGGATCTCGGCCCGGAAGGTGGCTCCAAGGGTGGCCAGATCATCGCCGTCGGCACGCCGGAAGAAGTCGCCGAAATGCCCCAGTCGCACACCGGCTACTTCCTCAAACCCTTGCTGGAACGCGACCGCATCGCCAGCTAAGCCGCTGGCCCGCCGAGGCTTCGTCGCCTCGGCGGCTTCTCGGCAGACGCAACCTCTGCGCCCGGCCCAGGTCAAACTGGGGTCCCCCGGGCAGTACTGGCGGGACATCCTGACTTCTACAAGGAGAGTTCCCGATGCGTCTGACTTTTGCCGCCCTCCTGCTCGGCGCAGGCCTTAGTCCCGCGCTTGCCGTTGCAGCCCAACCGAATGGCCCCTGGCTTAACGAACACCAGCAGGTTTCGCTCGAAGGCTTTATGAGCAATGCCCAGCTGTATGAACAGCTTGCCAGCGTGGCGCGCCGCTCCGGCGGCGTACTCAGCCTCGAACAGACCGGCACCAGCGGCGAAGGCCGACCGATCTGGCTGGCCCGCCTGGGCAAACCGGGCAACCCTGCGGTGATGATCATCACCCAGCAACATGGCAACGAACCCCACGGCACCGAAGCGGCCCTCGACCTGATCCGCAAGCTGGCGTCCGGCGGCTCGTTCTCCAAACAGGTGCTGGCCAACCTGCAAGTGCTGTTTATTCCGCGGGTCAACCCCGACGGCACTGCACTCGCCACCCGCGGCAACGTCGATTTCAGCGCGCCGCAAACCAGCGCCAGCTGCCTGCGCGCGGACGGCAGCCTGGACCCGAGCAAGCTCGACCAGGGCCTGGGGGCCAATGTCACCGCCTATAGTCCCGAAGAGGGTCCGCGTCAGCGGAGCTACGACATCAACCGTTACCACTGGCCGGACTGGAGCCAGAGCACCCAGGTGCTGTGCAATCCGGGGCTGGCCGAGCAAAGGCACTTCAACCCCAGCCAGAACCCGGTGCCGGAAGCCGTGGCGGTGCGCAGTGCCTATGACCGCTATCAACCCATGTGGATGGTCGATGTCCATAACCAGAACCCGGCCGTCGTGCAGGGCGATGCCGGCCCCGAAGCCAATCGCCCAGGCCGCCAGATAACCGCCTCCATCGCCTGGCCGACTCACGCCGATGTCGATCCGGACGTGGTCGACCTGTCGAAGCAGATGGCCCTGGTGATGAAGAAGCGCTCCATGCAGATCGGCCATATGGAGGTCAGCAACTATTTCTACCAGCGTCCGGACGGCAGCATTCGCCGTGGCGGCGGCGACCCCGGCATTGCCCGCAACGCCTATGCGCTGCTGGCCAGCGAGAGCCTGGCCAAGGGGGCCGAAGGACCGCTGGGCGGCAGCATCCTGATGGAAATCACCGGGCTCAACAGCCGCGGCCAGAAATCCATCGGCATGCTGCGCAACAACGTCAGGGAAATGCTCGAAGCGCTGCTGGTGGCCAGCGCCGATGGCAGCCTGCTGACCCAGGACCCGGCCGAAACCGAGCTGCTGCTGCGCCCCGGCCAGGAAGTCGACGAGCCCCTGGCAAACCCGCACGACGAATAGCGCCGGCACCCTGCAAAAAGCCCCGAATATTCGGGGCTTTTTCTTGCCAGCGATACGCCTACATCTGGCTTTGCAGGTAGTTCTCCAGGCCCAGCCGGTCGATCAGCCCCAGCTGAATTTCCAGCCAGTAGGCATGATCTTCCTCGGTGTCCTTGAGCTGCACCAGGAGGATATCGCGGGTCTGGTAATCCTGATGCTTCTCACACAACTCGATGCCTTTGCTCAAGGCCGCGCGCACCTGGTATTCCAGGGCCAGGTCGAGCTTGAGCATCTCCGGCACCGTCTGGCCGAAGCTGAAGCTGTCCGGGACCATATCCGGCAGGCCTTCGAGAAACAGAATGCGCTTGAGGATGGCGTCGGCGTGCTGGGTTTCCTCCTCCATCTCGTGGTTGATCCGCTCATGGAGCTTGGCGAAGCCCATGTCCTCGTACAGACGCGAGTGGATAAAGTACTGATCGCGCGCCGCCAGTTCGCCCTTGAGCAGCATTTTCAAATAATCGATAACTTCGATATGGCCCTGCATGCCTGGTGTCCTTGCAATATTCGCGGGAATGCCGCGCATGCTGCGCATCCCGCCTCTGCGGGTCAAGGAAAAAGCACAGCGCCTCCACGGAGGGAGGCGCTGTGCAGCGGATCAGGCGAGATCGAAGCGATCCAGGTTCATCACCTTGGTCCAGGCGGCAACGAAGTCCCTGACCAGCTTCTCTTTGCCGTCGGCGCTGGCGTAGACCTCGGCGTAGGCCCGCAGCACCGAGTTGGAACCGAAGACCAGGTCGTTGCGGGTAGCGCTGTACTTCACCTGGCCACTGTTACGCGCCCGACCCTCGAACAACTCCCCATCGCCATCCACCGCCTTCCACTCGGTGCCCATGTCCAGCAGGTTGACGAAAAAGTCGTTGCTCAGCTCCCCGACCCTGTCGGTAAACACGCCATGCAGGCTGCCGTCATGGTTGGCCCCCAGCACCCGCAGGCCGCCGACCAGTGCGGTCAGCTCCGGTGCGCTCAGGGTCAGGAGCTGAGCCTTGTCGATCAGCATGGCTTCGGTCGGCACGCCAAGCCTGCCCTTGCGGTAGTTGCGGAAACCATCGGCGACGGGCTCGAGCGGCTCGAAGGACTCGACATCGGTCTGGTCCTGGCGGGCATCGACCCGCCCGGGCGCGAACGGCACATCCACGCTCACCCCGGCGGCACTGGCGGCCTGCTCCACGCCGACATTGCCGGCCAGCACTATCACGTCGGCCAGCGAGGCCTTGCCGGAGGCCTGCTGGATCTCGATCAGCTTGGCCAGAGCGCCAATCGCCCGCTGATTGACGGGCCAATCCTTCTGTGGGGCAAGGGCCAGACGGGCACCGTTGGCACCACCACGCTTGTCTCCGCCACGGAAGGTCGAAGCCGAAGCCCAGGCCACCGAGACCAGATCACCCGCCGACAAACCAGAGGATGCAATCCTGGCCTTGAGGTCGGCGATATCGGCCGCGCCCGGATTGTGCACGGGCGCTGGCAGCGGGTCCTGCCAGATCAGGTCTTCCATCGGCACTTCCGGGCCGATGTAACGGGCCTTGGGGCCCATGTCGCGGTGGGTCAGCTTGTACCAGGCGCGGGCAAAGGCCTCGGCAAAGGCCTGGGGATCGTCGTGAAAACGCTTAGATATCTTGCCGAACTCGGGGTCGAAGCGCAGGGTCAAGTCGGTGGTGAGCATGGTCGGCCTGTGGAACTTGCCGGGAATATGCGCATCCGGAATGATCTCCGGCGCATCCTTGGCCACCCACTGCTTGGCCCCAGCCGGCGACTGGGTCAGTTCCCACTCGAACTTGAACAAGTTCTCGAAGAAGTTGTTGCTCCACAGCGCCGGGGTTTTGGTCCAGGTGACTTCGATGCCGCTGGAGATGGTGTCCTTGCCGTGACCACTGCCGAAGTCGCTGATCCAACCCAGCCCCTGCGCTTCGATCGGTGCCGCTTCGGGCTCTGGCCCCTTGTGCGCTTCCGGCGCAGCCCCATGGGCCTTGCCGAAGGTATGGCCGCCAGCGATCAGGGCAACGGTCTCCTCATCGTTCATGGCCATGCGACTGAAGGTGCTGCGGATATCCTTGGCCGCCTCCAGGTAGTCGCCGCTGGCATTCGGGCCTTCCGGGTTCACATAGATCAGGCCCATATGGGTGGCCCCGAAGGGCGCGGCCAACTCGCGGTCGCCAGTGACGCGCTCCGGGTCAACGCCCAGCCAGGCGATCTCCGCGCCCCAGTTGACATCCATGTCCGGTTCCCAGACGTCTTCACGACCACCCGCAAAACCGAAGGTGCGAAAGCCCATGGATTCGAGCGCCACGTTACCGGCGAGGATATACAGATCGGCCCAGGATATTTTCTGCCCGTACTTCTGCTTGATCGGCCAGAGCAGGCGCCGCGACTTATCGATATTGACGTTATCCGGCCAGGAGTTCAGCGGGGCGAAACGCTGCTGACCACGACCGCCGCCGCCGCGCCCATCGGTGATGCGGTAAGTGCCGGCGGCGTGCCAGGCCATACGAATCATCTGCGGCCCGTAATGGCCGAAGTCGGCCGGCCACCAGTCCTGGCTATCGGTCATCAGCCTGACCAGATCCGCCTTGAGCGCCTTGTAGTCGAGTTTCTTGAATTCTTCGGCGTAGTTGAAATCGCCCAGCGGGTTGGACTTTTCCGAGTGCTGATTGAGCAGATCCACTCGCAACTGGTTCGGCCACCAATCCCGGTTGGTCGTGCCGCCACCCGCGACATGATTGAACGGGCATTTACCTGGGTTCGACATGGTTCTCTCTCCTCATCGGGTTGGCCTATCGAATGCAGCCAACAATGGAAAAAGACTAGACCCGCTTTGCCAGGGGAACCAATTTATGAAACGTAACAACTCAATAGCTTTTACCTTTTATCCCCACAGAAAAAACGGGCCCGCAGGCCCGTTTTCTATGCGCAGCCCATTCAGGCAATCAGGATAAAACCGATAAAGGCCAAGCCAGCCGCGATCAGGGTATAGGGCAACTGAGTGATGGCATGACTGATCAGATTACAACCCGAGCCCTGGGCGGCCAGCACGGTTGAGTCGCTATAGAAGCAGGCCTGGCTACCGAAGGCCGACGCCGACAGCAGCGCACCGATGGTCAGCGGGATATCCGCCTGCAGTGCATAGGCCAGGGGCATAACGATGGGAATGGTCACGGCGAAGATGCCCCAGGACGACCCCGTGGCGAAGGCCAGTACGGCCATGGCCAGAAACACCATGGCCGGCAGCATCTGTGGGCTCATATAGGGCTTGAGCGATTCCACAACATATTGCGGCAGCATCAACTGATCGCATACATCCTTGAAGATAAAGGCGGCGATCACGATGCCGATAGCCGGCAGCATGGTCTTGAAGCCATCGACCATCTGATCGAGCATCTCGGACAAGGGCATCAAGCGCTGCAGCAGGTAGAACGGCACGGTGATCGCCAGGGTTGCCAGCATGCCCATCCAGACATCGATCTCGAAGTAGATGGTAAAACCGATCAGCATCAGCAACGGCACCAGGAAGTTGTAGAGCTTACCGCCTTCCTTGTCCGCGCCCTCGAACTCCTCCTCCAGCGATCTCATCGAGTAGTTGTGCTCGGGGCTCAGTTCGCCCACATGCATGGCCCCGGCCGAACCGTGACGCGCAGCCATCTCCGCTTTACGCATGGGGCCAATCGCTGGCACCACGCCGGCGGCGACCAGCAGCACCAGAATCACCGCAAACCAGGCATAGAGCATGTAGGGAATCGCCTGGATATACACGCTGATGCCCTCGCCGGTGGCAGCGATATCGTTGTTCTCCAGCAACCCGCCAAAGAACACCGCCCAGGTCGACAGCGGTACCAGTACGCAGATCGGCGCAGCAGTGGAATCCACCACATAGGCGAGCATTTCACGAGAGATCCTGAAACGGTCGGTGACCCGCTTCATGGTTTCGCCCACGGTCAGGGCATTGAGGTAGTCATCGACGAAGATCACCACGCCCAGGGCAAAGGTCATCAGCAGAGAGGAGCGTCGCCCCTTGGCCAGCTTCAGGGCCTCGCGGCCGAAAGCCAGAGCCCCACCGGTGCGAACCAGCAAGGCAATCAGCGCGCCGAAGCTGCCACAGACAAGGATCAACCAGCCGATGGTTTCGTCCTGCATGACCTTGAGGGAAATTTCGGAGAAGTTGTTCAAGGCCTCAGCCGGCGACAGCAGCAACAGACCGGAGATGGCACCCAGGACCAGGGCCAGGATGGGACGCCGCAAGGTGATCGCCAGGATCAATACGACAGCAGGGGGAATCAGACTCAGCGCAGTAGGTTCGGACATGATGTGCAATTGTTCTTATAAGGGCCGCAAGACGGCGGGGACGGAAGACCCGCGAACCTTACCCGAGCCGACCACTGCACACAATATCAAACACGACGTGCGGAATATTATTCACCGCAAAAACAAAAAAACCGGGCCAAGGCCCGGTTTTTCCTACAACCAACTACTTACTCGGCGTCTACAGCTGGACCAGCGACCGGACGGTCAACCAGCTCAACATAAGCCATCGGAGCATTGTCGCCAGCGCGGAAACCGCACTTGAGAATACGCAGGTAACCGCCCTGACGGGTGGCGTAGCGCTTGCCCAGGTCGTTGAACAGCTTGCCGACGATGGCTTTCGAACGCGTACGGTCGAAGGCCAGACGACGATTGGCAACGCTGTCTTCTTTAGCCAGAGTAATCAGCGGCTCGGCAACGCGACGCAGCTCTTTGGCTTTCGGCAGAGTAGTTTTGATCAGCTCATGCTCGAACAGCGATACCGCCATGTTCTGGAACATGGCCTTACGGTGTGCGCTGGTGCGGCTGAGGTGACGGCCACTTTTACGATGACGCATGGTTCAATTCCTTACCAAACTCACGTTCGGTGATGATGACGATCAGGCAGTCGCCTTATCGTCTTTCTTCAGACTTGCCGGCGGCCAATTGTCGAGGCGCATACCGAGGGACAGACCGCGAGAAGCCAGAACATCCTTGATTTCGGTCAGGGATTTCTTGCCCAGGTTCGGCGTTTTCAACAGTTCTACTTCGGTGCGCTGAATCAGGTCGCCGATGTAGTAAATGTTCTCTGCCTTGAGGCAGTTGGCCGAACGAACGGTCAGCTCCAGGTCATCAACCGGCCGCAGCAGGATCGGATCGATCTCGTCTTCCTGCTCGATTACCACTGGCTCACTGTCACCTTTGAGGTCGACGAACGCAGCCAACTGCTGTTGCAGAATGGTTGCGGCACGACGGATAGCCTCTTCCGGATCCAGAGTACCGTTGGTTTCCAGGTCAATAACCAGCTTGTCCAGGTTGGTACGCTGCTCAACACGAGCGTTTTCCACCACGTAGGACACCCGGCGCACAGGGCTGAACGAAGCATCCAGCTGCAAGCGACCAATGCTGCGGCTTTCGTCTTCATCGCTCTGACGCGCGTCAGCCGGCTCATAGCCGCGACCACGAGCTATGGTGAGCTTCATGTTCAGCGCGCCAGTGGAAGCCAGGTTGGCGATTACGTGGTCGCCATTGACGATTTCGACATCGTGATCCAGCTGAATATCGGCAGCGGTTACTACACCCGAGCCCTTCTTCGCCAGAGTCAGCGTCACTTCGTCACGACCGTGCAGTTTGACAGCCAGACCTTTCAGGTTGAGCAGGATTTCAATGACATCTTCCTGAACACCTTCGATGGCACTGTACTCATGGAGTACGCCATCAATCTCGGCCTCGACTACTGCACAGCCAGGCATGGAGGACAACAGGATGCGACGCAGCGCGTTGCCCAGGGTATGGCCGAAACCACGCTCGAGCGGCTCGAGGGTGATCTTGGCGCGGGTAGAACTGACCACCTGCACATCAATGTGACGGGGGGTCAGGAACTCATTTACCGAAATCTGCATGGATGCACCTATTTTCTAGCCCTTACTTGGAGTAGAGCTCGACAATCAGGCTTTCGTTGATGTCAGCGGAGAGATCACTGCGAGCCGGGACGCTTTTGAACACGCCAGACTTTTTCTCAGTGTCTACATCTACCCATTCAACGCGGCCACGCTGGGCACACAGCTCAAGAGCTTGAACAATGCGCAGCTGATTCTTCGATTTCTCGCGAACTGCAACGACGTCGCCAGCTTTAACCTGGTAGGACGGCACGTTTACAGTCTTACCGTTAACGCTGATCGCTTTGTGCGAAACCAGCTGACGGGATTCGGCACGAGTAGCGCCGTAGCCCATACGGTAAACCACGTTATCCAGACGGCATTCGAGCAGCTGCAGCAGGTTCTCACCAGTAGCGCCTTTCTTGCCGGCAGCTTCTTTGTAATAACCGCTGAATTGACGCTCGAGCACACCGTAGATACGACGAACTTTTTGCTTCTCACGCAGCTGGGTGCCGTAGTCGGACTGACGGCCACGGCGCTGACCGTGAATACCTGGGGCTGCTTCGATGTTGCACTTCGATTCCAGAGCGCGTACACCGCTTTTCAGGAAAAGATCTGTGCCTTCACGACGAGACAGTTTGCATTTGGGACCAATGTAACGAGCCATTTCTCACTGTCTCCTGATTACACGCGACGCTTCTTCGAAGGACGGCACCCGTTATGCGGGATGGGCGTCACATCGGTGATGCTGGCGATCTTATAGCCGCAACCGTTCAAAGCACGGACAGCGGACTCACGACCCGGACCGGGACCCTTGACGTTTACGTCGAGGTTCTTCAGGCCGTATTCCAGCGCAGCTTGACCAGCACGTTCTGCAGCCACCTGGGCAGCGAACGGGGTGCTTTTACGCGAGCCGCGGAAGCCCGAACCACCAGAGGTAGCCCAGGACAGGGCGTTGCCCTGACGGTCAGTAATGGTCACGATTGTGTTGTTGAAAGAAGCGTGGATGTGGGCGATGCCATCAACCACCGTCTTTTTGACTTTCTTACGAGTACGAGCAGCAGGTTTTGCCATGACTAGATTCCTGTCGATGCGCGAATGCGATTACTTGCGGATCGGCTTACGCGGGCCCTTACGGGTACGCGCGTTGGTCTTGGTACGCTGACCGCGAACCGGCAGACCACGACGATGACGCAGGCCGCGGTAGCAACCCAGGTCCATCAAGCGCTTGATTTTCATGTTCACTTCACGACGCAGGTCGCCTTCGGTATTCACCTTGGCCACTTCGCCACGCAGCTGCTCGATCTGCTCGTCAGAGAGATCTTTGATCTTTGCAGCCGGATTAACACCGGCGGCAGCACAGACTTTCTGTGCAGTAGTGCGACCAACACCGAAGATGTAGGTCAGCGAGATAACAGTGTGCTTGTTATCCGGAATGTTAACGCCTGCAATACGGGCCATTCAGTGTAACTCCAATTGACAGCTACCTACGCCCCGGAAGCCAAGAAATAGGGCGCGAGATATTAGCGCTGTAGAAACAAATAATCAACCCGGCAGCGCACTAGCTGCCGGGCTTATCACTTCACTCACACTCAGCCTTGGCGCTGCTTGTGACGCGGTTCCGCGCTGCAAATCACGCGAACAACACCTTCGCGACGGATAATCTTGCAGTTGCGGCACAGCTTTTTCACCGATGCACGAACTTTCATCACCAACTCCTCGAACCTTATGGACTTCAGCGCAGCATGCCGCTGCCGTAGCCCTTCAGGTTGGCTTTCTTCATCAGGGATTCGTACTGGTGCGAAACGAGGTGCGATTGTACTTGCGACATAAAGTCCATCACAACCACCACCACGATCAGCAACGAGGTCCCGCCAAGATAGAACGGTACGTTGGCAGCCACCACCAGGAACTGGGGCAACAGGCACACGGCCGTCATGTACAGAGCACCGAACATGGTCAAGCGGGTCAACACGCCATCGATATAGCGCGCCGATTGCTCACCTGGACGGATACCCGGAATAAAGGCACCGGACTTCTTCAGGTTTTCCGCTACGTCTTTCGGGTTGAACATCAGCGCTGTATAGAAGAAGCAGAAGAAAATAATCCCTGCACTAAACAGCAAAATGTTCAACGGCTGACCTGGAGCGATAGCCTGCGAAATATCCTGCAGCCAGCCCAGACCTTCGGACTGACCAAACCAGGCACCCAGCGAGGCCGGGAACAACAGAAGGCTACTGGCGAAAATAGCCGGGATAACCCCTGCCATGTTCACCTTCAGCGGCAAGTGACTGGTCTGCGCAGCAAACACCTTGCGGCCCTGCTGACGCTTGGCGTAGTGCACCGCAATGCGACGCTGACCACGCTCAATGAACACCACGAAACCGATGATCGCTACTGCCAACAAACCGATGGCGATCAAGGCGAAGATATTGATATCGCCCTGACGAGCAGACTCGAAAGACTGCCCAATCGCCGACGGCAGACCGGCTACGATGCCTGCAAAGATCAGCATCGAAATACCGTTGCCGACACCACGCTCGGTAATCTGCTCGCCCAGCCACATCATAAACATCGCACCCGCCACAAACGTGGTGACTGCTACGAAGTGGAAGCCGAAATCAGCCGAAAACGCTACGCCCTGACTGGCCAGACCAACGGACATGCCGATAGCTTGGACAAATGCCAGGACGAGGGTGCCGTAGCGGGTGTATTGGCTGATCTTACGACGACCAGCCTCACCTTCCTTCTTCAACTGCTCCAGCTGCGGGCTGACAGCGGTCATGAGCTGCATGATGATCGAGGCCGAAATGTACGGCATGATCCCCAGTGCAAAGATGCTCATACGCTCCAGCGCACCGCCGGAAAACATGTTGAACAAGCTAAGAATGGTCCCCTCATTCTGTCGAAACAGGTCCGCCAACCGGTCCGGGTTGATACCAGGCACAGGGATGTGTGCGCCAATCCGATAGACGATAATCGCCATGAACAGAAAGCGCAGACGAGCCCAGAGCTCGGATAACCCGCCATTGCTGAGCGCTGAGAGAGCACCTTGCTTAGCCATTTATTCCTCGAACTTACCGCCAGCTGCTTCGATAGCCGCGCGCGCACCTTTGGTGACGGCGATACCTTTAAGGGTGACTGCCTGAGTAACTTCACCGGACAGCATGACTTTCACACGCTGTACATGTTGGTTGATCAGGTTGGCATCCTTCAGCGACTGCAGAGTAACAATGCCGCCTTCGATCTTGTTCAGCTCGGAGGTACGCACTTGCGCACGATCCATAGCCTTCAAGGACACGAAGCCGAACTTGGGAAGACGACGGTGCAGAGGCTGCTGGCCGCCTTCGAAACCCGGAGCAATGGTGCCACCGGAGCGGGAGGTCTGACCTTTGTGGCCGCGGCCACCAGTCTTACCCAAACCGCTACCGATACCACGGCCCGGACGGTGCTTCTCGCGACGGGAACCCGGCGCAGGACTCAGATCGTTCAGGTACATGAATTAACCCTCGACTCGCAGCATGTAGTAAGCCTTGTTGATCATCCCGCGATTCTCGGGAGTATCCAGGACTTCTACGGTGTGACCGATGCGACGCAGACCCAGACCCTTCACACAGAGCTTATGGTTGGGGATACGGCCGGTCATGCTTTTGATCAGCGTGACTTTTACGGTATTAGCCATGATTAGAGAATCTCCTCGACGCTCTTGCCACGCTTGGCCGCAACAGAACCTGGCGACTGCATAGCTTTCAAACCCTTGAAGGTGGCGTGTACCACGTTCACCGGGTTGGTCGAGCCGTAGCACTTGGCCAGAACGTTCTGCACACCAGCCACTTCCAGGACAGCACGCATAGCGCCGCCGGCGATGATACCGGTACCTTCAGAAGCAGGCTGCATGTACACCTTGGAGGCGCCATGGGCAGACTTCATCGCGTACTGCAGAGTGGTGCCATTCAGGTCCACCTGGATCATGTTGCGACGAGCAGCTTCCATAGCCTTCTGGATAGCGGCCGGCACTTCACGGGACTTGCCACGGCCGAAACCGACGCGACCCTTACCATCACCAACCACGGTCAACGCGGTGAAAGTGAAGATACGGCCACCCTTTACGGTCTTGGCAACGCGGTTAACCTGTACCAGCTTCTCGATATAGCCTTCGTCGCGCTTTTGGTCGTTATTTGCCATAACTTAGAACTCCAGCCCGCCTTCACGAGCAGCATCAGCCAGCGCCTTGACGCGGCCGTGGTACTTGAAGCCAGAACGGTCGAATGCAACCTGAGTCACACCAGCGGCTTTCGCACGCTCGGCAACCAGCTCGCCAACTTTCTTGGCCGCGTCGATGTTGCCAGTGGCACCATCACGCAGTGCTTTGTCCAAGGTCGAGGCACTGGCCAGAACCTTGCCGCCGTCGGCCGAAATGACCTGGGCGTAGATGTGCTGCGAGGAGCGATACACGCAGAGACGCACGGCTTCGAGCTCGTGCATTTTCAGGCGTGCTTTGCGAGCGCGACGCAGTCGAGTAACTTTCTTGTCGGTCATTTGCTATGCCCTACTTCTTCTTGGCTTCTTTACGGCGGACGACTTCGTCTGCGTAACGAACACCTTTGCCCTTATAAGGTTCAGGACGACGGAAGTCACGAATCTCCGCAGCGACCTGACCAACCAGTTGCTTGTCGACACCCTTGATCAGGATCTCGGTCTGGTTCGGGGTTTCAGCAACCACACCGTCCGGCAACTCATAGTCGATCGGATGGGAGAAGCCGAGAGCGAGGTTCAGCACCTGACCTTTGGCTTGCGCCTTGTAACCTACGCCGACCAGCTGCAGCTTGCGCTCAAAGCCAGTGCTAACGCCGATTACCATGTTGTTGACCAATGCACGGGTAGTGCCGGCCATGGCGCGAGTCTGCTGATCGCCATTGCGAGCAGCGAAACGCAGCTCACCAGCTTCCTGCAGGACTTCAACGGACGAGTGAACATTCAGTTCGAGAGTGCCCTTGGCACCCTTTACCGACAGCTGCTGACCTGTGAGTTTGACCTCAACACCGGCGGGCAGCGTAACGGGGTTCTTAGCAACGCGAGACATGCTTATTCCCCCCTTAGAACACTGTGCAAAGCACTTCGCCGCCGACACCGGCAGCGCGCGCAGCGCGGTCCGTCATCACACCCTTGTTGGTGGAGACGATGGAAACCCCGAGACCGCCACGAACTTTCGGCAGGTCATCAACGGATTTGTATTGGCGAAGGCCTGGACGGCTTACGCGCTTGACTTCTTCGATGACTGGACGGCCTTCGAAGTACTTCAGCTCGATGGACAGCTGCGGCTTAACTTCGCCGCTGATCTGATAACCCGCAATATAACCTTCGTCTTTCAAAACTTTGGCTACAGCCACCTTCAACGTGGAAGACGGCATGCTTACGACGGACTTTTCAGCCATCTGGGCATTACGGATACGAGTTAGCATGTCCGCTAACGGGTCCTGCATACTCATGGGCTAGACGCTCCTGATACAAAAAGAATTAGCCTTGCGGCTACAGTCGCTGAGAATTCTGGAATATTGAACCCAGGCTCAGGCGAGCCGAGCATTCTAGAGACTGATCAAAAATGAATCAAGCCCCAAAGGGGCCTGATTCACAGATAAGACAAAGCCGGCACTAGGCCGGCTTCGTTTTTACCAGCTGGCTTTCACCAGACCTGGTACATCACCACGCATGGCTGCTTCACGCAGCTTGATGCGGGACAGGCCGAACTTACGGTATACACCGTGCGGACGACCGGTGATGCGGCAGCGGTTACGCAGGCGCGAAGCGCTGGCGTCACGCGGCTGCTTCTGCAGGGCAACCTGAGCTTCCCAACGCGCTTCCGGACTGGCGTTCAGATCGGCGATGGTAGCTTTCAGCTCGGCACGCTTCTTAGCGTACTTGGCTACCGTTTGCTGACGCTTCAGCTCGCGGTTTTTCATGCTGGTTTTGGCCATGATCCAACTCCAATCAGTTGCGGAACGGGAATTTGAAAGCACGCAGCAAGGCGCGACCTTCATCATCCGTACGGGCAGTGGTGGTCAGGGTAATGTCCAGACCACGCAGGGCATCGATCTTGTCGTAGTCGATTTCCGGGAAGATGATCTGCTCTTTCACGCCCATGCTGTAGTTGCCACGACCATCGAAGGACTTGGCATTCAGGCCGCGGAAGTCGCGAACCCGGGGCAGGGAGATGGACAGCAGACGATCGAGGAACTCGTACATACGCTCGCGGCGCAGGGTTACCTTGACGCCAATCGGCCAACCTTCACGAACCTTGAAGCCTGCAATCGACTTACGGGCATGAGTCACAACGACTTTCTGACCGGTAATCTTTTCCAGGTCGGCAACAGCGTGCTCGATGATTTTCTTGTCACCGATTGCTTCGCCCAGGCCCATGTTCAGGGTGATCTTGGTGATGCGCGGAACTTCCATCACGTTACCGAGCTTAAGTTCTTCCTTAAGCTTGGGAGCGATTTCTTTCCGGTAAATCTCTTTTAGTCGTGCCATGGTCTTCTACCTAGCAGTGTTCAAGCATCAACCGCTTTTTGGGTCGACTTGAAGACACGAATTTTTTTACCTTCTTCTACTTTGAAACCAACGCGGTCAGCCTTGTTGGTTTCGCCATTGAAGATGGCCACGTTAGAAGCGTGCAATGGCGCTTCTTTCTCGACGATACCGCCCTGAACGCCCGACATCGGGTTCGGCTTGGTATGGCGCTTCACCAGGTTGATCCCACCAACGACCAGACGGTCGTCAGCGAGAACCTTGAGCACCTTGCCACGCTTACCTTTGTCTTTGCCGGCGATCACGATGATCTCGTCGTCACGACGAATCTTTTGCATGTCGGATCTCCTTACAGCACTTCAGGGGCGAGCGAGACGATCTTCATGAACTTCTCAGTACGAAGCTCACGAGTCACTGGCCCAAAAATACGGGTGCCGATCGGCTCTTGCTTGTTGTTCAACAGAACAGCAGCGTTGCCGTCAAAGCGAATGATCGAGCCATCAGGGCGACGAACGCCGTGACGAGTGCGGACTACGACAGCAGTCATCACTTGGCCTTTCTTCACTTTACCGCGCGGAATTGCTTCCTTGACGGTGACTTTGATGATGTCGCCGATGCCAGCGTAGCGGCGATGCGAGCCACCCAGCACCTTGATGCACATAACGCGACGAGCACCGCTGTTGTCAGCGACGTCGAGCATGGATTGAGTCTGAATCATATATTTCTCCGACCCCTAGTCCTTAGACTTCCACTGCGCGTTCGAGAACTTCAACCAGAGCCCAGGACTTAGTCTTGGCAACGGGACGGGTTTCACGGATGGAAACCTTGTCACCGATGTGGCACTGATTGCTTTCGTCGTGCGCGTGCAGCTTGGTCGAACGCTTGACATATTTGCCGTAGATCGGGTGCTTAACGCGACGCTCGATCAATACGGTGATGGTCTTGTCCATCTTGTCGCTGACGACACGGCCGGTCAGCGTACGGACTGTTTTTTCGGCTTCAGCCATGATCACTTACCTGCCTGCTGGTTGAGCACAGTTTTCACACGAGCGATGTCGCGCTTAACTTGCGAGAGCAGGTGAGACTGCCCCAACTGGCCAGTTGCTTTCTGCATACGCAGATTGAACTGGTCGCGCAGCAGGCCGAGCAGTTGCTCGTTCAGCTGCTGTGCTGATTTTTCACGAAGTTCATTCGCTTTCATCACATCACCGTCCGCTTAACAAAAGTGGTGGCGAGTGGCAGCTTTGCAGCCGCCAGGGCGAAAGCCTCACGCGCCAACTCTTCGGAAACGCCTTCGATCTCATACAGGACCTTGCCTGGCTGGATCTGGGCTACCCAATACTCAACGCTACCCTTCCCTTTACCCATCCGCACTTCGAGAGGCTTCTTGGTAACCGGCTTGTCCGGGAAAACGCGAATCCAGATTTTCCCGCCACGCTTAACGTGACGAGTCAGAGCACGACGAGCGGACTCAATCTGACGGGCGGTGAGACGACCGCGGGCAACAGACTTCAGGGCGAACTCGCCGAAGCTGACTTTGCTACCGCGCTGAGCCAGACCACGGTTGTGGCCGGTCATCTGCTTACGGAACTTCGTACGCTTTGGTTGCAACATTTGGCGTACCCCTTACTTAGCAGCTTTTTTACGAGGCGCGGGTGCTTGTGGTTTCAGTTCTTCGTGGCGACCACCAATTACTTCGCCTTTGAAGATCCAAACCTTGACACCGATCACACCATAAGTGGTGTGCGCTTCGTACGTGGCATAGTCGATATCGGCACGCAGGGTGTGCAACGGCACACGACCTTCGCGATACCATTCGGTACGTGCAATTTCAGCACCGCCGAGACGACCGCTCACTTGGATTTTGATGCCCTTGGCACCAATACGCATGGCGTTCTGTACAGCGCGCTTCATGGCGCGACGGAACATCACGCGACGCTCCAGCTGCTGAGCTACGCTCTGCGCAACCAGCATACCGTCGAGCTCCGGCTTGCGGATCTCTTCGATATTGATGTGCACAGGCACACCCATTTGCTTGGTCAGGTCCTGACGCAGCTTCTCAACATCCTCACCTTTCTTGCCGATAACGATACCGGGACGAGCAGTGTGGATGGTGATGCGTGCGGTTTGAGCCGGGCGAGCAATGTCGATACGGCTTACGGACGCGCTTTTTAATTTGTCTTGGAGATACTCGCGCACCTTCAGATCAGCGAACAAATAGTCCGCATAAGTCCGACCGCTGGCGTACCAGACGGAGGTGTGCTCCTTGACGATTCCCAGGCGAATGCCAATGGGATGTACTTTCTGACCCATCTGATCGACTCCGTTACTTGTCCGCAACCTTGACAGTGATATGGCAAGACCGCTTGACGATGCGATCAGCGCGGCCTTTGGCACGCGGCATGATTCGCTTCAGCGAACGCCCTTCGTTGACGAAAACGGTGCTGACCTTCAAGTCATCAACGTCTGCGCCTTCGTTGTGCTCGGCGTTGGCTACAGCCGACTCCAGCACTTTCTTAATGATCTCGGCGGCTTTCTTACTGCTGAAAGCCAGCAGGTTGAGCGCTTCGCCCACCTTCTTCCCGCGGATCTGGTCGGCGACCAAGCGGGCTTTCTGGGCGGAGATTCGAGCGCCCGACAACTTAGCGGCTACTTCCATTTCCCTACCCCTTAACGCTTGGCTTTCTTGTCAGCCACGTGCCCACGATAGGTACGAGTGCCGGCAAATTCGCCCAGTTTGTGGCCGACCATGTCTTCGTTCACCAGAACTGGGACATGTTGACGACCGTTGTGTACAGCGATGGTCAGACCGACCATTTGTGGCAGGATCATCGAACGGCGCGACCAGGTTTTCACCGGCTTGCGATCATTCTTTTCCACCGCCACTTCGATCTTCTTCAGTAGGTGAAGATCGATAAAAGGACCTTTTTTCAGAGAACGTGGCACTGTCGTATCCCTCTATTTACTTGCGACGACGGACGATCATGTTATCGGTGCGCTTGTTACCACGAGTCTTCGCGCCCTTAGTCGGGAAGCCCCATGGAGACACCGGATGACGACCACCAGAGGTACGACCTTCACCACCACCGTGTGGGTGGTCAACCGGGTTCATGGCAACACCACGAACGGTTGGGCGAACGCCACGCCAGCGCTTGGCACCAGCTTTACCCAGCGAACGCAGGCTGTGCTCGGAGTTCGAGACTTCACCCAGGGTCGCACGGCACTCGGCCAGTACTTTACGCATTTCACCGGAACGCAGACGCAGGGTCACGTAGACACCTTCACGCGCAATCAGCTGAGCCGAAGCACCAGCGGAACGAGCGATCTGAGCACCTTTGCCCGGCTTCAGTTCGATACCGTGAACAGTGCTACCAACTGGAATGTTGCGCAGTTGCAGACTGTTGCCCGGCTTGATCGGAGCCATGATGCCAGCTACCAGCTGATCGCCAGCACTCACGCCTTTAGGGGCGATGATGTAGCGACGCTCGCCGTCTGCATACATCAGCAGAGCGATGTGTGCGGTACGGTTCGGATCGTATTCAATACGCTCGACAGTGGCTGGAATGCCATCTTTGTCGTTGCGACGGAAATCGACCAGACGGTAATGCTGCTTGTGGCCACCACCGATATGACGGGTAGTGATCCGACCATTGTTGTTACGACCGCCAGTCTTCGACTTCTTCTCGAGCAGCGGAGCGTAAGGAGCACCTTTGTGCAGCTCCTTGTTGACCACCTTGACCACAAAACGGCGGCCAGCGGAAGTCGGTTTGCATTTAACGATTGCCATGATGCACCCCTTCCTTACTCAGCACTGCTGGCGAAATCGATATCTTGGCCTGGCTGAAGGGAGATAACTGCCTTCTTCCAGTCGTTACGCTTGCCCAGACCGCGAGCGGTGCGCTTGCTCTTACCCAGAACGTTCTGGGTAGTCACTCGCTCAACCTTCACGCTGAACAGGCTTTCGACGGCCTTCTTGATTTCCAGCTTGGTTGCATCGGTTGCAACCTTGAAAACGAATTGGCTTTTTTTATCAGCCAGAAGTGTGGCCTTCTCGGAGACGTGCGGGCCAAGCAGCACTTTAAATACGCGTTCCTGGTTCATCCCAGCAGCTCCTCGAATTTCTTCACGGCAGAAACGGTGACCAGCACCTTTTCGTACGCGATCAGACTGACCGGATCGGAACCCTGCACGTCACGAACATCGACGTGTGGCAGGTTGCGAGCAGCCAGGTACAGATTTTCATCGATAGCATCGGACACGATCAGTACATCGGTCAGGCCCATGCCATTCAGCTTGTTCAGCAGGTCTTTGGTCTTCGGCGCTTCAACGCTGAAATCTTCAACCACGACCAGACGATCAGTACGTACCAGCTCGGCAAGAATCGAACGCAATGCAGCGCGATACATCTTCTTGTTCAGCTTCTGGTCGTGATTCTGCGGACGGGCCGCGAAAGTCACACCACCGCCACGCCAGATCGGACCACGAGTGGTACCGGCACGAGCACGGCCAGTACCCTTCTGACGCCAAGGGCGCTTACCGCCACCGGATACGTCGGAACGAGTCTTCTGTTGCTTGCTGCCCTGACGGCCGCCGGCCATGTAGGCCACAACTGCTTGGTGAACCAGGGTCTCGTTGTAATCGCCACCGAAGGTCGCTTCGGACACTTCGATTGCTTGAGCGCCATTTACATTTAATTGCATGTCAGCTTCCCCTTAACCGCGAGCCTTGGCTGCCGGACGAACAACCAGGTTGCCGCCAGTAGCGCCAGGAACGGCACCCTTGACCAACAGCAGGTTGCGTTCAGCATCGACGCGCACTACTTCCAGGGACTGCACAGTCACGCGCTCAGCACCCATGTGACCGGACATTTTCTTGCCCTTGAAGACGCGACCCGGAGTCTGGCACTGGCCAATGGAACCCGGAACACGGTGGGACACGGAGTTACCGTGAGTGTTGTCTTGGCCGCGGAAGTTCCAACGCTTGATGGTACCGGCAAAGCCTTTACCCTTGGACTGACCGGTGACATCCACCAGCTGACCAGCTTGGAAAATTTCAGCGTTGATCAGATCGCCAGCCTGGTACTCGCCTTCTTCAAGACGGAATTCCATGACGGTACGACCTGCCGCGACATTCGCCTTGGCGAAGTGACCGGCTTGCGCCTTGCTGACACGAGAAGCACGACGCTCGCCGACAGTGACTTGCACTGCACGATAGCCATCGGACTCTTCAGTTTTGAATTGAGTGACGCGATTCGGCTCGATCTCAATGACCGTAACCGGAATGGAGACACCTTCTTCGGTGAAAATGCGGGTCATGCCGCACTTACGACCGACTACACCAATAGTCATGTTGTAACCTCATGAGTGTACGGGGCTTTCACCCGCTATGGCCGCCCATTTCAGAGCGTTACACGACTAAGACCTCAGGCGGTCTTAGCCGAGGCTGATCTGCACTTCCACGCCAGCCGCAAGGTCGAGCTTCATCAGCGCGTCAACGGTTTTATCCGTTGGCTGGACGATGTCCAGAACACGCTTATGAGTACGGATCTCGTACTGATCACGCGCGTCTTTGTTGACGTGCGGGGAAGTCAGTACAGTGAACCGCTCTTTGCGGGTAGGCAGAGGAATCGGACCACGCACCTGAGCACCAGTACGTTTCGCGGTTTCCACGATTTCCTGGGTTGATTGATCGATCAGGCGATGGTCAAAAGCCTTCAACCGAATACGGATTTGTTGGTTTTGCATTTTGACCTCAGATTCCAAGCTGCTATTCCCAACGGACGCAGTACGCCCGTTAAAAGGAGGCGTGATTCTATAGACGCCCCTAGCAGGTGTCAACCCAATAAAAAAGCCCCCGCAAGCGGAGGCTTCTTCTTAAATCATCACTTACGCGATGATTTTGGCTACGACGCCAGCGCCGACGGTACGACCGCCTTCACGAATGGCGAAACGCAGGCCTTCTTCCATTGCGATGGTCTTGATCAGGGTAACGGTCATTTGCACGTTATCACCTGGCATTACCATCTCAACGCCTTCCGGCAGTTCGCAGTTACCGGTTACGTCAGTAGTACGGAAGTAGAACTGAGGACGGTAGCCTTTGAAGAACGGAGTGTGACGACCGCCTTCTTCTTTGCTCAACACATACACTTCTGCAGTGAAGGTGGTGTGCGGCTTGACCGAACCCGGCTTGACCAGAACCTGGCCACGCTCTACGTCGTCACGCTTGGTGCCACGCAGCAGAACGCCGCAGTTCTCACCAGCACGACCTTCGTCGAGCAGCTTGCGGAACATCTCAACACCGGTACAGGTGGTCTTGGTGGTTTCACGCAGACCAACGATCTCGATTTCTTCCTGGATCTTGACGATACCGCGCTCGATACGGCCAGTTACCACGGTGCCACGACCGGAGATCGAGAACACGTCTTCGATTGGCATCAGGAACGGCTTGTCGATAGCACGAACCGGCTCAGGGATGTAGCTGTCCAGAGTCTCAACCAACTTCTTGACGGCAGTGGTGCCCATCTCGTTGTCGTCTTGACCGTTCAGCGCCATCAGAGCGGAACCGATGATGATCGGGGTGTCGTCGCCTGGGAAATCGTAAGTGCTGAGCAGGTCACGCACTTCCATTTCCACCAGCTCCAGCAGCTCGGCGTCGTCAACCATGTCAGCCTTGTTCAGGAAGACCACGATGTACGGAACACCTACCTGACGGGACAGCAGGATGTGCTCGCGAGTCTGCGGCATCGGGCCGTCAGCAGCGGAGCAAACCAGGATAGCGCCGTCCATCTGCGCAGCACCGGTGATCATGTTTTTTACGTAGTCAGCGTGACCTGGGCAGTCAACGTGTGCGTAGTGACGCACGGCCGAATCGTATTCAACGTGAGCGGTGTTGATGGTGATACCGCGAGCTTTTTCTTCTGGGGCGCTGTCGATCTTGTCGAAGTCAACCTTGGCCGAACCGAATACTTCGGAGCAGACGCGGGTCAGAGCAGCGGTCAGAGTGGTTTTACCGTGGTCAACGTGACCGATAGTGCCAACGTTGACGTGCGGTTTGTTACGTTCAAATTTTTCTTTAGCCACGACAATTAACTCCTAGCTTAAAGGGGCTGAATCAGCCTTGTTTTTTGGTTACAGACTCGACGATGTGCGACGGAGCCGTATTGTATTTTTTGAATTCCATGGAGTAGCTTGCGCGACCCTGAGACATGGAACGGACGTCGGTCGCATAACCGAACATCTCACCCAGCGGAACTTCAGCACGAATCACCTTGCCGGAGATCGTGTCTTCCATACCCAGGATCATGCCACGACGACGGTTAAGGTCGCCCATCACATCACCCATGTAGTCTTCGGGGGTAACAACCTCTACCGCCATGATCGGCTCGAGCAACTCACCACCGCCCTTCTGGGCCAGTTGCTTGGTCGCCATGGAAGCAGCCACCTTGAACGCCATCTCGTTGGAGTCGACGTCGTGGTAGGAACCATCGAACACGGTAGCTTTCAGGCCGATCAGCGGATAACCGGCAACGACGCCGTTCTTCATCTGCTCTTCGATACCCTTCTGGATAGCCGGGATGTATTCCTTCGGAATCACACCACCCACTACTTCGTTCACGAACTGCAGACCTTCCTGACCTTCGTCAGCAGGTGCAAAGCGAACCCAGCAGTGACCGAACTGACCACGACCACCGGACTGACGCACGAACTTGCCTTCGATCTCACAGCTCTTCGTGATGCGCTCACGATAGGAAACCTGAGGCTTGCCGATGTTGGCTTCAACGTTGAACTCGCGGCGCATGCGGTCGACCAGGATGTCCAGGTGCAACTCGCCCATACCGGAGATGATCGTCTGACCAGTCTCTTCATCAGTTTTGACGCGGAAAGATGGATCTTCCTGAGCAAGCTTGCCCAGAGCGATACCCATTTTTTCCTGGTCGTCCTTGGTCTTAGGTTCTACGGCAACCGAAATAACCGGCTCCGGGAAGTCCATGCGCACCAGGATGATTGGCTTGTCAGCGTTGCACAGAGTCTCACCAGTGGTGACGTCCTTCATGCCGATCAGGGCCGCGATGTCACCAGCGCGCACTTCCTTGATCTCTTCGCGGGCGTTTGCGTGCATCTGCACCATACGACCCACGCGCTCTTTTTTACCTTTAACCGAGTTGATCACGCCGTCACCGGACGCCAACACGCCCGAGTAAACGCGGACGAAGGTCAAGGTACCCACGAATGGGTCGGTAGCGATCTTGAACGCCAGAGCCGAGAACGGCTCGCTGTCGTCTGCATGACGCTCCAGCTGAATTTCCTCGTTATCCGGGTCAGTACCCTTGATAGCAGGAATGTCAGTCGGTGCAGGCAGGAAGTCGATAACGGCGTCGAGAACCAGGGGAACACCCTTGTTCTTGAAGGAAGAACCGCAAACAGCCAGAACGATTTCACCAGCGATAGTACGCTGACGCAGAGCGCTCTTGATTTCTTCGATGGTGAGCTCTTCACCTTCGAGGTACTTGTTCATCAGCTCTTCATTGGCTTCGGCCGCAGCCTCAACCATGTTGCCGCGCCACTTCTCGGCTTCTTCCAGCAATTCAGCCGGAATGTCCTTGCGAACAGGGACCATGCCTTTGTCAGCATCGTTCCAGTAGACAGCTTGCATGTTGATCAGATCGATCTGACCCTGGAAGTTGTCTTCAGCACCGATGGCCAGCTGGATCGGCACCGGAGTGTGACCCAGACGCTGCTTGATCTGACCGATCACGCGCAGGAAGTCAGCACCGGCACGGTCCATCTTGTTGACGTAAACAAGACGCGGAACGCCGTACTTGTTGGCCTGACGCCATACGGTTTCCGACTGAGGCTCAACGCCCGAGGTACCGCAGAACACAACAACCGCGCCGTCGAGTACACGCAGCGAACGCTCAACTTCAATGGTGAAGTCAACGTGGCCGGGGGTATCGATGACGTTGAAGCGGTGCTCATCTTTGTACTGCTTCTCGGAACCTTTCCAGAAGGCGGTAATGGCAGCAGAAGTAATGGTGATACCACGCTCCTGCTCCTGCACCATCCAGTCGGTGGTCGCGGCGCCATCATGCACCTCGCCCATCTTGTGGCTTTTGCCAGTGTAGAAAAGCACACGCTCAGTGGTCGTGGTTTTACCCGCGTCCACGTGAGCCACGATACCGATGTTACGGTACCGGTTAATCGGTGTAGTACGAGCCATAAAGCCCTCGCAAATTTAGAAGCGCAATAATTAGAAGCGGTAGTGCGAGAAAGCCTTGTTGGCTTCAGCCATACGGTGCACGTCTTCACGCTTCTTAACTGCAGCACCTTTGCCTTCAGCGGCATCGAGCAATTCGCCAGCCAAACGCAGAGCCATAGACTTCTCGCCGCGCTTACGGGCGAAATCTACCAGCCAGCGCATGGCAAGAGCGTTACGACGGGACGGACGAACTTCGACCGGAACCTGGTAAGTAGCACCGCCTACACGGCGCGACTTCACTTCGACCAGCGGAGCGATGGCGTCGAGAGCTTTCTCGAAGATCTCCAGGGGATCGCTGTTCTTGCGCTCTTTAACCTTGTCCAAGGCACCATAAACAATACGCTCGGCAACGGCTTTCTTGCCGCTTTCCATCACGTGGTTCATGAACTTGGCCAGGATTTGGCTTCCGTATTTTGGATCGTCAAGCACTTCGCGCTTGGCTGCTACACGACGTCTTGGCATTTGATAAGCCCTCAAACGGTCTTCAGGTTAGCCCGGGACTGCATCGTTAGATGGACGCCCGACCTTACTCTTATCGACTCAGATAAATAAAAAACTGCAATTCGGTGCAAGCACCGGGCACTTCAAACGCCTATTACTTCGGACGCTTGGTACCGTACTTCGAACGACCCTGCTTACGGTCCTTAACGCCGGAGGTATCCAGCGAACCGCGCACGGTGTGGTAACGCACACCTGGCAAGTCTTTTACACGGCCGCCACGAATCAGGACGACGCTGTGCTCTTGCAGGTTGTGGCCTTCACCGCCGATGTACGAGGAAACCTCGAAACCGTTGGTCAGGCGCACACGGCATACTTTACGCAGTGCCGAGTTAGGTTTTTTCGGCGTAGTGGTATACACGCGAGTGCACACACCACGACGCTGCGGGCAGTTCTGCAGCGCAGGCACGTCGGATTTCTCGACGATACGCTTGCGCGGCTGACGTACCAGCTGGTTGATAGTTGCCATCTATAAGCTCCACTGTTGTCTTTCGACGCTATTACCCTACTAAGGAAAGCAAAATGGCAGAGCGTGTGCCCTGCCAAATTTAGGGGTGCATGAGTCTAAAGAGACCCACGCTCCCCGTCAAGGCAAAGCCCCGGGCGATTACTCGACCGGGGCTTCACACTCAATTGCTGCTGGAGTTCAGCGCTTCGGTCAGTGCGGCTTCCACTTCACTGGCGCTGACACGTACCGGCTGAGCCGCTTCACGCTTGCGCTTGCGCTCGCTGTGATAAGCCAGACCGGTACCGGCCGGGATCAGACGACCCACGACCACGTTTTCTTTCAGGCCACGCAGGTAGTCGCGCTTGCCAGTCACTGCCGCTTCGGTAAGAACGCGGGTGGTTTCCTGGAAGGAGGCCGCCGAGATAAACGACTCGGTGGACAACGACGCCTTGGTGATACCCAGCAATACGCGGGTGTACTTGGCAACGAACTTGTCTTCTGCAGCCAGACGCTCGTTTTCGCCCAGCACCGCGGTCAACTCCATCTGGTCGCCCTTGATGAAGGTGGAATCGCCCGACTCAGCCACTTCTACCTTGCGCAGCATCTGGCGCAGAATGGTTTCGATGTGCTTGTCGTTGATCTTCACGCCCTGCAGGCGGTACACGTCCTGGATCTCGTTGACGATGTACTTGGCCAGCGCGCTGACACCCAGCAGACGCAGGATATCGTGCGGGTCGCTCGGGCCGTCGGAGATAACTTCACCCTTGTTGACCTGTTCACCTTCGAACACGTTCAGGTGGCGCCACTTCGGAATCAGCTCCTCGTACGGATCGCTACCGTCGTTCGGGGTAATAACCAGACGGCGCTTGCCTTTGGTCTCTTTACCGAACGCGATGGTGCCGCTGATTTCAGCCAGAATCGAAGCTTCTTTCGGACGACGCGCTTCGAACAGGTCGGCAACACGCGGCAGACCACCGGTGATGTCGCGGGTCTTCGAAGTCTCTTGCGGGATACGGGCGATGACATCACCCACACCCACCTGAGCACCGTTCGCCACACCTACCAGGGCGTTTGCCGGCAGGAAGTACTGAGCCATTACGTCGGTACCTGGCAGCAGCAGATCCTTGCCATCTTCGCCAACCATCTTCACCGCAGGACGGATGTCCTTGCCGGCAGCCGGACGATCTTTCGGATCGAGGACTTCGATGTTGGTCAAACCGGTCAATTCGTCCGTCTGACGCTTGATGGTGATGCCTTCTTCCATGCCCACGTAGGTCACGGTACCTTTCATTTCGGTAACGATCGGGTGGGTGTGCGGGTCCCACTTGGCGACGATTGCGCCAGCGTCGACCTTGTCGCCTTCCTTCACGGAAATCACGGCACCGTACGGCAGCTTGTAGCGCTCGCGCTCACGACCGAACTCGTCGGCAATCGCCAGCTCGCCGGAGCGGGAAACCGCAACCAGGTTGCCGTCGAGACGCTCAACATGCTTGAGATTGTGCAGGCGAACCGCACCGCCATTCTTCACTTGTACGCTGTCAGCAGCCGAGGTCCGGCTAGCCGCACCACCGATGTGGAACGTACGCATGGTCAGCTGGGTACCCGGCTCACCGATCGACTGAGCAGCGATAACGCCGACCGCTTCACCGATGTTGATCTGGTGACCACGAGCCAGGTCGCGACCGTAGCACTTGGCGCAGATGCCGTAGCGGGTTTCACAGCTGATCGGCGAACGCACGATCACTTCGTCGATGCTGTTCAGCTCGATGAATTCAACCCACTGCTCGTCCACCAGCGTACCGGCTGGAACGATGACTTCTTCGGTACCTGGCTTGAACACGTCACGGGCGATAACTCGACCCAATACGCGCTCACCCAGCGGCTCAACCACGTCACCGCCTTCAATATGCGGTGTCATCAGCAGGCCGTGCTCGGTGCCGCAATCGATTGCGGTAACGACCAGATCTTGTGCCACGTCTACCAGACGACGAGTCAGGTAACCGGAGTTAGCGGTTTTCAACGCGGTATCCGCAAGACCCTTACGAGCACCGTGCGTCGAGATGAAGTACTGCAGAACCGACAGACCTTCGCGGAAGTTCGCGGTGATCGGCGTTTCGATGATCGAGCCATCCGGCTTGGCCATCAGACCACGCATACCGGCCAGCTGACGGATCTGAGCGGCGCTACCACGAGCACCAGAGTCAGCCATCATGTACATCGAGTTGAAGGACTCTTGGTCAACAGTATTACCTTCGCGATCAACCACTTTCTCTTTCGAGAGGTTAGCCATCATCGCCTTGGATACTTCATCGTTGGCCTTGGACCAGAGGTCGATCACCTTGTTGTACTTCTCGCCCTGGGTTACCAGGCCGGAGGCGTACTGCGATTCGATCTCTTTAACTTCCTCGGTGGCGGCGTCAATGATGCGCGCTTTCTCATCCGGGATAACGAAGTCGTTCACGCCGATCGACACACCCGAGATGGTCGAATAGGCGAAACCGGTGTACATCAGCTGGTCAGCGAAGATCACGGTGTCTTTCAAGCCAACGGTGCGGTAGCACTGGTTGATCAGCTTGGAGATCGCCTTCTTCTTCATCGACTGGTTGACCACGTCATACGACAGGCCATCCGGCACGATCTGGAACAGCAGCGCACGGCCGACAGTGGTGTCGACGATACGGGTGTTCTTGGTGATGGTGCCGTCGCGGTCACGGATTACTTCGTTGATGCGCACTTTTACGCGAGCATGCAGCGAGGCTTCGCCACCACGGAAAACCCGGTCAACTTCCTGCAGGTCAGCGAATACGCGGCCTTCGCCCTTGGCGTTGATCGCTTCGCGGGTCATGTAATACAGACCCAGTACCACGTCCTGGGACGGTACGATGATTGGTTCACCGTTGGCAGGCGACAGGATGTTGTTGGTCGACATCATCAGTGCGCGCGCTTCCAGCTGGGCTTCCAGCGTCAGCGGTACGTGCACGGCCATCTGGTCACCGTCGAAGTCGGCGTTGTACGCGGCGCAGACCAGTGGGTGCAGCTGAATCGCTTTACCTTCGATCAGAACCGGTTCAAACGCCTGGATGCCCAGACGGTGAAGGGTCGGTGCACGGTTGAGCAGCACGGGGTGTTCGCGAATCACTTCGGCGAGAACGTCCCACACCTCCGGCAGCTCGCGCTCGACCATCTTCTTCGCGGCCTTGATGGTGGTCGCCAGACCACGCATTTCCAGCTTGCCGAAAATGAACGGTTTGAACAGCTCGAGAGCCATCTTCTTCGGCAGACCGCACTGGTGCAGACGCAGAGTCGGGCCCACGGTGATAACGGAACGACCGGAGTAGTCCACGCGCTTACCGAGCAGGTTCTGACGGAAACGACCTTGCTTACCCTTGATCATGTCAGCCAAGGATTTCAGCGGACGCTTGTTCGAGCCAGTGATGGCGCGACCGCGACGGCCGTTGTCGAGCAGGGCGTCGACCGCTTCCTGCAGCATGCGCTTTTCGTTGCGCACGATGATGTCCGGTGCGGACAGATCGAGCAGGCGCTTGAGGCGGTTGTTACGGTTGATCACGCGGCGATACAGATCGTTCAGATCCGAGGTCGCGAAGCGGCCACCGTCGAGCGGAACCAGCGGACGCAGATCTGGCGGCAGAACCGGCAGAACGGTCAACACCATCCACTCAGGCAGGTTGCCCGAACCGAGGAATGCTTCCATCAGCTTCAGACGCTTGGACAGCTTCTTGATCTTGGTTTCCGAGTTGGTTTGCGGAATTTCTTCGCGCAGACGGCCAATCTCGTGCTCCAGGTCGATCGCGTGCAGCAGTTCGCGCACGGCTTCAGCACCCATGCGGGCGTCGAAGTCATCACCGAACTCCTCGAGGGCTTCGAAGTACTGTTCGTCGTTGAGCAGCTGGCCTTTTTCCAGGGTGGTCATGCCCGGGTCGATAACGACATAGCTCTCGAAGTAGAGAACGCGTTCGATATCACGCAGGGTCATGTCCATCAGCAAACCGATACGGCTCGGCAGCGACTTGAGGAACCAGATGTGGGCAACCGGCGAAGCCAGTTCGATGTGCGCCATGCGCTCACGACGAACCTTGGCCAGTGCAACTTCAACGCCGCACTTCTCGCAGATCACACCGCGATGCTTCAAGCGCTTGTACTTACCGCACAGGCACTCGTAATCCTTTACCGGGCCAAAGATCTTGGCGCAGAACAGGCCGTCACGCTCAGGCTTGAACGTACGGTAGTTGATGGTTTCCGGCTTTTTAACTTCACCGAACGACCACGAACGGATCATCTCAGGCGAAGCAAGGCCGATGCGAATAGCATCGAACTCTTCGACTTGACCCTGGTTTTTCAGCAAATTCAGTAGGTCTTTCAAGGCCTTTCCTCCTGGCGGAGCAGAGAGCGGGCTGTGCAGCCCCGCTCTCGATTCGCGTCACGTGTTATTCGGTTTCCAGATCGATGTCGATACCCAGCGAACGGATTTCTTTGATCAGTACGTTGAAGGACTCGGGCATGCCCGGCTCCATACGGTGATCACCGTCCACGATGTTTTTGTACATCTTGGTACGGCCGTTCACGTCGTCCGACTTCACGGTCAGCATTTCCTGCAGGGTGTAGGCGGCGCCGTAGGCTTCCAGTGCCCAGACCTCCATCTCACCGAAGCGCTGACCACCGAACTGCGCCTTACCACCCAGCGGCTGCTGAGTAACCAGGCTGTAGGAACCCGTGGAACGCGCGTGCATCTTGTCGTCCACCAGGTGGTTCAGCTTCAGCATGTACATGTAGCCAACGGTGGTCGGACGCTCGAACTGGTTACCAGTACGGCCGTCGATCAGGCGCATCTGGCCGCTTTCTGGCAGGTCTGCCAGTTTCAGCATGGCCTTGATTTCGCTTTCCTTGGCACCGTCGAACACCGGTGTGGCCATCGGCACACCACCTTTGAGGTTGTGCGCCAGCTTCATGATTTCCTGGTCGCTCAGCTCATCCAGGTTTTCCTGACGGCCGCCAATCTCGTTGTAGATCTGCTGCATGAATTTGCGCAGCTCGGCGACTTTGCGCTGCTCTTCGAGCATGCGGTTGATCTTCTCGCCCAGGCCTTTGGCCGCGAGGCCCAGGTGGGTTTCGAGGATCTGCCCGACGTTCATACGCGACGGTACACCCAGCGGGTTGAGAACGATGTCGACCGGCGTACCGTTGACGTCGTGCGGCATGTCTTCAACCGGCATGATCACCGAGACCACACCCTTGTTACCGTGACGACCGGCCATCTTGTCGCCCGGCTGGATGCGGCGACGGATTGCCAGGTAGACCTTGACGATCTTCAGCACGCCTGGAGCCAGGTCATCGCCCTGCTGCAGTTTGCGCTTCTTGTCTTCGAACTTGTCGTCGAGCAGCTGACGGCGGTCGGAGATGTAGGCCTGGGCCTTTTCCAACTGCTCGTTCAGGGCATCGTCAGCCATGCGCAGCTTGAACCACTGGCCGCGCTCGAGACCGTCGAGGAACTCGTCGGTAACTTCTGCGCCTTTCTTCAGGCCAGCGCCGCCTTCGGCCTTCTTGCCAACCAGAGCGGAACGCAGACGTTCGAAAGTTGCGCCTTCAACGATACGGAACTCTTCGTTCAGATCCTTACGGATCTCGTCGAGCTGGCTCTTCTCGATCGACAGGGCACGGGCATCGCGCTCAACGCCATCGCGGGTGAAGACCTGCACGTCGATAACGGTACCTTTGGTGCCAGTTGGCACACGCAGGGAGGTGTCTTTAACGTCAGACGCCTTCTCACCGAAGATCGCACGCAGCAGCTTCTCTTCCGGAGTCAGTTGGGTTTCGCCTTTTGGCGTGACCTTGCCGACCAGAATGTCACCTGGGCCCACTTCAGCGCCGACATACACGATGCCTGCTTCGTCCAGCTTGTTCAGCGCAGACTCACCGACGTTCGGGATGTCGGAAGTGATTTCTTCCGAACCGAGCTTGGTGTCACGCGCCACACAGGTCAGTTCCTGAATGTGGATGGTGGTGAAACGGTCTTCCTGCACCACGCGCTCGGAGAGGCAGATGGAGTCTTCGAAGTTGTAACCGTTCCACGGCATGAACGCGACGCGCATGTTCTGCCCCAGTGCCAGTTCACCCATATCGGTGGACGGGCCGTCGGCCAGGATGTCGCTGCGCTCGACCTGATCACCTTTGCTCACCAGCGGACGCTGGTTGATGCAGGTGTTCTGGTTGGAGCGGGTGTATTTGGTCAGGTTGTAGATGTCGACACCGGCTTCGCCCGTTTCAACTTCGTCGTCATTGACGCGAACTACAACACGACTGGCATCGACCGAGTCAATCACACCGCCACGGCGAGCCACGACGCAAACGCCGGAGTCGCGCGCCACGTTGCGCTCCATGCCGGTACCTACCAGCGGCTTGTCAGCGCGCAGAGTCGGTACAGCCTGACGCTGCATGTTCGAACCCATCAACGCACGGTTGGCGTCGTCGTGCTCGAGGAACGGGATCAGCGAAGCGGCAACCGAAACTACCTGCTTGGGCGATACGTCCATCAGGGTGACGTCTTCAGGCGCTTTAACGGTGAATTCGTTGAGGTGACGTACAGCCACCAACTCATCGACCAGCTGACCTTTGTCGTTCATGGTCGCCGAAGCCTGGGCGATCACGTGATCGGCCTCTTCGATGGCGGACAGGAACACGATTTCGTCGGTGACCAGGGTGTCCTTCACCACACGGTACGGGCTCTCGAGGAAGCCGTACTGGTTGGTGCGGGCATAGGCCGCCAGGGAGTTGATCAGACCGATGTTCGGACCTTCAGGGGTCTCGATCGGGCACACACGGCCGTAGTGGGTCGGGTGTACGTCACGGACTTCGAAGCCGGCACGCTCACGGGTCAGACCGCCCGGGCCAAGAGCCGAAACACGGCGCTTGTGGGTGATCTCGGAGAGCGGGTTGTTCTGGTCCATGAACTGCGAGAGCTGGCTGGAACCGAAGAACTCTTTCACCGCCGCCGCAACCGGCTTGGCGTTGATCAGGTCCTGCGGCATCAGGCCTTCGCTTTCGGCCATCGACAGACGTTCCTTGACCGCACGCTCAACACGCACCAGGCCAACACGGAACTGGTTCTCGGCCATTTCGCCCACGCAGCGAACACGACGGTTACCCAGGTGGTCGATGTCGTCGACGATGCCTTTACCGTTACGGATGTCGACCAGGGTCTTGAGGACCTCGACGATATCTTCGCGGCTCAGTACGCCGGAACCTTCGATCTCGGTGCGACCGATACGACGGTTGAACTTCATGCGGCCCACGGCCGAAAGGTCGTAACGCTCGGCGCTGAAGAACAGGTTGTTGAACAGGGTCTCGGCAGCATCCTTGGTTGGCGGCTCGCCAGGACGCATCATGCGGTAGATCTCGACCAGTGCTTCCAACTGATTGGTGGTGCTATCGATCTTCAGGGTATCGGAGATAAACGGACCGCAATCGATGTCGTTGGTGTACAGCGTCTCGATGCGCACGACCTGAGCCTTGACCACTTTGGCCAGGATCTCGACGTTCAGCTCGGTGTTGCACTCGGCGATGATTTCGCCGGTAGCCGGGTGCACGATGGCCTTGGCCGAGGTGCGACCGATCAGATAGTCGATCGGTACTTCCAGCTCTTTGATGCCAGCCTTGTCCAGCTGGTTGATATGGCGCGCGGTAATACGGCGGCCTTGCTCAACGATGACCTTGCCCTTGTCGTCCTTGATGTCGAGGACGGCAATTTCACCACGCAGGCGCTGCGGCACCAGTTCCAGGTTGAGGGACTCGCCCTTCACATGGAATACGTTGGTGGCATAGAAGGCATCCAACACTTCCTCAGTGCTGTAACCCAGCGCGCGCAACAGAACCGAGGCCGGCAGCTTGCGGCGGCGGTCGATACGTACGAACACGGCGTCCTTCGGGTCGAACTCGAAGTCCAACCAGGAACCGCGGTACGGAATGATACGGGCGGAGTACAGCAGCTTGCCGGAACTGTGGGTCTTGCCGCGGTCGTGGTCGAAGAACACGCCCGGCGAGCGGTGCAGCTGGGACACGATAACGCGCTCGGTACCGTTGATAACGAAGGTACCGTTTTCAGTCATGAGCGGAATTTCGCCCATGTACACTTCTTGCTCTTTGATGTCCTTGATCGCTTTGTTCGACGATTCTTTGTCGAAAATGATCAGACGGACTTTTACCCGCAGCGGCACGGCGAAGGTAACGCCCCGCAGTACGCATTCTTTGACATCAAAAGCCGGCTCGCCCAGGCGATAACCGACATACTCCAGAGCAGCATTGCCGGAATAGCTGATAATCGGGAAAACAGACTTGAAGGCCGCATGCAGGCCAATGTCGCGGAACTGGTCCTTGGTCGCCCCTGCCTGCAGGAATTCGCGATACGAATCCAGCTGGATGGCCAGGAGATAAGGCACATCCATGACATCCGGCAACTTGCTAAAGTCCTTGCGGATACGTTTTTTCTCAGTATATGAGTAAGCCATCAGCGTTCCCCAGCTTGGTCACCTGCTTATTTGGCCCCTCCGACGGGAGTTGCCAGAAACTCTTGCAAACCCTAGGTTTGCGCCGCCACATCGGGCGGGTATTTCGCGCCCCAGGCCAGCCAATGATTCGCCGACCTAGAACGGAAAAAGGCCGGTGGCAAAAGCCACCAGCCATCAGCCTTACGCGAGTCGCTTCGGCTGTAGACGCAAGGTCGTCGCTTACTTGAGCTCGACTTTGGCGCCAGCTTCTTCCAAAGCAGCCTTGGCTTTGTCAGCTGCGTCTTTCGCAACAGCTTCCAGAACCATGGCAGGAGCGCCGTCAACTACAGCCTTGGCTTCTTTCAGGCCCAGACCGGTCAGTTCACGAACTGCCTTGATCACGTTTACTTTCTTCTCACCGGCTTCAAGCAGCATCACGTTGAATTCGGTTTGCTCTTCAACAACAGCGGCAGCAGCAGCTGGGCCAGCAGCGGCAACAGCAGCGGTCACGCCGAAGGTTTCTTCCATTGCTTTGATCAGTTCAACAACTTCCAGAACGGTTTTCTGGCCAATTGCTTCGATGATTTGTTCGTTAGTCAGAGACATGACTTTAAATCCTGTATTGGGGTGACAGCCTACGCAGCCATCAAATTAAACATATGATTTTGAAAGAGTTTGCGATGCCTTAGGCAGCGGTAGCTTCTTTCTGGTCGCGAATGGCCGCCAGAGTACGAGCCAGCTTGCTGGTAGCGCCTTGGATCACGCTCATCAGCTTCGCAATGGCTTCGTCGCGAGTTGGCAGCGAAGCCAACACGTCGATCTCGTTTGCTGCGAGGAACTTGCCCTCAAACGCAGCTGCCTTGATCTCGAACTTGTCCTGACCCTTGGCGAACTCTTTGAAAATACGAGCAGCAGCGCCCGGATGTTCCTTGGAGAATGCAATCAGGGTCGGGCCTTTGAACACGTCGTTGAGGACCGAATACTCGGTGCCTTCAACAGCGCGCTTGAGCAGGGTATTACGTACAACACGTACGTATACGCCAGCTTCGCGGGCCTCTTTACGGAGTCCGGTCATAGCGCCTACAGTCACACCACGGGCATCAGCCACGACAGCGGACAGGGCACCTTTGGCAGCCTCGTTGACTTCAGCGACGATGGCCTTCTTGTCTTCGAGTTTAATTGCCACGGGTTTAACTCCTGCTTGTTACCGTTTCATCTGGCCGAAGCCGGATGTCGTTTTGGTGTCTGATTCGGTAAGAATCGGGAGCACCATCTGCGTAGGCGACCTAGGATTTCTCTCAGGGTTTAAGGCTTGCGCCACCTACGGTCTTGGATAGCCCCCGCCAGGCAGGGACCCCAAAGTTTCGAAGCAGCGCAATCGCTTGCGCTGCCTCTATGTATTACGCGTCGAGCGAGCCTTGATCGATGATCAGACCTGGACCCATGGTGGTGCTCAGGGTTACGCGCTTGACGTAGATGCCTTTCGAAGTCGATGGCTTCAGACGCTTGAGGTCGGAAATCAGCGCTTCAACGTTCTGCTTCAGCTTCTCGGCGTCAAAACCAACCTTGCCGACGGAACCGTGGATGATGCCGTTCTTGTCAGTACGGAAACGTACTTGACCAGCCTTGGCATTCTTCACAGCGGTAGCCACGTCAGGGGTAACGGTACCGACTTTCGGGTTAGGCATCAGACCGCGCGGCCCGAGCACTTGACCGAGCTGACCAACAACGCGCATTGCATCCGGGGAAGCAATAACCACGTCATAGTTCAGGTCGCCGCCTTTCATTTCGGCAGCCAGATCGTCCATACCAACGCGATCAGCGCCGGCAGCCAGAGCAGCTTCAGCAGCCGGGCCCTGGGTGAACACGGCAACGCGAACGCTTTTGCCCGAGCCGTTCGGCAGAACGGTGGCACCACGTACAACCTGGTCGGATTTACGCGGATCAACACCGAGGTTCACGGCAATATCGACGGACTCGGAGAACTTGACTGCGGACAGCTCAGCCAGCAGTGCGGCAGCTTCAACGAAGTTGTAAGCCTTACCAGCTTCAACTTTCTCAGCGATTGCCTTTTGACGCTTGGTCAACTTAGCCATTACACACCCTCCACGTTGAGGCCCATGCTACGAGCGGAGCCGGCAATGGTACGCACGGCCGCATCCATATCAGCGGCAGTCAGATCAGCCTGCTTGGTCTTGGCGATCTCTTCCAGCTGAGCACGGGTCACGGTACCGACTTTGACGGTGTTCGGACGAGCCGAGCCGCTGGTCAGGCCTGCGGCCTTCTTCAGCAGAACCGAAGCCGGGGTGCTTTTGGTTTCAAAGGTGAAGCTGCGGTCGCTGTATACAGTGATGATCACTGGAGTCGGCAGACCAGGTTCCATGCCCTGGGTACGGGCGTTGAACGCCTTGCAGAATTCCATGATGTTCACACCGTGCTGACCCAGAGCCGGGCCAACGGGCGGGCTTGGGTTGGCCTGTGCAGCCTTTACTTGCAGCTTGATATAAGCCGTGATTTTCTTAGCCATTAGCTACTCCAATTACGGGTTCTAGCGCCTTGCGGCTCCCCGGTTATTACCTGTTTATCCCAGTGACGACAAAACCCCGCAGCCTATGGCTGCGGGGTAAGGGATGCGTATGTCAGTTATGCCTTTTCGACCTGACTGAACTCCAGCTCGACCGGGGTGGAGCGACCAAAGATGGTCACAGCAACCTGGATGCGGCTCTTTTCATAATTCACTTCTTCAACCACACCGCTGAAATCGGCAAACGGACCATCGGTCACGCGCACCATCTCACCCGGCTCGAACAAGGTCTTGGGCTTCGGCTTGTCACCACTGTCAGCAACGCGACGCAGGATCGCATCGGCTTCTTTTTCAGTGATCGGTGCCGGCTTATCAGCGGTACCGCCGATAAAGCCCATGACCCGTGGCGTATCCTTGATCAAGTGCCAAGTCGCCTCGTTCATTTCCATCTGCACCAGGACATAGCCCGGGAAAAACTTGCGCTCGCTCTTGCGCTTCTGACCATTGCGCATCTCGACCACTTCTTCAGTAGGAACGAGAATTTCACCAAAGCCATCTTCCATACCAGCGAGCTTCACACGCTCGATCAACGAGCGCATAACATGCTTCTCGTAACCCGAGTAAGCATGCACAACGTACCAACGCTTAGCCACGGGACACCTTTAACCGACAATCAACGAAATCAGCCAACCGAGCAGGGAATCAAGCCCCCACAACAACAACCCCATCACCAAAACAACAGCCACAACAATCAGCGTGGTCTGCGTGGTTTCTTGGCGGGTCGGCCAAACGACTTTACGAATCTCAACACGCGCTTCTTTTGCCAGAACGGAAAAGGCCTGACCTTTTGCCGTTTGCAACGCAATAAAACCTGCAACAGCCGCAATGACCAGCAGGGCTAATACGCGATACAGGATAGGCTCGGCAGAGAAGTACTGATTACCAACCACACCCACGACCACAAGCGCAGCAACAGCCAGCCACTTGATCAGATCAAAGCGTGATTCTTTGGCTTCAGCCTTAGCATTCATTTACGAGAATCCTGTTAAAAGACGCGCCAGATTCATAAGAGAAAATGGCAGGTCAGGAGGGAATCGAACCCCCAACCTACGGTTTTGGAGACCGTCGCTCTGCCAATTGAGCTACTGACCTAAAACAAAATCAGGCCGACCATTATGCCGGCCTGACGGGGACAGATCAATCGATTACTCGATGATCTTGGCTACGACACCAGCGCCGACGGTACGACCGCCTTCACGAATGGCGAAACGCAGACCTTCTTCCATTGCAATGGTCTTGATCAGGGTAACGGTCATCTGCACGTTATCACCTGGCATTACCATCTCAACGCCTTCCGGCAGTTCGCAGTTACCGGTTACATCGGTAGTGCGGAAGTAGAATTGAGGACGATAGCCTTTGAAGAACGGAGTATGACGACCGCCTTCTTCCTTGCTCAACACGTAAACTTCTGCAGTGAACTTGGTGTGCGGCTTGACCGAACCCGGCTTGACCAGGACCTGGCCACGCTCTACGTCGTCACGCTTGGTGCCACGCAGCAGAACGCCGCAGTTCTCACCAGCACGACCTTCGTCGAGCAGCTTGCGGAACATCTCAACACCGGTACAGGTGGTCTTGGTGGTTTCACGCAGACCAACGATCTCGATTTCTTCCTGGATCTTGACGATACCGCGCTCGATACGGCCAGTTACCACGGTGCCACGACCGGAGATCGAGAACACGTCTTCGATTGGCATCAGGAACGGCTTGTCGATAGCACGAACCGGCTCAGGGATGTAGCTGTCCAGAGTCTCAACCAACTTCTTGACGGCAGTGGTGCCCATCTCGTTGTCGTCTTGACCGTTCAGCGCCATCAGAGCGGAACCGATGATGATCGGGGTGTCGTCGCCTGGGAAATCGTAAGTGCTGAGCAGGTCACGCACTTCCATTTCCACCAGCTCCAGCAGCTCGGCGTCGTCAACCATGTCAGCCTTGTTCAGGAAGACCACGATGTACGGAACACCTACCTGACGGGACAGCAGGATGTGCTCGCGAGTCTGCGGCATCGGGCCGTCAGCGGCGGAGCAAACCAGGATAGCGCCGTCCATCTGCGCAGCACCGGTGATCATGTTTTTTACGTAGTCAGCGTGACCTGGGCAGTCAACGTGCGCGTAGTGACGCACGGCCGAATCGTATTCAACGTGAGCGGTGTTGATGGTGATACCGCGAGCCTTTTCTTCTGGGGCGCTGTCGATCTTGTCGAAGTCAACCTTGGCCGAACCGAACACTTCGGAGCAGACGCGGGTCAGAGCAGCAGTCAGAGTGGTTTTACCGTGGTCGACGTGGCCGATAGTGCCAACGTTGACGTGCGGCTTGTTACGTTCAAACTTTTCTTTAGCCATTTTGACCGTCTCCCAGCGAAGAATTGAGCAGGTATCACCGCCATTAAAACAAAGGCAGATACTCACATATCTGCCTTTATTAAATGGAGCTCATGAGCGGACTCGAACCGCTGACCTCACCCTTACCAAGGGTGTGCTCTACCAACTGAGCTACATGAGCGAAACATGGTGCGAAAACAACAATGCTGGAGCGGGTAGCGGGAATCGAACCCGCATCATCAGCTTGGAAGGCTGAGGTTCTACCACTGAACTATACCCGCGGAGCCTGCAGCTCTCGCTAAATCTGGTGGAGGGAGAAGGATTCGAACCTTCGAAGTCGATGACGTCAGATTTACAGTCTGATCCCTTTGGCCACTCGGGAATCCCTCCAAACGGGGCGGCATTCTCATTCGATGCCGACCTACTGTCAAGCAATTTCTCATTAAAAAACCTGAGGTTAGCTACATTGACAGCAGCTTCGCAGAACACTTGTTAGCGCCACCCTGCGAAGCGGGCGCCATTCTATGCAATCTATTGAGGCGATGCAATCCCCTCGCAAGGCATTAATTGATGTTGTAAGCCTTTGAAGTCAAAAGCCAAACGCTGCAACAGCGAATCATCAGCCAGACGCCGGCTTTCCGGGGCTATGCGCACCCAGAAACTGCGGTGCGCACGGGTCAACTCCCTTAGCTGGGGCTCATATCCTGCATCACGCAAACGCTGCATCACACTTTCCGCCGAGTCGTTGCGCGGGAAGATGCCAAGCGAAATACCATTGGATAAATCACCCTGGGTAATGATGTAGCTATCGATCTTGCGCGCCTGCAGCTCTCGCAATTGACGCAGTGAAGCCTGGCGCGAGGCCAGTGGGGGCAGATACACCCAGTAATCGACGCCCGCCGCAGCATCCATCGACTGCACCCGCGAACGGATATCCAGACTCAACAGGCGCTGCTCGACTGCCGCCGCCCCCTCAACCTGCTCGAAGCTGCCAAGAAACAGACAGACAGCCTCAACAGGCTCCTCGGGCACACCCTGCCGCCGCGCTGGAGCAGCCGACTCACTCAACAGGCGTATATCGCTCTTGGTCTGCGCAGCCAGCTGCAAAGGAGCAATCTCAGTAACCCGCAATGGAGCCTGCTGCTGATGCCAGACGTAATAGAAAAGATTCAATACCACCAACCACAAAAACATCCAGCGCATGCATGACCTCAACGTAATGGACAGGCAATCGCCAAACCGACAAACACCAGATCCGGCATCACCCTTGCGCGCGGAAGCATAGCCGCCACCAGGGCAGCATCCCCCCCAGTGAGGAAGACTTCAAAGGATTCCCCCAGCAATTCGGCCGCCAAGGCCAACTGACCATGCACAAACCCCTGCAACATCAGGGAGCAGCCCCGCTCAACCGCCTCCGCCGTTGAGCGCCCCGGCTGCCGGCTTCCAAGCGCCTGCAAAGCCTCGGTATCGGCATAGCGCGTCCTGCGCGTATGTGTGCGCAACTGGCTTCGCATCAACGGCATGCCCGGGCAGATAAAGCCGCCAAGGTGCTGCCCATCTGCAGCGACAAAATCGGCAGTCACTGCGGTCCCCAGATCCAGCACCAGACAAGCCACCCGGGAGAACTGATAAGCCGCCACCAACGCCAGCCATCGATCCAGACCAAGGCGCTCATGCTGCTCGTAACCGTTGCGCACGCCCGCCAACTCTAAAGCCGGACGCGCGCAATGGCATTCAATGGAAAAAGCCTGCTGCAGAGAATCGACCAGGCGCGCCGTTTCCTCATCACTGCGCACACTGACCATACGACAGACGAGAGGTGCAACGGACATACTTTGAATCGCCTGCAGCAGCTCCTCATCCGAACCGACCACCCCGCCAGCCACAGCAAGCGAACTACCAGGGTCCAGCAGACGCCACTTGATCAGAGTATTACCGCAGTCGAGCTCAAGAATCATTGCGCAACCTCATGCTGAGCTCCCCACCACTAAAGCTGTGCTCCTGCCCATCGACCAACAGGCGTACCGCCCCAGAATGATCAACACCCAACACAATGCCTGTTACAGGCTCACTGCCAGCCGTCAGCATGACCTCACGGCCCTGCCAAAGATGGCAGTCCTGCCACTCGCTCTGCAGCGCCGAAAAGCCGTGACGTAGCTGAACATCCAGGTAATGAGAGAGGTGGCGATTAAGCCCGACCACCAACTCATTGCGATTGACCACGCGCCCCAACTCGGCGCGCATGGAAGTCCAGGGCTGGCCTATCGCCGCCGAAGCGGCCGACAGCATGTTCACATTCAGGCCGATACCGATAACCACATGACAGACATCGGCCGGATCCCCCGACAACTCCAGAAGAACACCCGCCAGCTTGCGCTCGCCAACAAGCACATCATTCGGCCACTTCAGCCCCGCCTCTACCACTCCGCTTTCGCGAATCACCCGAAGCAACGCCAACCCCACCGCCAGACTCAGGCCCTCGAGTTGACGCATGCCGCCTTCGACCCGCAGCACCAAGCTGTAATACAGGTTATCGCCAAACGGGCTGACCCAACTGCGACCACGCCGCCCCCGCCCACTGGTCTGGCGCTCGGCCAGCACGACAAATGGCAGAGACTGCGCCGCTTCAATTCGCCGCAACGCCTCCGCATTGGTTGAATCGACGCTGGGTAACACCGTAACCGGCCACCCAGCCCCCTTGGCGTTAGCGTCAATCCAGGCAGCATCCAACAACTGCAACGGGCTTTCCAGGCGATAGCCACGGCCGCGCACCGTATGGATGGGTAGAGAGAGCTCGGCCTGGAGGGATTGCAACTGCTTCCATACAGCCGAGCGGCTAACCCCTAGCGACGCGCCCAGGGCCTCCCCCGAGTGAAACTGTCCATCTTGAAGAAGCTTTAACAATGGAAGCATGCCATTCCCACCACGCGATCAGGCACGCATGATAACGGCGGGCCGATAAGTTGCCTATCAAAGGTCTATAAGCCCGGAGATAAACCCGCGCCAAACAACACCTTAGATCAGCGCATAACGCTTTATTTTCACGCGCGCAAAGTAAAACCCCCGACCAGTTTCCTGATCGGGGGTTTTGGTATAGGTGCTTGACGATGACCTACTCTC
>NZ_JBBPES010000004.1:0-560453 GCF_038069885.1 Pseudomonas sp. XK-1 | reverse complement strand
CGGCGCTGATGACCAGGGTCGGAGCGGTGGTGTCGGCGGCCAGGGTCAGGTCATCGCCGCTGCCGTTGTTGCCGGCCAGGTCGGTGTACTGATCGTTGGCGACGCTGATGCTCGGGGTGTCGCTGCCACTCTGGGTAAAGGTGGCGGTCCAGGTGTCGGCATCGACCTGGGTGAAGTTGCTCAGGCTACCGCCTGCAACGGTCACGTCGCTGGCGTCGAAGCCGGCCACCGCTTCGCTGAACTGGAAGGTGATGGTGGTGCTTTCACCGGCGGCGAGGTTGCTGTCGGCGGCGCTGATGACCAGGGTCGGAGCGGTGGTGTCGGCGGCCAGGGTCAGGTCGTCACCGCTGCCGTTGTTGCCGGCCAGGTCGGTGTACTGATCGTTGGCGACGCTGATGCTCGGAGTGTCGCTGCCGCTCTGGGTAAAGGTGGCGGTCCAGGTGTCGGCATCGATCTGGGTGAAATCGCTCAGGCTGCCGCCGGCGACGCTGACATCGCCCAACTCAAAACCACTGACCGCTTCGCTGAACTGGAAGGTGATGGTGGTGCTTTCACCGGCGGCGAGGTTGCTGTCGGCGGCGCTGATGACCAGGGTCGGGAGATTTGTATCAAGAAGGCTAACGCCGTCAGTTGCGCTGGCACTGTTACCGGCGATATCGGTGACGCTGGCAGTCACGCTGAGACCGCCATCAGCCAGGTTGCTGAGGTCTGCGGTCGTGCTGTAGTTGCCGTCGGTACCAGTGATGGCGGTGGTGGTAACGGTGTTGCCATTGGCGTCAGTGATCGTCAGGGTCACCGTGCGGCCAGGGCCGACATCGGAGGTGCCGGAGATCGGTGCATTGGCAACGTTGGCGCTGTTCACGTCATCCAGGCTAACGGTGATGCTGGCGGTGGTGTCGAGGGTAAAGGTCAGGCTGCTGCTCGGCGAAGTGTTGCCGGCGACGTCAGTCTGGCGTACCAGAATCGTGTTGCTGCCTTCCAGTGCTACGGGTGGAGTTGTGCTCCAGTTCGTGCCGTCGGTGCTGTATTCGACGGTGGCACCTGGCGCGACACCGCCAATGCTGTAGGAACCATTATTGGTGATCAGGTCGTCGGCGACACCGCTGTCGACCAGCAGGTTCAGGCTCGGGGCTGTTGGATTCACTGGATCTACAGGATCTACAGGATCTGCATCGCCGGTTTCTCCGGTCAGACCGTCGACTTCATCCTGAACGCCGCCGCCCAGGCCCAAACCAGAGGTCTCGAAGCCGATCTCGGCTTCCAGTTGGCCGCCCGTTTCGTCGAGCATTACAAAACTATGGCCACCGCCTGCTGCGCCGCCTGTGCCGCCACCAGTACCCGCGCCCGCCGCAGTTGCTTCGAGTTCGGTGGTGGGGTCGAGGCCCGCGGCGATGGCTTGTTCGAGTTCGGATGCCGGCGCTTGCGCGGAGTCTGCCGGTTCGGCCTGGCCTGCCTGCCAGTTGCTGTTCTGGGCAACGCTGAGCACTTCGCCATTGGCCAGTTGCAGAGTGACTTCGCCGCCCAGGCCGGTCAGTACCTGTTCGCCCTGGAGCACACGTTCGCCCTCGAATATCTGCCGCTTAAGGCCGTCGAGGGAAACTGCGAATACTTGACCTACAAGGCTTTTGACGATGGCGACGATGGTGCTCATAGATACTGCTCCGTGTACTCATGCTTAAAAGGGTGGCGAGGCGAGTAAGGCATTGGTTCAGATTCGATGGGTCTGTACGACAATATTTTGTCGCCGGTAATTTGGCTTATTCCGTTTTGGAATTAGGGTTGTGCCAAACTATTGACCGCTTGCTCGCGATAATAAAGAATGCGCGCCGTGATGTCACTTTGATATTTAACCGACTTCCTGCCGTGGTAAAAGCACTGGCTGGCAGGTCGTCTTGATCCTGCTCTAGCGCACCGCTAATTCGTCACCTGGCAGTCAGCTCTGCCGAAAAGGAATTTTATTCAATGCGTTTTCTAGTACTCGTTCCCCTCGCTCTGGCAGTTTCCGTGGCGGCCCATGGTCAAACCCTCACCGAGGCCATGCAGAGTGCCATCGAGGTGCATCCGGAAATCCAGGCCGGGATCAATTCGCGGTTGTCGGTAGAGGAGCAGATGAAGGCGGCCAAAGGCGGTTACCTGCCCCAGGTCGACCTGTTGGCCGGCTATGGTCGCGAGTACACCGACAGCCCTGGCACCCGTGGCAGCACGCACAACAGCGAGACCCTGACCCGCGGCGAGTCGAGCCTGCGTTTGCAGCAGATGCTGTTCGACGGCTTTGCCACCAGCAGCGAAGTAGGCCGCCAGCGCGCCACCGTCAATGCCCGCGCCTATGAGCTGCTGGGGACTTCCGAGCGCACCGCGCTGACCGTGGCCGAGGTCTATCTGGAAGTGCTCAAGCGCCAGGAAATGGTGCGTCTGGCCGAAGACAACCTGCACAGCCACGAGCGTATCTACGATCAGATCAACCTGCGCAGCCAGCGCGGCGTCGGGCGCATGGCCGACCTCGATCAGGCCGAAGCGCGTCTGGCCCAGGCGCGCAACAACCTGATTACCGAACAGACCAACCTGGCCGACGCCCAGGTCAATTACTTCAGCGCCGTGGGCCGCGATGCCAGCGAGCTGAGCCTGCCCCAGAACCTGACCGCAACCCTGCCGGAGAGCCTGCCGGCGGCCCGCGAGGAAATGCTCCAGAACAACCCCTTCCTCAGTTCGGCCGAGGCCGATGTGCAGGCTACCGAACAGCAGTATGAAGCGTCTAAATCGACCTTCTACCCGCGCTTCGATGCCGAGCTGTCGCGCAGTATGGACAACAATCTGGACGGTACCGCAGGCCACAGCAACGAATGGCGGGCAATGGTGAACATGCGCTACAACCTGTTCGCCGGTGGCAGCAACAAGGCCGATCTGCAGTCCAAGTCCCACCAGGTCAATCAGGCCATGGACATTCGCAACAACGCCCTGCGTGTGCTTAATGAAGACCTGGGGCTGGCCTGGAATGCCCTGCAGAACGCTCGTCAGCAACTGCCGATTGCCCAGCAGTACGTCGATTACAGCAGCCGGGTACGCGAGTCCTACCAGAAGCAGTTCAGCCTGGGCGACCGTACCCTGCTGGATCTGCTCGACAGCGAGAACGAACTGTTCACCGCCGCTCGCCGTCTGGAGGAGGTGCGCTTCACCGAGTTGTTTACTCAATACCGGATCAAGGCCACCATGGGCTCCCTGCTCAAAAGCCAGGGTGTAGTTGCGCCAATGGCCGCTGCACCGCTGGACGAAGTCAAGGCCAAGGCCAGTCTGCCCGGCCTCAATTGAGCCCCGTCGTTGATGAGTAAAGCCTGTGGCAGTAGACCTTAGTCAGACCCAGACCCGCAGCGATCCGCGCGATCGCTACGATGACCCTCTGCTAGACAGCCTGCTGTCGCTGTGCAGCCTGCACCAGAAGTCGGTCAGCCGCGCCATGCTCACGGCCGGCTTGCCGCTGCCGGAGCAACGCCTGAGCCCTGAGCTGCTGGCCCGCGCCGCTGCGCGCGCCGGTTTGCAGGGGCGCTGGTTGCGCCGTGGCCTGGACAAGATTCCCGAACTGGCAATGCCAGCCCTGCTGCTGCTGCGCGAGGGTCGTAGTGCCTTGCTGCTCGGCTGGGACGAGCAGGGCCGTGCCCGAGTCATGCCCAGCGAGAGCGAGGGCGGCGAGGTGCGGGTCAATGCTGAAGTGCTGGCCAAGGACTACAGCGGTCAGGTGTTCTTCGCCCAGCCGTTGCACAAATTCGACTTCAACCGTGGCGAGCTGATTCCGCGCGCCACGTCCTGGTTTCGCGACACCCTGAAACGCTCGCGCTGGTTGTATATCGATGCCATCGCGGCGAGTTTTCTGATCAACCTGATCGGCCTGGCCACGCCGCTGTTCGTGATGAACGTGTACGACCGGGTGGTGCCCAACCAGGCCGAAGCCACCCTCTGGGTCATGGCCATTGGCATCACCGGGGTGTTCTTCTTCGACCTGCTGCTCAAGACCCTGCGCGGGCTGTGTCTGGACCTGGCGGGCAAGAAGACTGACCTGATCATCAGCGCCACGCTGTTCGAGCGCATCGTCGGCATGGCCATGAAGTTTCGGCCGGCGCGGGTCGGCAGCTTCGCTCAGAATATTCACGAGTTTCAGAGCCTGCGCGATTTCCTCGCCTCCCTGACTCTGGCCAGCGTGATCGACCTGCCGTTTACCCTGCTGATTCTGGCGGTAATCGCCATGATCGGCGGTCATCTGGTGTGGATTCCGATTCTCGCCTTCCCCCTGGTGGCGCTGATCGGCTGGGCTTTGCAGCGGCCCCTGGCCGACACCATGCAGCGCAGCATGGCCCTGGCTGCCGAACGCCAGTCCAGTCTGATCGAGAGCCTGGCCGGGCTGGATGCGGTCAAGGTCAACAACGCCGAAAGCGAGCGTCAATATATCTGGGAGCAGACCATCGGCACCCTCAGCCGCCTGGAGCTGCGTGCGCGCATGCTGTCCAGCCTGGCGATGAACTCGACCATGCTGCTGCAGCAGCTGGCCGGGGTGGTGGTTATCGTGCTCGGCGTTTACCAGATCATGGCCGGCAACCTGAGCATGGGCGGACTGATCGCCTGCTATATGCTCAGCAGCCGCGCCCTGGGCCCGTTGACGCAGATTTCCGGATTGCTGACCCGCTACCAGCAGGCCAAGGTGACCCTGGAATCGGTCAACCAGATGATGGAATTGCCCCAGGAGCGCCACGAGGACGAGCGCCCGCTCAAGCGCCAGTCGCTGCAAGGGGCGGTGGAGTTCCGTCAGGTGGACTTTCACTATCCCGACCAGCAGCAGGCCGCCCTGCAGAAGATCAGTCTGGTGGTCCGGCCCGGGGAGAAGATCGGCATTATCGGTCGCAGCGGCTCGGGCAAGAGCTCCCTGGCCAAGCTGATCGTTGGCCTTTATCAGCCAGACGGCGGCAGCCTGCTGGTGGACGGCATCGATGTGCGCCAGCTGGATGTCAGCGACCTGCGCTACAACATCGGCTATGTGCCCCAGGACATCCAGCTGTTCAGCGGCACCCTGCGCGACAACCTGGTGTCCGGTGCCCGTTACGTCGAGGACGAACTGGTGTTGCAGGCCTCCGAGCTGGCCGGCGTGCATGAGTTCGCTCGCCTGCACCCCAAGGGCTATGAACTGCAGGTCGGTGAACGCGGGCAGAACCTTTCCGGCGGCCAGCGGCAGAATATCGCCCTGGCTCGCGCGCTGTTGCTCGACCCGCCTATCCTGCTGCTCGACGAGCCGACCAGCGCCATGGACAACAGCGGTGAAGAGCGCCTCAAGCAGCGCTTGTCTGCAGTGATCGGCACTAAAACTCTGCTGCTGGTGACCCACCGCGCCTCGATGCTCAGCCTGGTGGATCGCCTGATCATCGTCGACCGCGGGCAGATCATCGCCGACGGTCCTAAAGGGAGCGTGATGGAAGCGCTGAAGAAGGGGCAGATCAGTGTCAGCTAAACAACCGGGCAAAGGTCTGCGGGAGTCCCTGGGTGCCTATTTCGGCAGCCGCGATGCCATGGGCGACGAGCCCCTGCCGGAAGTCAGCAAGGCGTTGATCGAAGATGCGCCACGGGTGGTGCGCCTGACCATCTGGAGCCTGATCGCCTTCTTCGTCTTCTGCCTGCTGTGGGCCAACTTCGCCGTGGTCGATGAAGTGACCCGCGGCGATGGCAAGGCGATTCCGTCGTCGCGCCTGCAGAAGATCCAGAACCTGGAAGGCGGCATCGTTGCCGAGCTGTTTGTCCGCGAAGGGCAGATCGTCGATATCGGCGATCCGCTGCTGCGCCTGGACGACACCCGTTTCGCTTCCAATGTCGGCGAAACCGAAGCCGATCGCCTGGCATTGCTGCTGCGCGTCGAGCGCCTTAGCGCCGAAGTGCAGGACCGCGAGCTGGTGGTTGCCGATGAGGTGCGCGAGAAAGTACCGCGCCAGGCCGACAACGAAATCCAACTGTTCAACAGTCGTAAGCAGCAACTGCTCAACGAGGTGGCAGGTTTGGAGGAGCAGCTGATCCAGCGTCAGCAGGAGCTGCGCGAGTTTGCCTCCAAGCAGGGTCAGTTCCGCAACAGCCTCAACCTGCTGCGCCAGGAAATTCGCATGTCCGAGCCGCTGGTGGCCGAGGGCGCGATTTCCCCGGTGGAGGTACTGCGCCTCAAGCGCGCCGAAGTGGAAGCGCGCGGCCAATTGGACGCCACCACCCTGGCAATGCCCCGAGCCGAGGCGGCGATCAAGGAAGTCGAGCGCAAGATCGACGAAACCCGTGGACGCTTTCGCAGCGAAGCCCTGACCCAGCTCAACGAGGCACGCACCGAGCTGAGCAAGATCCAGTCAACCGGCAAGGCGCTGGAGGACCGGGTCAACCGCACCTTGGTGATTTCGCCGGTACGCGGCATCGTCAAGCAGCTCCTGGTCAACACCATTGGCGGAGTGATCCAGCCCGGCAGCGATTTGGTGGAGATCGTGCCGCTGGGCGAGAACCTGCTGGTGGAGGCGCGCATCCGTCCCCAGGACATCGCCTTCCTGCACCCCGGGCAGGAGGCGATGGTCAAGTTCACCGCCTACGACTACACCATCTACGGCGGGCTCAAGGCCGAGCTGGAACAGATCGGTGCCGACACCGTGACCGACGATGATGGCAACAGCTTCTATGTGATCAAGCTGCGTACCAACAAGAGTCACCTGGGCAGCGAGGCCAATCCGCTGTTGATCATTCCCGGCATGGTTGCCTCGGTGGACATCATCACCGGCAAGAAGAGCGTGCTCAATTACCTGCTCAAGCCAATTATCCGCGCCCGCGCCGAGGCCCTGCGCGAGCGGTAGGGCGGATCTACATAGGGTGTGCTGTGCGCACCAGGCGCTACCGAACGCTCTTGGTGCGCACGGCACACCCTAGGGTAGGTCTACTCGACAAACAGCTGCTGCACCACCGAGAAGTCCTGCTTGCCCTTGCCCTGCTTGAGCAGCAGGCGGTAGAGCTGCAAGGCCAGTGCGCCCATGGGCGTGCTGCTGCCGCTGACCTGGGCGGTTTCCTGGGCCAGGCCCAGATCCTTGGCCATCAGTTCGGCCATAAAACCGCCCGAGTAACCCCTGGACGCCGGAGCGTTTTCCATGACCCCGGGCCAGGGATTGTACTTCTCCAGGGTCCAGTTGCCGCCCGAGCTCTGGCGCATGATCTCGGCCAGTACGCCCGGCTCCAGGCCGCTGGCCACGCCCATGGCCATGGCTTCGGCGGTGGCGATCATCTGTACCGCCAGCACCTGGTTGTTGCACACCTTGGCCACCTGGCCGGCTCCGTCGGGGCCGGCATGGAAAATATTGCTGCCCATGGCGGCGAAGATGGCGTGAGCCTTGGCCAGGGTGGCGGCCGCGCCACCGACCATAAAGGTCAGGGTGCCGGCTGCGGCCCCGGCGGTACCGCCGGACACCGGCGCGTCGAGCATCTCGATGCCTCGCGCGCTGGCAGCCTGGTGCACCTTGCGCGCGGACTCCGGGGCGATAGTCGAGCACTCCAGCACCAGGGTGCCGGGCTTGAGAGCGGTGAGCAGGCCAGCATCACCCAGATACAGGCCCTCCACATGACGACTGGCGGGCAGCATGCTGACCACCACATCGGCGTCCTGCACCGCATCCAGCGCGCTGCTGGCAGCGTGCGCACCGTCTTTGGCCAGGTCCTCGATGGCGGCTTGCAGCAGGTCGAAGACCTTCAGGTTGAAGCCGGCCTTGAGCAGATTGCGCGCCATGGGCAGGCCCATATGGCCGAGGCCGATAAAAGCGATCTGGGTCATGGTTGTTGCCCTCCTCGTAGGGTGCGCTGTGCGCACCAAGATTCCATTGTTTGCTGCGCGCGGCACGCCTATAGATCCGCCAGCGGATGCTCGCCTTCCCAGACCACCTCGAAGTGCGCCTCGATCACCTCATGCGGGATGGCCGCCACATCCGGCCAGTGCCAGCGCGGTGCCTGGTCCTTGTCGATCAGCCGTGCGCGCACGCCCTCGGGGAATTCCGGGTGGCGGCAGCAGTTCAGGCTAAGGGCATATTCCATGCGGAACACCTCGGCCAGGGACAAGCGCTTGGCGCGGTGGATCTGTTCCCAGACCAGGTGCCCGGTCAGCGGGCAGCCGCCGTTGAGGGTCTTGGCTGCGCGCGCCAGCAGCAGGTCGCTGTCGCCCTGCAGGGCACTCAGTGCGCGCCAGGCGAGGGGCAGATCGGCCTGGTCGAGCAGGGCGTCGATGCGTGGGCGGCGCGGCAGCCACTGGGCTTCCGGCAGCTCGTCGCGGGCGTCGGCCTCCAGGGCCTGGAGCAGGCTGTGCAGTTGCAGCTGCGGCTGTTCCAGCCAGTTCAGCTGCACCAGGCCTTCGAGCAGGTCGTCCTGCTGGGTGTCGAGCAGGAAACGGTCGGCCAGGTCCAGGTCCAGGGCGTCGCGGCCATTGATGCCGCTGGCGGTGAGGCCGAGGAACAGGCCGAGCTTGCCCGGCAGGCGGGCGAGAAACCAGCTGCCACCCACATCGGGGTACAGACCGATATTGATTTCCGGCATGCCCAGGCGGCTGCTGGGGGTGACGATGCGGATTCCCGCGCCCTGCATCAGGCCCATGCCGCCGCCCAGCACATGGCCGTGGGCCCAGCAGATAAAGGGTTTGGGGTAGCTATGGATGCGATGGTCGAGGCGGTATTCATCGGCAAAGAAGCGTCGCGCCAGGGGCGGCACCTGGCCGGGATGCTCGCGGCACTGCTGCACCAGCTGCACCACATCGCCGCCGGCGCAGAAGGCCTTTGGCCCGTTGCCGCGCAGCAGCACGCAGGCGATGCCCGGATCATCCGCCCAGGCCTTGAGCCTGGCATCCAGCGCTTCGATCATCGGCAACGACAGGGCGTTGAGGCTGCCCGGGGCATCCAGGCTGGCGATGCCAATGCGCATACCGTGGAGGGCTGGGCGTTCTTCGAATTGCACGTTCATCATCAAAGTTCCTGGTGCGCACGGCGCACCCTGCGGGAATAGGCTTATTTATTGCGCCACTGCGGCTCGCGTTTTTCCAGAAAGGCGTTGACCCCTTCGCGGGTGTCGTCGGCGTCGAACAGGTCGACAAAGCGCTCGCGCTCCTCACTGAGCCAGGTGTTCGGATTGCGTTCGCGCGCGCCCTGGATCAGCGGCTTGATGGTGCGTACCGCCACCGGGCTCTGTCGTGCCACCCTGGCCGCCAGCAGCAGGGCATGGCCGCGCGATTCGCCGGTATCGACCACCTGCTCGACTAGGCCGATACGCAGGGCGGTTTCCGCATCCAGGCGTTCGCCGCAGAGAATCATGCGCTTGGCCCAGCCTTCGCCCACCAGCCAGCTCAGCGCTTGGGTGCCGCCGGCGCAGGGCAACAAGCCCACCGTGGCTTCCGGCAGGGCCATCTGCGCCTGGCGCTCGGCGATGCGGATATCACAGGCCAGGGCACATTCCAGGCCACCGCCCATGGCATAGCCGTTGATCGCGGCAATCGACACGCCGCGGAAGTCCCGCAGCGCCTCGAAGGCTTCGCCGAAGCGCCGGGCCATTTCCCGGGCGCGGGCCTTGTCGCCATCGGCGAACAGCTTGAGGTCGGCCCCGGCGCTGAAGAACTTGCCGCCCTGGCCGGTAATCACCAGGGCGTAGATCTCGTCGTCGTGGTTGAGGTGCTCGATCAGCTGCTTGAGGCCGATCAGCGAGTCGCGGTCCCAGGTGTTGGCCGGCGGCTGATTGATGGTGATCAGCGCGGTATGGCCGTGCTTTTCCACGGTGAGCTTGTGGGTCAGGTCGAACAGGCCGGGGTGGTAGGCTTCGATGGCGTGGCTCATAGGATTCCTCGTCGTTTTTTCTCCCCTCGCCCTCCGGGAGAGAGGCAGGGGCGGCCCTCGTAGGGGACGTGAGGTGTGCGGGGCGGCTTCGCCCCTCACCCTAACCCTCTCCCCGGAGGGGAGAGGGGATAAAAGCTATAGTAGGCGATCAAGCATGCCGCCTTGATCGAGCAGGCGGCGGGCGATGATCACCCGCATGATTTCGTTGGTGCCTTCCAGTATCTGGTGCACCCGGCTGTCGCGCACCCAGCGCTCCAGCGGGTAGTCATTGAGATAACCGTAGCCGCCATGCAGTTGCAATGCCTCATTGCACAGGTTGAAACAGTGGTCGGTGGCGAAGCGCTTGGCCATGGCGCAGTACAGGCTGGCTTCACCGTGGCCCTGATCAAGCTTGTGCGCGGCCAGGCGGACCATCTGCCGGCTCGCTGTCAAGTCGGTGAGCATGTCGGCCAGCTTGAACTGCAGGGCCTGGAACTCGCTGAGAGGCTTGCCGAACTGTTTGCGTTCTTCCACGTAGCGCAGCGATTGCTCCAGCGCCGCCTGGGCCGCGCCCAGCGAGCAGCTGGCGATATTGATCCGGCCGCCATCCAGGCCCTTCATCGCATAGACAAAGCCCTGGCCCTCGGGGCCGATGCGGTTGCCGGCGGGAATGCGCACGCCTTCGAAACTGATGGTGCGGGTAGGCTGAGCGCGCCAGCCCATCTTCAATTCGTTGCGGCCGTATTTCACCCCTGGGGCGTCGGCCGGCACCAGAAAGCAGGAAATGCCCTTGGCACCGCTGTCCTCGCCGCTGCGCGCCATCACGATCAGCACATCGGTTGAGCCTGCGCCGGAGATAAAGCATTTGCTGCCATCGAGCACATAGTCCTCACCGTCACGTTTGGCGCGGGTGCGCAGGTGGGCGGCGTCGGAGCCGGCATCCGGCTCGGTCAGACAATAGGAGGCCAGCAGTTCGCCGCTGGCCAGGCGCGGCAGCCAGGCATCCTTGAGCGCCTGGTCGGCGAAGGAGGCGAGCATCCAGGTCGCCATGTTGTGGATGGTGATAAAGGCGGTGGTGGCGACACAACCCGCCGCCAGTTGTTCGAAGATCAGCGCCGAGGACAACCGCGACAGGCCCAGGCCACCATCCTCTTCCTTGAGATAGAGAGCCAGGTAGCCTTGTTCGGCGGCGCGCCTGATCACGTCCACTGGGAAGTGATGGTCGCGGTCCCAGTCGCCGGCATGGGGGGCCAGTTCTCGCGCGGCAAAGGCGCGGGCGCTGTCTACCAGCAGGCGTTGTTCATCGCTGAGTTCGAAATCCATAAGTCCTCATTGCAGGGTAGGGGGCTGTCCGGCGGCGCGTCGTTCGGCCTGCCAGGCGGCTAGGCTGGGTGCCGCCTGGGAGCCGTCGAGGCGGTCGACGATGCTGAAGTAGTCCTGTTTGAGCGGGTCGCTCATCACCTCGTCGCGGCTCTTGACCTGGACGACATAGACCGTCTGTGCGTTCTGGTGATCGAAGGCGCGCCACTCTTGCTTGTCCTTGAGCAGGCTGTAGCTGTGGTTTTCCAGGGCCTTGATCAGCGCTTCGCTGTCCAGGCTCTTGCTCCGCTGCACGGCATCGGCCCACTGATAGACGATGCTGTAGGCCGAGGCCGCAGAGCTGGAGGGGTACATCTCGTAGCGCTGGCTGAAATCCTTGACGAAGGCTTCACCGCGAGCGGATTTCTCCAGGGGCGGTACGCGCCAGGTCCAGGGTTCGGTGCCGAGTACGCCCTGCATGATCCCCGGGCCGGCCTGTTCGACCATATGCTGGGTCAGGTTGGGTGCGACGATCTGCATGCGCTTGGTCAGGCCCAGGTTCTGGGCGATGCGCATGGCGCGCACCAGGTCTTCGCCGAACAGCACCAGGACCAGCACCTGTGCCTGGCTGGCGGCGGCCTGGGTCAGGGCGTTCTGGTAGTCGGCCATGCGCGCGCCGGGGAAGGGCACCTTGACCCCCGGGTGCTTGCCCTGGTCCGTACTGCCGGTGGTCTGGCGCAGCGAGCTTTCCGAGGTGTGGCCCCAGGTGTAATCGGCGGTGACGTAGAAGTAATCCTTGTTCGGCAGGTGCTTGCTCAGGTAACCACCGAGGGCGTAGGCGCTCATCCAGGCGTTGTTGCACTCGCGGAACATATAGCGGTGGCCGTCCTTGCCGGTGGTGTCGTTGGAATAGGTGAGGGTGCCGAAGTACAGCAGGCCATGCTGGGCGGCGCGCTTGCCGGCGGCAATGGCCACCGCGCTGGAGGAACCGCCGAACAGCATGGCCGCACCTTCGGCGGCCAGTTTGTCGACATTGCGCTCGGCCTTGGCCGGGCGCGAGGCGGTGTCCTTGCTGGACAGGCGCAGCGGTCGGCCAAGCACGCCGCCGCGCTCGTTCAGCTCGTCTATGGCCAGCAAGGCACCGCGCATCTGGGCCAAACCTTCTTCCTTATAAGGGCCGGTGCGCGGGTAGTTGAGACCGAGGGTGATCGGCTCTGCGGCCTGGGCAACGGCAGTGATCCCGGCCCACAGGGCCAGGGTGGCAGTCAGTCGTTTCATTGCAATCCTCCTTGTTCTAGTTATGCCTGACCGACTTTGAGGCCAGGGCGAGCAGGGAGGCATTGTCTTTTGGTCTAAGGGACCGGGTATTGCAGTGCGTCAATAGAGGGCCAGTTCTCACTTCAGCTGGATGGTCATATTGGTGCCTGCGACGGAGTCTTCATCAAACCAGCGGCTGGTGACCGTCTTGGTTTCGGTAAAGAAGCGCACACCCTGTTTGCCGTAGGCGTGCAGGTCGCCGTAGAAGGAGCCCTTCCAGCCGGTAAAGGAGAAGAACGGCAGTGGCACCGGCACCGGTACGTTGATGCCGACCTGGCCGACCTCCACCGCGTGCTGGTAATGCCGGGCCGCGCCGCCGGAACGGGTGAAGATCGAGGTGCCGTTGCCGTAGGGGCTGGCGTTGACCAGTTCGATGGCCTCTTCCAAGGTGTCGACTTCCATGCACACCAGTACCGGGCCGAAGATCTCTTCGCGGTACAGGCCCATCTTGGTCGTCACCCCGCGAAACAGCGTCGGGCCGATCCAGTTGCCATTGGGGTAGCCTTCCACTGCACAGTGCGAGCCGTCCAGCAGGCACTGGGCACCTTCGGCCTTGCCCTCGGCGATCAGCCGTAGCACGCGCTGCTTGGCCTGCTGGCTGATCAGCGGGCCGAAGGCGGCGTGGCCATCGGTCCAGTAGCCGGGTTGCAGGTCGGCCATCTGCGCCTGCAGCTCATCGATCCACAGCTTTGATTCGCCGACAAACACCGCCACGCTGATTGCCATGCAACGCTGCCCGGCCGCGCCGCAGCTGGCCCCGACCAGGTTGCTCAGCACCTGCTGCTTGTTGGCGTCGGGCATGATCACCATATGGTTCTTGGCCCCGGCGAAAGCCTGCACGCGCTTCAGGTGAGCGGTGCCGGTGCGGTAGATATGCTGGCCGACCGGCACCGAGCCGACGAAGGAGATGGCGCGGATATCCGGGTGGGTCAGCAGGCTGTCGACCACCTCGCGCGCGCCATGCAGCACCTGCAATACGCCCTTGGGCGCGCCGGCCTCGATAAACAGCTCGGCCAGGCGATTGGGCGTCAGCGGGTCCTGTTCCGACGGCTTGAGAATAAAGGTATTGCCGGCGGCGATGGCCAGGGGAAACATCCACAGCGGAATCATCGCCGGGAAGTTGAACGGGGTGATGCCCACGCATACGCCAAGCGGCTGAATCCAGCTGGCGGTGTCGATATCGCGGGCCACGTTCTCCATGGTCTCGCCCATCATCAGGCTGGCGATATTACAGGCCTGCTCGACCACCTCGATACCGCGCCAGACATCGCCCTTGGCATCGGCCAGGGTCTTGCCGGTTTCGCCCGAGAGGATCTCGGCCAGTTCGTCGTGGTGTTCCTTGAGCAGGTGCTGATAACGCAGCATCACCCGCGCCCGATCCGACACTGGCACTTCGCGCCAGGTGAGGAAGGCTGCCTTGGCACTGGCAATCGACGCCTCGATTTCCTCGGCGGTGGCCTTGGGTGCCAGCGCCAGAACTTCCTGAGTCGCCGGGTCGGTGACTTCGATAAATTCACGGGCGCGGCTTTCGCGCCATTCACCGTCGATCAACTGTGGGATTGCCTTGGCCATGCGTCCTCCGGTGAACCTCTGCGTAGGCTCGATTGTTGTTTTGTCAGTGTTATAGCTGCCCTGTGCGGCTTTGTGGATTGACGATCTTGGGCTGTAGATGGACTATCTTGGGATTACATTTGTAGCCCGGATGAAATTCGGGACCATTTCTCCCGGATTTCATCTGGGCTACTTGAGTACCCCAATGCGCGCTTTTGTCGATACTTCCAACTGGCCGTTGCCGGCCAATGGCGTGCGCTTTATTACGCCACCCAGGCTGCGCCGCCTGCTGGCAAAGCATCCCCTGGGGCAGGGCTGTTATCCCCTGGCCCTGGGGTACTATCCCGAGGCGCTGGGCCACCGCATGCATCGCCCGCAGCCGGAGGATCACTTGCTGATCTACTGCCGCGCCGGTCAGGGTTGGCTGGAGACAGCGGATGGACGATTAGCTGTCAGTGGTGGCGACCTGCTGCTGTTACCCAAGGGCGTCGCCCACGCTTACGGCGCGGATGCGCACAAGCCCTGGACCCTGTACTGGGTGCATTTTGATGGCGAGCTGGTGACGGACTTTCTCAAGCCCCTGGGCAAGGGGCCGTTGTGGCGTATCGGCGTGCAGCCGCGCCTGCTGGCCGAGTTCGATGCCTTGCTTAACCTGCGCAAACAGGGCCTGAACCTGGCGCACTTCGTTCATGCCGCGCACCAGTTGCAGGTGCTGCTCACCTCCCTGGCCGTGCTGCCGGCGCGCACCACCTTGAAATCCGGGCGGGTGCTGGATGTGGATGCGGTGCAGGCGGTGATGCGCGCCCACTTGCACGACACGCTGAACCTCGATGAGCTGGCCGCGCAGTTCAAGCTGTCGCGCTTTCACTTCGCCAAGACCTATCGCGCCCTGACCGGGCATGCGCCGATCCAGGATTTTATCCAGCTGAAAATGGCCCACGCCTGCCGCCTGCTCGACGAGGGCGAGCAGGGCATTCGCCAGGTGGCAGAGCAGTTGGGTTATGACGATGTGTATTACTTCTCGCGGCTGTTCCGCAAGGTTGTGGGTATGGCACCCAGTCATTACCGGGCGTTGCATCAGGGTTAGGTTGGGGGTTGCCCGGCGGAGGCTGGCGGCTGTTATGTTCGTTCTTGGCTGGTTTAGCCGGCCAAAACCAGGCGCTCGGCCAAGGCGGCAGGTTTTCTCGAGTTCAAGATTGGGCGCAGGGGCAGGCGCGAATGCTCAAACCCATAACTCATGCAGTGCTTAGGCGCAGTTCTTCAGGCGCTTGAGATTGTGTTTCGACCACTACGTTTAGAGCTGTACATGGCGCGGTCAGCATTTTGCAGAAGCGTCTGCGCATCGCTGCCGTCTTGCGGGTAAAGGCTGATGCCGAGGCTGGCACGCACTTGCAGATCTTTGCCATCGATCAACAGGCGGTTTTGCAGTAAGTCCAATAACTTCCGGGCAATGCCCAGCAGGGTGGCGCGGTTTTCGATGTTCTCGAAGAGTATGACGAACTCGTCACCACCTATACGGGCCACGGTGTCGCCACTGCGGGTAACCGAACCGAGCAAGTGAGCGACGTTGGTCAGTACTTCGTCACCGGCGGCATGGCCATGGGTATCGTTGATTTCCTTGAAGTGATCGAGGTCAACATAGAGCAGGCCCAACAGCTTGCCGCTGCGTTTGGCATTGCTGATGGCGTGTTGCAGGCGGTCGAAAAACAGGCGGCGATTGGGCAGATCGGTCAACGGGTCGTTGTGCGCCATGCGCTGCAGTTCTTTCTGGTTGCTGTTGAGTTGGATGATCTGAGTGAGGATTTTTTCCTGCATGGCGCGGATATCTCGGGCCAACTTGCCGAGTTCGTCACCGCGCTCGGTTGGCAGTGGCTGCAGGCTGAGGTTTTCGCTGAAGTGGGCTATCGCCAAGCCTATTTGATGCAGTGGTCGGATCATGTTGCGTGCCAGCCACAGTGAGAGCAACAGGGTGAGCAAGCTGAGAACCACGATGATCTGTATCAGGCGCTGATCGAGCTGGCGAGAAGCTTCGAGAATATGTTCCTCGGGTACTGCAAGGCCTAGCAGCAAATGCTTGCTCTCAGCTTCAATGCTGACGGTGGTAAAGGCCGCTAGCCGGGTCGGCTGCTCGCGTTTGGCTGGCAGGATACTGAGCGTGTTAGTGCTTTGCCCTTCAAGTAGAGCCAGCAGTTCCGGCAGCTGGGTTTGAATCATCACGCTGGGGCCCTGGACTTTGGCCTGGGACTTTTTGCGTTCAGGGTTGAGCAGCAGTTCGCCCTGACTGTTGGCCAGAAACAACTGATAGTAGTCGGGCAGCTCGCGCTGCAGACGGCTGAATAGCTTCTTGATATTGATGCTCAGTACCACCAGGCCAAGCACTTGCTGGTCGTTTGTCCAAATGGGGCTGGCTATGTGAAGTGTCAGCGCCTTGTCCGGATCAAGGCGTGAAGGGGCTATCTCAGAAAAAAACAGTTGCCCCGGCATTAACTTCAGCGTTTTAAACACATAGGGGAAGTGGCCCTTTTCGCGTAAAGCGCTGGGGGCGACTGGACCGTGGCGATCAACGTTGATGCGCTCCAAACCATGGTTTTTCGCTTCGATCAGGCGAATACGCTGGTACTCGGGGTGTGCGTTGAGCATGGACGTAAATAGCTGAGTTAACTCCGCAAGCTCTTTGTTGCTCCTTGGCATGTCTGCAAGCACATCAACCGGTTGCGACTGGGTGCTGAGAACCTTGAGGTCATTGGCGAAGTTCTCCAGGCTGATCTGGAGGTTGCGCCCCAATACCTGATTGGCCACCAAAAGATCGCGTTTGGCAGCAGCAATCAAGATTTGTTTGCTGCTGCTCAGGGAGTAATAACTGGCCAGCCCGCTGAGCAGCAAGCCAAACAAGCAGAGCAGTAGGGTGAGCTTGTTGCCGAGGCTGAGTTTCAAGGCTGCACCAGGTTTTCCGGGCGCTCCCCGGCCAGTATGGATTGCCAGAGCTTGGCGCGCAGCTCGGCGTTTGTCACAGGTTCAAGCCAGATCAGGTGCATGCGCGCGTTTGCGGTTTGCGGGTCGCGCAGGGTGTTTTCCAAGCCCTGGCGCTCAGTCAAGGCACCGCTGACTTGGGGTTCAAGGCTGTAGTTGATCCATTGCTCAGCCAGCTCGCGGTTGGGCGTAGTACGCGTAATGGCCCAACAGTCCAGCCAGGCAAATGCACCTTCCCGGGGAATTACGTAACCTACATCGGCACCTGCATCCTGCAACAGCTTAAGTTGCTGGCGACCGTAGTTGGCATACATCAGGGCAACGGGGTTTTGCGTAAACAGGCTGACCGACTCTTCCGGTAAGCTATAAAAACTCAGCACGTTACGTCGTAGCTCAATCAGCTTCTCTATAGCGGCGGGCATCTCCTCGTTGGGTATGGCGAAGGGTGGTTTATCAAGGGCTTGGCGGGCCAGCGAGAAGCTGTGGCTGCTGCCATCATAGGCCAGCACTTGACCTTGCCATTGCGGATCCCAGAGGCTGCTAATCGAGCTTGGTGGTCGGCTCATCATCTTGCGGTTATAGATCAGCCCCATTTCGCCATAGACATAAGGAATCCCATAGTGCTGGCCTTCATGCATCAAGCCAGGGATGTTGTTGAGCTGACGAAACTGCTGCAGCTGGCCGCCGCGCCGGGGCAAATTCTCCAGGCGCAAGGGCTGCAGCAGTTGCTGCTGAACGAAGTGGTTGATTTCGGAAGTGTTGGCGGCAATTACGTCGTAATGCTTGCCGCCATCCTTACTCAGCTTAAGTCGTAGCTCGTCATCGTTGCCGACAAGTGTGACTTCTACGTCGGCGTTGTAGCGCTCGGCAAAGGCTGCGACTACATCCGCATCTGCATAGCCCGGCCATGTCAGGATGCGTAGCAACTGCTTGGCCTGCAACGGCAGGCTAAGTAGGCATAAAAGAACTATGGGTATCAGCGAGCGTAATGGCACGGTAATAGCCTTTGCGTTTTTTCAACAGTCTAGGTCACTAGTAGCCTAGTGCAGAAGCCCCAGGTCCTGTTTGCTTGAAGAGAGGCTTTTTGTCTTTTACGTCCTCCGTCAGCGTACACAACACACCCGTGTACCACCTGGCGCGACAATCGGTATTGCAGCGCCGTTTGCCTTGACTTGCCTGGACGCCTTCCTTAGCGTGCCGCTTCCCTTTGCCCGAGCAGGAAACCGGCATGAGCGCAGCAGATAACGTCAAACTCGAGGCCGGCTGGAAGGCCGCTCTGCATGAAGAGTTCGAGAAGCCCTATATGCGTGAGCTGGGCGACTTTCTGCGCAGTGAGAAGGCTGCAGGCAAGCAGATTTATCCGTCCGGTTCGCTGATTTTCAATGCGCTCAATTCCACGCCGCTGGCGCAGACCAAAGTGGTGGTGATCGGCCAGGACCCTTACCACGGGCCGGGTCAGGCCCATGGTCTGTGCTTCTCGGTGCAGCCTGGGGTGAAGACGCCGCCGTCGCTGGTGAATATCTATAAAGAGCTCAAGCGCGACCTGAATATCGATATTCCCAGTCACGGCAACCTGCAGCATTGGGCGGAGCAGGGCGTACTGCTGCTTAACACCTCGTTGACGGTGGAACACGGCATCGCTGGCTCCCATGCCAAGATCGGCTGGCAGACCTTTACCGACAAGGTGATCGAGGTGGTCAGCCAGCAGCAGGAGCGCCTGGTTTTTCTGCTCTGGGGTGCTCATGCCCAGAGCAAGGAAAAGCTCATCGATACCAGCAAGCATCTGGTGCTGAAATCCGTACACCCCTCGCCGCTGTCGGCGCACCGCGGCTTTATCGGCAACGGCCATTTCAGCCGTACCAACAAGTTCCTCCAGCAGCATGGGCTAAGCCCTATCGACTGGCGTTTGCCCGAGGCCTAACAGCCTGTTAAGAGGCGTTGCACTGCTGCTCGGCCAGGTCTCTGCGCAGGTCGCGCAGGCGGTGACTCAGGCGCTCGCGTTGAGCCTTATCGCTGCTGCTTAGCAACTGGCTGAACAGCCTGGCCAGCGCCTGGCGTGAGCGGCCATAACTGGCGCGGTACTCGTCGCTGTAGAAGCGCTCACGTTGTTGTAGCAGGCGGGTCAGCTGCTCGGCAAAGTCTGCGCTGTCGCGTTCGGCGAGGGTCTTGCGCAGCTGCGTCTGCCACAGCTGTCGATTGTCCAGCCAGAGGCGGTTCTGTTCGCCGAGGCCATTGGCCCAGGCGGCGATATGTTCTGTCTGGGCATGGTTCAGGCGGCCGAGCCAGGGCCGCAGACGTTCCTGCATGCGCTCGCGGCGTTCGCTGATCTGGGTGGCCAGGGGCGGATCGAGAAAATCCTGGCGATCTTCCAGATTGTCTTCGTCGACGGCGGCGTAGAACTCGCTGACCTGCTGCTCGCTCAGGCCCTGCAGCAGCTTGATGGCGGTGGGGGTTATCTCGACACTGATGCGTTTGAGCGCGCCATCGAACTGGGCGAACTGCTCAAGCAGCTGGGTGCTGTCTGGTTGCGCCTGGGCGAGGACGCTTTCGGTGGTGTGCAGCCAGTCGATATAGCGCGGCAGCTCGGCGCTGCAGTGCCATTGCAGATGCGCCTGCAGGCGGGGTTTGAGCCAGGCTTGCTGTTGCTGATCGAGGCTCAGGTAGTCGTTGAGCCGCCAGGGCACCAGCCAGTCCAGGTTGCGATAGGCCAGGCCGATGCGGCTGCAGGCTGCGACCAGCAGGCTCAGGCAGAGCAATAGCAGCAGGGGTTTCACCGTGGGCCAGCGCAGTACGCTCATGTGGGGTGCCTCGTTAGACCAGGCCTGAGAGTACCTCTGAGGCATGTGCCTGCGTGGCTGCGGACATATCTGTTAAACAAAAACTGCCGCGCTGCAGGCGCAAAAAAGAGCCCGCACAAGGCGGGCTAAACGTGGTCGAAATTAACCTGATAGTCGCACAGCGATGCGGGCATGCCCGCGTTTTCAGCTGCGTTGCCAGAGCCTGAACAAGGGCTCGGCGAGAAACATCACGAGAAACAGCCGCAGCACCTGCAGCGCGGTGACCAGCGCCACCGAGAGGTGCAGGGCTTCGGCGGTCAGGCACAGCTCGGTGATGCCACCGGGCATCATGCCCAGGGTCAGTGAGGTCTGATCCTCGCTGGCCAGCCAGCCCAGGCCTTCTGCCAGCAGGGCGGCGCAGAGCATGGCCAGCAGAGTGAACAGCACGATGCGGGCGAGAAATCCCGGCGCGTTGCGAAAGAAGGCGCGGTCGAAGTGACAGCCCAGGGCGCAGCCGATCAGCCATTGACCAAGCTGGCCCAAACCATCGGGTAAACCCAGATGCAGGTCGAAGGTCACGCTGGCCACTGCGCAGACGGTCAGTGGGCCGAGCATCCAGGGGTTGGGTTGCTTGAGCTTGCCCCACAGCAGCGCCAACAACGCGCCAGCCGGCAGTAGCACCGCCAGCCAGGGCCAGCTTACCGCCGCAGGCGCTGGCGGCTCGATGGGCGGCAGGCTCCAGGTGAAGATCGCCGGAATCAGCAGCACCACCATCAGCAGGCGCAGGCTGTGGGCGGCGGCGACCTTGGCGGTTTCGGCATCATGCCGCAGGGCCAGGTTGACCATCTCGCTGGCACCGCCAGGCATGCTGGCAAAGAATGCCGTGGCGCGGTCCAGACCGGCGCGGCGCAGGATGAGAATACCGATCAGGCTGAGCAGCAGGGTGCCCAGGGCTCCGGCGATGATCACGCCGAAGTGCTCGAGCAGCTGGCCCATCACCTCGCCGGTAAAGTGCAGGCCGATGGCGCTGGACACCAGCCACTGGCCGGTCTTGCGTCCGCCCGGGATCTCGGTCACCAGCCAACCGCTGCAACGTACGGCGATCACCGCCAGCAGCGAGCCGATCATCCACGGCAAAGGCCAGCCGATCAGGCTGGCCAGATAGCCGCCTAACAGGCCGACCAGGGGCGTGGCCCACCAGCTTTGCCAGCTGGTGAGCACAGGCAGCTTAGGCATTGGCCAGCTGCGCCGTACGGCGCGAACGCCACCAGCGCAGGCCTGGCAGAGCCAGCATCAGCGCGGTGAGGGCCCACAGGCACAGGCTGATCGGGCTGTTCCAGAGAATGCTCAGCTCGCCGGCGGAGATCGACAGGGCGCGGCGCAGGTTGTCTTCCATCAGCTCGCCGAGGACGAAGCCGAGGATCAGTGCCGACAGCGGGAAGTCCAGCTTGCGCAGGATGTAGCCGAATACGCCGAGGCCGATCATCAGCACCAGGTCGAAGGTGGTGCTGTGCACCGCGTAGACGCCGACCATGCTGATCACGGTGATCGCGGGCACCAGCACCCAGTTGGGTACGCTGAGCATGCGGGCGAACAGACCGACCAGCGGGATGTTCATTACCAACAGAATCACGTTGCCGATAAACAGCGAGGCGATCAGACCCCAGACCACGTCTGGTTGCTGTTCGAACAGCAGCGGGCCGGGGGTGATGTTGTACAGGGTCAGGGCCCCGATCATTACTGCGGTGGTGCCCGAGCCCGGTACGCCGAGGGTCAGCATGGGGATCAGCGAGCCGCAGGCCGAGGCGTTGTTGGCCGCTTCCGGCGCTGCTAGGCCGCGCAGGTCGCCGTCGCCGAACTTGCCGTTCGGGCCGGCCATGCGCTTTTCAGTCATATAGGTCATGGCGCTGGCGATGGTCGCACCGGCCCCCGGCAGGACGCCGATAACGAAGCCGGCCACAGCGCTGCGCACCATGGTCCAGAAGGTGAAGCAGAACTCCTTGAAGTTGAACAGCAGGCGGCCGCTGGCTTTCACGGCTTTCTGGCCGTTGTGGGTTTTCTCGAGCATCAGCAGCACTTCACTGACGCTGAAGAAGCCGATCACCACGATCACGAACTGGATACCGTCCGACAGACTGACGCTGCCGAAGGTGAAGCGATACACCCCGGTGGTCGAGTCCACCCCAACCGTGGCCAGGGCCAGGCCGATCAGGGCGGCCATCAGGGTTTTCACCGGTTTGTCGCCGACCATGCCGCCGAGGCAGGCGATGGCGAAGATCATCAGCACGAAATATTCGGCTGGGCCAAAGGCTACCGCCCATTTCGCCAGGATTGGCGCGAACAGCACCACGCCGCAGGTGGCGATCATGCTGCCGATAAACGAGCTGACTGCCGACAGCGACAGGGCGATGCCGGCCTTGCCCTGGCGGGCGAGTGGGTAGCCGTCGAGGGTGGTCATCACCGCCGCGGCGTCGCCCGGTACGTTGAGCAGAATCGCCGAGATACGCCCGCCGTATTCACAGCCCAGGTACACCGCAGCCAGCAGAATCAGTGCGGTTTCTGGCGACAGGCCAAGGGCGAAGGCCAGCGGCAGCAGCAGCGCCACGCCATTGATTGGGCCCAGGCCCGGCAATAGGCCGACGATGGTGCCGACAAAGGCACCGAACAAGGCCACCAAAAGGTTTTCCGGTCGAGTGGCGACTTCGAAGCCTTGCATCAAGAAATTCAGCGTTTCCATTTTCAGCTCTCCACGAAGGCTTCGAACAGGCCGAGGGGCAGCGGCACATCCAGCAGGTAATCAAACAGGCCGTACAGCAGCACACCCATCAGCACGGCGCTGATGGCGCAGGGCAGCAGGCGGCCGGTAAACAGCAGGCCAAGGGCGAAGGTGGCCAGCGTGGTGCTGATGACGAAGCCGAGCACTTCGAACAGCAGGGCATAGGCCAGCAGGGCCAGCACGCACAGCACGGCGCGCAAGGCGGCGCGGGTATTCAGCGTCTGCTCAAGCAGGCCGGGCTTGAATACCAGCCACAGGCTGCCAGCTGCCATCAGGCTAAGCAGCAGCAACGGATAGGCACGCGGTCCTACCGGGTCATAGGCGAAGGGTGCCTGGAAGCCCCAGGCGATGACGGCGAGAACGGCGCAAAACAGCAGCCAGATCGCGGCGAACAGGCGAACATACATGGCGGATTACCTAGTCGAGGGTCAGGGAAAGACCGTGAAGCCGTAGGGTGGGTCGGGCCCGACCCACCCTACGAATTGCGGCGTGGCCGCTTATTGCATCAGGCCGAATTCGCCAGCCAGTGCCTTGTATTCCTCAACTTGCTTGAAGACCAAGGCTTTCAGCTCGTCGCCAGTAACCGCCAGCGGCAGCAGGTCGCGCTGTTCACGCAGGGTGGCGAAGTCTTCACGGGCGAGCAGGCTGTCGAATTGCTGTTTCCACCAGTTGTACTGCTCGTCGCTGACCTCTGGGCCCATATAGAAGCCGCGGATCACCGGCCAGCTGATGTCGTAGCCCTGTTCCTTGGCGGTGGGGATATCGGCCAGCTTGCCTGGCAGACGTTCATCGGACAGCACGGCTAGGATGCGCACTTTCTTCGCCGCCAACTGCGGGGTGACTTCACCCAGGCCGCTGGAGGTGACCTGAACATGGCCGCCGAGCATCGCGGTGAGGGTCTCGCCGCCGCCTTCAAAGGCCACGTAGCGCAGGTTTTTCGGATCGATACCGGCCAGGCGGGCGATCAGCGCGGTCTGCATCCAGTCCTGGCCGCCGATGGTGGCACCAGCACCGAAGACGATGCTCGAGGGGTCTTTCTTCAGAGCCTGGACCAGATCATCCAGGCTCTGATACGGTGAGTCGGCGCGCACAGTGATCGCGCCGTAGTCGGTGCCTACTGCGGCCAGCCAGCGCACGCCGGTTTCGTCGTAACGGCCGAACTTGCCTTGCGCCAGGTTGAGCAACGAGCCGCTGGAGAAGGCGGTGATGGTGCCCGGATCATCTGCACGCTGGGCGATTACCGCGTTGTAGGCCACCGCGCCGACGCCGCCGGGCATATAGGTGACGCGCATTGGGGCTTTGAGCAGGCCACTGTCTTTCAGGCCGCTCTGGGCCAGTTTGCAGGTCAGGTCGAAACCGCCGCCGGGCTTGGCCGGTGCGATACATTCGGGGCGCTTGGGTTCGGCAGCCAGCAACTGGCCGGCAAAGGCCATGCAGGCGGTGGCCAGGGCGATGCGGGTAAAGGCAGTTTTCATGCTGTGTTCCTCTGAACTCTTATTGTGGTTTACCAAATCGGCAAGGTGTAGCCGACGATCACGCGGTTCTCGTCCGCATCGCGGGCGAAGTCGGAATGGAAGCTGGCGTTGCGCAGGCGTACGTAAACATCTTTCAGTGGGCCGCTCTGCACCACGTACTTGAGTTCCAGGTCGCGTTCCCATTCGCCGCCGCTCTTGTCGCTGCCGATCACGGTGGCATCGTCGCCGCGGATGTAACGGGCGAGGACGCTCAGGCCTGGCAGGCCGAGACTGGCGAAATTGTAGTCATAGCGGGCCTGCCAGGACTTCTCGTCGGGGTTGGCGAAGTCGTTGATCTGCACGAAGTTGACCAGGTAGGGGTCGCTGCCGTCGATATAGGCGTAGCCAGTGTCGCCGCTCATCTTCTGGTAACCCAGGCTGAGTTTGTGGCCACTGTGGGCATAGCTGAGCATGCCGCCCAAGGCGCGGTTGTCGATCTTGCCGGCATTGGCCTGGCCTGAGTCGTCGCTGAGCATCAGGCGCAGGTCGGCGGCCAGGGTGCCGCCGCCCATGGGGTAGCTGGCCAGCAGGTTGAAGAAATTCTGCCGGTAGATGTCGTCCAGCTCGGCGTGGAAGTAGCGGCCCTTGAGGTTCTGGTTGAACTGGTAGTCGAGGCCGGCCAGATCCAGGTGATCGGCAGTGATGCCGCCAGCGAAACGGCGGTTTTTGCTGTTGAGTACCAGCTCCTCGGAGTTGGTCGAGGAACGGTCGATGACCTTGTCCAGGCGTCCGCCGGTAAAGGTCAGACCGTCGATTTCGCTGGAGGTCAGCAGGCCGCCTTCGAACACCTGGGGCAGCAGGCGGCTGTCGCTAGCCTTGACCACCGGCAGCTCGGGAATATGCGAGCCGTAGCGAAATTCGGTAGCGGAGACCTTGACCTTGGCGGTCAGGCCGAGGCGGCCGAACTGATCGGGAGTGCCGCCATCGTCCTGCACCGGCAGCAGATCGGTACCGGTGCGGCCGCCGCCGGAGTCGAGTTTTACCCCAAGCAGGCCCAAAGCATCGAGGCCGAAGCCGACGGTGCCTTCGGTGTAGCCAGACTGGACGTCGAGCCAGAAACCCTGACCCCATTCTTCGCGTTTGTTCTGGCCGTTGCCTTCGCGGAAATCGCGATTCAGGTAGATATTGGTGGTGGTCAGACTGGCCTTGCTGTCAGCGACGAAGTCGGCATGGGCAACAGGGGCAAGCAGGGCCGTGGCTACGGCTAGGCTAAGCAGATGAGCAGGCGGCAGGGCCTGACGGGATGCGTTGAGCATCTTGTGGTCTCCATTGTTGTTTTTGTCACGGCTGCGCACCACTGCGCGAGTCGTTCAGATCGGTGGATCGAGCCACCTGAAACCGATGCTATGGGGTCAAGCTTTCACCAGGCTTTCAGCTTGAAAGAAAATTGTTGGGGCGTTCGTAGCGGCCTTTGCCCCGTTACACTGGGCGCATAACAACAAGTTCGTGGAGTGCCATTACCGTGCGTATCCTTCTGGTCGAGGACCATCTGCCCCTGGCTGAAAGCGTGGCCCAGGCCCTGCGTGGCACCGGGCTGACCGTGGACATGCTGCATGACGGCGTGGCTGCCGATCTGGCCCTGAGCAGTGAGGACTACGCCCTGGCGATCCTCGATATAGGCCTGCCGCGCCTCGACGGTTTTCAGGTGCTGGCGCGTCTGCGCGCACGTGGCAAGACCCTGCCGGTGCTGATGCTGACGGCCCGCGGCGAGGTCAAGGACCGGGTCCATGGCCTTAACCTGGGGGCCGATGATTACCTGGCCAAACCCTTCGAACTGAGCGAGCTGGAAGCGCGGGTCAAGGCGTTGCTGCGCCGCAGCGTGCTCGGCGGCGAGCGGCAGCAGCGTTGCGGCAGGCTGCTATATGACCTGGATACCCGGCGCTTTACCCTGGGCGACGCGCTGCTGACCCTGACCTCGCGCGAGCAGGCCGTGCTGGAGGCGATGATCGCCCGGCCTGGGCGGGTGATGAGCAAGGAACAGCTGGCCGCCCAGGTGTTTGGTCTGGACGAGGACGCCAGTAGCGACGCTATCGAGATCTACGTGCATCGCCTGCGCAAGAAACTGGAAGGCGGCGGGGTGAAGATCGTCACCTTCCGTGGCCTCGGTTATCTACTGGAGGCGGTCAGTGAGTGAGCACTGGCTGCGCTCGGCAGGCGAGTCGGGCAGTTTGCGTGGTCGCTTGTTGCGGCGGCTGGCGGTGCTGTTGGCGCTGATCCTGATGCTCAGCAGCCTGAGCGCCTACTGGAGCGCCCGGCAGGCCGCCGACACCGCCTATGACCGCACCCTGCTGGCCTCGGCGCGGGCGATTGCCGATGGTCTGTACACCACGGCCGAACGGCTGAACGCCAACGTGCCCTATGTGGCCCTGGACACCTTCGCCTACGACAGTGCCGGGCGCATCTACTACCAGGTGCTGGATGTGCAGGGCGCGCTGGTTTCCGGTTATGAAGACTTGCCGCCGCCGCCGCCGGGCACCAAGCGCACCGAGGACTACCCGGCGCTGGCGCGTTTCTATGACGGCGAGTTTCGCAACCAGGGCGTACGGGTGGTCAGCCTGTTGCAGCCGGTCAGCGAGCCGGGGGTCAATGGTGTCGCCGAAATCCGCGTGGCGGAGACCCAGGGCGCGCGCGAGCGCATGGCCCGGGAGCTGTTGCTCGGCACCCTGCTGCGCATGGGTTTGCTGTCCTTGAGTGCCTTGCTGCTGGTATGGCTGGCGGTCACCGTCGCCTTGCGTCCGCTGGAAACCCTGCGCCGCACGGTGGCGGCGCGTACCAGCGACGATCTGCGGCCGCTACCGGATACCCAGATGCCGCGGGAATTGCGTCCGCTGATCGATGCGCTTAATCAGTTCAATGATCGCCTGCGCGGCCTGTTCGAGCGGCAATCGCAGTTTATCGCCGATGCGTCCCACGAACTGCGCACCCCGCTGGCGGCGCTCAAGGCGCGGGTCGAACTGGGCCTGCGCGCGCGGGATGCGCAGGTCTGGCGCAGCACCCTGGAGGAGGCGGCGCAGAACACCGACAAACTCACCCATCTGGCCAACCAACTGTTGTCCCTGGCGCGTATCGAGAGCGGTGCGCGGGCGATCGCCGAGGGCGGCGCGCAGCGTCTGGATCTCAGTCAGCTGGCCCGAGAGCTGGGTATGGCCCTGGCCCCTCTGGCCCACGCCCGAGGTATCGCCCTGGCGCTGGAAGCCGAGCAGCCAGTGTGGGTCAGCGGCGAGCCTACCCTGCTTAACGAGCTGCTGTGCAATCTGCTGGATAACGCCCTGGCTCATACCCCGGCAGGCGGCAATGTGATTCTGCGGGTCTTGCCGGCCGGTGTGCTGGAGGTTGAAGACGACGGCCCAGGGATTCCGCCCGAAGAGCATGAGCGGGTGTTTGCGCGCTTCTATCGGCGCAGCAACAAGGGCTCGGGGGCGGGGTTGGGGCTGGCGATTGTCGGCGAGATCTGCCGCGCACATCAGGCCGAAATCAGCCTGCATCAGGCGCAGCCGCAGGGCTTGCTGGTGCGCGTGGAGTTCGCCAGCGCGGAGGCTTGAATCAAGGTGCCAGGCTGAGCGGCTGCTGAATTTCCAGCAGGTACTGGGCGACCTTGCCGCTTTCGCGCAGTTGCGCCAGGCCCTGGTTGAAGCGAGCGATCAGCTCGGCATTGCCAGGCACTTGCCGCGAAAGCAGCAGGTGCAGGCTGTCACTGCGCAGCGGCGTGGGGTGAAAGCTCAGTTGCGCGCGCTCGGCGGCGCTGAAGTGCTGATGCAGCAGGTCGAAGCCAACCACCTTGTCCACCGGGAACAGGTCGACGCGGCCGGCGATCAATTGGCGAAAGGCGGTTTCATCGCTGGTCACCCGGTTGACTCGCAGCTGTCCGCTGGCTTCGGCCTGCTGAAAGGCTGCGCCGTAGTCATAGCCGCGGGTGCCGGCCAGGCGTCGGCCCTGCAGATCGGCCACCTGCTTCCAGTCAAAGCTATAGCCCTTGCGGTGGAACAGGTAGTAACCACTTTCCACCACCGGGTCGCTGATAAAGAACTTTTCCTCACGTTCGCTGCTGTGCAGCCATACCGCGCTGCCGGCGCGTTGGCCGCGTTCGGCCAGTTGCAGCGAGCGTGCCCAGGGGTGGAACTCCCAGGCCACGTCGATGCCTTGCAGAGCAAAGGCTTCGGCGACGATGCGTGAGGCGACGCCCTTGTGCGGCAGTTGTTCGCCCAGATACGGCGGCCATTCACCGTTGGTCAGGCGCACTGATTCTGCGGCGGCCAAGCCACCGCAAAACAGGCTGAACAGGGCGGATAACAGCAGTGTGCGCATAAGCCGTATGCCAAAAGTGTGAGGGCTGCGCTCAGTCTAGTTGCATTCGGCCATATGCGCGTGAGGGGTTACTGGAGCATGCTCATGGCCGCTTCCATGGCGGCGGAGAGGTCTTCATCGTCATTGAGGTTCTGGCTCGGGTCCAGGCCCAGCTTGCGGAAGGCCGGAATCTGGCTCCAGTCCAGTTGGGTGTAGGGGTGTTCGCTGCCCAGGTAGCTCTGCAGGGTAGCGACCTGGACGATATCGACATAGTCGACCTTGGCGCTGTCGCGGCTGAAGTCCAGGTACTGGCTCGGAATCATGGCGATCTGCTCGGGGAACTCCCAGGTGCGCAGGATCCGGTCACCGATGATCGGATGAATCTGCTCGATCACATGGTTGAGGCTGATCGAGTCGGCGAGCAGTTCGCTGTGGTCTTCGGCATAGGTCAGAATCGGTAGCACGCCAATCTGATGGACCAGGCCGGCCAGGGTCGCCTGATCCGGCAGCAGGCGGGTGTAGTGCTTGCACAGAACGTGGCAGATGCCGGCGATTTCCGTGCTCTTGTTCCACACTTCGCGCATCTTGCGGTCAACCACGTCGCTGGTGGCCTGGAACATCTGTTCCATGGCCAGGCCCGTGGCCAGGTTGCAGGTGTAGTTGATGCCCAGGCGGGCCACCGCCATCTGCAGATCGGTGATTTCCTTGTTGGTACGCAGCAGCGGGCTGTTGACCACCTTGACGATACGCGCGGTCAGTGCGGCATCGTTGCCGATCACCTTGCTCAGCTGGGCGATGCCGATATCCGGGTCTTCGGCGGCCTCGCGAACCTTCAGCGCGACTTCCGGCAGGGTCGGTAGTACCAGTTCATCGTTGTCGATGGCCTGGATCAGTTCCCTCTGGACTTTCTCGGCAAGCTTGCTCATGGGCAACTCTCTTTTAAAGACTATCAATCAGTGTAGTAAGCGGGTCGCAGAACGTGGTGCGCGCGACGATCAGCGCTGAATCTCGCGGTCTGTATCCAATGTGTAGGGCAACTCCAGCAGGCTCAGGGCAGGGCCCTCGACCGTGCCGAGGCGGATGCGACCATCCTGTACTGCGTCTTCCTGCAGGACCGCGAGCAGTTCGATGCCGCTGTCGCTGCGGGCGGCCAGCACCACTTCGCCGACACTGGAATTGTGCACTGGGGAAAACAGAGCGGTGGCCGGCTCGGGCAGCTGTTCGCCGGCCAGGCTCAGGCGATACAGGCGACGCTTGAGTTTGCCCAGGTACTGCATGCGCGCGACGATTTCCTGGCCGGTGTAACAGCCTTTCTTGAAGCTGACGCCACCCAGGGCCTGCAGGTTGAGCATCTGCGGAATAAACAGTTCACGGGTGCTGCCCAGCACCTGGCCGATGCCGGCCCGTACCTGGGCCAGTAGCCAATCGTTGAGCGGTGCCTCGGCCAGTTGGCCGGCCAGCCGTGCCTGCAGGGCCGCAGCCTGTTCGGCGGGCACCCAGAGTTCGGCACGACCGTCGGCCAGGCGCAGGGCCAGTAGCGGGTGGGCCTGGGTCACGCTATCGGCCTCATGGGGGAGGTCCAGGCCCAGCTCACGCAACACCCCGTCTGCGCCGCTCAGGCCGAAACGCACCCAGGCGTGGCTTTCGTCGCCGAGCTTGGATTTGCTGAATGCGGCATATTTCTGCAGGTCCGCCAGTTGCGCAGCCAGCAGGTCGCCGGCCATCGCCAGCAGGTAGCCGTCGCTGACCTGGACGATGCGAAAGCTCGACTGCATGCGGCCCTTGGGGGTGCAGCGTGCGCCCAGGCTACAGTGCTCGTCGTGCAAATAGTTGAGGTTGCAGGTGACTTGCCCCTGCAGGAACTTGTTGGCGTCCGGGCCGCGCACGGCGAGGATGCCTTCGTGGCTCAGGGTGCAGAAAAAAGCGGGGTCGGCCATGGGTAGTGGTGGGTCGCTGGCTAAAAGTTAGGGGCCATCATAAAAGCAGCCGCGAGGGTCAAGCTACAAGCTTTAAGTAAAAGCCAAGAAAAAGCTTACGGCGCGGGTATGCACCTTGCCTGGGCAGCGTGTGGCGGACTGTTATACTGCGCGCCTCATTTATGGCCCGCCATCTGTGGCGACCTCCCTTCGGGCCGTCGCTGCGCGACGTTAAAAATGGCTCCGTGCCATTTTTTATGGCCTGCCATCCATGGCGGCCACCTTTCTGGCCGTCGCTACGCGACGTTAAAAATGGTTCCATACCATTTTTTCAAGGAGCAGTTTCATGGTCGACTCGGTTGAACTCAATCGTCTTTTTTGGCACAGCCGACGCGGCATGCTGGAGCTGGATGTGCTCCTGGTGCCCTTCGTCAAGGAGGTTTACCCCAACCTGGATGCCGAGGATCGCGAGCGTTACCGCAAGCTGCTCGAGTGCGAAGATCAGGATATGTTCGGTTGGTTTATGCAGCGCAGCGAACCCGAGGACGCCGATCTCAAGCGCATGGTTCGGATGATTCTGGATCGTGTCCAGCCCAAGTGAGACCTTTGAGTGCTGCTGGCAGCCCTCGCGGCTGTTGCTGGCGTTCTATGTCCTGATTCAGCTGCTGGCCCTGCTCAGCCTGTGGCTGGTGGATATACCGCTGTGGGCGCGTGGACTCGGCATGGCGTGCTGCCTGGCCCATGCCGGCTGGGTTGTGCCGCAGCAGTTGCTGCTGCATGGCCCGGGTTGCTACAGCGCTTTGCGTCATGTTGCCGAGGGTTGGCAGCTTTATAGCGAGGCCGCGGGTTGGCAGCCTATCCAGCTGCGCCCGGACAGCCTGGCGCTGCCACTGATTGTCGTGTTGCGCTTTCGCCTGGCTGGGCAGCGGCGGGTGCGGGCGTTGTGTATTGCCCGGGACAGTTTGCCGGCCGATGTGCATCGGCGCTTGCGCGTGCGCCTGAAGTTCAGTCGCCGTAGGTGGGCGGCACCAATATAGTGTCGCGGGCTTCAGCCAGCAGTTGTGGGTAGTCGAGGGTGTAGTGCAGGCCGCGGCTTTCGTGGCGCAGCATGGCCGAGCGAATCATCAGTTCAGCCACCTGGGCCAGGTTACGCAGCTCGATCAGGTCGCGGCTGACCTTGTAGTTGCTATAGAACTCGTGAATCTCGTCGAGCAGCAGGCGCACGCGGTGCTCGGCGCGCTGCAGGCGCTTGTTGGTGCGCACGATACCCACGTAGTCCCACATAAAACGCCGCAACTCGTCCCAGTTGTGCGCAATGATCACGTCTTCATCCGAGTCGGTCACCTGGCTGGCATCCCAGCAGGGCAGGTTGTCGGGCTGTTTGATCTGTTCCAGCTGTAGCAGGATGTCGGCCGCTGCCGAGCGAGCGTAGACAAAACATTCCAGCAGCGAGTTGCTGGCCATGCGGTTGGCCCCGTGCAGGCCGGTAAAACTGGTTTCGCCTATGGCGTAGAGGCCGGGCACATCGGTGCGCCCTTGCTGGTCGACCAATACGCCGCCGCAGGTGTAGTGGGCCGCGGGTACCACCGGAATGGCCTGGCGAGTGATGTCGATGCCGAAGCCCAGGCAGCGTTCATGGACGGTAGGGAAGTGGGTCTTGATGAACTCGGCGGGTTTATGGCTGATGTCCAGATAGACGCAATCCACGCCCAGGCGCTTCATTTCGTGGTCAATGGCGCGTGCGACTATGTCCCGTGGGGCCAGTTCGGCGCGCTCGTCGAAGCGCGGCATAAAGCGCTCGCCGTTGGGTAGCTTGAGCAGAGCCCCTTCGCCGCGCAGGGCCTCGGTGACCAGGAAACTCTTGGCCTGGGGGTGGTACAGGCAGGTCGGATGGAACTGGTTGAACTCCAGATTGCCGACCCGGCAGCCGGCGCGCCAGGCCATGGCGATGCCGTCGCCGCAGGCCCCGTCGGGATTGCTGGTATACAGATAAACCTTGGCCGCGCCACCGGTGGCGAGAATCACGAAGCGTGCGCTGAAGGTGTCGACTTCGCCGCTGGCCCGGTTGAGCACATAGGCCCCCAGGCAGCGCTGGCCTTCCAGGCCGAGTTTGCGCTCGGTAATCAGGTCGACCGCCACCCGCTGTTCCAGCAGTTCGATATTACTGCGCTGTGTGGCCTGTTCGAGCAGGGTGTTGAAAATCGCCGCGCCGGTCGCGTCGGCGGCATGAATGATGCGCCTGTGGCTGTGACCGCCTTCGCGGGTCAGGTGGAATTCGAAGCCGCCGTCTTCACGGGCGGTCTGGTCGTCGCGGGTGAAGGGTACGCCTTGGTCGATCAGCCATTGGATGGCCTCGCGGCTATGCTCTACGGTAAAGCGTACGGCGTCTTCGCGGCAAAGGCCGCCACCGGCGTTGAGGGTGTCTGCGACGTGGGACTCGACCGTATCGGTGTCGTCCAGCACGGCTGCCACACCGCCTTGCGCCCAGTAGGTTGAGCCGTTGGACAGGTTGCCTTTGCTGAGCACGGCAATGCGCAAGTCGGCAGGCAGGGTCAGGGCCAGGGTAAGGCCGGCTGCACCGCTGCCGATAACCAGAACGTCGTGTTGGTAGTGTTGGCTCATGTCCGGATTCCGCAAGAGACGCCCTCTAGTATATAGAGGGGGGGGGCGGCACAATAGCCGGCTTATGACTAAGTGTGATAGTCGGGAACTTTTTTGCTATTTCAAGTTCCATTGTCGGTCGTTAGAACGGAAGACGGCCTGCAGCAAGGCGCTTTCGTAACGGGTCTGCAGTTCCATGTGTGGCCTGCAGATGATTCAGACTATCCGCGCGGCAGGGGAGGCCTCTTGCTGCGCTGTTCCGTGCGGGACTGAAAAGAGTCCTTCAGGACACCTGTTTGAAGGAGAGAACTTTTGCGTAAAGCCCGGGTCTACTTTGGCAGACCGATTCACTGGTTGGCGTTACGCTCCTTCGAACCCAACGAGGAGTATTCATGCTAGCCCAGGAAGAGGATCAGCAGCTTGTCGAGCGCGTACAACGTGGCGACAAGCGAGCATTCGATCTGTTGGTGCTGAAGTATCAGCACAAGATTCTCGGGTTGATCGTGCGTTTCGTGCATGACACCCATGAAGCACAGGATGTGGCGCAGGAGGCCTTCGTCAAGGCCTATCGGGCGCTGGGGAATTTTCGCGGGGACAGTGCTTTTTATACCTGGCTGTACCGCATCGCCATTAACACGGCGAAGAATCATCTGGTGTCGCGCGGTCGGCGGCCCCCTGATAGTGATGTGAGTGCCGAGGATGCCGAGTTCTATGATGGTGATCATGCCCTCAAGGACATCGAGTCACCGGAGCGCGCCTTACTGCGCGATGAGATAGAGGCCACAGTGCATCGCAGCATCGAGCAGTTGCCAGAAGATTTGCGTACAGCGCTAACGTTGCGTGAATTTGATGGTCTGAGTTATGAAGACATTGCGAGCGTGATGCAGTGTCCGGTTGGTACTGTGCGATCGCGAATCTTTCGTGCTCGCGAGGCCATCGACAGATCCCTGCAGCCCTTGTTGCAGGATGCCTGAGACAGCGGCGTCAGCCAAAGAGAGGAACCGCCATGAGTCGTGAAACCATAAAGGAATCACTGTCCGCGGTGATGGATAACGAAGCCGATGAACTGGAAGTTCGTCGGGTCCTTGCAGCCAGTGATGATGCCGAGTTGCGTGCAACCTGGTCGCGTTACCAGATTGCCCGGGCAGTGATGCACAAGGAATTGCTTGAGCCGCGCCTTGATATCGCCGCCGCGGTTTCTGCCGCATTGGCCGATGAGGCGTTGCCGGTGACGGCTGCAAAATCTGCTGGGTCGTGGCGCTCCATCGGTCGTCTTGCGGTCGCTGCCTCGGTTACTCTGGCGGTACTGGCTGGCGTGCGCTTGTATAACCAGGATGAACTGGCCGGTGCTCAGTTGGCGCAGCAGGCTACTCAGCCGTCGCTGGTCCCGCCAGTGAGCGGAGCGGCCATGCTGGCAGGCTTCAATACTGCGGCTGAAGAGGCCACGCCTGCTGCCAGTGCGGTGGGTCAGGGGCAGCCCGGTTGGCATGAGCAGCGGCTGCCGGCTTATCTGCGTCAGCATGCTCAGCAGGCTGCGATGAAGTCGACTGAAAGCGCGCTGCCCTATGCGCGTGCTGCGAGCCTGGAAAGTCGTTAAGGAGGCGCATGCGCTTTGTTCCCTTTGCCGCCCTGTTGGTCGGCAGTTGCTTGGCATTGCCCGCTGTTGCTGCCGATGCGCAGGCCTGGTTGCAACGTTTGGCCGCCGCTGAGCGCAGTCAGAACTTTCAGGGAGCCTTCGTCTACGAGCGTAACGGCAGCTTTTCGACCCACAGCATCTGGCATCGGGCTGAGGAGGGTGGCGTGTTACGCGAGCGTCTGTTGCAGCTCGATGGTTCTGCGCAAGAGGTGCTGCGAGTTGATGGGCAGGTGCGCTGCGCCAGTGGTGCCCTGGCCGATCAGCTGATTGATAGTCAGTTATGGCCGGCGCGTGAGTTGAATGCCGAGCAGCTGGGGCAGTGGTACAACCTGAGCGTGCTGGGCAAGTCTCGTGTGGCTGGTCGCGCCACTGTGGTGCTGGCTATGGTGCCGCGGGATCAGCATCGCTACGGTATCGAGTTGCACCTCGATCAGAAGACGGCACTGCCATTGAAGTCCTTGTTGTTGAATGACAAGGGGCAGTTGCTGGAGCGTTTTCAGTTCACTCATTTCGATACCCAGGTACCTGTTGCCGAGATGCTCGAGCCAGGTGACGGCTGTCGGCCTGTGCGCCTGCCAGAGGCGCAGCCGGTTACTACCGATGCCTGGATCTCCGAATGGTTGCCGCCGGGCTTCAGCTTGAACTCCACCACTGTGCGGCGCAGTCCTGCCTCCGATGAGCCCGTTGCCTGCCAGGTCTATGGCGATGGCCTGGCGCGCTTCTCGGTGTTTATGGAGCCGCTGCGTGGTGCTGTGGTGGAAGACCTGCGTACTCAGCTTGGCCCCACTGTGGCCGTTTCGCGGCGCTTGAAAACCAATGATGGCGATGTAATGGTTACCGTGGTGGGTGAGATCCCTCTGGGTACGGCCGAGCGTATCGCCTTGTCGATGCGTATGGCCGAGTCGCAGGCTGAGCCATGATAGAAGAGCAGGGGCGGGTGGTGGCCTTAGAGGCTGGTGCGGTTTGGGTGGAGACCCTGCGCAAGAGCACCTGTTCCAGTTGTTCGGTCAAGGCCGGTTGCGGCCAGGGATTGCTCGATCAGCTTGGTGCAAGTGGTCGGCGCGGTTATGTCCGTGCATTGTCCGATCTGCGCCTTGAGGTGGGTGATGCCGTGGTCATAGGTGTGCGCGAAGATTTGCTGGTACGAGGTTCCTTGCTGGTCTATCTGCTGCCCTTGTTGGGTTTGTTCGCGGCTGGGGTGCTGGCCGAGCAGCTGGCCCTGAGCGAGCCGTTGGTGATTGTAAGTGCCCTGTTCGGTTTTTTCCTTGCCTGTCTGGCGGTGCGCTGGCGTAGTCGTCATACGGCCGGTGATCCGGCTTTGCAGCCGGTGGTGTTGCGCGCCTTGCTGGCAGGTGCCGCCGTCACGTCCTAGGTCCTTTGCTTGTTTTCGATGAGGAGTTGTATGTCGATGCCTGGCTTGAAAACGTCTTTTACCGCGCTTTGCGCTTTGTTGTTGATGGGGCAGGCGCTGGTTGCGCAGGCGAGTCTGCCCGATTTTACCGAGCTGGTTGAGCAGGCCTCGCCGGCGGTCGTCAATATCAGTACCCGACAGAAGATGCCGGAGCGTGCGGTGGCGGGGAGTGGGCAGTTGAATGTGCCTGATCTGGAAGGGCTGCCGCCGATGTTTCGTGAGTTCTTCGAGCGCAATATTCCGCAGGTCCCACGCGGTCCTGGTGGTGGTCGCCAGCGCGAGGCCCAGTCTCTGGGGTCGGGCTTTATCATTTCGGCTGATGGCTACGTGCTGACCAATAACCACGTGATTGCCGATGCCGATGAAATCATCGTGCGTCTGTCCGATCGCAGCGAGCTGGAGGCCAAGCTAGTGGGTACCGATCCACGCAGCGATGTGGCTCTGCTCAAGGTTGAGGGCAAGGGGCTGCCAACCGTCAAGCTGGGCAAGTCGGAAGACCTCAAGGTCGGTGAGTGGGTGCTGGCGATCGGCTCGCCTTTCGGCTTCGACCACTCTGTGACGGCCGGTATTGTCAGTGCCAAGGGTCGCAGTCTGCCCAACGAAAGCTATGTGCCCTTTATTCAGACCGATGTCGCGATCAATCCGGGTAATTCCGGTGGTCCGCTGTTCAATCTGTCTGGTGAGGTGGTGGGTATCAACTCGCAGATATTCACCCGTTCCGGTGGTTTTATGGGGCTGTCTTTTGCTATTCCCATGAGTGTGGCGCTGGATGTGGCGGATCAGCTCAAGAGCGATGGCAAGGTCAGTCGCGGCTGGCTGGGTGTGGTGATTCAGGAAGTGAACAAGGATCTAGCCGAGTCCTTTGGCCTGGAGCGGCCGGCTGGTGCCCTGGTGGCCCAGGTGCTGGAAGATGGCCCGGCAGCCAAGGGTGGCCTGCAGGTGGGGGATGTGATCCTCAATCTGGACGGCGAGCCGATCATCATGTCGGCGGACCTGCCGCACCTTGTAGGGGCCTTGAAGCCAGGCAGCATGGCAGAACTGGATGTGGTGCGTGATGGCGCACGCAAGACGCTCAAGCTGGCGGTGGGGGCGCTGCCGGAAGATGGTGATGTCCTGGCCAGTGCTGCAGCTCCGGGTGTCGAGCGCAGCAGTAACCGTCTTGGGGTCAAGGTTGTCGAGCTGACCGCCGAGCAGAAGAAGGGGTTGGATCTGAGCGGCGGCGTGGTGATTTCGGAAGTGCAGGAGGGGCCGGCGGCCCTGATCGGCTTGCGTCCGGGGGATGTGATCACCCACTTGAATAATCAGGCCATCGATTCGGCGAAGACCTTTGCCACAGTTGCCCAGGCGCTGCCAAAGAATCGCTCGGTATCGATGCGTGTGCTGCGTCAGGGCCGTGCCAGCTTTATCACCTTCAAACTGGCCGATTGATTACTCGGTGTCTGAATGGGAGGGGCGGCTTAGGCCGCCCCTTTTGCATGGTGCGCCGTTGTTCGCCGGGTGACCGCCGGCCGCCAATCGGGTACAATTCGCGGCTATTTTCGGCGGGCAGTCGCCTGCGGCCTTTTTGAGTGTTGACCCGTGAGTGATTTGAGTCATATCCGCAATTTCTCCATCATTGCCCACATTGACCATGGCAAGTCGACTCTGGCTGACCGTTTTATCCAGATGTGCGGCGGCCTGGCCGACCGTGAAATGGAAGCCCAGGTGCTGGACTCCATGGATCTGGAGCGTGAACGCGGCATCACTATCAAGGCCCATAGCGTTACGCTCTACTACAAGGCCCGTGACGGCATCACCTACCAGCTGAACTTTATCGATACCCCAGGGCACGTCGACTTCACCTACGAAGTCAGCCGTTCCCTGGCTGCCTGCGAAGGTGCGTTGCTGGTGGTCGATGCCGGTCAGGGTGTCGAGGCGCAGTCGGTCGCCAACTGCTACACCGCCATCGAGCAGGGCCTGGAGGTCATGCCGGTATTGAACAAGATCGATCTTCCTCAGGCCGATCCAGATCGGGTCAAGGAGGAAATCGAAAAGATCATCGGCATCGATGCCACCGATGCCGTGACCTGCAGTGCCAAGACCGGCCTGGGTGTCGATGAGGTGCTCGAGCGCCTGGTACATACCATTCCCGCACCGACCGGCAATATCGAGGATCCGCTGCAGGCCCTGATCATCGACTCCTGGTTCGATAATTACCTTGGCGTTGTGTCCCTGGTGCGGGTGCGCCACGGGCGGATCAAGAAGGGCGACAAGGTGCTGGTCAAATCCACCGGCAAGATTCACCTAGTGGACAGCGTCGGTGTGTTCAACCCCAAGCACAGCGCCACGGCTGATCTGAAGGCCGGCGAAGTGGGCTTTATCATTGCCGGCATCAAGGATATTCACGGTGCGCCGGTCGGCGACACCCTGACTCTGAGTTCGACTCCGGATGTCGATGTGCTGCCGGGCTTCAAGCGTATCCAGCCGCAGGTCTATGCTGGCTTGTTCCCGGTCAGCTCCGACGATTTCGAAGACTTCCGCGAAGCCCTGCAAAAGCTCACGCTGAACGATTCCTCGTTGCAGTACACCCCGGAAAGTTCCGACGCGCTGGGCTTTGGCTTCCGCTGCGGCTTCCTCGGCATGCTGCATATGGAGATCATCCAGGAGCGCCTGGAGCGCGAGTACGACCTGGATCTGATTACCACCGCTCCGACGGTGATTTTCGAGTTGCTGCTCAAGACCGGCGAGACGATCTACGTCGATAACCCGTCGAAGCTGCCGGATCTGTCGTCGATCGAAGATATGCGCGAGCCGATCGTGCGGGCTAATATCCTGGTGCCGCAAGAGCATCTGGGTAACGTGATTACCCTGTGCATCGAGAAGCGCGGTGTGCAGCATGACATGCTGTTCCTCGGCTCCCAGGTGCAGGTCACCTACGACCTGCCGATGAACGAGGTGGTGCTGGACTTCTTCGATCGTCTGAAGTCGACCAGTCGCGGCTATGCTTCGCTGGATTATCATTTCGATCGCTATCAGTCGGCTAATCTGGTCAAGCTGGACGTGCTGATCAATGGCGAGAAGGTCGACGCCCTGGCGTTGATCGTGCATCGTGACAACGCGCACTACAAAGGTCGTGCGTTGACCGAGAAGATGAAAGAACTGATCCCGCGGCAGATGTTCGATGTGGCAATCCAGGCCGCCATTGGCGGGCAGATTGTGGCGCGGACCACCGTCAAGGCGCTCAGAAAGAACGTGCTGGCCAAATGCTACGGCGGTGACGTTAGCCGTAAACGCAAACTGCTGGAAAAGCAGAAGGCCGGTAAGAAAAGGATGAAGCAGGTTGGTAACGTGGAAATTCCACAGGAAGCCTTCCTCGCCGTACTCAGGTTGGATAGTTAGGTCCTATGTCGCTAAATTTCCCGCTGTTGCTGGTTATCGCTGTCGCTGTCTGTGGCGCGCTGGCGCTGTTCGATCTGATCTTCCTGGCCCCGCGCCGGCGAGCAGCCATCGCCACCTACCATGGGCAGGTCGGTGAGCCCGACGAGGCGGTGGTGGATCGCCTGAACAAGGAGCCGCTGCTGGTCGAGTACGGCAAGTCCTTCTTCCCGGTTCTGGCCATCGTTCTGGTGTTGCGCTCCTTTCTGGTCGAGCCGTTCCAGATCCCCTCGGGTTCGATGAAGCCGACTCTGGAAGTGGGCGACTTTATCCTGGTCAACAAGTTTGCCTACGGTATCCGCCTGCCGGTGCTCGATACCAAGGTGATCGAGGTGGGTGATCCGCAACGCGGCGATGTGATGGTGTTTCGCTACCCCAGCGAACCCAATATCAACTACATCAAGCGGGTGGTCGGCCTGGCGGGTGACCATGTGGCCTACAGCAGCGATAAGCGCCTGTTTATCAACGGTGAGCCGGTGGCTCAGCAGTTACTGGGCGAAGAGCCGGGTAGCCTGGGTAGTGCCGTGCTGTACAGCGAGAAACTGGGCGAGGCCGAGCACCAGATCCGTAAGGAAATGAAGCGTTACCGGGTTGAGCCGGGTCGCGAGTGGGTGGTGCCGCAAGGGCATTACTTTATGATGGGCGACAACCGCGACAACTCCAACGACAGCCGTTACTGGAATGACCCTGCTATTCCCAGGCCACTGTGGGGCATGGTGCCGGATCAGAACATCGTCGGCAAAGCCTTTGCGGTGTGGATGAGCTGGCCCGATCCCAAGTCGCGCAACCTGCCCAATTTCTCCCGCGTCGGCCTGATTCACTGACGCGCTGATAATTTTGCGACGCTGTTAAATGCAGCGTCGCAGGCTATATATAGTCTTGTCTCCAGCCTCAATGGCTATCGGATAACTCAAATACTTGGGGTCTAATATGAAATTTGCGCGTTCGCAAAAGGGTATGTCGATACTGGGCTGGTTGATGGTGTTGGCGTTCATCGCGTTCTTTGCTAGTGCCGCATTCAAGGTGCTGCCGCATTACTTCGACTATATGTCGCTGGAGAAGATCATCACCTCGGTGGAGACCGACAAGGCTATGGAAATCCGCAGTGTTGGCGAGTTCTATAGCCATGTCTCCAAGGGCATGGAGGTCAATAGTATTCGCGATCTGGATCTGCGTGAGGCGCTTAAGATAAAGCAGGAAAATAACGAATTCCGCGCTCACCTGAAGTACGAAAGGCGTGAGCCGCTGATCCAGAATATCGATCTGGTGGTGCGTTTCGATAAAGAATTTCGTGTGCGCATGCCGTGAGTGATTCCCTGGCCCGTCTCGAGCGTCAGCTCGGTTACCGCTTTAAAGACCAGGAGCTGATGGTCCTGGCCCTGACTCATCGCAGTTTTGCCGGACGCAATAACGAACGTCTGGAGTTTCTCGGCGACGCGATTCTCAATTTCGTTGCCGGCGAGGCGCTGTTTCAGCGCTTCCCGCTGGCTCGCGAAGGTCAGCTTTCACGTCTGCGCGCGCGTCTGGTCAAGGGTGAAACCCTGGCCATTCTGGCCCGTGGTTTCGATCTCGGCGAGTACCTGCGCCTGGGTTCCGGCGAATTGAAGAGCGGCGGCTTTCGTCGCGAGTCGATTCTGGCTGATGCGCTGGAAGCGCTGATTGGTGCCATCTACCTGGACACTGGTATGGAGGCGGCCCGCGAGCGGGTGCTGGCCTGGCTGACCACCGAGTTGGACAGCCTGACCCTGGTCGATACCAACAAGGACCCGAAAACCCGCCTGCAGGAATTTCTGCAGTCGCGCGGCTGCGAGCTGCCACGTTATGAGGTGGCGGATATCCAGGGCGAGCCGCACTGTCGGACATTCGTGGTCGAATGTCAGATTACCTTATTAAATGACAAAACCCTGGGGCAGGGTGCCAGCCGGCGTATCGCCGAGCAGGTTGCGGCCGCTGCCGCGCTGATCGCCCTGGGTGTGGAGAATGGCAATGACTGATACACCTGTTACACGCTGTGGCTATGTCGCCATCGTCGGCCGGCCCAACGTGGGCAAGTCGACGTTGCTCAACCACATCCTCGGGCAGAAGCTGGCGATCACCTCGCGCAAGCCGCAGACCACCCGACACAATATGCTCGGTATCAAGACCGAGGGCGAAGTGCAGGCCATCTATGTCGACACGCCGGGTCTGCACAAGAACAATGAGAAAGCCCTCAATCGCTATATGAACAAGAACGCCTCGTCGGCGCTGAAGGATGTCGACGTGGTGATCTTTGTGGTTGATCGCACCCGCTGGACCGATGAAGACCAGATGGTGCTGGAGCGCATCCAGTACGTCGAAGGCCCGGTGATTCTGGCGATCAACAAGACCGACCGCATCGAAGACAAGGCAGAACTGATGCCGCATCTGGAGTGGCTGGCCACTCAGTTGCCGAACGCCGAAATTGTGCCGGTATCGGCGCAACACGGGCATAACCTCGATACTCTGGAAAAACTGGTCGGCGATCGTCTGCCAGAGGGTGTGCACTTCTTCCCGGAAGATCAGGTTACCGACCGTTCCAGCCGCTTCTTCGCCGCCGAGCTGGTGCGCGAGAAGATCATGCGTCAGCTGGGGGCGGAGCTGCCTTACCAGATCACCGTGGAAATCGAGGAATTCAAGCGCGACGGGCGCATCCTGCATATCCATGCGCTGATTCTGGTGGAGCGTGATGGTCAGAAGAAGATCATCATCGGCGACAAGGGCGAGCGCATCAAACGCATCGGTCAGGAAGCGCGCAAGGATATGGAGGTGATGTTCGACTCCAAAATCATGCTCAACCTCTGGGTCAAGGTCAAAAGTGGCTGGTCGGATGACGAGCGTGCGCTGCGCTCCCTGGGTTACGACAACATCTGAGTTGCCCTCGGGCGCGCCCTTGCGCCCGCTTTGCGAGTAAACCCATGCTTGCCCCTAGTCAGCCTGCCTATGTCCTGCACAGCCGTGCCTACCGCGAAAGCTGCGCGCTGGTCGACTTTCTCACCCCGCAGGGCCGCTTGCGTGCGGTATTGCGCGGCGCACGGGGCAAGGCCGGTAGCCTGGCGCGCCCGTTTATTCCGCTGGAGGCCGAGTTTCGCGGACGTGGTGAGCTGAAGAATGTCGGCCGCCTCGATCCGGCCGGTATCCCCAATCTGCTGGTGGGCGAGGCGCTGTTCAGCGGCCTGTACCTCAACGAGCTGCTGATTCGCCTACTGCCCGCCGAAGATCCCCATCCCGCCGTCTTTGAACATTACGCCATGACCGTGCTTGCCCTGGCCGAAGGGCGTGCTCTGGAACCTCTGCTGCGTTCTTTTGAATGGCGTCTGCTCGATGAGCTGGGCTATGGTTTCGCCCTGGATCTGGACAGCGAAGGCCAACCCATAGCCCCGGATGGTTTGTATCGCCTGCATACCGAAACCGGGCTGGTGCCGATTGGCCAGTTGCAGCCCGGTGTGTTTCAAGGGGCCGAGCTGCTGGCCATGGCCGAAGCGGATTGGACCGCACCGGGTGCCCTGGCCGCCGCCAAACGCCTGATGCGCCAGGCCCTGGCACCCCATTTAGGCGGCCGACCGCTGGTCAGCCGCGAATTGTTTATGACGCTCAAGGAGCCGAAACGTGACTGATGCCAACCGAATTCTGCTGGGTGTGAATATCGACCATGTCGCCACCCTGCGCCAGGCCCGTGGGACTCGCTACCCGGATCCGGTCAAGGCTGCGCTGGATGCCGAGGAGGCGGGGGCCGATGGCATCACCGTGCACCTGCGCGAAGACCGCCGGCATATCCAGGAGCGCGATGTACGCCTGCTCAAGGAGGTCATGCAGACCCGGATGAACTTCGAGATGGGTGTCACTGAGGAAATGCTCGCCTTCGCCGAAAGCATTCGCCCCGAGCACGTCTGCCTGGTACCGGAAACCCGCCAGGAACTTACTACTGAAGGTGGCCTGGATGTGGCCGGGCAGGAGGCGCGGATTCGCGCGGCGGTGGAGCGCCTGAGCAAGATCGGCTGCGAAGTGTCGCTGTTTATCGATCCGGATCCGCAGCAGATCGAGGCGTCCAGGCGCGTCGGCGCGCCGGCCATCGAGCTGCACACCGGGCGCTATGCCGATGCCCATACCCCTGAGGAAGCTGCCCGTGAGTTGGCGCGGATTCGCGATGGTGTGGCCTGCGGTCTGCAGCACGGCCTGATCGTCAATGCCGGCCACGGTCTGCACTACCACAACGTCGAACCGGTGGCGGCGATTGCCGGGATTAATGAACTGAATATCGGCCACGCCCTGGTGGCTCACGCCCTGTTCGTCGGCTTTAAGCAGGCGGTGGTTGAGATGAAGGCATTGATCGTCGCGGCGGCTAATCGCGACTGAGTGTAGGGCGGACATGCCACAGGCTTGTCCGCCCTACGGGAGCTTTGTGTATTCCGGTTTACGGTTTGCGCGCCACCAGCACGGCGCGGCAGGGGGCCGGCAGGCCTTCGACGGTGCGGCTATGGTCGGCCGGGTCGAGAAACTCGGGTAACGACTGAAAGCGCATCCACTCGGTGGCGCGTTGCTCTTCCACGCTGGTGGTGCTCACGTCGACGCAGCGCACGTCGACGAAACCGGCGCGGCGCAGCCACAGTTCCAATGCTGGTACAGAAGGCAGGAACCAGACGTTGCGCATCTGTGCGTAGCGGTCCTCGGGTACCAGTACCTGCTGGGCATCGCCTTCCACCACCAGGGTTTCCAGCACCAGTTCGCCGTCCTTGACCAGGCAGTCCTTGAGGTCGATCAGGTGATCAATGGGCGAGCGGCGGTGATAGAGCACGCCCATGGAGAACACAGTGTCGAAGCCTTGCAGCTTGGCGGGCAACTCCTCGAAGGCCAGCGGCAGGTGCCAGGCGGGCAGGTCGGGCAGGTAATTCTTCATCGCCAGAAACTGGCAGAGGAACAGCCAGTTGGGGTCGATGCCGACCACGCTATCGGCTCCGGCTCCGAGCATGCGCCACATGTAGTAGCCGTTGCCGCAGCCCACATCCAGCACCCGTTTGCCCTTGAGCTCCAGATGCGGGGCGACCCGTTGCCACTTCCAGTCCGAGCGCCATTCGGTGTCGACGTGTACGTCGAACAGATGAAAGGGCCCCTTGCGCCACGGGATCAGGCCCTGCAAGGCGGTTTTCAGTGAGGCGCGGGTCGGCTCGTCACAATGGCCGTTGAAACTGAAGCTGTGCAGCAGTTCGAGCTGTTCGACGTTCAGTTCCGGTAGCGCCTGTACCGCGCCGTACCAGCGCGGCAGGTCGCCATGGCCGACCGCCAGCTTGGCGTCGATCTGCCCAGGCAGGTCGGCCGCCCATTCTTGCAGTGGGGTGCCAGCCAGTTGTGCTTGCAGGGCGTCGAGGTCGAGGCGATGGATCATGGCAGGGCAACCAGGGAGGCGAAGTTGAGGCACTGGAACCAGGGCACCACCTGGCTGTAGCCGGCAGCCAGCAGGCGTTCGCGGTGCTGCTCCAGGCTGTCGGGCAGCATGACCTTCTCGATGGCGCTGCGCTTCTGGGCGATTTCCAGTTCGCTGTAGCCGTTGGCGCGCTTGAAGGCGACATGCAGTTCGCCGAGCAGGTCGTGCTGCGCTTGATCCTCGAAGCGCAGTTTTTCCGAGAGGATCAGTGCGCCGCCGGGCAGCAGGGCCTGGCGGATCCGGGAGAGCAGGGGCAGGCGCTGTTCGGGCTGGATAAATTGCAGGGTGAAATTCAGCGCCACCAGCGAGGTCGGTTGAAACTCCAGGGCGAGAATATCGGCCTCGATCACCTCAACTGGCAGCAACTCCTGAAACATCGAGTCCTGGGCGTGCAGGTATTCGCGGCAGCGTTCGACCATGGCGCTGGAGTTGTCCACAGCGATCACCCGGCAGTCTGCGATCTGCACATGGCGGCGCAGGGCCTGGGTCACCGCACCCAGGGAGCAACCCAGGTCGTAAAGCACGCTGTGCGGTTGGGCGAACTGGCCGGCGAGCACGCCGATATTCTCGACAATGGTCGGGTAACCAGGCACCGAGCGCTTGATCATGTCCGGGAACACCCGCACCACATCCTCGTTGAAGGCGAAGTCGGGCACCTGGGCCAGGGGCTGGGCGAAGAGGCGATCGGGCTGTTTGGTCACGGTGGCTGCGCACTGGTCGAGAAAGGCCGGCATTTTAGCCAAGTGCGGCCTCAAGCCAAACCATGATTACCTCAATTGGTCGGAAAAGAACTCGCCGGCACCCTGCAGCGGCCCCAGTGGATTGCGCTTGACCTCGTAGCGGCGGATGTTCGGCTCGCCGTTGCTGAGCTTGTGCACCAGCACCTCATCCACCAGCACGAAGACTGAGCGGAAGATCCAGCCCTGTAGCTCGCTCTTCTTGCGGAAATTGAAGGCGTCGGCCCAGAAGTTACCGACCCGCTGGGTATCGGTCTTGTTGAACTGGAAGGAATAGCCGATGCAGCGGTCCTTGGCTTCCAGGCAGCGCAACAGGCCTTCGGGCAGGTAGTCGATGGGCACATTGGGCTGCACGAACATCAGGCGGATGTCGATAAAGGAGAGCATCTTGCCGTTGCCTTCCTTCAAGGGATCGAAGCCCAGGGCGAACAGATCGGCGCGGGTGGTTTTTCCGGGAATGGCCTGTGCGTAGCGGATTTCTGCATCCAGGTAGTCGTCGAACGGGGAAAGAGCTTCTTCCTGCTCGCTGGGCAGAAGGCCGCTACAGCCTGAAAGCAAGGTCAGCATGAGGAACAGGCCAACTGCATACCCAGTGTCCGTCATGTTGGTTGTCCTGAGTGAGGGTGTGTCTCTCTTCTATAGTCGATATCTCGCCGCTCTGCTTGTTAAGCCGGTCACGACGTTGAGTTTGACTGCCGGCGCTAGGGTCGTGGCAGCCCGCGGGTGACCCCGTGCTGCCGTATTACTTGACCCTGATGGTGCAGTCGAAGCTTTGCGCCGGTACCACGCCCACTTCCCAGGGGCGCTGATAGGTCAGCAGCAGGCGACCTTCACCGGCCTGTTTGGCCTGGAAGCGCCAGGTCGAGCGCCCGGCACTGCCGACCAGGCCGGCGTCTTCCGGGTTGCTGTAGACCTCGGGGCCAAGGCTCTGCAGGACGCTGGCGGCGGAGTCGCGGACCAGCCAGCGAAAGCCGGTGGTGGGGTTGCTCGGCATCTGCAGAATCAACTGCTGCCCGCTGTACAGGGTCAGCGGGCATTTGCTCTGCTGGTTCTGTTGCAGAGTCACGCTGCTGGGCTTGTGCGCGCAGGCGCTCAACAGGGCGAGGCCGAGAAGTAACGGCAAGCGGAGGGCGGTCATGGTCAACTCCAGGCGACGGTCAATGCCTGCCAGCATAGCCGTGCAGATTGGCCGGCGTAACCCTAGCTCTGGCCAAGGGCAGTACTGGGCAGGCGCAGGCGTTGGGCGCACTCTTCGATTGCGGGGGCGAATAGCGCAAAACACTCGCCGGCTGCCAGCTCTACCTGTGGTGCCGCAATCAGGTCGTGCTCGATACGCTGCAGGAGTTGCTGCAACGGGGCCGTATTGTGCGCCTGGTCGAGCTTCTGGCAGAGCTGGCGCATCTGTTGCTGCAGTCCGGCGGGGCAGTGCTTGTAGTTGGTCGCCCGCACGGCCAGACCGCGCAGACGCGCCAGGTCTTCGAGTACCCGGCAGGCCTGACCGAGGCCGCCCAGTTCGCTGGTCGCGGCGAGGCAAAGGCGTTCCTCGAGCTGTTCGATAACCTGCAGCAGGCCTTCGATCAGTTGGCAGTGGGCGGCAAAGTCGGCCGGATTGCGCCGTAGCCTGGGCCAGTCTTCCTGCAGTGGGGCCAGCTGCAGGCTGGGCCCGGGCCAGTTCAGCCAGAGCTGATCGAGTTGGCGGGCGATGGCGTTACGCTGACTGACGCTGACGATATCCTGTTGTGCCCCCAGGCCGCGGTGTTTCTGCAGGTGCTGCAGCAGTTCGAGGGCTCGTTGCAGGGTGGTACTCTGCAGTGCGCCCAGGTGCTGGTAATGGCGCTGGCTGGCGCGCCTGTGCAGCCACTGGCCCAGTAGATAAAGGGCCAATGCCAGGGCAATGGCAATGCTGAGTTCCATGGCAGGACTCCTCGGATCGGCAGATAGCACGAAAAGTGTGCATGGCGGGCCTGCAACTCTCCTGCCAGATGCGCCAAACCGCGCTGCAGGGGGCTTTGGCACCGGCAATGCGTGCTGTGATCGCGTCATTCTCGTGCGCTGATGGCTGTGTATGGCTATTTTGGTGCGTGCTTTGCGCAGGCGTGCCCCGAACTGCGCCACGGATCTGGTGAGCCCTGGCGCTCGCCCCCGACCATCCGCAGCGCCCGCCCGCCATCCCCGCCAGCCGCTGGTCGGTGGGGGTTACGGCCGATCGCGCAACTGGTTAAAGTGCCACCACCCCACCGCGGATTGCCCTAGCGATGCTCAAAGCCCGTCTGTTGCGCCTGGATGATCAGGCTCACGAACATACCCACGACCACCATCAGTTGGTGTTGTCGCTGGCTGGGCGCGCGGAATTCGAGGTCAATGGTCGGGGCGGCGAGGTGTGCCGCATGCGTGCCTGCCTGGTGCCGGGCGACGCCGACCATCAGTTCGCTGGCATCGGCGATAATCGCATGTTGATCATCGACCTGAACGAGCAGGGTACCTCCAGCGAAGACCTGGAGCTGCTGACCCACCTGTTTGAAACCCCGCGTTACCCGCAGCTGGATGCCGATTTCCAGAACCTGCTGAACTACGCCGGGGCCGAACTGGAGCGCTACGGTTCCGATCCCATGCTGGCCCGTGCCCTGGGCGGCGTTCTGCTGCGTGCCCTGCACCTGCGCCTGTTCGGCGAACAGCATGCGCGGGTGCTGGGGCCGCTGAACCTGGAGCGTCTTGACGGCTATATCGGCGAGCACCTGGCGCGGCGCATCAGTGTCGCCGAACTGGCCCAGGTGGCCTGCCTCAGCCCCAGTCATTTTCATGCCCAGTTCAAGGACAGTGTGGGCCTGACACCGCACCAGTATCTGCTGAAAACCCGGCTGGACCGCGCCGCCAGGCTGTTGCGCGAAAGCGCCTTGCCGTTGATCCGCATCGCCGAAGAATGCGGTTTCTCCAGCCAGAGCGCCCTGACCACGGCCATGCGTCGTTATCTGGGGCTGACGCCTAAGCGCCTGCGCGGTGCCGAGTAAGACTCCGCAACATATTCCTGCCGCTCCTCCGGGCCTGCTATCTCTGGCTTGCACCCGGTCAAAAGAGATTGGGCGCTATTACCTGGATGCAGTTCCGCAGTCGCCCGGCTAAGCTGCATGGCGTCGGCGCACGAAGTGCTTGGATGTCTCGTCATCGGCGGGACCCGAGCTGCGCCCCTAGTGAGCACTGTATATGAGTAAGCCTGGTTGTTTTCCGTTACGCACTGCCCTGTTGGTTTTTGCCTCACTCTTGGCACCCCCACTATGGGCTGCCAGCTTGCAGGCAGAGCTGGTCGATCTTGCGGGTCAGCCCCTGGCCAACGCCGTACTGACGCTGCAGGGCTCCCCGGGCAGCGCGCAACCTGCCGCGCCAGGGGTGATGGATCAACGGGCCCAGCAATTTATGCCCCATGTACTGGCGGTGCGCACCGGCGTTGCGGTGAGCTTCCCCAATAGCGACGATATCCGTCATCACGTCTATTCCTTCTCTCCGGCCAAGCGTTTTGAGCTGCGCCTGTACAAAGGCACGCCCAGTGAGCCGGTGCTGTTCGATACCCCGGGGGTGGTGGCGCTGGGCTGCAATATTCATGACTGGATGCTGGGTTATGTTTATGTCACCGATGATCCCTGGTTTGCCGTCAGCGACGAGCAGGGCCGCGTGCAGCTCGACGGGCTGCCAGCGGGGCGTTATCAGGTCAGCCTCTGGCACCCGCAGCTGGTCGACATGCTGAGCCAGCCTGGAGGTGAACTGCAGCTTGGCGAGGCGGGCAGTCAGCAGCGCTTTAGCCTGGCCGTGCAGCCCGCCGAGGTCGCCCCGGCTCGTGCACCGCAGAGTGCCTTTGGTGATGCATTCAAGAAGGCTCGCGATGCTGCGCAATAGTTTCCAGGGGAGGATCGCCAGCGTACTGGTGTTGTTGCTGCTGGTGGTGATCGCCGCGCTGTATGTCGCGGTGCAGACGGCCACCAACGCTGCGGTGCGGGCCCAGGCGCGCGAGCAGCTGGAGGTCGGCAGCCTGGTGTTTCAGCAACTGCTGGAAGTGCGCGGGCGCCAGCTGCACGACGCGGTGCAGGTGCTGGTGGCCGATTTCGGCTTCAAGGACGCTGTGGCCAGCGGCGATAGCGACACCATCCGCTCTGCCCTGGCCAACCACGGCGCGCGGATCAATGCCGGAGCGGTGATGATGCTCGATCTGGATGGCAGCCTTGAGGTCAGTACCGACCGCCAGATCAGCTCGCAGACCGCGCAATGGCTGAGCATGCAGATGATGCAGCGCCAGCGTGAAGGCGTGGCGGTGTTTCTGATGCCCATGGGCGCACGCCTCTATCTGCTTGTGCAGGCCACGGTCAATGCTCCCCTACCGATTGCCCGAGTGATGATGGGCTTTCAGGTGGATGAAGCCTTTGCTACTGAGTTGCGCGAACTGACCCATCTGGACCTGACGCTGGTAGCCAGTCAGCCAAATCAGGCGGATATCTGGATCAGCACCCTGAGTGGGCCGCAGCGCCAGCAATTGCAGGCCGTATTGTCGGCTCCGTCCTTCGATCAGGTGCAGACCCTGGCCGATCAGCAGTACCTGGGCCAGCGCCTGTTGCTGGCCGAGGGTGAAGGCTTTACCGTCCAGGCAATGTTGCACAAGTCCCTGACCCAGGCCGAACAGGCCTTCGCCGGGCTGGATCGCAATATCCTGCTGATTGCCCTGGCGGCCTTGCTGGCGTCCCTGGGCGGTGCGCTGTTGCTGGCGCGCAATGTGTCGCAGCCGGTGCAGCAACTGGCGGCGGTGGCCGAACGGGTGGGGCAGGGCGACTATCAGGTGCCGATTGCCATGCAGCGCAGCGATGAGCTGGGCAGCCTGGCCAAGGCCCTGCAAAGCATGCAGACGGGGATCGCCGAGCGCGAGCGGCAGCTGGCGCACAACGCCTTGCATGATGCCCTCACCGGGCTGCCCAATCGCACCCTGGCACTGGAGCGGCTGGGCAGCGCCATCACCGCTGGGCGTAGCACCGCGCTGATCCATATCGGCATTGGCAACTTCCGCACAGTCAACGACAGCCTCGGTCAGGAGGGTGGTGATCGGGTCTTGCAGCAGTTGGGGCAGCGCCTGCAGGGCATACTGCGCCCCGGAGACAGTCTGGCACGGTTGGTGGCGGACGAGTTTCTGCTGTTGCTGGACAACTGTGACAGTGACAGTGCCGTGGGTATCGCCGACAAACTTCAGCAACTGCTGCTCAAGCCGCTGCGCATCAATACCCAGGAGGTGGCCCTGGACTGCCGCTTCGGCATCGCCGCCTTCCCTGGCGATGGCGACAATGCCGAGGACCTGCTGCGTCGTGCCGGCATTGCCATGCAGGACGCCGCCCAACAGCCGGGGCGCATGCAGTTGTATCAGCGCGGCCGTGACGATGCCCGGCAGCGGCAGATGCTGCTGATCCGCGATCTGCGCCGCGCCCCGGAAAGTGGCGAGCTGCTGCTGCACTACCAGCCCAAGCTGGATATCGCCGCTGGCCGGGTGCGTCAGGCTGAGGCGTTGCTGCGTTGGCAGCACCCCCAGCTGGGCATGGTCTCGCCGGGAGAGTTTATCCCCCTGGCCGAGCACACCGGCAGCATCCAACTGCTGACCAACTGGGTGATTGAAGAGGTGATGCGTCAACTGCGCGAGTGGAGCGCCCGCGATCTGCGGGTGCAGGTGTCGTTGAATATCTCCACCGCCGATCTGATCGACCCACAACTGTCGCAGCGGGTGGCCAAGCTGCTGAAGCATTACAAGGTGCCGGCCGAGCAACTGGTTTTCGAAATCACCGAAAGCGGCATGATGCTCAACCCCGAGCTGGCTCTGCAGGTCTTGCACGAGCTTCATGGGCTGGGCATCAGCCTGTCGGTGGACGACTTCGGCACGGGCTACTCCTCCCTGGCTCAGCTTAAGCGCATGCCGGTGCAGGAATTGAAGATCGACCAGTCGTTTATCCGCGATCTGGACGAAGCCAGCGAAGACTCGGTGATCGTCCGCTCCACCATCGACATGAGCCACAGCCTGGGCCTCAAGGTGGTGGCCGAGGGGGTGGAGTACGAGCGTTGCCTGCACCTGCTTGAGCGTTGGCGCTGCGACACCGCCCAGGGCTATCTGATCAGCCGGCCCCTGGCGGCCAAGGCTTTTGAAAGCTGGTTGGAGCAATACCGCGAAGCAAGCAGTCGCGAGGTGCAATCATGAAGCGATTCCTCAGCCTGCTTGGCCTTGGCCTGTTCTCCAGTCTGAGCCTGGCCGATGGCCGCCTGTTGGCCACTGGTGGTGCCAGCAGCCTCGAGGGCGCTGCCGGCGGTGGCATCACCCCCTGGGCGGTGCTGGCCGGTTATGGTGAGCGCGGCGAATGGGGCGCGGATGTATTCGCCACACGGGTCGAGACCGGCGACTACCGCCTGGATGTGGCCGGTATTGCCGCCTCGTTCGATAACCGCATCGAGTTGTCCTATGGCCGCCAGCGCTTCGATCTGGGCACCCTGGCGCGCAACCTGAATCTGCCGGAGAACAGCCTCAGCCAGGATATCTTCGGCCTCAAGGTGCGCCTGTTCGGCGACCTGATCTACGACACGCTGCCTCAGGTATCCCTGGGCCTGCAGCACAAGCGTCAACGTGATTTTCTGATTCCCAGTCTGGTGGGTGCGCAGCGCAGCTCGGATACCGAAGGCTATCTGACTGCCAGTCGGCTGATCCTCGGCGGTGCCTTCGGCTACAACCTGCTGCTCAATGCTGGCCTGCGCTACAGCCGGGCCAACGAACTGGGCCTGCTGGGTTTTGGCGGTGATCGTCGTGATCGTCACTCAGTGCTCAAGGAAGGCTCAATCGCGGTACTGTTCAACCCGCACTGGGCCCTGGGTGCGGAATACCGCGAGAAGCCGGACAATTTGAGCTTTGCCGGTGAAAGCGACTGGGCCGACCTGTTTGTCGGCTACTTCCCCAACAAGCACCTGGCCGTGGTGCTGGCCTATGCCCGCCTGGGCGAAATCGCCAGCCTGGATAATCAGGATGGCGTTTATCTGTCCATTCAGGGGAGTTTCTAAGCATGCGCCTGCTGATCATTGCCCTGCTGCTGGCGCTCAGCGCCTGCGCTCAGCAACCGCCCAAGGATGACAGCCTGTACCGCGCCCTGGGCGAGCAGGCTGGCATCGAAGCGGTGGTGGAGGGCATGCTGCTGAAGATCGCCAGTGACACGCGCATCGTCCAGCACTTCGAGGATGTTGATATCCAGCGCCTGCGCGACAAGCTGGTGGAGCAGTTTTGCATGGAGGCCGGCGGGCCCTGCACCTACACCGGCGACAGCATGGAGGAGAGCCATACCGGCTTGGACCTCACCCCAAGCGACTTCAACGCCCTGGTGGAAAACCTGCAGGCGGCGATGACCGACCAGGGTGTAGCCATTACCGCTCAGAACCGTCTGTTGGCGCGCTTGGCCCCAATGCGCGAACAGATTATCGATCGCTGACCTGACTGCGGTGGCGAAGGGTTCGGGCCCGCGCTTGGCTATGCTGGAAGTAATCGGCCAGTCAGCGAGGGTGTCGCCATGAGCCACAAGCATCAGAACCTGCTGCATTCGATCTTCCAGGGTGCCTTGCCCAGCAATATCCACTGGCGCGAGGTCGAGTCGCTGCTGCATCACCTGGGGGCCACTGTCGAACCTGTTCTGGGGGCGCGCTTTCGCGTGGTGCTCAACCAGCATGAGTTCTTTCTGCATCACCCGCACAACAGCAATGAGTGCAGCAAGCAGGAGATCAAGCACCTGCGCGAATGCCTGGCCCAGGCGGGTGTCACCCTGGCCGCCTACGAGGGCAAATAGCCCGTGCGCCGTTGCCCTAATGACGCCTGGCCTTGCGGATGCGCAAGGCGATAGCACCGATAATCAGCAGGGCCAGGGGGCCCAGTAGCAGCGCGGCCAGTTGCGGCGACAGGCCGATACCCAGGCTATGCGCGCCCTCGACGCCGAGTTTGAACAGGCTCAGCAGGTAATAGCTGATGGCGATGATCGACAGGCCCTCCACCGCCTTCTGGATCTTGATCTGGGTGTTGGCGCGGCTGTTGAGGCTGCGCAGGATCGCCGAGTTCTGTTCTTCCACCTCCACCTGCACCCGGGTCTGCAGCAGCTCGCCCAGGTTGGCCACGCTCTGGCCCAGGCGCAGCAGGCGCTGTTCGGTCACCGCGCAATAGCGCACCGTGGGCTTGAAGCGCCGCTCGATAAAGATCCCCAGGCGCTGGCAGTCGCCGACATGGCTCTCGTGCAGTTCGCCGATGCGTTCGAACACCAGTTGCGCATAAGCCTCGGCGGCGCTGAAACGCTGGCGGTGGACGGCGGTGGCGCGCACCAGGTTGGCCGACAGCAGGGCGATATCGCCGAGCAGCTGCTTGGGGTTGCTGGTGTCGGGCGCGGCGTTGCGTGCGGACAGGCTGGCCAGTTGCTGGTCGTAGGCCTTGAGCTGGCGGTCGACGTCCTGGGCCACCGGCAGGGTCAGCGAGGCCATCATGCGGTAGGTCTCGATCTCCAGCAGGCGGCGGATCATGCGTCTCAGGCGGTAAGCGTTGAGCCTGCGGTTGACCAGCAGGATACGGTTGAGGCCGTTCTCGCAGAGACGAAAGTCGCTCCACACCGTGGCATCGCCGCCGCCGACATGCGAGCCGGCAGGGTCCTTGAAGCCGTAGCGGGCGCTGTGGCCTTGCCACTGCTGCTCGGCCTCCACCAGGATCTGCAGCGCATTGATGATCAGCCCCTGGTGCGGCTCGATCAGCGCCTGCAGGGCCTGGGGCAGGGCGGGCCAGAATTCGCCGCCCGCCTGCTTGGGCTGGACCAGGGTCAGGGTGAAGAACTCGGCATGCCGCTCCCATTTCAGCGCACAACCCGCTAACTGGCTCAGGCCCTGGGCGCTGCCATTGGGCTGGGGTTGTTCGGCGCTGTGCGGCAGCGCCGCGATGATGGCACTGCCGACTTCATCCTGATCGAGCAGGGCGATATGAAAGACATGGGCCGGCTCGTTGAAATACAGCGAGGGGCGGGCGTGCAGTTCGTTGTGCAGGGCGGTTCGTTGCGGATGCATGGTAGGTCAGCGCGGCCGTAAGGAATGCAGCAGTGACGTAGCCGGGGCGGCCGGTGTCACCAGATGGCCGAGCTTGGGCGGTTATTCAAACAAGCGTTCGCGATTAGTTCCAGGGCCTGGAGTATTTCGCAAAAACTCCAGAGCTTTCAGCAAGAAGCGGTCATGGTTCTGCAACTAAATTCGTCCATCCACTGGCGCAGTGCGCGGGTTTTGGCCCAGTTGTCATTGGTCAGACCAGCCATGTTGCGCTAGACCCATAACAAACAGTCTCCACAAGAGGATGGGCGTGATGTTTAAAGCCAGTCACGTCTTGCAGGACGAGTTCCTTAACCGGATCTCTGCCGCCAAGGCCGCCGATTTTTTCCCTGTCATCAGCGCCAACTACAGCGTTGACGAGGCAGCCTATCTCACTGAGCTCTTGCAGCTCGCCGACCCCGGCGAGACCGGCATTGCGGCCATCAGCCGCGGTGCCCGTACCCTGATTCAGGACGTACGTAGCCGGGACAACGCCGTCGATACCCTCGACGCACTTCTTCGTCAGTACAGCCTCGACACCCAGGAAGGGCTGATGCTCATGTGCCTGGCCGAGGCTCTGCTGCGTGTACCCGACGCCGCCACCGCCGATGCGCTGATCCGCGACAAGCTCAGTGCCGCCGAGTGGGAACGTCACCTCGGCCAGAGCGACAGCGTGCTGGTCAACTTCGCCGCTTGGGGCCTGGTGATGACCGGCAAGGTGGTCGATCCGGAAACCGCCGATGGCCGGCCAAAAAACGTCCTCGGCAAGCTGATCAAGCGCTCCGGCGAGCCGGTGATCCGCGCTGCCATGAACCAGGCCATGAAGCTGATGGGCAAGCAGTTCGTGCTTGGCCGCAATATCGCCGAGGCGCTGAAGAATGGCCGTGGCGAGCGCGAAAAAGGCTACACCTACTCCTTCGATATGCTCGGCGAGGCGGCTCTTACACAAGCCGATGCCGAGAAGTACATGGCCGACTACCGCAAGGCCATCGACACCGTCGGTGCCGAGCCGCAGGTCGGCCCGGGCCCGAAGCCGTCTATCTCGATCAAGCTGTCCGCCCTGCACCCACGCTATGAAGTGGCTCAGCGCGAGCGCGTGTTGACCGAGCTGTTCGCCAACGTGCTGGAACTGGCGGTGCGGGCGCGCAAGCTGGGCGTGGGTATTTCGGTGGACGCCGAAGAGGCCGATCGCCTCGAGCTGTCCCTGGAGCTCTATGAAAAGCTGATGCGCGATCCGGCCCTCAAGGGCTGGGGCGAGTTCGGTCTGGTGGTGCAGGCCTATTCCAAGCGCTGCCTGCCGGTGCTGGTATGGCTGACCCTGCTGGGCAAGGAGCTGGGCGAGAAGATGCCGCTGCGTCTGGTCAAGGGTGCCTACTGGGACACCGAGATCAAGCAGTGCCAGGTTCAGGGCCTGGACGGCTACCCGGTATTCACCCGCAAGGAAGGCACCGACACCTCCTATCTGGCCTGTGCCCGTTACCTGCTCTCGGAGTTCACCCGCGGGGTGATCTACCCACAGTTTGCCAGCCATAACGCCCACACCGTCAGCTGCATCCTGGCGATTGCCGCCGAGCACCCGCAGCCGCGCGAGTTCGAGTTCCAGCGCCTGCATGGCATGGGCGATGCGCTGTACGACACCGTACTGGAAAAGCACGCCAAGACCGTGCGCATCTATGCCCCGGTCGGTGCGCACAAGGATCTGCTGCCCTACCTGGTGCGGCGCCTGCTGGAAAACGGCGCGAACTCCTCGTTCGTCCACCAGTTGGTCGACCCCAGTGTGCCGGTGGAGTCCCTTCTCGATCACCCGGTGACGCAACTGCGCAAGTTCAAAACCCTCGGTAATGACAAAATCCCTCTTCCGCCGGCGTTGTTTGGCCCTGCGCGGAAAAATTCCCAAGGCCTCAATATGAACATTCACACTTCGTGGAGTGAGCTGGAGCTCGCCTATCAGCCGCACCTGTCCCGTCAATGGCAGGCCGCCCCGGTCATCAACGGCCAGCGCCTGAGTGGTACTGCCACCGCCGTGCACTGTCCCTATGAGCTGAGCAAGCAGGTCGGCAGTGTCGATTTTGCCAGCGCCGCCCAGGCTGCCCAGGCGCTGGATGCCCTGCACGCCGCCTGGCCGCGCTGGAATGCCACCGCCATCGACAGCCGTGCCAGCATCCTCGAGCGCCTGGCCGATCTGCTCGAAGTCAACCGCGCCGAGCTGATGGCGCTGTGCACCGTGGAAGCCGGTAAGTCCATGCAGGACGGCATCGACGAAGTGCGCGAGGCCGTGGATTTCTGCCGTTACTACGCCCAGCAGGCGCGCCTGCGTCTGGGCCGCGAAGAGCTGGTGGGCCCCACCGGCGAGCGCAACGAGCTGTTCCATGAAGGCCGCGGTATTTTCGTCTGCGTCAGCCCGTGGAACTTCCCCCTGGCCATCTACCTGGGCCAGATTGCCGCCGCTCTGGTGGCCGGCAACTGCGTGCTGGCCAAGCCGGCCGAGCAGACCAGCCTGATCGCCGCTCGCGCTCTGGAACTGATGTTCGAAGCCGGTCTGCCGCAGGATGTCATCGCCTTCCTGCCTGGCGACGGTGCCACCCTGGGCGGCGTGTTCTGTCGTGATGCCCGGGTTGCCGGCGTGTGCTTTACCGGCTCCACCGATACCGCGCGCATCATCAACCGTCAGCTGGCCGAGAAGGCCGGCCCGATTGCCGCGCTGATCGCCGAAACCGGCGGGCAGAACGCGATGATCGTCGACTCCACCGCGCTGCCCGAGCAGGTGGTCAAGGATGCCGTGCAATCCGCCTTTACCAGCGCCGGCCAGCGTTGCTCGGCCCTGCGTGTGCTCTATGTGCAGAACGACATCGCCGAGCGGGTGCTGGATCTGCTCAAGGGCGCGATGGCCGAACTCAAGGTCGGCCCGACCCATCTGCGTGAAAGCGATGTCGGCCCGGTGATCGACGCCGAGGCCCGGGACGGCCTGCTGGCCCATATCGCCCAGCTCAAGGCCGAGGGCAAGCTGATTGCCGAAGCCGCACTGCCGGCCGGCCTGGACGGTCACTTCGTCGCGCCGGTGGCCTTCGAGATCGGCGGCATCCATGAACTGAAGAAGGAAAACTTCGGTCCCATCCTCCATGTGGTGCGTTTCGAAGCCCGCGAACTGGAGCAGGTGGTGGCCGCGATCAACGGCACCGGCTTCGGTCTGACCCTCGGCGTGCACAGCCGCAACGAGGAAACCGCACGGCGCATCGAGGAACTGGCGCGGGTCGGCAACCTCTATGTCAACCGCAACCAGATCGGTGCCGTGGTCGGCGTGCAACCCTTCGGCGGCTGCGGCCTGTCCGGTACCGGGCCGAAAGCCGGCGGGCCGAGCTACCTGCTGCGGTTCGCCAACGAGCGCACCACCTCGATCAACACCACCGCAGTGGGCGGCAACGCTTCGCTGCTGTCGCTGGGCGACGAATAACCCGTAGTTAAGGGGCGGGCTTACAACGCCTGCTCCGCCACTGGCCTGCGTGCGCAAGGCCTGCGGTTTCAAGTCAGTGGCCACATACCGTGGCCGCTTAAAACTAGAGTCACGGCCCGAGCCGTGCCAACACGAGAACAACAAGATGAACGAGCAGAACGTTTTTGTTGTAGGGGTGACCTTCGTGGTCTACCTGGTACTGATGTTGTGGTTGGGCCTGGTGGCCTACCGTCGTACCAGCAACTTGTCCGATTACATTCTTGGCGGCCGCTCCATCGGCCCGACCACCGCTGCCTTGTCGGCCGGTGCTTCGGACATGAGCGGCTGGCTGCTGCTGGGTCTGCCGGGCTATGCCCTGGTGGCTGGCTTCGAGGCCAGCTGGATCGCCATTGGCCTGCTGGCAGGCACCTGGCTGAACTGGCTGTTCGTCGCCCAGCGTCTGCGCGTGTACTCGCATACCGCCAAGGACTCGGTGACCATGCCGGCCTACTTCGAAAACCGCTTCAACGACAAATCCCGCGCCCTGCGTGTGGTCTCGGCGTTGATCATTCTGACCTTCTTCCTCTTCTATACCAGCTCCGGTCTGGTGGCCTCCGGCAAGCTGTTCGAAACCGTGTTCGGCCTGAGCTATACGGTCGCCGTGGTGATCGGCACCCTGGCCGTGGTGTCCTACACCCTGTTCGGCGGCTTCCTTGCGGTGGCCTGGACCGACGTGGTGCAGGGCCTGTTGATGGCCGCCGCGCTGGTGCTGGTGCCGGTCTTCGCCCTCAATGCCGTGGGCGGCATCGACGCCGCACATGTGGCCATTGCAGCCAAGAACCCGGAGCTGCTGACCTTCTTCAATGACGCCAAGGGGCAACCGCTGGGCATCATCGCCATCCTCTCGCTGCTGGGCTGGGGCCTGGGCTACTTCGGTCAGCCGCATATCCTGGCGCGCTTCAAGGCGATCTCCGACGACAAGGACATGCCGACTGCCCGTCGCATCGCCGTGAGCTGGACCGCCCTGACCCTGGTTGCCGCACTGGCCATCGGCTGGGTTGCCGTGGGTTATCTGGACACCGACCTGGCTGACGCCGAAACCGTGTTCATGGTGCTGGTCAACAGCCTATTCCACCCGGTAGTGGCCGGTATCCTGATGGCCGCCGTGCTGGCTGCGATCATGTCCACCGCCGACTCGCAACTGCTGGTCAGCTCCTCGGCCCTGGCTGAAGACTTCTACAAGGCCATCCTCAAGAAGGATGCCGGCGACGCCGAACTGGTATGGATCGGTCGTGGCGCGGTGGTGCTGATCGCCGTCATCGCCCTGGTGCTGGCCTTGAACCCGGATAACACCGTGTTGGGTCTGGTGTCCTACGCCTGGGCTGGCTTCGGTGCCGCTTTCGGCCCGGCCATCCTGCTGTCGCTGTACTGGAAGCGCATGAACCGTAACGGTGCCCTGGCCGGTATCGTCCTCGGCGGCCTGACCGTGGTGATCTGGAAGCAGCTGTCCGGCGGTATCTTCGACCTGTACGAGATCATCCCCGGCTTTATCCTGGCGATTGTCGCCATCATCGTGGTCAGCCTGCTCACCGAAGAACCGGAAGCCGCGCTGCAGACCCAGTTCGACGATGTCGAGCGCAAGCTGGCCTGATCAGGTTTCACCCACATCTGCAGTCGGTCGTCTGCAGGTGTGGTTCCCGAGCCAGGATTTTATGCTGATGCCCGGCCCGGGCCCCACGACGACCCGATAGTGCTTCGCCGGCCCACACCTTTGGTGTTGGGCCGGTTTTTTTTGCCTGAGTGGATCAGTGGTCATGCGGGTGCTGCAGTGGCCTGCTATTCCTGACAAGACACATTGCCGGAGCGAAGCTGTCGCTTCGTGCAGTGCATGCAAGTAATCGGCTCTCAGGTATTCGATGGTCGGATTCGCGGATTTGGAGGTGTGGCGGCCCTCTTCCAGGTAATCGCGGCCGGCTCTGTGACCGCCATTCGGCAACCCTGGCAAGGGGTGTAATCATGGCAACCTTCATTTCGCTGGTTAACTTCACCGATCAGGGCATCCGGGCGGTCAAAGACTCACCGGATCGCTTTCAGGCATTCAAGGCATTGGCAGAAACGCTGGGCATAGAGGTCAAGGCCGTCTATTGGACCGTCGGCAGTTACGACCTGGTGCTGATCGTCGAGGGCGACGAGGAGGCCGCAACCTCCCTGTTGTTGAAAGTAGGCTCGCTCGGCAATACGCGCACGCAGACCCTGCGCGGCTTCTCGGAGCAAGAGATGCGCAAGATCATCGGCAAGATGCCTTAGGCCAGTCCCTGCCTGCATGTTTTGCCGCAGCTGCAGTCGATTCGCCGGTTTGGGAGCGGCCCATGCCCCTGGTGATGGGCCGTTTCTCTGTCGGGGAGTTGTTGCTCGCCGAGTTTGTCGCAGTATGGCTGCACTTCGCGCATAACAGCGCTTTTACGCTGGAGCTGGCCGAAGAGTCAGTTCAGAATATGGCCCTTCGCGTGCCCCAAGCCTGTCAGCCGGTGCACCTCGCCTCGCTGTCGACACAGGTTCCGCATGACTCAATCACCGAAAGATCCGCTGCATGGCGTGACCCTCGAAGCCATCCTCAATAGCCTGGTCGAGTGCTTCGGCTGGGACGGCCTGGCCCAGCGTATCGATATCCGCTGTTTCAAGAGCGACCCGAGCATCAAGTCCAGCCTGACCTTTCTGCGCAAGACGCCCTGGGCCAGGCAGAAGGTCGAGGCCCTGTATATCCAGACGCTGAAGGGCTGAACAAGGCCTCAGAAAAACTGGCACCCTTGTTGCAGTACCTCTGCAAACGCCGCGAAGCGTCAAAAAACCGCGGTCAGTGGAGGAAGTCATGAGCCAAGGTGTTGAATTCAATCGCTTGATGTTGGAAATGCGTTCCATGCAGGCGGAGGCCATGGCGCGGCAGAAGCCTGTTGCCAGCACCCCGGAGCCCGGCGCGCCGAGCTTCTCCGAGATGCTCGGGCAGGCGGTCGGCAAGGTCCATGAGACCCAGCAGGCTTCCAGTAAACTGGCTGAAGCCTTTGAAGTGGGCAAAAGCGGCGTAGATTTGACTGATGTGATGATCGCTTCGCAGAAGGCCAGCGTCTCCTTCCAGGCCATGACCCAGGTGCGCAACAAACTGGTCCAGGCTTATCAAGACATCATGCAGATGCCGGTTTAAGAGTAGGGTTTGAATCATGGCTGAAGCCGTCGCTGCAAACGTACCTGCCACCACCGCTGGCGGTGAGCCGAAGAAGCCGTTGTTGGGCCTGACCTTTCTGGAAAATCTTTCCGATATGTCGATGCTGCGGCAGATCGGCCTGCTGGTCGGCCTGGCCGCCAGCGTGGCGATTGGTTTTGCCGTGGTGCTCTGGTCGCAGCAGCCCGATTACCGTCCGCTGTATGGCAGCCTCGACGGCATGGACGCGTCCCAGGTCATGGAGACCCTGACCGCCGCCGACATCAAATACACCGTGGAACCCAACTCCGGCGCGCTGCTGGTCAGGTCCGAAGACCTGGCCCGGGCGCGTATGCGTCTGGCTGCCGCTGGCGTAGCGCCGACCGACAACAGCGTCGGCTTCGAGATTCTCGACCGCGAGCAGGGTTTGGGTACCAGCCAGTTTATGGAAGCCACCCGCTACCGCCGCGGCCTGGAAGGGGAGCTGGCGCGTACCGTATCGAGCCTGAACAATGTCAAGGGCGCGCGGGTGCACCTGGCCATTCCGAAGAGTTCGGTATTCGTGCGCGACGAGCGCAAGCCCAGCGCCTCGGTACTGGTTGAGCTCTACCCGGGCCGTGGCCTGGAGCCGAGCCAGGTGATGGCCATCGTCAACCTGGTGGCCAGCAGCGTGCCGGAGATGGACAAGGCCCAGGTCACCGTGGTCGATCAGAAGGGCACCTTGCTCTCGGATATCCAGGAGATGTCCGAACTGACCATGGCTGGCAAGCAGTTCGACTACAGTCGGCGCATGGAGAGCCTGTTCACCCAGCGTGTGCACAATATTCTCCAGCCCGTGCTCGGTGCCGGCCGCTACAAGGCGGAAGTCTCGGCGGACGTGGACTTCAGTGCGGTGGAATCCACCTCGGAAATGTTCAACCCCGACCAGCCGGCGCTGCGCAGCGAGCAGCAGGTCAACGAGCAGCGCACCAGCAGCCTGCCGCCGCAAGGCGTGCCGGGTGCCCTGGCCAATCAGCCGCCGGGGCCCGCCACTGCGCCGGAACAGGCCGCTGGGGCGGCAGCCGTGGCCGGACCGGTGGCTGCCGGTCAGCCGCTGCTGGATGTCAATGGCGAGCAGATCATCGACCCGGCCACGGGCCTGGCCATGCTCGCACCTTATCCGGCGGACAAGCGTGAACAGTCCACGCGCAATTTCGAGCTGGACCGCTCCATCAGCTACACCAAGCAGCAGCAGGGGCGCTTGCGTCGTCTGTCGGTGGCGGTGGTGGTGGATGACCAGTTCAAGGTCGATCCGGCCACCGGCGACACCGTGCGCGCGCCCTGGAGCAGCGACGAGCTGGCGCGCTTTACCCGCCTGGTACAGGACTCGGTGGGCTTCGATGCCAGCCGCGGCGACAGCGTCAGCGTGATCAACACGCCGTTCTCCGCCGCACCTGGCGAGGAGCTGGTGGCACTGCCCTGGTACCAGAGCGAGCTGTTTCTGATGGCCATGGCCGGCCTTAAACAACTGTTGCCGGCGCTGCTGATCTTTATTCTGGTCTGGTTCGTACTGCGCCCGGTGATGAAGAACATCACCGGTGGCGGCGGTGAAGCGGGCCGGCGCGGCGGTCGCGGTGGCGATGTCGAGCTGGGTGAAATGGGCGGTCTGGACGGCGATCTGTCCGAGGATCGGGTCAGCCTCGGCGGCCCGCAAAGCATCCTCCTGCCCAGCCCGAGTCAGGGGTATGATGCACAATTGAACGCCATCAAGAGCCTGGTCGCAGAAGACCCGGGCCGTGTGGCCCAGGTTGTAAAAGAGTGGATCAACGCCGATGAGTGACAATCGCACCCCCGCCAAACTGAACAAGGTCGACAAGGCGGCTATCCTGCTGCTTTCGCTCGGGGAAACCGATGCGGCCCAGGTTTTGCGGCACCTCGGGCCCAAGGAAGTGCAGCGGGTCGGGGTGGCAATGGCCGGCATGCGCAATATCCAGCGCGAGCAGGTTGAGCATGTCATGGGCGAGTTCGTCGAGATTGTCGGCGACCAGACCAGCCTGGGCGTGGGGGCCGATGGCTATATCCGCAAGATGCTGACCCAGGCCCTGGGCGAGGACAAGGCCGGCAACCTGATCGACCGCATCCTGCTCGGCGGTAGCACCAGTGGTCTGGACAGCCTGAAGTGGATGGAGCCGCGCGCGGTAGCTGACGTGATCCGTTACGAGCACCCGCAGATCCAGGCCATCGTGGTCGCTTATCTCGACCCCGATCAGGCCGGCGAAGTGCTCGGCCACTTCGACCACAAGGTGCGCCTGGACATCGTCCTGCGTGTGTCCTCGCTCAATACCGTGCAACCGGCGGCGCTCAAGGAACTCAACCAGATCCTCGAGAAGCAGTTCTCCGGCAGCTCCAACACCACCCGCGCCGCCCTGGGCGGGGTCAAGCGGGCGGCCGATATCATGAACTTCCTCGACAGCTCCATCGAAGGCCAGCTGATGGACTCGATCCGTGAAGTCGACGAAGACCTGTCCAGCCAGATCGAGGACCTGATGTTCGTCTTCGACAACCTGGCCGACGTCGATGACCGCGGCATCCAGGCGTTGCTGCGCGAGGTCTCCTCCGACGTGCTGGTGCTGGCGCTCAAGGGGGCCGACGAGGCGATCAAGGACAAGGTGTTCAAGAACATGTCCAAGCGTGCCGCCGAGCTGCTGCGCGACGACCTCGAGGCCAAGGGCCCGGTGCGAGTCAGCGATGTGGAAAACGCCCAGAAGGAAATCCTCACCATTGCCCGCCGCATGGCCGAAGCCGGGGAAATTGTCCTGGGCGGCAAGGGCGGCGAAGAGATGGTGTAAATGGCCGCCAAAGAAGCCCCCAGCGAGCTGATTCGCGCCAAGGACATCAGCGCCTTTGACCTCTGGGCGCTGCCCAGTTTCGACCCCCAGGTCGAGCCTGCCGAAGTGCCCGTCAGTACCGAGGAGGCTGCCGAGCAGGTGCAAGCTCCTGTCGAGGGGGCGGCGGAAGGGGAAGAGGTAGCCCTGGAGGATGTCAAACCCTTGACGCTGGATGAGTTGGAGGCGATCCGCCAGGACGCCTACAACGAAGGCTTCACCACCGGTGAGAAGGACGGCTTCCATGCCGGCCAGCTGAAAGCCAAGCAAGAGGCCGAGGTGGCCCTCGCCGCGAAAATGGCTGGCCTAGAGCAATTGATGGCACAGCTGTTCGACCCCATTGCCGAGCAGGACCAGCAGCTGGAAGAAGCCATGGTCAACCTGCTGAGCCATATGGTTCGCCAGGTGATCCAGCGCGAACTTAAAAGCGACTCCAGCCAGATCACCCAGGTGCTGCGCGAAGCCCTCAAGTTGCTACCCATGGGCGGCGCGACTGTGCGCATTCATCTCAATCCCCAGGATTTCGAGATGATCAAGGCCCTGCGCGAGCGTCACGAAGAGACCTGGCGCATTCTTGAAGATGAAACGCTTTTGCCCGGCGGCTGCAAGGTCGAGAGTGAGCTCAGTCGTATTGATGCCACCGTGGAAACCCGCCTGTCCCTGGCTCTCAAGCAGTTGTTCGAGCATCAGCGCGAACAGCAGGGCCACCCTCTGGAGGCCGATCTGCACACCGACCTGAGCAAGGCCGAGGCGCACGACGATGCTCCTTAAGCGGGTGAGCTTCGCCAAACGGCTGGCCGCTTATAGCGATGCGGTGAAGTTACCCAGCCAGCCGCTGGTCGAGGGCCGCTTATTGCGCATGGTCGGCCTGACCCTGGAGGCCGAAGGCCTGCGCGTCGCCCTGGGCAGCCGCTGCCTGGTGATCAACGATGACAGTTACCACCCGGTGCAGGTCGAGGCCGAGGTGATGGGCTTTTCCAACGGCAAGATCTACCTGATGCCGGTCGGCAGCCTGGTCGGCATCGCCCCAGGCGCGCGGGTAGTCCCGCTGCCGGATACCGGGCGGCTGCCCATGGGCATGTCGATGCTCGGTCGGGTGCTCGACGGCACTGGTCGCGCCCTCGACGGCAAGGGCCGAATGAAGGCCGACGACTGGGTGCCGATGGATGGCCCGGCGATCAACCCGCTCAACCGCAACCCCATCAGCGTGCCGCTGGATGTCGGCATCCGTTCGATCAACGGCTTGCTGACCGTGGGCCGTGGCCAGCGTCTGGGCCTGTTTGCCGGTACCGGGGTGGGCAAGTCGGTGTTGCTCGGGATGATGACGCGCTTTACCGAGGCCGATGTCATCGTGGTCGGGCTGATCGGCGAGCGGGGCCGCGAAGTTAAAGAATTTATCGACGAGATCCTTGGCCACGAGGGCCTCAAGCGCTCGGTGGTGGTGGCTTCGCCGGCCGATGATGCGCCGCTGATGCGCCTGCGCGCGGCCATGTATTGCACGCGTATTGCCGAGTACTTCCGCGATAAGGGCAAGAACGTGCTGCTGCTGATGGATTCGCTGACGCGTTTCGCCCAGGCCCAGCGCGAGATCGCCCTGGCCATTGGCGAGCCGCCGGCGACCAAGGGCTATCCGCCCTCGGTATTCGCCAAGCTGCCCAAGCTGGTCGAGCGCGCCGGTAATGCGGAGAAGGGCGGCGGCTCGATTACCGCCTTCTACACCGTGCTCAGCGAGGGCGACGATCAGCAGGACCCAATCGCCGATGCCGCCCGTGGCGTGCTCGACGGCCATATCGTGCTGTCCCGACGGCTCGCCGAGGAGGGTCATTACCCTGCCATCGATATCGAGGCCTCGATCAGCCGGGTCATGCCGCAGGTGGTCTCCGCCGAGCATATGCGCCTGTCGCAGCGCTTCAAGCAGCTCTGGTCGCGCTACCAGCAAAGCCGCGACCTGATCAGCGTCGGGGCCTATGTGGCGGGCGGCGATGCCGACACCGACCTGGCCATTGCCCGGCAACCGGCGATGGTCAAGTACCTGCGGCAGAACCTCGGCGAGAACGAAAGCCTGGCCAGCAGCAGTGCGCAACTGGCGGCCACCTTCAACCCCGCCAGCGCGCCCTAAGCCATGTCGCAGAGTCGAGCCGCCCGTCTGGCTCCGGTCATCGTCATGGCCGAGCGGGCCGAACGTGAGGCGGCGCTGCAGCTTGGCCACTGCCAGGGCCTGCTGCGCCAGGCGGAAGTGCAGTTGGGCGAGCTGGAGCGCTACCGTGGCGATTACCAGCAGCAGTGGATCAGCGAAGGCCAGCGCGGGGTATCCGGGCAGTGGCTGATGAACTACCAGCGGTTTCTCTCGCAGCTGGAAACCGCCATCGGCCAGCAGCGCCAGAGTGTCGACTGGCACCGCGGCAATATGGACAAGGCGCGCGAGCTCTGGCAACAGCGCTATGCGCGCCTGGAAGGCCTGCGCAAACTGGTCAAGCGCTACCTGGATGAAGCCCGTCTGGCCGAGGACAAGCGCGAGCAGAAACTGCTCGACGAACTGTCGCAGCGTTTATCCGGGCGCGATTCGCTTTCTTGATCCCCGATCTCACCATTGCACCTGCAGCCCGCTGCGCGCGGCCGCGCCAGCGCTTCGGGCTGCGCCGCTGCGGTGTTGGCCGTGCCGGCGGGTGCAGACCGAGCCCCTGCGGCAGTTGCTCCATGGCCTTTAGGGTGCTACATCTTGATCATGGACAACACGTGGTCAGGGTGATCCTCGCTACACTGGCCTTTTCGTTTATAGGAGCGATTCATGACTATCACCTCGCTGCCCTCGTCTGACGGGCAAGAGTTGACCATTCTAATTCAGGGACGTTTTGATTTCGGGGCCCATCAGGAATTCCGCAACGCCTACGAGCGCGTAAGCAGCACGCCGAAGACCTATGTCGTGGATCTGCGGGGCACCACCTATCTGGACAGTTCCGCGCTGGGCATGCTCTTGCTGTTGCGTGACCACGCCGGTGGCGACAGCGCCCAGATCCGCCTGCTCAATTGCAACCCGGATGTGCGCAAGATTCTGGCGATCTCGAATTTCGAGCAACTGTTCCAGATCGCCTGAGGGCTCCTCCATGCCCGAGCGTTTGTCCATCCTCATCGCCGAGGACAACGCTGCCGATCGCATGCTGCTGTCGACCATCGTCAGCCGTCAGGGGCACCGTACCCTGACGGCGGCCAATGGTCTGGAGGCGGTCGCGCTATTCGAGCAGGAACGCCCGCAGCTGGTGCTGATGGACGCCCTGATGCCGCTGATGGATGGCTTCGAGGCGGCGCGTCGGATCAAGCAGGCGGCCGGCGAAGAGCTGGTACCGATCATCTTCCTCACCTCCCTGACCGAGGGCGAAGCCCTGGTGCGTTGCCTGGAGGCCGGCGGCGACGACTTTCTCGCCAAGCCTTACAACCGGGTGATTCTCGAAGCCAAGATCAACGCCATGGAGCGCCTGCGCCGCCTGCAGGATACCGTGTTGAAGCAGCGTGACCTGATCGCCAAACACAATGAACACCTGCTCACCGAGCAGCGGGTGGCCAAGGCGGTGTTCGACAAGGTGACCCATTCCGGCTGCCTGGATGCGCCGAATATCCGTTACCTGCAGTCGCCCTATGCGGTGTTCAACGGCGACCTGATGCTGGCCGCCTTCAAGCCTTCCGGCGGCATGCATGTGCTGCTTGGCGACTTCACCGGCCATGGCCTGCCCGCAGCGATCGGGGCCATGCCGCTGGCCGAGGTGTTCTATGGCATGACTGCCAAGGGCTACTCGCTGGCCGAAGTGCTGCGCGAGATCAATGCCAAGCTCAAGCGCATCCTGCCGGTGGGGGTGTTCTGCTGTGCGACCCTGCTCAATATCAGCTTCCAGCGCCATGTCGTCGAGGTGTGGAGCGGCGGCCTACCCGACGGCTACCTGCTGCGCAGCAGCGGCGAGCGCCTGCCGCTGGTGTCGCGCCACCTGCCGCTGGGGGTGCTGGAGCCGGCGAGCTTCAATGACAAGTACGAGGTCTATCCGCTGGCGCTGGGGGACCGGGTATTCCTGCTCTCCGATGGGGTGCTGGAAGCGCGTAATCCGCAAGGCGAACTGTTTGGCGAGGCGCGCCTGCTCGAAGTATTTGCCCGCAACCGCATGCCGGCGGAGTTGTTCAGCGAGATTCAGCAGGCGCTGACGCTGTTCAGTGGCGAACAGCAGGACGATGTCAGCCTGCTGGAGGTCAGCCTGGTCGAAGATGGCGCGCTGGCACGGCCGCCCCTGGCGTTTGCCGACAGTGGCCAGAGCCATCCGCTGGACTGGTCGGCCAGCTTCGAATTTCGCGGGGAAACCCTGCGTCACTTCAACCCGCTGCCGTTCCTGCTGCAGCTGCTGCTCGAGGTGCAGGGTCTGCGCCCCCAGGGTGGGGCGCTGTACACGGTGCTCGCCGAACTCTATTCGAATGCCCTGGAGCACGGCGTGCTGGGGCTGGACTCGGCGCTGAAGGCCAACGCCGAGGGTTTTGCCGAGTATTACCGCCAGCGCAGCCTGCGCCTGGCGCAGCTGAGCGATGGCTATGTGCGGTTTCACATGCGCCTGCAGCCCGAGGCGGGTGGTGGCCGCCTGGTGGTGCGGGTCGAAGACAGCGGGTCGGGCTACGACCCCGCGCGCGTTCTGGCGCAGCAGGTGCATGTGACGGGCCTCAGTGGGCGTGGTCTGACCCTGGTGCGGCAGTTGAGCGAGCGCTGCAGCTGGGATGCCGGCGGGCAGGGCGTCAGCGTGGAGTTTTCATGGTTGCCTGGGGCATAATCCGGCGCAGCATGTCCAGGGAGGTTGACGTTGTCCGATATCCATCTAGATAGCAACGTGTTGGCGGCCTTGCAGGACGTCATGGAGGATGAGTATCCGGTCCTGCTGGATACCTTTCTGCTCGACTCCGAGGAGCGCCTGCTGGGGCTGCGTCAGGCACAGCAGGCTGCCGATGCCCAGGGTCTGCGCCTGGCTGCGCACAGCTTCAAGGGCAGCTGCAGCAATATGGGCGCGCTGATGCTGGCGGGCCTGTGCCGGCAGCTGGAAGAGGCCGGCCGTCGCGAGCAGCTGGAGCGGGCTCCCGAACTGGTGGAGCAGATCGAGCGGGAGTTCGCCATCGTGCGGATCCTGATGAAGTCCGAACGTCAGCGTTACCGGCACCTTTAACCTATCTTGCGTGCCTTCGCAAAGTTGGCCCAGGCTTTGCAAAACTCTCCCCACGACCAACCCCGAACGGAGAGTATCCATGTCCGTTGCCCCCGATCTGCTGCTTAAATCGGCACCCCCGACAAAACCCCGGGCAGCCGCGGCCAAAGCCCCGGAGAAAGCTGCCGAGCCCCCCAGGAATGAGGCTTCCAGCTTTTCCCAGGTGTACGCCAGGGAACGCCAGGCCAAGGCCGCAGAGCGTAGCGAAGCCCCGGCCAGGCCGGCTCGCGAGAACCAGCCCAAGGCGCAGGAAGAGGAAAACCCCGAGGCCGCCACTGCCGTTGGCCAACCCGAACTTGCCGATAGCGGCAAGGCTTTGCCGAGTGAGCCGGCAAGTGAGGAGGAGGTGCTGGATCCTCTGCTGTTGCTGGGGATGGGCGCTGAGCCGGTTGAGATGGAAGAGGCGGCTGAGACGGCAGAGTTGACGGCGGAAACCGAGCCGGAGCCGCTGCTGATATCGACCGGTAGCCTGACCAGTTCCGGGCCCGCTAGCATGACCGAAGCCAGCTTCGATCCGCAGATCGATGCCTTGAACCAGTTGCCGGCCGTGCGCATGGCTCTGGAAATGGGGGCCAAGGAAAACGCCAAGGTCGACCATGCCACCTTGCACGCACAGATGAACCCGGCCGCTCAGAACGCGGCACAGAATCCGGGGCAGAGCATGCTCGCCAACCGTCTGCTCGAAGAGATGCAGCCGGTGGACGAGACGTTGCCGGAGTCGCTCGAGCTGCAACTGGAGTCCCTCGGCACCAAGGGCCTCGAGGCCCTCAAGGAAAGCTCGGCACAGACACCGCCGGAGAACTTCGCCAGCAAACTCAATGCCCTGAGCCAGGCGATTGGCCAGCAGCAGTCCGTGTCGGCCCGCGCTCCGGTTATCCCCGGGCAGCCGGTGCCGATGCAGCAGGGCGGCTGGAGCGAGGCGGTGGTGGATCGGGTGATGCTGATGTCCAGTCAGAACCTCAAGTCGGCGGAGATCCAGCTGGACCCGGCTGAGCTGGGGCGTCTGGAAGTGCGTATCAGCGTCAACCAGGAACAGACCCAGGTCACCTTCGCCAGCCCTAACGCCGGTGTACGCGAAGCGCTGGACGCGCAGATGCACCGTCTACGGGAAATGTTCGCCCAGCAGGGTATGAACCTGCTGGATGTGAATGTCTCCGATCAGTCGCTGAATCGTGGCTGGCAGGGCCAGGAGGGCGACGGCAATGGCCGCGGCGGGTCGGGCAGGGATGGCCTTGCGGCGGACGAGGAACTGCTCCAGCACCCTGTGGATATGCGCGGTGCCACGCCGATCGCAGCCCGCGGCCTGGTCGATTATTACGCCTAGGCTGTGGCTTGCGTGAAGTCCGATAGGCAGCGGACGGCGTTGCCGCTGTAGTTGCCGAGCGCACTGATCTAAACTCTGTTTCGCCCGACTCCCGTTGCAGGGAGCCGGGCGATTCTGTTTGGGGCGATCTATGGCTGCGGTATGGGCCCGTGACATGGCCCGCGCTGTGTGGCCGGCTGCTGAAGGCGGCTGGTTGACAGACTGGCATAACACTTGCTCTTAACCCTTTGAAACGGATAGAACTCCGAATAGTGACGGATTATTGGCATGGCTAAGAAAGAAGCACCGCAGGCACCGGCAAGCGCCGAGGTCAAACCGGCCGGCAAAATTAAACTGATCATCCTGATTGCCGTGGTCGTGCTCCTGGCCGTGGGCTTGTCGGTAGGGGCCACCTGGTTCTTTCTGAGCAAGGGCGACAGCGCCGCCGAGCAGCAGGCCCAGGCGTCCGCCGAGCCCGCCGTGCCGCTCAAGCAGCCGGCGATTTATGAAGAGCTGAGCCCGGCCTTTGTGGTCAATTTCACTCAGAAGGGGCGGGCCCGTTACATGCAAGTCAGCGTGGCCCTGATGGCCCGCGATCAGGTCGCTCTGGATGCCCTCAAGGTGCATATGCCGGTGCTGCGCAATCGCCTGGTGATGCTGTTCTCCAGCCAGGACTTCGATGCCCTGATGACTCCGGTCGGCAAGGAGATGCTGCGCCAGCAGGCCACCGCCAGCGTGCAGGAACTGGCCGAGAAGGAAACCGGCAAGCTGACCGTCGAACAAGTACTGTTCACCAATATCGTATTGCAGTAATCGGGAGCCGAAGATGGCCGTGCAAGACCTGCTTTCCCAGGATGAAATCGATGCGCTGCTGCACGGCGTCGACGACGGCTTGGTCGAAACCGAGGATGAGGCTGAGCCCGGTAGCGTCAAGCAATATGACCTGACCAGCCAGGATCGCATCGTCCGTGGGCGCATGCCGACCCTGGAGATGATCAACGAGCGCTTCGCCCGCTATACCCGTATCAGCATGTTCAACCTGCTGCGCCGCTCCGCCGATGTGGCCGTGGGCGGCGTGCAGGTGATGAAGTTTGGCGAGTACGTGCATTCGCTGTATGTGCCCACCAGCCTGAACCTGGTGAAGATGAAGCCGCTGCGCGGCACTGGCCTGTTTATTCTGGACGCCAAGCTGGTGTTCAAACTGGTGGACAACTTCTTCGGCGGCGACGGCCGCCACGCCAAGATCGAGGGGCGCGAGTTCACTCCCACCGAGCTGCGCGTGGTGCGCATGGTGCTGGATCAGGCCTTTGTCGACCTGCGCGAAGCCTGGCACGCGGTGATGGATATCAACTTCGAGTACGTCAACTCGGAGGTGAACCCGGCCCTGGCCAATATCGTCAGCCCCAGCGAGGTGATAGTCGTCTCCACCTTCCATATCGAGCTGGATGGCGGTGGCGGCGACCTGCATATCACCATGCCCTATTCGATGATCGAGCCGATCCGCGAGATGCTCGATGCGGGTTTTCAGTCCGATGTCGACGACCAGGACGAGCGCTGGATCAAGGCCCTGCGCGAAGACATTCTGGGCGTCAGCGTGCCCCTGGGGGCCACCGTTGCCCGGCGTCAGCTGAAGCTGCGCGACATCCTGCATATGCAGCCGGGCGATGTGATTCCGGTCGAGCTGCCCGACCACGTGGTGCTCTGCGCCAATGGCGTGCCTTCTTTCAAGGTCAAGCTGGGTGCCCACAAGGGCAACCTGGCGTTGCAGGTGCTCGGTCCCATTGATCGCCAGCGTTAACCCCTAGCCCCTTTTACTGCCAGCCGAGGATCCACGATGGCCGACGAGAACGAAAACGAAGCCACCAGCCCCGAAGAACAGGCGCTTGCCGACGAGTGGGCGGCGGCATTGTCCGAGGCCGGCGATGCCGGGCAGGACGATATCGATGCCATGCTGGCGGCGAGCAACACGGCTCCGGCCGTGCCGCGTGCGGCCATGGAAGAGTTCGGCAGCGCGCCGAAGATGAACCTGCCGGTGAATCTGGATGGGCCGAACCTGGATGTGATTCTGGATATTCCGGTGTCGATTTCCATGGAGGTCGGCAACACCGATATCACCATCCGCAACCTGCTGCAGCTCAACCAGGGCTCGGTGATCGAGCTCGACCGCCTGGCTGGCGAGCCGCTGGATGTGCTGGTCAACGGCACCCTGATCGCCCACGGCGAAGTGGTGGTGGTCAACGAGAAGTTCGGCATTCGCCTGACCGACGTGATCAGCCCGAGCGAACGCATCAAGAAGTTGCGCTGATCATGCCTAGAGTCTCGTTGCTGGGCCTGGCCCTGCCGTTCTGGGCTGTGGCTGCCGAATCGGCCGAGAAGGCCGCGACCCCGCTTGCTGACTCGACCACCGGCGGCCAGCTGGCGCAGTTGCTGTTCGGCCTGTTGCTGGTGATCGGGGTGATCTTCCTGCTGGCCTGGCTGGTGCGCCGCGTGCAGCAGATCGTGCCGCGCGGCGGTCAGGTGATCAAGATAGTCGCGACCCAGGCCCTGGGCCCGCGTGACCGGCTGGTGCTGGTGCAGGTGGGCGGCGAACAGATTCTGCTGGGGCTGACCCCGGGCAACATCAGGGCGCTGCATGTGATGGCCGAGCCGGTGCATTTCCCCGATGCCGAACCGGCCTCGGCCGAGTTTGCCCAGCGCCTGATGGAGCTGCTGGGCAAGGACCAGAAGGACAAGTCTTGATGCTGCGTTTGCTGCTGGTACTGGTTTTCAGCCTGGGTGCTTCGCTTGCGTTCGCCGCAGATGCGCCGACTGCCAGCACCTTGATTCAATCGGGGAACAACCCGCTGTCGGTTCCGGCCATTACCCTGAGTACCGACACCGACGGCCAGCAGGAGTACTCGGTCAGCCTGCAGATCCTGCTGATCATGACGGCGCTGAGCTTTATCCCGGCGTTCGTCATGCTGATGACCAGCTTTACCCGGATCATCATCGTCTTCTCGATTCTGCGTCAGGCCCTGGGGTTGCAGCAGACGCCTTCCAATCAGATTCTGGTGGGCATGGCGCTGTTTCTGACCATGTTTATCATGGCCCCGGTGTTCGAACAGATTAACCAGGAGGCCCTGCAGCCCTACCTGAATGAGCAGCTGCCGGCCCAGGAGGCCATCAGCCGTGCCGAGGTGCCGATCAAGAACTTTATGCTGTCGCAGACCCGCGAGAGCGATCTCGAACTGTTCGTGCGTCTGTCCAAGCGTACCGATATCGCCAGCCCGGAAGCGGCTCCGTTGACCATTCTGGTACCGGCCTTTGTCACCTCGGAACTGAAAACCGCCTTCCAGATCGGCTTTATGATCTTTATCCCGTTCCTGATCATCGACATGGTGGTGGCGAGCATCCTGATGGCCATGGGTATGATGATGCTCTCGCCGCTGATCATTTCCCTGCCGTTCAAAATCATGTTGTTTGTGCTTATCGACGGCTGGGCACTGATCATGGGCACCCTGGCCGCCAGCTTTGGAGGGCTCTAGGCATGACCCCTGAAGTGGCGGTGGACCTGGTGCGCGGAGCCCTGTGGCTGACCGCCAGCATCGTGGCGATCATCGTGGTCCCCAGCCTGATCGTCGGTCTGCTGGTGGCCATGTTCCAGGCCGCGACCCAGATCAACGAACAGACCCTGAGCTTTCTGCCGCGTCTGCTGGTGATTCTGGTGGTACTGATCATGGCCGGGCCCTGGCTGGTGCGCGAGCTGATGGAGTACACCGAGACCCTGATCATGAACATTCCGATGCTGATCGGCTGACGCCCGTGCTTGAGCTGAGCGATGGGCAGATCGGCAGCTGGGTGGGCAGCTTTCTGCTGCCACTGTTTCGTATCGCCTCCATGTTGATGCTGATGCCGATCATCGGCACGCAGCTGGTCTCGGCGCGGGTGCGGCTGTATTTCTCCCTGGCTATCTGCGTGGTGTTGGTGCCGACTCTGCCCGAGATGCCGACAGTGGATGCCATCAGCCTGCAGGCCTTGCTCTGGATCGCCCAGGAAATTCTCATCGGCGCGATGCTGGGCTTTACCCTGCAGCTGTTCTTTCAGGTCTTCGTGATTGCCGGGCAGATCGTGGCCATGCAGATGGGCCTGGGCTTCGCCTCCATGGTCGACCCGGCCAATGGCGTTTCGGTGCCGGTGATCGGTCAGCTGTTCATGATTCTGGTGACCCTGCTGTTTCTCGCCATGAATGCCCATCTGGTGGTGTTCGAGGTGCTGGCGGAGAGTTTCGTGACCCTGCCGGTGGGCGGCGGTTTTCTGGTCGACAACTACTGGCAGGTGGTCAACCGGCTGGGCTGGGTGATCGGCGCGGCGCTGTTGCTGGTATTGCCGGCGATCACCGCGTTGCTGGTGGTCAACCTGGCGTTCGGGGTGATGACCCGGGCCGCGCCGCAGCTGAATATCTTCTCCATCGGTTTTCCCCTGACCCTGGTGCTGGGGATGGTGATCGTCTGGATCGGCATGGCCGATATCCTCGCCCAGTACCAGGTGTTTGCCAGCGAGGCTTTAGAGTTTCTCCGTGAAATGGCGGCGACGAGTTAAGTCATGGCCGAATCCGAGAGCGGTGCCGAAAAAAGCGAGGAGCCCACGGGCAAGCGACTCAGCGAGTCGCGCAAGAAGGGGCAGATCGCCCGTTCCAAGGAGCTCAATACCCTGGCCGTGACCCTGGGCGGTTTCGGCGGGTTGCTGGTGTTCGGTGGCAGCATGGGCAACGCCATGCTGGACATCATGCGGGGCAACTTCTCCCTGCCGCGGGAGGCGATCATGGATGAGAACAGCATGGGGCTATGGCTGGCCGCCTCAGGGGAAATAGCCATGGAGGCCTTGTTTCCGCTGTTTCTGTTGCTGCTGGTGGTGTCCATCCTGGGGCCCATTTCCCTGGGCGGCTGGTTGTTCTCGGCCGAGGCCATGGCCCCCAAAGCCAGTCGAATGAACCCGTGGGCCGGGCTCAAGCGGATGTTTTCGGTCAATGCCCTGGTCGAGTTGCTCAAGGCCCTGGCCAAGTTTGTGCTGATTCTGCTGGTGGGGGTGGCGGTACTGGCGGCCTTTCAGAATGACCTGCTGGCCATCGTCCATGAGCCCGTCGACTCGGCCATTATCCACGCGCTGAGCGTGGTGGGCTGGAGCGCGCTGTGGATGTCCTGCGGGCTGATTCTGATCGCCGCAGTGGATGTGCCGTTCCAGCTGTGGAGCAACAAGAAAAAGCTGATGATGACCAAGCAGGAAGTACGCGACGAGTACAAGGACAGCGAAGGCAAACCCGAGGTCAAGCAGCGCATCCGTCAGATGCAGCGGGAAATCTCCGAGCGGCGCATGATGCAGGCCGTACCCGAGGCCGATGTGGTGATCACCAACCCGACCCACTTTGCCGTGGCGCTCAAATACGACCCGAGCAAGGGCAGCGCGCCGGTGCTGCTGGCCAAGGGTGGCGACTTCACCGCGTTGAAGATTCGCGAAATCGCCAACGAGCACAAGGTCATGGTGCTGGAATCGCCGGCCCTGGCGCGGGCGGTGTTCTATTCCACCGAACTGGATCAGGAAATCCCCGCCGGTTTGTACCTGGCCGTCGCCCAGGTGCTGGCCTACGTCTACCAGCTGCGCCAGTACAAGGCCGGCAAGGGCAAGCGCCCGGCACCGCTGCCGGACCTGCCGATCCCGCCGGATTTGCGCCGGAACGAGTGACGCAGAGCCTGCCGCCGGCATGCCGGTGACAGGCTGTGCCGGCTAGTCGATCACGCCGCAGGCTACGCGTGTTCCGCCACCGCCCAGCGGCTTGGGGTGGTCGGCATGGTTGTCGCCACCTGCATGCACCATCAGCGACAGGCCTTTCAGCTCCTTCAGGTTCTTGATGCGGGGTGCCAGTACCGGCTGGCTGGCCTTGCCGTCTGCGGTGACCAGCAGGGTGGGCAGGTCCCCCAGGTGACCATCACCCCAGGGCAGGTCGTGCTTACCGGTGCCCTGCGGGTCCCAGTGGCCGCCAGCGGCTTCGGCTGGCGAAGGCTGACCATCCTTGGGGGCCGGATCGCAGCTGGGCTTGCTGTGTACATGAAAGCCATGCAGGCCGGGTTCTAGGCCGTGCAACTGCGGGGTGAACACCACGCCATAGGGGCTCTCGCTGATAAGCACCGTGCCGATCGAGGCCCCCTGGCCTTTGCTATCCACGGTGTCGAGTTCGACCGACAGCTCGGCAGCCTGAAGGTTGGCGGCGCAGCAGCCGGCCAATGCGGCAATCATCCATCGTTTCATTGGTGAGTTCCTCGGTGGCTCTCGAGAAAAGCGCGGCGGGCATGCCGCGTCCTTGTCAGTGCTGGGACTGGCATTTGCTGCCGAGGTTCGCTGTTTTATCGCGCGCCAGCATTCCTCCCTCGTGTAACGCCGTCTGGTGAGCGATTGCGAGCGGCTTTGGTGAAAGTGGAAGGCTTCTTGCAATCACCGACACAGTGACGCCTTGGGCGTCAAAAGATTGAATCGGCTGGGGTAGGGCAGTGGCAATAGATCGTTCGCAAATGATCAGTGATGTGCGCAGCAACCTGTCGGGGTTGAAGCAGGGCAATCTGGGCATACCGCTGCTGCTGCTGGTCATGCTCGGCATGGTCATGCTGCCGATTCCGCCCTTCCTTCTCGATGTGCTCTTCACCTTCAGCATCGCTTTGTCGATCGTGGTGCTGCTGGTCAGCATCTATGCACTGCGGCCCCTGGATTTCGCGGTATTCCCCACCATTCTGTTGGCTGCCACCCTGATGCGCCTGGCGCTCAACGTGGCCTCGACCCGGGTGGTGCTGCTGCACGGGCATGCCGGCGGAGATGCCGCGGGGCAGGTGATCAAGGCCTTCGGCGAGGTGGTGATCGGCGGCAACTACGTGGTGGGTATCGTGGTGTTCGCCATTCTGATGATCATCAACTTCGTGGTGGTGACCAAGGGTGCGGGGCGTATTTCCGAGGTCAGCGCGCGCTTTACTTTGGATGCCATGCCGGGCAAGCAGATGGCCATCGACGCCGACCTGAACGCCGGCCTGATCGATCAGGCCGAAGCCAAGCAGCGTCGTTCCGATGTGTCCCAGGAGGCCGACTTCTACGGCTCCATGGACGGTGCCAGCAAGTTCGTGCGCGGCGATGCCGTGGCCGGTCTGCTGATTCTGTTTATCAACCTGATCGGCGGTATCGCCATCGGCGTGTTCCAGCACAGCCTTAATTTTGTCGATGCGGGCAAGGTCTACACCCTGCTGACCATCGGTGACGGTCTGGTGGCGCAGATTCCTTCGCTGCTGCTGTCTACCGCAGCGGCCATCATGGTGACCCGGGTGTCCAGCTCCGAGGATATGGGCGCTCAGGTCAATCGCCAGATGTTCGCCTCGCCCCGCGCCCTGGCGGTGGCGGCCGCGATCATGATCGCCATCGGCCTGGTGCCGGGCATGCCGCATTTCTCCTTTATCGGCCTGGGCCTGGTGGCGGCCGGCGCAGCCTACTGGATCGCCAACAAGCAGCGGGTGGTGCAGGAGAACGAGGTCAAGGAAGTACAGCGTCAGCAGGAACTGTTGCCGGCGCAGCGCGCGCAGGAGGTCAAGGAGCTGGGCTGGGATGACGTGACGCCGGTGGATATGGTCGGCCTGGAAGTGGGCTACCGCCTGATTCCTCTGGTCGATCGCAACCAGGGTGGCCAGCTGCTGGCGCGGATCAAGGGGGTGCGCAAGAAGCTGTCCCAGGAAATGGGCTTTCTGATGCCCTCGGTGCATATCCGCGACAACCTCGATCTGCAGCCCAATGCCTATCGCCTGACCCTGATGGGGGTCAGCGTGGCCGAGGCCGAGGTCTATCCGGATCGCGAACTGGCGATCAACCCGGGGCAGGTGTTCGGCGCATTGAACGGCATTGCCGCCAAAGACCCGGCGTTTGGTCTGGAGGCGGTGTGGATCGACCCGAGCCAGCGCGATCAGGCGCAGTCCCTGGGCTACACCGTGGTCGACGCCAGTACCGTGGTTGCCACCCACCTCAATCAGGTGCTGCACAAGCATGCCCACGAGCTGCTCGGGCATGAGGAAGTGCAGCAGCTGCTGCAACTGCTGGCCAAGAGCTCGCCCAAGCTCGCCGAGGAGCTGGTGCCGGGGCTGGTTTCGCTTTCGACCCTGCTCAAGGTATTGCAGTCCCTGCTGCAGGAACAGGTACCGGTCAGGGATATCCGCACCATCGCCGAGGCCATCGCCAATGTCGCGGTCAAGAGTCAAGATCCCGCCGCGATGGTGGCCGCGGTGCGCGTCGCTCTGGCCCGGGCAATCGTGCAAAGCATTGTGGGACTAGAGCTGGAGCTGCCTGTGATCACCCTGGAGCCCAGGTTGGAACAGATATTGCTCAACAGTATGAACAAGGCCGGACAAGGCTCCGAGGATGGCATTCTTCTGGAGCCTGGTATGGCCGAGAAGCTGCAGCGTTCCCTGGTGGAAGCGGCGCAGCGCCAGGAGATGCTCGGCAAGCCAGTGATCCTGCTGGTGGCCGGTCCGGTCCGGGCGATGCTCTCGCGTTTCGCGCGGCTGGCGGTTCCGAGTATCCATGTACTGGCATACCAGGAAATTCCGGACAACAAGCAAGTCACCATCGTTGCGACGGTGGGGCAGAACTAACCGAGGTTACAGGCCATGCAGGTCAAACGCTTTTTCGCCGCCGATATGCGTACCGCCATGAAACTGGTGCGCGATGAGCTGGGTGCCGATGCCTCGATCATCGGCAATCGCCGGGTTGCCGGCGGTGTCGAGCTGACTGCCGCACTGGATTATCAGATTCCTGCCGCGCCGGCCCGCCAGCCCAACCCTGCGCTGGAGGCCGAGTTGCGCCAGACCCAGGCGAAGATCGCCTCGGCCCAGGCCGAGCTGGTCAGCCGTGCCCAGGGCGACGCTGGCAAGGACCGCCAACTGCTTGGCGCGCCGCCAAGCATGCCCGCAGCCATTCTGGCGGCAGCCCTGCAGCAGCCTCAGGCTGCACCGGCAGCGGTGAGCGATCAGCGTGCGCTGGATGCCATGCGCTTCGAGCTGCATGGTCTGCGCGAGCTGATCGAAGTACAGCTCGGCTCCATCGCCTGGGGCCAGTTGCAGAACCGTCGGCCGCAGCAGGCCAATCTGTGGCGGCGTCTGCAGCGCATGGGCCTGTCCGCCGAACTGGCCAAGGCCCTGCTCGAGCGCGTGGCCAATGTCGCCGAGCCGCGCCAGGCCTGGCGCATGCTGCTGGCCCACCTGGCCCACGCGATCAAGACGCCGAAGCAGGAACCGATGGACGAGGGCGGCGTGATCGCCCTGGTCGGTCCCGCCGGCATGGGCAAGACCACCACCCTGGCCAAGCTGGCGGCGCGCTACGTACTCAAGTACGGCGCGCAGCACATCGCCCTGGTCAGCCTGGACAGCTACCGCATCGGTGCCCAGGAGCAACTCAAGACCCTGGGGCGTATCCTCGATGTGCCGGTGACCCTGGTCGATCCGGGGCAGTCGCTGACCCAGGCCCTGGCTCCGCTGGCCCGCAAGCGTGTGGTGCTGATCGATACCGCCGGCCTGCCGGGTAACGATCCGGCGCTGCGCATGCAGCTGGAAACCCTGGCCAGTCGCGGGGTCAATGCAAAGAATTATCTGGTGATGGCGGCAACCAGTCAGAGCCAAGTGCTGAAAGCGGCCTACCATAGTTACAAGCAGTGCGGTTTGTCCGGTTGCATCCTGACCAAGGCGGACGAAGCCACCAGCCTGGGCGAGGTTTTAGGGCTGGCTATTAGCCAGCGTCTACCGGTAGCCTATCTGACCGATGGACCGCGGATCCCGGACGATCTGCATGTGCCGCGCAGCCATCAGCTGGTGAGCCGCGCAGTGGGGCTGCAGGCCACCCAGGACCCCAGCGAGGATACGATGGCCGAGATGTTTGCCGGCCTCTATCAGCAGCCAGCGCGCCGCGCGAGTTGAGCATTAATCAATAGAGCACAGCCAGCCACATGGCTGCGGTCGAAGTTAGACAACAGGTGTGTAGATAACATGGGCATGCATCCCGTACAGGTGATTGCTGTAACCGGCGGCAAAGGTGGCGTCGGTAAGACCAATGTGTCGGTGAATCTGGCTTTGGCCCTGGCCGACCTCGGCCGCCGGGTGATGCTGATGGACGCCGACCTGGGCCTGGCCAACGTCGACGTACTGCTGGGGCTGAGCGCCAAGCGCACCCTGGAAGATGTCATCAGCGGCGAGTGCGAGTTGCGCGAGGTCCTGCTGCAGGGCCCGGGGGGCATCCGCATCGTGCCGGCGGCGTCCGGTATCCAGAGCATGGTGCAGCTGTCGCCTATGCAGCACGCCGGGCTGATTCAGGCGTTCAGCGATATCAGCGACAACCTCGACGTGCTAATTATCGACACCGCCGCCGGGATCGGTGATGGTGTGGTCAGCTTCGTGCGCGCGGCCCAGGAAGTGCTGGTGGTGGTGTGCGATGAGCCCACCTCGATCACCGATGCCTATGCCCTGATCAAGCTGCTTAACCGCGACCACGGCATGAACCGCTTCCGCGTCCTGGCCAATATGGCCCACAGTCCGCAGGAAGGTCGCAATCTGTTTGCTAAGCTGACCAAGGTCACCGATCGTTTTCTCGACGTCGCCCTGCAGTATGTAGGTGCCGTGCCTTACGACGAGTCGGTGCGCAAGGCCGTGCAGAAACAGCGCGCGGTTTATGAAGCCTTCCCGCGCTCTAAATGTGCGCTGGCGTTCAAGGCGATAGCCCAGAAGGTCGATGCCTGGCCGCTACCGGCCAACCCGCGCGGTCATCTGGAGTTTTTCGTCGAGCGTCTGGTGCAGCAACCGGTTGCGGACCCGGCCATATGACAGCAGCCTCTGGACTCCGTATGTACAGCAAAGCGCAGGCGCAGGACTCCCAGCACCAGTTGATCGAGCGCTATGCGCCCCTGGTCAAACGCATTGCTTACCACCTGTTGGCGCGTCTGCCGGCCAATATCCAGGTGGACGATCTGATTCAGGCCGGAATGATCGGTCTGCTCGAAGCGTCAAAAAAATACGATTCCAGCAAAGGTGCCAGTTTCGAGACATTCGCCGGCATCCGCATACGCGGTTCGATGCTCGACGAGGTGCGCAAAGGTGACTGGGCCCCCCGTTCGGTGCATCGAAACAGCCGCATGGTCAGCGACGCCATTCGGGTAATTGAGGCCAGAACCGGTCGAGACGCTAAAGATCAAGAGGTTGCGGCCGAACTCCAATTGAGTCTCGAGGATTACTACGGCATTCTTGGCGACACTTTGGGCAGCCGCTTGTTCAGCTTCGACGACCTGTTGCAGGATGGCGAGCACGGTGGGCTGCGCGAGGATCTTGCCGGCCACCACCTCGAACCCTCCCGCGATCTGGAAGACGAACGCTTTCAGGCGGCGCTGGCCGACGCCATTGCCGGCCTGCCGGAGCGCGAGCGGTTGGTGTTGGCGTTGTATTACGACGAAGAATTGAATCTTAAGGAGATCGGCGCGGTACTGGGGGTTAGCGAGTCCCGCGTCAGCCAGCTCCACAGCCAGTGCGCCGCACGGTTGCGGGCACGGCTTGGCGAATGGCGCGCGAACTAGGCAGTTAAATCAGCAGGCCGGTTTCATGATTAAAGGCGTAGCCAGGTGCTGGCTGCGTTTGGACTGTACGGAGGTCGACTTGGACAAAAATATGAAAATCCTCATCGTTGATGACTTTTCAACGATGCGCCGGATCATCAAGAACCTCCTGCGTGATTTGGGGTTCACCAATACCGCGGAAGCCGATGACGGCACCACCGCCTTGCCCATGCTGCAGAGCGGCAGTTTCGACTTCCTGGTGACTGACTGGAATATGCCAGGCATGACCGGGATCGACCTGTTGCGTGCGGTGCGTGCCGATGAGCGCCTGAAAACCTTGCCGGTGCTGATGGTCACGGCAGAAGCCAAGCGCGATCAGATCATCGAGGCTGCGCAGGCGGGGGTGAACGGTTATGTGGTCAAGCCGTTCACCGCTCAGGTGCTTAAAGAGAAGATTGAAAAGATCTTCGAGCGGGTCAACGGCTGATGTTTGCCGCGAGGGTACTATGGAACATAAAGATTCCCCTCAGAGCGACCTCGAGTCGACTCTGAAGCTAAGCGCTCGCCAGTTGGTTGAGAGCCTGGAGCAAGGCAATTTCGGCGAAGCTGTACAGCTGATCCATGAACTGAATAAGGCGCGTGATCGCGGCCTGTATCACGAGGTCGGCAAGCTGACCCGCGAACTGCACAACGCGATTGTCAATTTTCAGCTTGATCCGCGCGTCCCCCATGCCACCGAAGTTTCACAAATCACCGATGCCACCGAACGCCTCAACTATGTGGTGACGATGACCGAGAAAGCGGCCAATCGCACCATGGACCTGGTCGAGCAGAGTGCCCCGCTGGTCAATGACCTCAGCGCCGAAGCGCAGAGCCTGAGTGCCGACTGGGGGCGTTTTATGCGCCGCGAGATGAGCGCCGATGGCTTTCGCGAGCTGGCCAAGCGCGTCGAACTGTTTCTTGCCCGCAGCGAGCGCGACGGCAGCAAGCTGTCTGGCCATCTCAACGACATTTTGCTGGCCCAGGACTATCAGGACCTCACCGGTCAGGTGATCAAGCGGGTGACGCAACTGGTTACCGAAGTTGAAAGCAACCTGCTCAAGCTGGTGCTGATGGCCAGTCAGGTCGATCAGATTGCCGGCATCGAGCACAACCACGAACTGCTGCGCGCCGAACAAGAACAACAAAAAGAGCCTTCCCACGGTGAAGGTCCGCAGATTCATGCCGATAAGCGTGAAGACGTCGCATCTAATCAGGATGATGTCGACGACCTGCTTTCCAGCCTGGGATTTTAGGAGCACGTCTTATGAGCTTCGGCGCCGATGAAGAAATCCTCCAGGACTTCCTGGTAGAGGCCGGCGAGATTCTTGAACTACTGTCCGAGCAGCTTGTAGAGCTGGAAAGTCGGCCGGATGACATGAATCTGCTCAACGCTATTTTTCGCGGGTTCCATACCGTCAAAGGTGGTGCCGGTTTTCTCCAGCTCAATGAGCTGGTGGAATGCTGCCATATCGCAGAAAACGTCTTCGACATCCTGCGCAAGGGTGAACGACGCGTCGACTCGGCGCTGATGGATGTGGTGCTGGAAGCACTGGATGCCGTCAACAGCATGTTTACCGAGGTGCGTGAACGCACCGACCTGACCCCGGCCACACCCGAGCTTTTGGCTGCCCTGGCGCGCCTGGCCGAACCAGCGGGAGCCGCTGCGCCAGTTGCTGAAGCGCCCGCGGCACAGCCAGAGCCTTTAGCGGGCGGTGCCGATATCACCGATAGCGAGTTCGAACAGCTACTCGGTGCCCTGGATGAAGCTCCGGCCCAGGCAACTGCGGCCGCCAGCGGCGATGAAATCACCGACGATGAATTCGAGTCCTTGCTCGATCAGCTGCATGGCAAGGGCCAGTTCGCGGCCACCGAGCCCGCCAGTGTGGCGGCACCTGCCGCTGCTGCGGCATCCGGCACTGATGAAATCACCGACGACGAATTCGAGTCCCTGCTTGATCAGTTGCATGGCAAGGGCCAGTTTGCGCCACCAGCCGCGGAACCAGCGGCCAAGGCGACTCCCGCCGCTCCTGCTGCGGCATCCGGCGGTGACGAAATCACCGATGACGAGTTCGAGGCGCTGCTCGATCAGCTGCACGGCAAAGGCAAGTTTGTCGAGCCCGAAGCCATCAGTGCCCCGCCTGCGGCCGCCGCGGCGAAACCCGTAGAGCCCGCCAAGCCGGTGGCCAAACCCGCAGCGAAACCTGTGGCCAAACCCGAGCCGGTCAAGGCTGCGGCCGCCCCGGCCGCGGAGAAGGCTGCGCCGCCCAGCGAGGCGGAAACCACGGTCAGGGTCGATACCGCGCGCCTGGACGAAATCATGAACATGGTCGGCGAACTGGTGCTGGTGCGTAACCGCCTGGTGCGCCTGGGCTCCAACAGCGCCGACGAGGCCATGTCCAAGGCCGTATCCAACCTCGACGTGGTGACCGCAGACCTGCAGACCGCGGTTATGAAAACCCGTATGCAGCCGATCAAGAAGGTCTTCGGGCGCTTCCCGCGCCTGGTTCGCGACCTGGCGCGCCAGCTCAAGAAAGAGATCAACCTGGAGCTGGTCGGCGAAGAAACCGACCTGGACAAGAACCTGGTCGAGGCCCTGGCCGATCCGCTGGTCCACTTGGTGCGCAACGCGGTCGATCATGGTATCGAGATGCCGGAGGAGCGCGAGGCTTCGGGCAAGCTGCGCGGCGGCAAGGTGGTGCTCTCGGCCGAGCAGGAGGGCGACCATATCCTGCTGTCGATCTCCGACGACGGCAAGGGTATGGATGCCGATCAGCTGCGCGCCAAGGCCGTGGAAAAAGGCCTGCTGGACAAGGATGCGGCCGACCGCCTCAACGAATTCGAATGCTACAACCTGATTTTCGCCCCAGGCTTTTCGACCAAGACCGAGATCTCAGACGTGTCCGGTCGTGGGGTGGGCATGGACGTGGTGAAAACCAAGATTTCCCAGCTCAACGGCACGGTCAACGTGTTCTCGGTCAAGGGCCAGGGCTCGAAGATCGTGATCAAGGTGCCGCTGACCCTGGCGATCATGCCGACCCTGATGGTGATGCTGGGCAACCAGGCCTTCGCCTTCCCGCTGGTCAACGTCAACGAAATCTTCCACCTCGACCTGTCGCGCACCAATGTGGTCGACGGCCAGGAGGTGGTGATCGTGCGCGACAAGGCGCTACCGTTGTTCTACCTCAAGCGCTGGCTGATCGGCAGTGCCGCCCATGTGGAGCAGGGCGAGGGCCATGTGGTGATCCTTACCGTGGGCAGCCAGCGTATCGGCTTTGTCGTCGACCAGCTGGTGGGTCAGGAGGAGGTGGTAATCAAACCGCTGGGCAAGATGCTCCAGGGCACTCCGGGCATGTCGGGTGCGACCATCACCGGTGATGGGCGTATCGCCCTGATTCTAGACGTACCGAGCATGCTGAAGCGTTATGCTCGGCGCATCTGAATGTTAGCGGCACGTCTGTCTTTCTAGTGCCGTTTAGGAGTGTTTATGGCTGTTAAGGTGTTGGTGGTTGACGATTCCGGTTTCTTTCGCCGGCGTGTGTCGGAGATTCTTTCGGCCGACCCTAATATCCAGGTGATTGGTACAGCCACTAACGGCCGCGAGGCCATCGATCAGGCGCTGGCACTCAAGCCGGACGTGATCACCATGGATTACGAAATGCCGATGATGGATGGCATCACGGCTGTGCGTAATATCATGCAGCGCTGTCCAACCCCGGTACTGATGTTTTCCTCGCTGACTCACGAAGGCGCGCGGGTGACCCTGGATGCGCTGGAGGCCGGGGCCGTCGATTTCCTGCCGAAGAACTTCGAGGACATCTCGCGTAACCCGGAGCGGGTCAAGCAGCTGCTGTGCGAGAAGATCCATACCATTGCCCGCAGCAACAGACGCAGTTTCAGTCCGCCTGCCGCCCCGGCTGCCGCTCCCGCAGCGCAGGCCCGCCCCGCAGTGCGTCCTGCCGCCGGTACCACCAGCAGTCCGGTGAGTCGCCCGGTGGGCGCGCCGGCAAGCTCGGCTGCGCCCAAGCGCAAGGCCTACAAACTGGTCGCTATCGGCACCTCGACCGGCGGTCCGGTGGCCCTGCAGCGAGTCCTGACCCAGTTGCCGGCCAGTTTTCCGGCCCCCATCGTACTGATCCAGCATATGCCGGCGGCTTTTACCAAGGCCTTCGCCGAGCGTCTGGACAAGCTTTGCCGGATCAGCGTCAAGGAGGCCGAGGATGGCGATGTGTTGCGCCCGGGCCTGGCCCTGCTGGCCCCTGGCGGCAAGCAGATGATGGTCGATGCCCGGGGCGTGGTCAGAATTCTGCCCGGTGACGAGCGCCTGAACTACAAGCCCTGTGTGGATATCACCTTCGGTTCGGTGTCCAAGTCCTATGGTGACAAGGTGCTGGCTGTGGTGCTGACAGGCATGGGGGCCGATGGCCGGGAAGGCGCGCGTCTGCTCAAGCAGAGCGGCAGCCAGGTCTGGGCCCAGGACGAAGCCAGCTGCGTGATCTACGGCATGCCGATGGCCATCGTCAAAGCCGATCTGGCCGACGCGATCTACCCGCTCGACGAGATCGGCCGGCACCTGGTGGAGACCTGTATATAAATGGATGTACTGAGCCTGATTGGGGTCATCCTGGCTTTTGTTGCCATTCTCGGCGGCAACTACCTGGAGGGTGGTCATGCAGCGGCATTGCTGAACGGTCCGGCGGCCCTGATCGTGATTGGCGGTACTCTGGGCGCGGCTTTTCTGCAGGCTCCGGTCAATGTGTTCAAGCGTTCGCTGGCCATCAGTAGCTGGATTTTCTTTCCGCCGCATATCGACCTGATCGGCGGCATCAATAGGGTTGTCGGCTGGAGCATGACCGCGCGCAAGGAGGGCTTGCTCGGCCTTGAGGCGGTGGCCGATGCTGAGACCGACCCCTATGCGCGCAAGGGCCTGCAGCTGCTGGTCGACGGTGCTGAACCGGAGGCCATCCGCAGCATTCTCGAAGTCGATCTGTATACCCAGGAAGGCCGCGATATCCAGGCCGCCAAGGTGTTCGAGAGCATGGGTGGCTATGCGCCAACCATCGGCATCATCGGGGCGGTGATGGGGCTGATCCATGTCATGGGCAATCTGGCCGATCCGAGCATGCTCGGCAGCGGTATTGCCGTTGCCTTCGTCGCCACCATCTATGGCGTCGGCCTGGCTAACCTGCTGCTGTTACCCATCGGCAACAAGCTCAAGGCCATCGCCCAGCGCCAGTCGCGCTACCGGGAGATGTTGCTCGAAGGCGTCCTGTCGATCGCCGAAGGCGAGAACCCGCGTTCCATTGAGTTGAAGCTGCAAGGCTTTATGGATTGATGGGGACAGACTATGGCCCGCCGGCGGCATCACGAAGAACATGAAAACCATGAACGCTGGCTGGTGTCCTACGCGGACTTCATCACCCTGCTGTTCGCCTTCTTTGTGGTCATGTATTCGATCTCGTCGATCAACGAGGGCAAGTACAAGATCTTTTCGGACAGTATGACCGGGGTTTTCAACCAGCCCGACCGTGCCATCAAGCCGATTCCGGTTGGCGAGCTGCGTCCGCGCACCATTGAGCCCGAGCGTGAAGTGGTGGATGACGAAAGTCCTCAGTCCGCCCCTGATTCCCTGGTCAGCATTGCCAGCAGTATTCGCGAGTCCTTCGGTGAACTGATTGACAGCGAGCAGCTGAGGGTCAGCGGCAACGAGTTGTGGATCGAGATCGAGCTCAGCTCCAGCCTGTTGTTTACCAGTGGCGATGCGATTCCCAATGGCGCGGCCTTCGACATCATCGAGAAGGTGGCCAAAATTCTGGCACCCTATGAAAACCCCATTCATGTCGAAGGCTTTACCGACAATCTGCCGATCCAGACGGCTCAGTACCCGACCAACTGGGAACTTTCCACCGCACGGGCGGCGACCATAGTGCGTATGCTGACCCTCGATGGCGTCAGCCCGGGGCGGCTGGCGGCCGTCGGCTACGGTGAGTTCCAGCCGGTCGCGGATAACGCCACTGCCGAGGGCCGTGGGCGCAATCGGCGGGTGGTCCTGGTGATTTCCCGCAATCTCGATGTGCGCCGCAGTGTCAGTGGGGTGGGCAGCGGTAACGCCAAACCCGACGCAGCCCTGCGGCGGGCTGGCACGCAACCTGCACCAGCGTCACCAGCGCAGGCCCCGCAAGCGGGTGCCGTCAATTCCCCGTCGCCAGCCCGATAAGGGCGGCACCCGTTCTCGGTCAGGCGCAAGCTCACCGGGAGGATAAAGAGAATGAGAGTCTGGGCAGTAGCCAATCAAAAAGGTGGTGTGGGCAAAACCACCACCTCGATCGCCCTGGCCGGTTTGCTGGCCGATGCCGGCAAGCGCGTGGTGGTGGTCGACCTCGACCCCCATGGGTCGATGACCAGTTACTTCGGGCATGATCCCGACAGCCTCGAACACAGCAGTTTCGATCTGTTTCAGCATCAGGGCAGCGTGCCCCCGGGCTTGACGCAGACCCTGTTGCTGCCAACCAGTCATGAACGCATTGCCTTGCTGCCATCGAGTACCGCGCTGGCGACCCTGGAGCGTCAGTCCCCGGGGCAGAGTGGCCTCGGTCTGGTGATCGCCAAGAGCCTGGCGCAGCTCTGGCAGGACTTCGATCACGCGGTGATCGACAGCCCGCCCTTGCTCGGCGTGCTGATGGTCAATGCCTTGGCCGCAAGCCAGCAGCTGGTGATCCCGGTGCAGACCGAGTTCCTCGCGGTCAAGGGCCTCGAACGCATGGTCAGCACCCTGGCAATGATCAACCGCTCGCGGCGTCAGGCCTTGCCCTACACCATAGTGCCAACCCTGTTCGACCGCCGCACCCAGGCGTCCATGAGTACCCTGCGGGTGTTGCGCAACAGTTACCCCGAGCATCTGTGGCCCGCCTATATCCCGGTGGATACGCGCCTGCGCGATGCCAGCCGGGCCGGCCTGACACCCTCGCGCTTCGATCACAACAGCCGCGGCGTGCTGGCCTATCGCGCTCTGCTCAAACACCTGCTGGCCCAGCAGACCGCCGCGCAGGTTGCCTGAGATGAGCCGCTATGCTGAAGATAAGTGCTCAAGTCTGCCGCCGACGCGGCCGATAGCCTGTACAGGTCGTTTTAGCAGGTTGCATTCATGAGTCGTCCCCTGGTTACCGCTACACGTTCGCAACTGGCTTTGCAGTCCTATCTGGACGGCTTGCTGCAGGAGGCTGCGGTCGAGCTGGCTGATAGCGTCGGGCTGGACGAGTTTGAGGCCGCCGTGCTCGAGGAACAGGTGCGCGATGCCCGGGTCACGCCGCAGGTGGCGGCGGCCCCGGCACAGGTCGAGGAGGTTGCTCAGGCCCTGGTCATGCCGACCGTGGAAATGCCCGTGGCCCAGCCTTTGGCCGAGGTCTTGGTGGCAGCACCGGTGGCGCAAACCCGCAGCGAGCCTGCACCGCCGCAGATCATCGGGGTGCTGGCGGACGGTCGTCCTGAGTGGGCGCAGGAACCCTTCGAGTGCCTGTTGTTCGATGTCGCCGGGCTGACCCTGGCCGTGCCTCTGGTGTGCCTGGGCTCGATCTATCCACTGGCCGGGCAGGAACTCACGCCATTATTTGGCCAGCCGGACTGGTTTCTCGGCATACTGCCGTGCCAGGCGGGTAATCTGAAGGTGCTGGATACCGCGCGCTGGGTGATGCCCGACCGCTACCGCGCCGATTTTCGCGATGGTTTGCAGTATGTGATTTCGGTGCAGGGCTATGAGTGGGGGCTGGCCGTGCATCAGGTCAGCCGCTCGATTCGCCTGGACCCCAACGAGGTCAAGTGGCGTACCCAGCGTACTCAGCGGCCCTGGCTGGCGGGCACGGTGATCGAGCATATGTGCGCGCTGCTGGATATCGCCTCGCTGGCCGAGCTGATTGCCAGTGGTGCGGCCAAACGTATGGCGGCCGGCCGGCTGCATTGAATATTTTCCGGTGACGCGAGAAGCGCCGCCTTGCAACTATAGTAATGACAGCGGGGCCAACACCCGCGATCGCCGCCGCAAGCGGTTCATGACGAGGCTAGGCACATGAATAAGAGTTCTGCACAAGGTTCTGAAGATCCGATTCTGCAGTGGGTGACGTTCCGTCTGGATAACGAAACCTATGGCATCAACGTGATGCAGGTGCAGGAAGTCCTGCGTTATACCGAGATCGCCCCTGTACCGGGTGCTCCGAGCTATGTGCTGGGCATCATCAACCTGCGCGGCAATGTGGTGACGGTGATCGACACCCGCCAGCGCTTCGGTCTGGACTCCACCACGGTGACGGACAATACCCGCATCGTGATCATCGAGGCCGACAAGCAGGTGGTTGGCATTCTGGTCGACAGCGTGGCCGAGGTGGTTTATCTGCGTCAGTCCGAGGTGGAGACCGCGCCCAATGTCGGCAACGACGAGTCGGCCAAGTTTATCCAGGGCGTGTGCAACAAGAATGGCGAGCTGCTGATTCTGGTCGAGCTGGACAAGATGATGAGCGAAGAAGAATGGTCCGAGCTGGAGAGCATCTGAGCCATGCTCGAGGCCCTGCTGGCGCTACTGGCTCTGGTCTGTCTGGGGTTGCTGGGTGCTTCTATCTGGCTGACCAGGCAGCTGCGCCAGGCCGTGCAGTTGCAGGCCGAGGGCGATGCGCAGCGTGATCAGCGGCTCAAGGAGTTGAACCGGCGACTGGATGCCTACCTGGCCGGCAGCGTGCGGATGGGTGAGGAGCTGCACGAGTTGCGCCGTGTCGTGGCACCGCTGCCGGACAAGCTGAGCCAGATGGAGCAGCGCGACCCCAGCAGTCTGTCCTTTACCCAGGCGGCGCGCCTGGCCGGTATGGGGGCCAGTGTCGATGACCTGACCCAATCCTGCGGCCTGAGCAAGGCCGAAGCCGAGCTGGTCAGCAAGATGCAGCAGGCCCGCACCCAGCGCTCCTGAGTCAGTCCCTGGCAAACCACTGGCGTGTTTAGCGCTGTGGACCGTCGAGTAGGGGCAGGGGTGGGGTGATGTCTTGGTCGCGGTCGAAGCCCGCCGGGCATTTCCCTTTCAAATACCAGGCGAACGCGATGATCTCCGCAATACAGCGGTACAGCTGCTCGGGAATCGCGTCGCCCAGTTCCAGGCGCGCCAGCAGGCGTACCAGTTCCGCATTCTCGTAGATCGGCACCTCGTACTCGCGGGCAATGGCCAGAATCGCTTCGGCCAGTTCGTCGTCGCCCTTGGCGCTGAGGATCGGGGCGTTCTGGCCGTCGTAGGTCAGGGCGATGGCCTGGCGTGGTGCGGTCTTCTTCATGCGGTTTCGTCCACCCAGCGCTGTTCCAGGGTCGTGCGCGGGCCGCGCGGTGGCGTGCCCTGGTTGCAGGCCAGCTCGCCGACTTGCACACCCACACCATTGAGGCGCTGACGCAGGTTGTCCAGTTCGCCATCGATCAGGCTGACGGTGCTGCTGCGTTCGGCCCACAGTTGGCTCGATAGCCGGCCCTGGGCCAGCTGCGCCTGCACTTGCAAGGGGCCGAGCGGTTCGAGGTCGAAGGCCAGTTCGACCTTCCACAGGGTTTCCTTCTTCTCGGGCTTGTCCGATTTGTTGCTCTCGTCGCGCTGGATCTTGACCTGCAGGGGCACCAGCTCCTGCTGGCTGCGCATCGGCAGTTCCAGTTGCCAGGTGGTCAGCAGGTTGCCGTCCGGGCCGACCTGGCTTTGCGCGAGGCTAGACAGTTGATGGGTTTGCAGGCGGGAAACCGCTGCTGCGGCCAGTTTCAGCAGGGTTTCCAGATCGGCTTCGCCGTCCATGGCCTGCAGCAGGCGCGAGGGCAGGGGGAAGTTCAGGGCCTGCTGGCGGCTGCTCATCTGGCCGAGGCCCAGCAGGTTGCGCGCCAGAGCCGGCATGGCCTGGGCCAGCACGGCACCGGCATTGGCTGCGGCCAGCGGCTGGCCGCTGGGCGTATTGGGCAGCAGTTGGGTGATCAGGCGCAGCAGGTTGGCCTTCAGATCCGTAGGCAGGGCGTGAGCCTGGCCGCTCAGCAGTTTGCTTTCGAGCAGCAGACCACTGTCGCCAAGGGCCTGGCTCAGGCCCTTGGCCGTGCTCAGTTGGGCGGCATCGGGCAGGCCGCCCAGGAGTTTGTCGATGCTGGTACGCAGGCCCTCCGGCAGGGCTTGTTTGGTGCTCAGGCCTTGCAGGGCGGTGAGCAGGCCCTCCAGGGAACCCTGGCGATTGTGCTGGGTAGTCAGTTGCTGGCTGAGCACCAGCTGGTCGAGACGGCCGCTCAGGGGCAGGAAGTTCAGCGCCTGGCGGCCCTGCACCTCGGCGCTGAGCAGGCTGCCGAGGGGCAGTGGCAGTGGGGTTTCCAGGGCCAGCTTGCTGCCGGCCAGCGGCGTATTGAGCAGGCTGAGGACCACCTTGTAGATCACCTGCTGGGTTTTGCCCTGCAACTGTTGTTCGCGGGCTTCCACCTTGCCCTGCAGCAGGGTGCCGATGGGCAGTTGCTGCAGGTCCAGGCTGGTCAAGGCCTTGCCGGTGCCGGTCTGCAGCAAGACCGCCAGCCGGGTTTCCGAGAGGGCAGTCACCGCCAGCGCGGTGCCCTGAGCCAGGGGGCGTGGGCTACTGGCTTCGACTGTGGTCTGGCGACCGTTCTCCAGGGTCAGCTTGAGCATCACCTGGAAGCTCTGGGCCACCTCCTTCAGGGCGATGACTTCGGCTTTGGCGGTTTCGCCACTGGCCAGCAGCCCCTGCATGGGCTGCAGCAGCTTTAGCGCCAGATCGGCAGGTACGTTATTGGCGCGACTGCTCGGCGGCGTCGGTGAAACCGGGCGCGGGCTGCTGATTTCGCTCATGAACGGGTTACAACCTGTCGAAAATGCCCACTGCGGGAGGCGGGGCATGGCATGTATAATCGCGCCCCGTCTGAGAGGGTGCTTACAAAATACTGCGCTCGGCCATGCTGTGTTGAAGTCCGCCTCAAAATGCTCATGTACTACTCGTACACTCCGCTTTTTCGGCTGGCTTCGCCTTGCCTGGCCATCGCTCGCTACTTTTGTAAACACCCTCTGGGGGCGGCTGCGCATTGCACTTGCCCCAGTATAGCGGCCAAGACTCTGCCGACTTGAACAGCTTGCCATCCATCTTAGGTGCCGATGCCTTGACCAGTCCCCTTCTCGAAGCCGTGGCGCTCGCCTGTGAGCGGGACTGGCGCATGCTGTTCGAACGCCTGGAGCTGCGTCTGGTTCCCGGCGAGATGCTGCAGGTGGCCGGTCCCAATGGCAGCGGTAAGACCAGCCTGCTACGTCTGCTGGCCGGTTTGATGCAGCCGACGGCGGGGGAAGTACGCCTGAATGGTCAACCCCTGTCCTCGCAGCGCGAGGAGCTGGCGCGCAACCTGCTGTGGATAGGGCACGCCGCCGGGATCAAGGGCCTGCTCACCGCCGAAGAGAACCTCACCTGGCTCTGTGCCCTGCATCTTCCCGCCGAGCGCGAGGCCATCTGGCAGGCGCTGGCGGCGGTGGGGTTGCGCGGTTTCGAGGATGTACCCTGCCACACTCTGTCCGCCGGGCAGCAGCGCCGTGTGGCGCTTGCGCGTTTGTACCTGCCGGGGCCACCTCTGTGGGTCCTGGATGAGCCCTTTACCGCGCTGGATAAGGCGGCGGTGGCGCAGCTGGAGCAGCATCTGGCGCAGCATTGCCAGCAGGGCGGCCTCGTGGTGTTGACCACGCACCATGAATTGACGGTCAAGCCGGCCGGTTACCGCGAGCTTGATTTAGGGTCTATTGACGTTTCGTTCGCGGCCGCGCCGGAGCCTGTTTTAGCGCGAGGCAAGGCATGAGACACGAAGTTTGGTTGTTCCAAATGAGTGTCGAGAAACGCAGCATCGCGCTAAAACAGGCCCGGCCCTGCGGGTTGCGCGTAAAATCTCGCCATGCGGTGTTGGAGGACTTGGCAAGGGAACACCATTGTCTGCGTCCTCCGCCTAGCCTGGCGCGATTTTTCGCAGCAACGCGGTTCGCGCCGAAACGTCAACAGACCCTAGGGCAGGGCACGTTATGAGCAATGTTTTCACCCTGCTGCTGGCCCGTGAAGCGCGCCTGTTGTTTCGTCGCCCCGCGGAGCTGGCCAATCCGCTGGTGTTCTTCGCCATTGTGATTGCCCTGTTCCCGCTGGCGGTTGGCCCACAGACGCAGTTGTTACAAAGCCTTTCGCCCGGGCTGGTGTGGGTGGCGGCGCTATTGGCCGTACTGCTCTCGCTTGACGGGCTGTTTCGCAGTGATTTCGAGGATGGCTCGCTGGAGCAGTGGGTCCTTTCGCCGCACCCCCTGGCTCTTCTGGTTCTGGCCAAGGTGCTGGCACACTGGCTGTTCTCCGGCTTGGCCCTGGTGCTGTTGGCACCGGTGCTGGCGCTGATGCTCGGTCTGCCGGGGCGTTGCCTGCCGGTGTTGCTGCTCTCACTGTTGCTCGGTACCCCGGTCTTGAGCCTGCTGGGGGCGGTGGGCGCGGCGCTGACGGTGGGCCTCAAGCGCGGCGGCCTGTTGCTGGCGCTGCTGATTCTGCCACTGTATATCCCGGTGCTGATTCTCGGCAGCGGGGCGTTACAAGCCAGCCTGCAGGGACTGCCGGCGCTGGGCCACCTGTTATGGCTGGCCAGCCTCACCGCCCTGGCGGTGACCCTGACACCTTTCGCCATCGCCGCCGGTCTCAAGATCAGCGTCGCTGAGTAGACAATAAGCCTGAATGGCCGGTTGATCCTGGCGCTTGCCTGCGCCGCGATCCGCCCTAGCACTGATGAGTGACCTGATGAACTGGACGTGGTTTCACAAACTGGGCTCGCCCAAGTGGTTTTACGAGATCAGCGCGCGCTGGCTGCCCTGGTTGGCGCTGGCTGCGGTCTTGCTGCTGACGGTGGGCCTGATCTGGGGTCTGGCCTTTGCACCGCCGGATTACCAGCAGGGCAACAGCTTTCGCATCATCTATATCCATGTGCCGGCGGCGTTCCTCGCCCAGTCGATCTACGTGATGCTGGCGGTGGCCGGTATCGTCGGTCTGGTGTGGAAGATGAAGCTGGCCGATGTCGCCCTGCAGCAGGCAGCGCCCATCGGGGCCTGGATGACCGTGATCGCCCTGCTGACCGGTGCCATCTGGGGCAAGCCGACCTGGGGCACCTACTGGGTGTGGGATGCGCGCCTGACCTCGATGCTGATTCTGCTGTTCCTGTATTTCGGCGTGATCGCCCTGGGCAATGCCATCACAAACCGTGACAGCGCAGCCAAGGCCTGCGCGGTGTTGGCAATAGTCGGGGTGATTAATATCCCGATCATCAAGTACTCGGTGGAGTGGTGGAACACCCTGCACCAGCCTGCCAGTTTTAGTGTGGTGAGCAGACCGGCCATGCCGTTTGAGATGTGGATGCCGTTGCTGTTGATGGTGCTGGGTTTCTACTGCTTCTTTGGCGCGGTGCTGCTGATGCGCATGCGCCTGGAAGTGCTCAAGCGTGAGTCGCGCAGCAGCTGGGCCAAAGTCGCCGTCAAGGCGCAGGTGGAGAAGGGGCTATGAGTTTTGCCAGCTTTGGCGAGTTTATCGCCATGGGCACCCACGGGCCTTATGTCTGGTCCTGCTATGCCATCAGCCTGGCGATATTGGGGCTGAATGTGGCGCTGCCAATCCTGGCCCGCCGCCGTTATCTGCAAGACGAGGCGCGTCGTTTGCGCCGGGAGGAGTCGAAGTGAACCCTGTCCGCAAGAAGCGCTTGTATATAGTTCTGGCCATTCTCGCCGGTGCCGGCATCGCCGTGGCCCTGGCCCTGAGCGCGCTGCAGCAGAACATCAACCTGTTCTATTCGCCGACCCAGATCGCCAATGGCGAGGCCCCGCAGGACACCCGCATCCGCGCCGGTGGCCTGGTGCAAGAGGGCTCGGTCAAGCGTTCCGACGACTCGCTGGATACCAACTTTGTGGTGACCGATGGTGTCAAGAACGTGACCATCCGCTACAGCGGCATTCTGCCCGACCTGTTTCGCGAAGGGCAGGGCATCGTCGCCATGGGCAAGTTGAATGCCGATGGTGTGCTGATCGCCGACGAGGTGCTGGCCAAGCACGATGAAAACTATATGCCGCCTGAGGTCATGCAGGCTCTGGAGCAGAGCGGCATGAAACAGCAGCACGATGCGGCCAAAGCGGCCAAGCAGGCGTCCCCATCGGAGTACGCGCAATGATTCCCGAACTCGGCCATCTGGCCATGATCCTGGCCCTGTGCATGGCGCTGGTGCAGGCCACTCTGCCGATGGTCGGTGCCTGGCGGGGCGACCGCCAGTGGATGAGCCTGGCTCAGCCTGCCGCCTGGGGCCAGTTCAGCTTTATGCTGTTCGCCTTCGTCTGCCTGACCTACGCCTTTATGGTCGACGATTTCACCGTGGCCTATGTCGCCAACAATTCCAACACGGCCTTGCCCTGGTATTTCAAGTTCAGCGCCGTATGGGGGGCGCACGAAGGTTCGCTGCTGCTCTGGGGCCTGATCCTGGCTGGCTGGACCTTCGCCGTGTCGATCTTCTCGCGCCAGCTGCCGGAGGAAATGCTCGCCCGGGTACTGGGTGTGATGGGCATTATCAGCATCGGTTTTCTGCTGTTTCTGATCATCACGTCCAACCCCTTCGAGCGCCTGCTGTTCGATACTCCCGCCAATGGTCGCGACCTCAATCCGCTGCTGCAGGATTTCGGCCTGATCATTCACCCGCCGATGCTCTACATGGGCTATGTCGGTTTCTCGGTGGCCTTCGCCTTCGCCATCGCCGCACTACTGGGCGGCAAGCTGGATGCGGCCTGGGCGCGCTGGTCGCGGCCCTGGACCACGGTGGCCTGGGCTTTCCTCGGCATCGGTATCGCCCTGGGCTCCTGGTGGGCCTATTACGAACTCGGCTGGGGCGGCTGGTGGTTCTGGGACCCGGTGGAGAATGCCTCCTTTATGCCCTGGCTGGTCGGCACCGCGCTGATCCACTCCCTGGCGGTGACCGAGAAACGCGGCGTGTTCAAGAGCTGGACCGTACTGCTGGCCATTGCCGCCTTCTCCCTGAGCCTGCTTGGGACCTTCCTGGTGCGTTCCGGGGTGCTGACCTCGGTGCATGCCTTTGCCAGCGACCCGGAACGTGGGGTGTTTGTCCTGGCGTTCCTGTTGATTGTGGTGGGCAGCTCCCTGGCGCTGTTCGCCATCCGCGCACCAGTGGTCAAGAGTCAGGTCGGTTTTGTCCTGTGGTCGCGGGAAACCCTGCTGCTGGTCAACAACATCATTCTGGTGGTGGCGGCGGCGATGATCCTGCTCGGCACCCTTTATCCCCTGGTGCTGGATGCCATCAGCGGCACCAAGCTGTCGGTCGGCCCGCCTTACTTCAATGCGTTGTTCGTACCCTTGATGGGCCTGTTGATGGCGATGATGGCGGTGGGCGTGCTGGTACGCTGGAAGGACACGCCGCTGCGCTGGTTGCTCGGCATGCTCTCGCCAGTGCTGATCGGCAGCGTGGTCCTGGCGGTGCTGGCGAGCCTGCTGCTGGGCGATTTCAACTGGGCCGTGCTCGGTGTCTGGCTGCTGGCACTGTGGGTGGTGCTGGCCGGGCTGCGCGACATCTATGAAAAGACCCGCCACAAGGGCCTGCTCAAGGGCCTGCCGAGCCTGACCCGCAGTTACTGGGGCATGCAGACCGCGCACCTGGGCATGGCGGTGTGCGCCCTTGGCGTGGTGCTCACCAGTGTCGGTAGTTTCGAGCGCGATATGCGCATGGCTCCCGGCGAGTCGGTGGAAATCGGTGGCTATCAGTTCGTCTTCGAAGGGGCCGAACACTTCGAAGGGCCGAACTTTACCTCCGACAAGGGCACGGTGCGCATCCTCGAGGAGGGCAAGCAGATCGCCGTGCTGCACCCGGAGAAGCGCCTGTATACCGTGCAGCAGTCGGTGATGACCGAGGCGGGGATCGATGCCGGGATCACCCGTGACCTGTTCGTCGCCCTGGGCGAGCCCTTGGACAACGGAGCCTGGGCGGTGCGCGTGCACATCAAGCCCTTTGTCCGCTGGATCTGGCTGGGTGCGTTGCTGATGGGCCTGGGCGGTTTCCTCTCGGCGACGGACAAGCGCTACCGCATAAAGGTCAAGACCCGGGTGCGTGAAGCGCTGGGTATGGCGGGGGTGCAGGCATGAAACGGCTGATCCTGATACTGCCCCTGGCGATTTTTCTCGGTGTCGCGCTGTTTCTCTACCGTGGTCTGTTCCTCGACCCCAGAGAGCTGCCTTCGGCGTTGATCGGCAAGCCATTTCCGGCGTTCTCCCTGCCAGCGGTGCAGGACGGCAAGACGCTGAGCGAGGCCGACCTCAAGGGCAAGCCGGCACTGGTCAATGTCTGGGCCACCTGGTGCGTGGCCTGCCGGGTCGAGCATCCGGTACTGAACAAGCTGGCCGCGCTCGGCGTAACCATCCATGGGGTCAACTACAAGGACGACAACGCCGCCGCGCAGAAGTGGCTGGTGGAGTTCCACGATCCTTACCAGCTCAATATCAACGATGCCCGCGGTACCCTGGGCCTGGACCTGGGCGTGTATGGCGCACCCGAGACCTTCCTGATCGACAAGGACGGCATCATTCGCCACAAGTTTGTCGGCGTGATCGACGAGAGTGTCTGGCGCGAGCAGCTGGCTCCGCTGTATCAAGAGTTAGTCGACGAGGTCCAGCCATGAAACGTCTGTTGAGCGCCGCCGTACTGGGTCTGGCGCTACTGGGCAGCGCTCAGGCCGCTATCGATACCTACGAATTTGCCAACGAGGCCGAGCGCGAGCGTTACCGCAACCTGGTGGAAGAGCTGCGCTGCCCCAAGTGCCAGAACCAGAATATCGCCGACTCCGACGCGCCGATTGCCATGGACCTGCGTGCGCAGATCTTCCGCATGCTGGAGGAGGGCCAGAGCAATGAGCAGATCATTGATTTTCTGGTCAGCCGCTATGGCGATTTCGTTCTCTACAAACCGCCGGTAACCGCGCGCACCCTGTTGCTCTGGTACGGCCCTGGCGGCCTGCTGGTCGGTGGCTTCGTCCTGCTCGGGGTGATCCTGTTGCGTCGCCGCGGCAAACAGAATGCCGTGGCCTGCGGTCTGTCTACGGATGAACAGCAGCGTCTGGCCGCCCTACTTAATCAACCGCCAGCCAGCCAACGGCCTGCCAATAATCAACCGCCTGTGGATAAGAAAGACTGATGATCGAATTCTGGTTGTGCGCCGGCCTGCTGTTGCTGGTGGCCCTGGCTTTTCTGCTGATTCCGGTGTTGCGCGGGCGCAAGGCGCAAGCGGAAGAGGATCGTACCGCGCTCAATGTGAGCCTCTATCAGGAGCGTCTGCAGGAGCTGCAAGGCCAGCACGAGGCCGGCGCGTTAAACGACGAACAGCTGCAGCATGGCCGCGATGAAGCGGCCCGCGAGCTGCTGGCCGACACCGAGGGTGCAGGGGCTTCGAGTCGCTTCGCCGCCCTGGGCCGGACGATTCCGCTGCTGGCAGCCCTGTTGATGCCAGTGCTGGGCTTTGGCCTGTATCAGCACTGGGGAGCCATCGACGAACTGGAACAGGCGCGTACCTTTGCCGCGCAACCGAAGAGCATCGAGGAGATGACCGCGCGCCTGGAAGCCTCGGTGCAGAGCAATCCCGATTCAGCCGAAGGCTGGTACTTCCTTGGGCGCGCCTATATGGCTCAGGAGCGGGCGAGCGATGCAGCGGTGGCTTTCGAACGTGCCGTCGGCGTCGCCGGGCGTGAGCCTGAACTGCTCGGGCAGTGGGCCCAGGCGCTGTACTTTGCCGGCAACAAACAATGGAACGAGCAGATGCAGGCGCTCACCGATGAAGCCTTGAAGGCCGACCCGGAGGAAGTTACCAGTCTCGGTCTGCTTGGTATTGCCGCCTATGAAGAGGGGCGCTTTACGGCGGCCATCGGCTTCTGGGAGCGTCTGGTCGCGGTACTGCCGGAGCAGGACCCTTCGCGGCAAGCGATTCAGGGTGGCATCGAACGTGCCCGTGAGCGCCTTGGCGTGCCGACAGAGAAGGCGCAAACGCCAGCGGCGGCGGGACAACTGACCGTCAAGGTCGAACTGGCCGCAGCGCTGCAGGATCAGGTGCAACCGAGCGACAGCGTGTTCGTCTTCGCTCGAGCGGCCTCCGGCCCGCCTATGCCGCTGGCGGTCAAGCGCCTGACCGTGGCCGACCTGCCGGCGCAGGTCAGCCTGTCGGATAGCGACGCGATGATGCCGCAGCTGAAGATTTCCGGGTTCGAGCAGGTGCAGTTGGTGGCGCGGATTTCCCGCAGCGGCAATGCCACCGCTGGCGAATGGGTCGGCCGCAGCCAGCCGTTGGCCAGCAGCACCGCCGAGTTGCAGCAGCTGACCATCGACACCGCGGACGGACAGGCGCAATGAAGCGCTGGATGCCGTTGGTGCTGGCGCTGGGCTTGTCGAGCCTGGCTGGTTGCGCGGTACAGCAGGTCAGCGCCCCGATCGCGCAACCGTCGGTGGCCAAGTCGCACCCGCGCTATGCGCCGCCGCCTGGGGTAGACAGCCACTGGGATGGGCGTCTGACGGTGTATGTGGTGGCTGGCGCACGTGACCTGTACTACCGCGAGCGTACCTACTACCGCTGGAACAACGGCTGGAGCTGGGCGACCAATCCGCAGGGCCCCTGGCAGCCAACCGACAGCAGCGGCGTGCCGCCGGGCCTGTATCGGCGTTACGCCCAGTAAGCGCAGTGCAGACGGCTGGATGACTCAGAGCCCAGCCAGCAGCCCGGTACCCGGAGGCAATCCGGGGCGCTCGCCAGCCCTGGGCGGATTTGCCCATGAGCCAGCCACTTCGCTCTCTAGGCTTTCTGTCGATCAACGCGCCGGGCAGGGGGTCGCCGTGCGGCTTTCCTCGGGCAGCTCGAAGTCTTCGATCAGCAAGGCAGATTGCCTGACCATCGGGGGCGCACTCGGGCCGCTCGGCCCAGTCGTCGAGGGCGTTGCGCATAACCAGGGCCAAACGCTGACACTCTTCGATATGGGCCTGTAGGGCCGTCAGGCGGTTGCCCAGCAGGTCGCGTACTTCGCCGCAGGGCGTGCTGCCGCTTTCGGCTCGGGCGAGAATCGCCTGTACATCCTTGAGGCTGAAGCCCAGGCGGCGGGCGCGGGCGACAAAGCGTAGGCGCTGCAGGTCTGCGCTGGAATACTCCTGGTAGCCGTTATCCCGGTTGCGCGCGGGCCTTAGCAGGCCAAGATCGGTGTAGTGACGTACGGTCTCACTGCTGACGCCGGCGGCTTTGGCCAGTTGGGTTACGCGCATATTCCATCTCCAGAATCGACAAAGGCCGCGCCAGGTTAAAACCTGGGGGCGGCCCTTGGGTCAATCTCGCAGGTTTATTCGGCGATTTTCAGCTTGCGCGACTCATGGTAGAAGTAGCGGATCTTCTCGTACTCGAAGGGTGAGTTGAGCTGACCATAGCGGAAGTTCACCGTGGAGCGCTGGTCGACTATTTCGAGCAGGGTGATTTCCGGATGGTGCACGCTGGTTTCGGCGACGTTAAGCAGGTTGACCTGGCTGCTGGCCGCGAAGTCCGCCACCAGCCCGCCGGTGTCGCGCAGGTTGGACGGGCCGAGCAGCGGCAGCATCAGGTAGGGACCTGCCGGCGTGCCGTAGAAACCCAGGGTCTGGCCAAAGTCTTCACGCTGCTTGGGCAGGCCCATGCGGGTGGCTGGGTCCCACAGGCCGGCGACCCCTATTGTGGTGTTGAGCAGCAGGCGCGCGGTGGTCTGCATGGCGCGCTTGCCCTTGAACTGCAGCGCACTGTTGAGCAGGTTAGGCACATCGCCCAGGTTGCTGAAGAAGTTGCTGACACCACTTTGCACCAGGTTGGGGGTGACGTAGCGGTAGCCATCGACGATTGGCAGAAACACCCACTCATCGAAGCGGTAGTTGAAGTGGTAGACCCGGCGATTCCAGGACTCCAGCGGGTCATAGACCTGCAGCGCGCCGAGGCTCGAGCGCTCGAACTCGCGCTGATCGAGGCCTGGGTTGATCTGCAGATGCTGCATCGGCTGCTTGAAACCGTCGTCATCGGCTGCGTGCTGCGCCTGGGCCAGGCTGCTGACGAGGATCAGGCTTGCGAAAAGCGCGTTATGGAAAGGCTTAGCCACGGAAGAACTCCAGCATGGCGTCGCTGTTGACGCTGTAATTAAGGTTGCCGCAGTGGCCGCCGAGAGGGTAGACGGTCAGGCGATCGCCGAAGGTTTTACGCAGGAAACCGAGGTCGCCCGGGCCGAGAATCACGTCGTCGGCGTTGTGCATCACGGCGATCTTGCTGCTGCCTTTCAGGTAATCGGTCAGGGCATACAGACTGACCTGGTCGATCAGCTGCGCCACGCTGCCGCCGTCAGAGCGGGCACGCCACATGGGAATCAGTTGCTCGGTCATGTAGCAGTCGAAGTTGCACTGCAGGGCGCGCTTGAAGAATGGCGTCAGGCTAGTGCCGTCATCGATCGGGTAGTCGATCGGGGTGATCAGGCCGCGGCGATTGACCAGGTCCGAGGTAAAGGCGATATCCGAGGACGAGAAGCGGAACACCGCGCCGATCAGCATGGCCATCTGCTCGTCTGAGAGCTGCTCGCGCGACTGCTGGAAGTCATAGAGCATGGCGTCGTTGATATCCAGGTAGCCTTTGGCCTGGAAGTAGCGGGTCAGCTTTGCCAGCACCAGTTCATAGAAGGTGGTGCTGCTGTCGACCCCCTCGACCTGGGTCTGCACCAGGCGATCCAGGTTACTGATCGAGGTGTAGAGGTTGACCGGCGGGTTGAGCAGCAGCACGCGCTTGAAGTTGAAGCTGCGCCGCGTTTCGTCGAGCTCGCTGACGAAGGCAGCCTGCAGGCCGCCCAGGCTGTAACCGGTCAGGTGATATTCGCTGACTTTCAGCCGCGGGTGCTGAGCCCTGACCGCCTGCATGGCGCGGTACAGGTCTTCGGCATCTTCGCGGGTGATGCCCGGGGTGGCGAAGCGCGAGGCCGAGGTCATAAAGTCGTAGCTGGTGGGCGAAGACAGCTGCACCACGTGATAGCCCGCGCCATAGAACAGCTTTTTCAGGTATTCCGGCGTGCTGCTGCTGTAGTGCGCGCCAGTGCCGGCGATGATAAAGATCAAGGGTGCTTCGCCGCGCTGCTTGGCCAGGCGATAACCCATCTTGGTCACCGGCCAGAAGTTCTTCGGCAGTTCGAATTCGCGTTCGGGGCGCAGCCTGACCCGATAATCGTCCTGGTCGATATCGGCGTCGGCCGGCAGATTTGGGCGCAGTTCTACGGGGGTGGTGGCGAGTGTGGCTTCGAAGGGGTTGCTCAGGGGGTAGCCATAACTAGCTGCATCGATATCGGCTGCCAGGAGCTGGCCAGTAAAGGCCATTCCACTGAGCAAGGCGACCAAGCGGAAGAGGTGCGGCATGACAGGAGTTCTCGATTAGTAGACAAGCTGACGTAAGCTGGCGTCATTCGACCACAGAGTCGGCATAGAGTGCGTTTTTATTATTTATTTTCATATACCCCAGCCGGAGCAGGCCAGGGGGTGAGTGCGGCAGGGCTATGGCGGATAACCCGCCCGCGGCTCAGGCCAGGTGATGCAACCAGGCATGCCGGGGAATGGCGGGGGCAGGAGATGACGCGCTGTTCTTGCGGGCGGCCATCCTGGCCCACAGCTTCTCGTGGAAGTAGAAACCCACGGAATTGCACAGCGGTTCAATGGCGGCCACCAGGCCGCTGGCCGCAACGCTGCCGGTCAGCGCATAGGTCACCCCGAAGGCGATGCAGAAGTGCATCAAGGTAAAGGTCAGGGTCTTGAGCATGGCGCACCTCGATTAAGAATCGTTCTCTGTTGTTACGCAGCCTAGGCGCTCAGTAACTATTGATAAAGATTCTTGTTTGGATGCTGTCGATAGTTTTTATCGATCGATTTGGCCCTGGCTCACAAGTTGCCAGAGCCAGGACTCAAGGCGACGTCAGCTGGGTTGCGGTATTGGCCATATTGATGTCCTTGACCAGGCCTGAGGTGGCCTTGATCACCTCTCGGGCCACGCGGGTTTCCTGCTCGCTATGGGTCTGTGCCACCAGCACCATGTCACTGTGGCTAATGGCTTTATTTACCAGCTTGGCAAAGTGCCCGTGATGCTGGCCAGCGGCCGATGAGGCCCCGATCACGCTGCCCAGAAAACCGCCGATTGGCCGTGGGCAGCCTGCTGATTGCCATGAGCCTGGTACAGAGCGCCGCGTCTTCCTGCGCTGCAGGTCATTGCCCCGGCGCTCAAGAATGCTGTCTGCCGCGCTGATAGCGCTGATCGAAGTCGAAGTTGCCAGGGATCACCTTAGCCTGGCCAGGCTGAGCCCGGCGAGAGTCCGGCGGATACAAAAAAGCCTCGGTTTATACCGAGGCTTTGAATTTGGCTCCGCGACCAGGACTCGACAGCGAAGCTGAACGTGCTTTAGCACGGCCCCGAAGGGGTGAGCGCAGCGAATAACCTGGGACGTAGTCCCGGTGAGAGTCCGCAGGCAATAAAAAACCCAGCGGTTAGGCTGGGTTCTTAAGTTTGGCTCCGCGACCAGGACTCGAACCTGGGACCCAATGATTAACAGTCATTTGCTCTACCGACTGAGCTATCGCGGAATGACGGCGCGTATCCTACTGATTCGGAAAGGGAAGTCAAGTATTCAGGACTTCCCCTTGGCGGCTTAGAGCACCTGGGCGATGGCCTGGGTCACGGCCGGCAGATTGCGCTGGTTCAGCGCGGCGACGCAGATGCGCCCGGTGCCGACGGCGTAAATGCCGAACTCGCTTTTCAGGCGCTCGACCTGCTCGGTGGTCAGGCCCGAGTAGGAGAACATGCCGCGTTGCTGGGCGACGAAGCTGAAATCGCGTTTGCTGCTCAGGGCGGTCAGCTGTTCGACCATGCTCAGGCGCATGCTGCGAATGCGTTCGCGCATGCCGGCCAGTTCGTCTTCCCACAGGGCGCGCAACTCAGGGCTGTTGAGCACGCTGGCGACCACAGTGGCACCGTGGGTCGGCGGGTTGGAGTAGTTGGTGCGGATGACGCGCTTGACCTGCGAGAGCACGCGGCCGGCTTCTTCCCGGCTGGCGGTGACGATGGACAGGGCACCGACGCGTTCGCCGTACAGCGAGAACGACTTGGAGAAGGAACTGGAAACGAAGAACTGCAGGCCCGATTCGGCAAACAGGCGCACGGCAAAGGCGTCCTGTTCGATGCCGTCACCGAAGCCCTGGTAGGCGATATCCAGGAACGGCACGTGTTCACGCTCGCGCATTACCTCCAGCACGGCTTTCCAGTCGTCCAGCGACAGGTCGACGCCGGTCGGGTTGTGGCAGCAGGCGTGCAGCACGACGATGGAGCGGGCCGGCAGATTTCTCAGGTCTTCGAGCATGCCGGCACGGTTCACCCCGTGGCTGGCCGCGTCGTAGTAGCGGTAATGCTGCACCGGGAAACCGGCGGATTCGAACAGCGCGCGGTGGTTTTCCCAGCTTGGGTCGCTGATGGCCACTGCTGCGTTCGGTAGCAGGCGCTTGAGAAAGTCTGCGCCGGTTTTCAGTGCGCCGGTTCCGCCCACGGCCTGGGTGGTGATTACCCGACCAGCGGCGATCAGTTCGGAGTCGGCACCCAGCAACAGTGTCTGCACGGCGCTGTCATAGGCTGCAATGCCTTCGATCGGCAGATAGCCACGCGGTGCATGGGCTTCAATGCGGGCTTTTTCGGCTTCAGCGACGGCGCGCAACAGCGGAATTCGGCCTTCCTCGTTGTAGTAAACGCCGACGCCCAGGTTGACCTTGGTCGCACGGGTATCGGCGTTGAATGCTTCATTGAGGCCCAAGATGGGATCGCGCGGTGCCATTTCGACGGCAGAGAACAGACTCATGGAGGCGGCAGCTCTTGAAGAGGAGAGATGAGGGTCAGGCAACACCCTGCTACGACTGGGGCTAGGGGTTGCGTAAGTGGGCCGGTAGTATACCGAGCCATAACCTGTGCCGCGACAGCAGGCACACGCTTTTCACCGGTTTTGACGTAGGCTTTCAGGTCGCGTCACAGCCGCTTGTCGAGGTCCTTCATGTCCGAGTTCCAACTGGTCACCCGTTTTCAGCCCGCCGGCGATCAGCCGGAGGCAATCCGGCAGATGGTCGAGGGGCTCGAGGCGGGCTTGTCGCACCAGACCCTGCTCGGCGTAACCGGCTCCGGCAAGACCTTTTCCATCGCCAACGTGATCGCCCAGATCCAGCGTCCGACCCTGGTGCTGGCACCAAACAAGACCCTGGCCGCGCAGCTCTACGGCGAGTTCAAGAGCTTCTTCCCCAACAATGCGGTGGAGTATTTCGTTTCCTATTACGACTACTACCAGCCGGAAGCCTATGTGCCGTCCTCCGATACCTTTATCGAGAAGGACGCTTCGATCAACGACCATATCGAGCAGATGCGTCTGTCGGCGACCAAGGCGTTGCTGGAGCGGCCGGACGCGATCATCGTCACCACCGTGTCATGCATCTACGGTCTGGGCAGCCCCGAGTCGTACCTGAAGATGGTGCTGCACGTCGATCGCGGCGACAAAATGGACCAGCGCGCCTTGCTGCGCCGCCTGGCCGACCTGCAATACACCCGCAACGACATGGATTTTGCCCGCGCCACCTTCCGCGTGCGCGGCGATGTGATCGATATCTTCCCGGCCGAATCGGACCTGGAAGCCATTCGCATCGAGTTGTTCGATGATGAGGTGGAAAGCATCTCGGCCTTCGATCCGCTGACTGGCGAGGTGATCCGCAAATTGCCGCGCTTCACCTTCTACCCCAAGAGCCACTACGTCACCCCGCGCGAGGTGCTGCTGGAGGCGGTGGAGAAGATCAAGGTCGAGCTGGTCGAGCGCCTGGAATACCTGCGTAGCACCAACAAGCTGGTGGAAGCCCAGCGCCTGGAGCAACGCACCCGCTTCGATCTGGAGATGATTATCGAGCTGGGTTACTGCAACGGCATCGAAAACTACTCGCGCTACCTGTCCGGGCGAGGCCCAGGCGAGCCGCCACCGACCTTGTACGACTACCTGCCGGACGAGGCGCTGCTGGTGATCGACGAGTCCCACGTCTCCGTGCCGCAGGTCGGTGCGATGTACAAGGGCGACCGCTCGCGCAAGGAAACCCTGGTCGAATACGGCTTTCGCCTGCCGTCGGCGCTGGATAACCGGCCGATGCGCTTCGAGGAGTGGGAGGCGGCCAGCCCGCAGACCATCTTCGTTTCCGCCACGCCGGGCAATTACGAAGCCGAGCATGCCGGGCGGGTGATCGAGCAGGTGGTGCGGCCCACCGGCCTGGTCGACCCGCAGATCGAAGTGCGTCCGGCCCTGACCCAGGTCGACGACCTGCTCTCGGAAATCCACAAGCGCGTGGCCATCGAGGAGCGCGTGCTGGTCACCACCTTGACCAAGCGCATGGCCGAAGATCTGACCGATTACCTGGCCGATCACGGGGTCAAGGTGCGTTACCTGCACTCGGACATCGATACCGTGGAGCGGGTCGAGATTATCCGCGACCTGCGTATCGGTGCCTTCGACGTGCTGGTGGGCATCAACCTGCTGCGCGAAGGTCTGGATATGCCGGAAGTGTCGCTGGTGGCGATTCTCGATGCCGACAAGGAGGGTTTTCTGCGCAGCGAGCGCTCGCTGATCCAGACCATCGGCCGCGCCGCGCGTAACCTCAATGGTCGGGCGATTCTGTATGCCGACCGCATGACCGGTTCGATGGAACGTGCCATCGGCGAGACCGAGCGCCGCCGTAACAAGCAGATCGCCTTCAACTTAGCCAATGGCATCACCCCAAAAGGGGTGTTCAAGGACGTTCAGGACATCCTCGAAGGGGCCACGGTGCCGGGCTCGCGCAGCAAGAAGCGCAAGGGCATGGCCCAGGCCGCCGAAGAAAGCGCGCGTTACGAGAACGAGCTGCGCTCGCCGAGCGAGATCAGCAAGCGCATCCGTCAGCTGGAAGAGAAGATGTATCAACTGGCCCGCGATCTTGAGTTTGAAGCTGCGGCGCAGATGCGTGACGAGATTCAGAAGCTACGCGACCGGCTGTTGCAGGTATAGCTTGGTTACGTTGGGCTGGTTGTGGGAGGTTTTTCTCTTCCCTTGGTCCGCGTACTTAGCGGCGTCCGAAGATAATTAGCACCACGCCGCCCAGGGTGATGCCGCAGGCGAGCATGGCTACGAAGCTAAGATGTTCGTCCAGCAGCAGATAACCCAGTAGTAGAGCGACTACAGGGTTCACAAAAGCCAAAGTCGACACCAGGCTGGGGCGTACCTCGCGCAGCAGCCAGAAGTACGCGGGATATACGCCCAGGCTCACTGGCAGCACCAGATACGCTAGCCAGAGCCAAGCGTTGCTGCTTAGGCTGCGCAGGTCCAGCGCCTGCCAGTCGCCGTGCCACAGGCCAAACAGTGCCAGCAGCAACGCCCCAATCAGCATTTGCAAGCTCAGACCCAGCCAGCTCGAGCGAAATGGCGGACGCTGCCGCAGCAGCCAAGCACCTCCGGCCCAGAGCAGCGTTGCGCTGACCACCAGCACGCCAGCGAACCATTGTTCGCCTGAGGCCGCCTGGCCCAGGCCGTTGTTCATCAGCAAGACAATGCCGCCGCAGGCCAGCGCCAGGCCGCAGAGCACCCACAGGGGTGGCCGCTCTCCGAGCAGCCATTCCAACGCCACGCTCCACAACGGCAGAGTGGTGTAGAGCATCGCGAGCATGCCGGTTGGCAAATACTGATTGGCGTAGATTAGTGCGCCCTGGCCGACTGTAATCAGGGTTAAACCGCCCAGTAACACGCCCCCCGGTCACTGCGCTGAATACGCAGCTGGCCGCTGAGAACCACCCACCTCAGGGCTAATAAGCCGGCAAAGGAGAAGCGCAGGCTGCCGATGACGAACGGCGGCAGCTCCAGCAAGAGGAAGTGGTTGGCCAGGTAGGTTGTACCCCAGCCCAGGTAAATAACGCCGAACGCGATGATTAGCAGCAGTGTGCGGGTACGTGGGGCGAAGGTGGACATGGGGGCCTGAAGCGACAACGCGCCAGAGGCTGGCGCGGGCAGGGTTAGTGCGCCGCTGTGCCAGTGGCACCTGCAGGCAGCTTTCTGGTTAGCAGCACCGCAATCATGCTGATGCCAAGGGCGATGCCGATGCAATGGAAGGCGTCATTGTAGGCCATGATCGCCGCCTGCTGATGGGTGATTTCGCTGAGTTTGGCCAGGGCGGCCGTCTCGCTGCCGAGTTTTTCTGTCAGCAGAGTCAGACGTTCGGCAACCTGCGGGTTGCTCGGTACCAGGGCTTCGCGCAAATAGTCGAAATACACTTTGGCCCGGCTGTCGAGCAGGGTGGCGAGTAGGGCGATGCCGATGGCTCCGCCGAGGTTGCGCAGAATGTTGAATAGGCTGGAGGCCGAGCCAGCATCCTGCGGCATGACGTAGGCGGTGGCGATCAATGAAATGGTCACCATCACCAAGGGTTGACCGAGTGCGCGAATAATCTGGATATGGTTGAACTGCTCGCCGGCAAAGTCCGGGTTGAGCACACCGGAGAGGAAGCTGGCCCCACCGAACAGGCCAAAGCCAATGGCGCAGAGCCACTTCGGTGAGATTTTTTTCATCATTAACGGTACCAAGGGAATGAGGAACAGCTGCGGTACGCCCATCCACATAATCACTTCGCCGATCTGCAGGGCGTTGTAGCCCTGAATTTGTGCCAGATACAACGGCAGCACATAGATTGAGCCATACAAACCCATGCCCAAGCCGACGCTGGAGATACTCGACAGTCCAAAGTTGCGCTCGCGCAGCACGCCGAGATTGATCAGTGGGTTGGGGCGTGACACCTGCAGAATGACAAATAGCACCAGGCTGATCGCGGCAATGCTGCCCAGGCCACTGATCAGGTTCGACTCCAGCCAGTCCTTGCGATGGCCTTCCTCTAGAAATACCTGCAGGCAGCCGAGCCCCAGACCGAGGGTGAGAATGCCGGCGTAGTCAGTGCTTTTCAGCATGTCCCAATTTGGCGCTTTCTTTTCCAGGCCATAGAGCAGCCCGGCAATCATCAGCAAGCCCGGTGGCACGTTGATGTAGAAAATGTATTCCCAGCCGAAACTCTCTGTCAGCCAGCCACCGAGCGTAGGGCCGATTGACGGCGCGAAGGTCGCGGTCAGGGCAAATAGCGCCATGCCTTTGGCGCGGTGATGCTCAGGTAATTTGATCAGCGTCAGGGTGAACGCCAGTGGGATCAGCGCGCCGCCGGTAAAGCCCTGCATGGCGCGGAATACGATCATGCTCTCCAGGCTCCAGGCCAGGGAGCAGAGCAGTGAGGAAAACAGAAAACCGATGGACACCCACACGGCCAGGCGCCGTGCCGAGAGCAACTGCACCAGCCAGGCGGTGAGCGGGATCATGATGATCTCCGCGACCAGGTAGGAGGTGGAAATCCACGAGCCTTCCTCCAGGGTGGCCGATAGCGCACCCTGGATGTCCTTGAGTGAGGAGTTGGTGATCTGGATATCCAGTACCGCCATAAAGGCACCGAGCATGGCGCTCATCACCGCGATCCAGTCACGCCGGCTCGGTTCACCCGTTGGGCGGATCAGCGAATCACCTGTCATGTTATGGCTCTGACCGCAGGTCGACCTTGACCTCGACCGACATGCCCGGACGAATCAGACCTTTGAGTGGATTATCCACAGCGAAGGTCAGTTTCACCGGGATGCGCTGCACTACCTTGGTGAAGTTGCCGGTGGCGTTGTCCGGCGGCAGCAGGCTGAACTGAGCGCCGGAGGCGGCAAACAGGCTTTCAACGTGCGCCTCAATCGGTGTGTCGGGGAAGCTGTCGAAAGTCAGCTCAGCGCTCTGTCCAGGGCGCATGTGGCCGATCTGGGTTTCTTTGAAGTTGGCTTGGATCCAGATGTCCTGGTCCGGCACCAGTGACAACAGATAGGCACCCGTCTGAACAACTTGGCCGTTGCGGGCCGCACGCTGACCGATAAAGCCGCTGATGGGTGCATGGATTTGCGTGCGGGTAAGGTTCAGTTCGGCCTGTGCCAAGTCGCTGCGGGCGCTTGCGATTTGCGCCTCCAGGCGTTTGATCTCGGCGTTAAGGGTGTTGATTTGTTGGCGCTGGGCTTGCAGGTCAGCCTGCGCTTTGCTCACTTGTGAGCTGGCGATACGGCTGTCTGCGGTCAAGGTAGTGACCCGCTCCGCGGAGATAAATCCAGGCTTCTGCAGGGTTTTCGCGCGCGATAGATCGATTTGGGTGCGGCCCAGAGTGGCTTCGCTTGCCGAGACATCCGCTTGGCTGGCGGCTATCAGGCTGGCTTGTTGCTCCAGCGTGCTGCGCGCCTGGCTCAATTCCGCTTCCCGGGTGGCCAGGGTTGCCTCGGCGCGTTGCTTGGCCAGCTCGAAGTCAGCGCTTTCTAGCACCAGTAGCAATTCGCCTTGTTCGACGTGTTGGTTGTCCTGCACCAACACTTTGTCGATGCGTGCGCCTAGCTGGCTGGACACGCGGGTAATTTCGCCCTGTACGTAAGCGTTGTCGGTGCTTTCCAAGTAGCGGCCGATCAGCAGCCAGTGGCCGAAGAAGGCGGCGATGATCAAGCCGAGGATGGTCAGGAAGACAAATAGACGGCGTTGCAGTTGGGCGGGCATGGCAGGTGCTCGAAGGTCGGGCAAAAATTGTAAGTGAATCTAACAGTGTTCCTTTCGCGCCTGTAGTCACTAGAATTCATAAACTTTGTTGCTTATAGGGAACAATAATGGGGCTGGATGATGCGCTGATCTTCACTCGCGTGGTCGAGTGCCACAGTTTTACCCAGGCGGCGCAGGGCCTGGGCATGCAAAAGTCGACAGTCAGCCGGCGCATTGCCCTGCTTGAAGAGCGGTTAGGCGTGCGCCTGCTCAATCGCACCACGCGCAAGCTGCGCCTGACCGAAGTGGGGCAGGCCTATTACGAGCGCTGCCGGCAGATCATGCTCGACTTCGCCGAGGCCGAGCAGGCGGTGATGCAATTGCAGCTGGCTCCCGCCGGTCTGTTGCGCATCAGTGCGCCAATCGAATTTGGCCAGCTGTTTCTCGGGCGGGTGCTGGGTGAATTTATGCGTCAGTACCCGCAGATCACGGCCGAGGTGGAGCTGACCTCGCGGCGCGTTGACCCGGTCGAGGAGGGTGTGGATATCGTCATCCTGGTCGGTCAGCCGCAGGACTCCACCCTGATCGCGCGCAAGGTCTATGAGACCAGTCGGTGCCTGTATGCCAGCCCCGACTACCTGGCTCGGCACGGTACGCCGCAGGCCGTTGCCGAGCTGGCCGGGCATCGTGCGGTCGTGCTGCCGAATGATTCGACGCGTTACTGGCCGCTGGAGGGGGAGAGCATTGCCTGCCAGGGCGTGCTGTCGTGCAACAACATCACCTTTGCCCGCGAGGTGGCCATGGCAGGTGCCGGGATTGCCGGCTTGCCGATCATGATCTGCGAGGCGGCGGTGCAGGCCGGGCAGCTGGTCGCGTTGCTACCCGAGGCGCGCCTGCCGGTAGGCGAGCTGTATGCGGTCTACCCGTCACGGCGCTTCCAGGCCATGAAGGTGAAAACCTTTCTCGACTTTCTGATTCACAGTCTGCCGTTGTCAGCTGGTCGGCTGCTGGAGCCGCCCATGGCTGGCCTGTTAACATCGGCGACTTAATCCGCGTTCACTGCAACTCTTCGAGACTTTCCATGACCACCGTCCGCACCCGTATTGCGCCGTCGCCCACTGGTGATCCGCACGTAGGCACCGCCTATATCGCCCTGTTCAATCTGTGCTTCGCGCGTCAGCACGGTGGTGAATTTATCCTGCGTATCGAGGATACCGACCAGCTGCGCTCGACCCGTGAGTCGGAACAGCAGATCTACGACGCCCTGCGCTGGCTGGGTATCGAGTGGAGCGAAGGCCCGGATGTCGGCGGCCCGCACGGCCCCTATCGGCAGAGCGAGCGTGGGCATATCTACCAGAAGTACAGCGCCGAGCTGGTGGACAAGGGCCATGCCTTCCACTGTTTCTGCAGCGCCGAGCGCCTGGACAAGCTGCGCGCCGAACAGATGGAAGCCAAGCAGACGCCGCGTTACGACGGCCACTGCATGCACCTGCCCGCCGCCGAGGTGCAGCAGCGCCTGGCCGCCGGCGAGCCCAACGTAGTGCGCATGAAGGTGCCGACCGAAGGCGTGTGCGTGGTGCCGGATATGCTCCGTGGCGAAGTCGAGATCCCCTGGGATCGCATGGACATGCAGGTGCTGATGAAGACCGATGGCCTGCCCACCTACTTCCTGGCCAACGTGGTCGACGACCATCTGATGGGTATCACCCATGTGCTGCGCGGCGAAGAGTGGCTACCGTCGGCACCCAAACTGATCCTGCTCTATGAATACTTCGGCTGGGACAAGCCACAGCTGTGCTATATGCCGCTGTTGCGCAATCCGGACAAGAGCAAGCTGTCCAAGCGCAAGAACCCCACCAGCATCACCTTCTACGAGCGTATGGGTTACCTCCCCCAGGCGATGCTCAACTACCTGGGCCGCATGGGCTGGTCGATGCCGGACGAGCGCGAGAAGTTCAGCCTCGACGAGATGGTCGAACACTTCGATATCAACCGGGTTTCCCTCGGCGGGCCGATCTTCGACCTAGAGAAGCTGTCCTGGCTCAACGGCCAGTGGATGCGTGAGCTGAGCGTCGAAGAGTTCGCTGCCGGTGCGCAGAAGTGGGCGTTCAATTCCGACTACCTGATGCAGATCGCGCCCCATGTGCAGGGCAGGGTGGAAACCTTCAGCCAGATCGCGCCGCTGGCCAGTTTCTTCTTCGCCGGTGGCGTCAGCCCCGATGCCAAGCTGTTCGAGAGCAAGAAGCTGTCGGCCGATCAGGTGCGTCAGCTGATGCAACTGATTCTGTGGAAGCTGGAAAGCCTGCGGCAGTGGGAAAAAGACAAGATCACGGGCTGCATCCAGGCCGTGGTCGAGCATCTGGAGCTGAAGCTGCGTGATGCCATGCCGCTGATGTTCGCTGCCGTTACCGGCCAGGCCAGCTCGGTGTCGGTGCTCGATGCCATGGAAATTATCGGCCCGGACCTGACCCGCTTCCGCTTGCGCCAGGCTATCGAGCTGCTCGGTGGCGTGTCGAAGAAGGAAAACAAGGAGTGGGAAAAGCTGCTGGCAGCCATTGGCTAAGCAGCTGAATGCCCCGTCCGGCCGTCGTTTTGGCGCGCCTGGATGGGGTAAGTGGTTGTTCTGTCAGCATAAAGAATGCATGTATAGGTAAAAATAATGTTGACAGATGTGGGGCGCGCTCTTAACATGCGCCCCGTCCTTGAGATGGGGCTATAGCTCAGCTGGGAGAGCGCTTGCATGGCATGCAAGAGGTCGACGGTTCGATCCCGTCTAGCTCCACCATCTTCAAAGCCGAAAGGCTTGCCACAATCAGCTCTCGTAGCTGGTTGCGTTGTAGAAGGGTTACGTCCCCTTCGTCTAGTGGCCTAGGACACCGCCCTTTCACGGCGGTAACAGGGGTTCGAGTCCCCTAGGGGACGCCAGTATCAAAAAGCAGTGCCGGTTTGGGCTGTGAGCCGAGAGGCGATAAATCTGGGGGTATAGCTCAGCTGGGAGAGCGCTTGCATGGCATGCAAGAGGTCAACGGTTCGATCCCGTTTATCTCCACCAATTTTGCAGTAGTAATCACTGCCACGGGGCCAGCGTAAAGCTGGCCTTGTTCTTCGAAGGTTTCGTCCCCTTCGTCTAGTGGCCTAGGACACCGCCCTTTCACGGCGGTAACAGGGGTTCGAGTCCCCTAGGGGACGCCATTTTTGCCCGCTCTGCGGGATTTTGAAGGGTCATTCTTTATGGAATGGCCCTTTTGTTTTTATGGCCTGCCATCCCTGGCGGCCACCCTGCGGGCCGTTGCTGCGCAACGTTAAAAATCGCTCCCGACGATTTTTTATGGCCTGCCATCCTTGGCGGCCACTCTGCAGGCCGTTGCTGCGCAGCGTTAAGAATTGCTCCAGGCAATTTCGCCTCCCTCCCGAGAGTTTTTCCTGTCGCCCGATCAGTGGTCGCATTCAGCGCTTGCTATAAATTATTACGAGCATAATATTACGAGCGTAATAATTGTGGAGGCGAGCATGAGCGACAAGAAAGCGCAAACCCGTGAACGCATTCTGGCCGCGGCCAGTACCGCACTGCTGCAGCGCGGTCCGGTTGAACCCAGTGTCGGTGAAGTGATGGGCGCAGCTGGCCTGACCGTCGGCGGTTTCTATGCCCATTTCGAGAGCAAGGACGCGCTGATGCTGGAGGTCTTCCAGCAGATGCTTTGTCAGCGCCGCGAGTTGCTCGGGGCGTTGGATCAGGAGCTGCCGGCGGACCAGCGGCGGGTTCTGGCGGCCGCCTTCTATCTGTCGCGCAAGCACCGCGATGCCGGCGATCAGGGCTGTCCCTTACCCAGTTCGCTGGGGGAGTTGACCCGTTTGCCCGAGGGGTTTCGCCAGGCGTTGGCGCAGCATCTGGAACTGATGACGGCGCAGTTGGCGGGCAGCCCCGAGGAGACCGACAAGGTGCTGGCCGATATCGCTTTGATGGTTGGGGGGCTGGCGCTGGCGCGGGCGCTGGGTCCCTGTGAGTTGTCTGACCGCGTCTTGCGCGCCGCCAAGTCGGCAATCCTGTGAGGAGAATGGCAATGAACAGCATCAGCTGGATTCGTGGTTTCAATGCGTCTGTAGGTCTGCTGGCCCCCCATGCGTTGGCCAGTAGGTTGCGTCGTGAGTTTATAACCCCGCGTGAGTCGTTGCCGCGGGATTGGGAATTGCCGCTGCTGAGTCGGGCCGAGCGCATCACCCTGCGTTTCGGTCTGTCGGCCTTGCGCTGGGGCAGTGGCCCGACCGTACTGCTGATGCATGGCTGGGAAGGGCGGCCAACCCAGTTCGCCGGCTTGATCGGCGCGCTGGTCGAGGCCGGCTATGGCGTGGTGGCGCTGGATGGGCCGGCCCACGGTCGTTCGCCTGGGCAGGAGGCCACCGTGGTGCAGTTTGCCCATGCGCTGCTGGAGGCGGCCAACGAGTTGCCGCCGCTGAAGGCGGTGATCGGCCACTCCATGGGTGGGGCCAGCATGCTGCTGGCCACTCAGATGGGCTTGCGCGCCGAAGCGCTGGTAAGCATTGCCGCGCCGAGCCGGATTCTCGCCGTGCTGCGCCGTTTCGCCCGTTATATGGGTTTGCCGGCGCAGGCCGGGGCGCATTTCGTGCGCCTGGTCGAGGAGAAGGCCGGTATGCCTGCGGGCAAGCTGGATGTTAGGCAATACCAGCTGGATATCCCGGGCCTGATCGTGCACGCCGCGGATGACCCGGTGGTGCCTTTCGACGAGGCCGAGGCCATTCACCAGGCCTGGTTCGACAGTCGTCTACTGCGTCTGGAGGCGGGTGGCCACCAGCGGGTGCTGGCAGATCCGCGTCTGCACGAGGCGGTGGTGCAGTTGCTGGGTGCTGCCCGTCATACCTCGTCGAGCGCGCTGGCTTCGTAGCACTCCACCCGGTTGCGCCCGGCGGCCTTGGCGCGATACAGGGCCTGGTCGGCGCGGCGCAGCAGTTGTTCGCTGTTGCTGTCGGCTTGCGGTACCAGCGCGCAGACGCCGATGCTCAGGCTCAGTGCGATATTGGTACCCTCATGCGGGCAGGGATGGCTGGCCAGGTCGGCGCGCAGCTGTTCGGCCAGTTCGGCCGCGCCAGCTAGGTCGGTGTCGCTCAATATCGCGGCAAACTCTTCGCCGCCGAAGCGCGCCAGCAGGTCGTTGTTGCGCATGCGCTGCTGCATGCGCTGGGCGGCGTGGTGCAGGCAGGCATCGCCGGCCAGGTGGCCGTGCTCGTCGTTGACCCGCTTGAAGTAGTCCAGGTCCATCATCAGGATTGCCATCGGTTGGTGTGAGCGCTTGGCCTGGGCCAGTGTTCGCGCCAGTTCTTCGTTGAGCACCTGGCGGTTGTACAGGCCGGTTAGGCTGTCATGGCGGCTGAGTTCGGCCAGGCGGCGGTTGGCCGCGGAAAGCTCCTGCATGGCCTGCTGCAGTGAGGCGGTGCGTTGTTCTACGCGCAGTTCCAGTCCCTCGCTGATCTGTTTTTGCAGGTCGAGACTTTTCGCCTGTTCCGCGCACAGCTGCTGCTCATGGCTGAGCAGTCGGGCCTGGGCCAGTCGTTCGGCCTGCTGGGCCTGGCGGATGCGCGTGCCCAGGGCGATGGAAAAGATCACCAGTTCGAGCAGGCCGCCGATCTGCTGGGCGTGCAGGGTCAGCAGGGAGTTGGCGATCACCCCCGTGCCGCTGAGGATACTGAACAGGCTGGCGCAGATCAGCATGGACCAGCCCAGGGCAAACAGCTTGGCCGGCTGGTAGCCGGCACGCCAGCGCAGCAGGGTGAAGGCGAAAGCCATTAGCGCGCAGATCACCAACAGAACGAAGCTGGCCATCAGTGCCACGCTGTAGGGAGCGGCCAGTGCCAGGACAATGACTGCCAGGCTGCCGGCCAGCAGGGCCTGAGTGATGCGGGTATAGGGTGCGGGACAATTCTTGAGGTCGAGCACGCCGTAGGTAAAGAGAATGCCGAACAGGGTGGCGAGCGCGGAACTGAACGGAAAGCTCAGCTGTTGCCACCACAGGGCCTGAGGCCATAGCCACTGGAAGGCAAAGCCCAGTTGAATAAACTGATAGAGGCTGAAGCTGGCGACAAACAGGCTGTACCAGAGGTAGTTGCGGTCGCGGGTGATGACGAAGATCGACAGGTTGTAGATCAGCATCACCAGCAAGGCCCCGAAGAACAGGCCCTGCAGCAGCAACATCGACTGCTCGTGGTGGTTGAAGGCGGAGGCCGTCATCAGGCTGGCGCTGAGGTTGGCCGAGCCCTCGGTCTGCATGCGTAGGAACAGTTCGCGCTGCTCGCCAGCGGCCAGGCGCAGGGGCAGCACGAACTGGCGATGTTCGACCCAGCGTTGCTGGAAGGGCCGCTGATCGCCGGCCTGGTACAGCCGTTCGCCATCCAGGCCGTAAGCATCCAGGTAGTCCAGCAAGGGGTTGCCGATCAGCAATACCCAGTCCATGGCCTGTGTTTCGGGGTTGTGCAGCTTCAGGCGCAGCCAGTAGGTCTGGCCGCCATAGCCGAAGCTGGCATCACGCCTGGCCACCGCCTGCCAGGCCGAATCGGGCAGGCTGCGTACGGTGGCTATCTGCGCCTGACCTTCGGGGTCCTGCCAGACCTGCATAAAGGGGGCCGGCAATACGGGCTGTTCACTGGCCGGCAAGGACAGCAAAGCCGTGTGGCCCGTCAGGGGCAGTAACAGCAGTAGGCACAGACGGAGCAGGGCGATCAAATGCAAGTTACTCGCTGTGGTGGGGGCGGGGTGTTCGGCAAGGACGTATTATGTTGCTCCCTTGTACCGTGCCGATAGCTTAGTGCCAGTGTGCGTGCTGGCGTATGCCCTGTGTCAAGTTAACTGGCTGTTGATCGCAATCGCTGGCTAACGGCTTTTGCGGGGCTCGCGACGGTCTGAGTGCGCTGTTTTAATTGGTCAGCCCCTGGGCTGGCGCAACCCGCGTCTTGAGCGCAAACATGGAGCCATAGCCATGAGTTGGGATCTCGCCAACCCGTTTGTTATCGATATCGAGGTCGTTGATGAGGACATCGACGGTCTCGGTCATGCCAATAATGCGGTCTATGTCAGCTGGCTGGAGCGCTGCGCCTGGCGGCATTCGCAATATCTGGGGCTGGACCTGGCCGAGTATCGGCGTCTCGATCGGGCCATGGCGGTGCTGCGTCATGAGATCGATTACCTGGCCAGCGCCTATGCAGGCCAGGCGCTGCAGATGGCCACCTGGATCGTCGAGTCCGACCAGCGTCTGAAGATGGACCGGCGCTTTCAGCTGCTGCGTCCGGAGGATGGCACCACTCTGCTGCGGGCCAAGACCACCTTCGTCTGCATCGAGCTGTCCAGCGGCAAGCCCAAGCGTATGCCGGCGGAGTTCGTTGAGGGGTACGGGCAGGCCCTGCAGCCGCCGTTTCCGCTGGAGCTGTAATGGTTGAGGTCAGTCCAGCTGTGGGGCGAAGAACAGGGCGTCGTTATCGAACATGAGTCGGTAGTGCCGAGTCTCGCCGGGTTCGAGCAGCACCGACTGGCCGCTGGCCAGGCCGCCGGCATTGCAGTCGTCGGCGGTCAGCAGCTCGGCCCTGAGGTAGAGGGTGCCTGGGGTGACCTCCAGCTTGGTGGATTCGCCGGCCGGTAGTTGTGCCACCTGCTTTTCCTCCAGCAGCAAGTCCACCTTGCAGCTGGCGGGGACCTTGGCGTCACGGCTGATAATCAGCTGGGCAGGCTTCTTTTGGCGCGCCTGCGCCTCGCTTTCGGTCGGTTCGGCGGCATGGCTCAGGCCTATGCCGAGGAAGAGGCTGCCAAGCAGTATCAGGTGACGCATCGTGTTCTCCAAGGTGTTTGAGGCTCTTCGAAATGGACTCCCTGAGTGCTGCGGTGTTCCATCCGGTTTATCTGGAGCCCGTTCATTCAGGACGATGCGCCGCGTACACTAGCGCTCCTGCGCAGGCTCCCCGAGGGCTGCGGTTTTCTGAGAATTGATTTATGCAAATCGCCCTGGCCCCGATGGAGGGGTTGGTCGACGAGATCCTTCGTGATGTGCTGACCCGGGTGGGCGGCATCGACTGGTGTGTGACCGAATTTATCCGTGTGACCGAGCGGGTATTGCCGGCCAGCACCTATGAAAAACTCGCTCCCGAGCTCTTCAGCGGAGCGCGGACGGCTGCCGGTACGCCGTTGCGGGTGCAGTTTCTCGGCTCCGATCCGCTCTGCCTGGCCGATAACGCCGCGTTCGCCTGCACCCTGGGGGCACCGGTGATCGACCTGAATTTCGGCTGCCCGGCCAAGACGGTAAACAAGTCCCGCGGCGGGGCGGTGCTGCTCAAGGAGCCGGAGCTGCTCCATGCCATCGTCCGCGAGGTGCGTCGCACGGTGCCGGCGCATATCCCGGTGACCGCCAAGATGCGCCTGGGCTTCGAGCACAAGGACGCTGCCCTGGAGTGCGCCCGGGCTCTGGCCGATGGCGGTGCGGCGCAGATCGTGGTGCACGCCCGGACCAAGGTGGAAGGCTACAAGCCGCCGGCGCACTGGGAGTGGGTGGCGCGGGTACAGGAAGCAGTCAAGGTGCCGGTGTTCGCCAATGGCGAGATCTGGACTCTGGAGGACTGGCGACGTTGCCGCGAGGTCAGCGGGGTCGAGGACATCATGCTCGGTCGCGGCCTGGTGGCGCGTCCGGACCTGGCTCGGCAGATCGCTGCCGCCAGGGCTGGGCAGGTGGTGGAGACCATGGGCTGGGCCGAACTGCAGCCTCTGCTCGCCGATTTCTGGCTGCAGGCGCGGCGCAAGATGTCGCCACGCTATGCGCCGGGGCGGCTCAAGCAATGGCTGGCGATGCTGACCCGCAGTTACCCGGAGGCCACCGAGCTGTTCAACCTGCTGCGCCGCGAGAACGACTGCCTGCGTATTGATGGCTTGCTCGGTACCCAGTTTGCCGAGGCAGAGCCTGTCGAACAGGCGAGCGCCTGAGTTCGTAGGGTGGATCACGCTACACCGATCCACCATGATCTCGACACATGGTGGATGAAAAAGCGTCATCCACCCTACGCGCTGTTTTTAACGCAGCAGGGCCGACGCGCAGCAGATCGTGAATAGGTTCTCAGCGCCCGCCGCTGACATCCAGCAGCGCCCCACTGGTATAGGACGCCTGCGCGCCGGCCAGCCAGAGAATCGCTTCGGCCACTTCCTCGGCCAGACCGCCACGGCCCATGGGCACGCTCTGACTGACCCGCGCGACCCGCGCCGGTTCGCCGCCGCTGGCATGGATGGCGGTGTCGATCACCCCGGGGCGCACGGCGTTGACCCGAATCCCTTCGGCGGCGACTTCCTTGGCCAGGCCCAGGGTCATGCTGTCGATCGCGCCCTTGGCCGCGGCATAGTCGATATATTCGCCCGGCGCGCCGAGGCGGGCGGCAGCCGATGACAGGTTGACGATGCTGCCGCCCTGGCCGCCGTGGGCGGTGGACATGCGCCTGATCGCCTCGCGGGCGCAGAGAAAGCTGCCGAATACATTGGTGGCGAACACCCGCTGCCAGCGCGCCAGGTCCATCTGCTCCAGGGGCATCTGGGTTTCCAGCATGCCGGCGTTGTTGACCAGTACATCAAGGCGGCCGAAGTGGCGGTCGAGCTGGGCGAACAGGTGCAGAACCTGGCTTTCGTCGGCCACATCCGCCTGTACCGCGATGGCTTGTCCGCCGCCCTGGGTGATCTCGGCAACCAGGGCATCCGCTGCGGCTTGTTGCTGGTGATAGTTGAGGCACAGGGCATAACCGCGTGCGGCGGCGAGCCTGGCGGTGGCTGCGCCTATGCCGCGGCTGGCACCGGTAATCAGCATGACCTTGCTCATCGAGTTGCTCCCTGTAAGAACATTCTGCAGAGGCTTGAAATCTACCTGAGTAGCCACATTTTTAGTTATGCGGGATGCCGAAGTCGGGTTCCGCAATTGCAGGGTGTTGAAAAACGTAGCGAGCGAAGGTCAGGCAAGGCGAAACAAGCCGAGGAAGCGCAGTGTACGAGCTGTACATGAGCATGACTCGTTGCACTCGCCCTTCGGGTCGCGCTGAAGCGCGTTAGCCGCCAGCGTCTTCCGAGGCTGGTTTCAACCCAGCATGGCCGAGCGCAGTAGTTTTTAACGCTCTGCATTACTCGCTGAAATTCAGGAGATTTAACTATGAGCACTGCATTTTCCATGACCCCGCTGTTCCGTCAGTCCGTTGGCTTCGACCGTTTCAATGACCTGTTCGAATCGGCCATGCGCAACGAGGCGGGCAGCAGCTATCCACCCTATAACGTCGAGAAGTATGCCGACGATCAGTACCGCATCGTGGTCGCCGCCGCAGGCTTTCAGGAAGAAGACCTGGAGCTGCAGGTCGAGCGCGGGGTGCTGACGGTTAGCGGCGGCAAGCGCGACACCAGTGCCGAGAATGTCACCTACCTGTACCAGGGCATTGCCCAGCGCGCGTTCAAGCTGTCGTTCCGCCTGGCCGACCATATCGAGGTCAAGGCTGCCAGCCTGGTCAACGGCCTGTTGAATATCGACCTGGTGCGCATCGTGCCGGAGGAGGCCAAGGCCAAGCGCATTCCCATCAGCGCCGAGCGCACTGTGTTGCAGCGTTAATCATCCGTCGTCAGGTGGATAAACAAGGGCACCTAGGGTGCCCTTGTTGTTTTTACCGGGTTGGGCTGGCTGTTTTCTTCCAGCAGGCTGCGGAACTGCGTCAGGGGCACCGGTTTGCTGAACAGGTAGCCCTGGTAGTGGTGGCAGCCCTGCTGCTGGAGGAAGTCCAGCTGGTCGCGCTGTTCGACCCCTTCGGCAATCATCGCCAGGCCCAGGCTGCGGGCCATGGCGACGATGGCGCGGATGATTTCCGCATCGTTGACGTCGAGGGTGGCGTCGCGCACGAACGACTGGTCGATCTTCAGCACGTCCACCGGCAGGCGCTTGAGGTAGGTCAGGGAGCTGTAGCCGGTGCCGAAGTCGTCCATGGCGAAGCTGACGCCGACGCGTTTGAGGCGATTCATCTTGGCGATGGTGTCGTCGATATTCTGGATCACGATGCCTTCGGTGATCTCCAGCTTGAGCATCCCGGCGGGTAGCTTGCTGGCGGCCAGGCTGCTTTCCACGCGCTCGACGAAGTCGTTCTGGCGGAACTGCCGGGGGCTGATATTCACGCACAGGCTGAACTGGCTGGCGTCGACCAGGCCGTCCCTGAGCAGCTGGGCGCAGGCGTGGCAGGCTTCGGCCAGAACCCAGCCGCCGACTTCGAGAATCAGCCCGCTTTCTTCCAGCACATGGATAAACAGGGCTGGCGACTGTGCGCCCAGGGTCGGGTGACACCAGCGCAGCAGGGCTTCGGCACCGATGATCTGGTTGTTGCGGGCGTCGACCTGGGGCTGGAAATGCAATTCGAACTCGCCGCGGGCCAGGGCCAGGCGCAGGTCGTTCTCCAGGCGCAGGCGTTCGCTGGCGGCCTTCTGCATGGTGTTGCGAAACAGCTGGATGCAGTTGCGACCCGAGTCCTTGGCGCGGTACAGGGCAATATCGGCGCGCTTGAGCAGGTCCGCCGGGGTGTCGCCATGGTCGGGGATCAGGGCGATGCCGATGCTGGGGGTAACCTGCAGCCTCTGGCCATCGAGCAGCATGGGTTCGGCCAGCAGCTGGCGCAGTTTCTCCGCCACCCCGCGGGCCTGGCGCACCACGGTCGAGCGCTTGCCTTCCAGGCCCGAGAGCAGCACCACGAACTCGTCGCCACCCAGGCGTGCCACCGTGTCTTCCTGGCGCACGCTGGCTTCCAGGCGCGCGGTGACCAGCTTGAGCACCGCGTCGCCGACCGGGTGGCCGAGGGAGTCGTTGATGTGCTTGAAATGGTCGAGGTCGAGAAACAGCAGTGCGCCGCGCAGTTCATGGCGCTTGAGCAGGGCGATCTGCTGGGTCAGGCGGTCGAGCAGCAGGGCGCGATTGGGCAGGTTGGTCAGCGAGTCGTGGTAGGCCAGGTGCTGCACCTGGGCCTGGGCATGCTTGAGTTCGCTGATATCGCGGGCGGTCAGCAGCAGGCAGGGGGTGGCGTTCAGTTCGATCGGTTCGACCGAGACCTCGACCAGCTTGATCGTGCCGTCGCGGTGCCGGCCGTGCATTTCCATATGGTAGACGTGGCCGTCCTGCATCAGCCGCTGCACCATCTGCACCCGCTCCTGCGGGTCGGCCCAGACGTTGAGTTCGCTGGCGCTGCGGCCGATAACCTCGTCGGCCTGGTAGCCGGTCAGGCGGCTGAAACCCTGGTTGACCTCGATATAACGGCCCGTATCGCGCTCGGTGATGGTGATGGCGTCCGGGCTGGAGTGGAAGGCCTTGGCGAACTTCTCCTGGCTGGCTTTGAGCGCGGCTTCGGCCTGCTGGCGCGCGCTGATATCGCGAAACGAGGTGAGAATGCAGGACTGGCTGCCGATTTCGATCGGTCGGGTCGAGACCACGCAGGTGAGTTTGCGGCCCAGGCGGTCGAGAAAGTCGGCGACCTCGTTATCCAGTTTCTGCTGCCGGTGGAACTTTACGAAGAGTGCCGCGCGCACCTCTATATTGGCCCAGAATTTGAGTTCCAGCATGGTGCGCCCCACCACCTGTTCGGGCTGCCAGCCGAACACCTGGGTGAAGCTGGGGTTGATTTCCACTACGCGGCCGTCCGGCACCGTGGTCAGGGCGATGGGGTCGGGGCTGGCCTGGAACAGGGTGGCGAACTTTTCCTCGGATGCCTTCAGGCGCTGCTCGCGGCGAACCCGCTCGCTGATGTCGATCAGGATGCCGGCCATGCGCTCGGGCCTGCCCTGGGCGTCGCGGTAGAGCTTGGCGGTGCTCTCCAGGTAATGCACTTCCTGGTTGGCATAGATGGCGCGGTAGGTTACCTGGTAGTCCTGGGCGCTGCCTTCGACCAGACTCTTGTAGTGGTCGCGCATGGCGCGGCGGTCTTCCAGGGGGACGAAACTGAAGAACTTACGGAAGTCGTCATGAAAGGGTTGCTCCGCCAGGCCGTGGAGCTTCGCAGCGCGCACCGAGCCAAACAGCATATTGCTGGGGATATGCCAGTCCCAGGTGCCCAGGTCGGCGGACTCCAGGGCCAGGTTCAGGCGTTCCTGGCTGTCCTGCAGGGCCTGCTCCTGTTTGCGCTGCTCGGTGATGTCGCGTAGCGACAGCACCAGGCAGGTGCAACCATCCAGCAGTATCGCACCGCCGAACAGGAGGTTGCGGCGCAGGCTGCCATCGCGGTGGTAGAGGCTGACTTCCAGGCCGTCGAGGGCATTGTTCTCGATGGCTTCGAGCATTCGCAGGCGGTCGCCGGGGTGGGCCCAGATGCCCAGTTCCACCGAGGTGCGGCCCAGGGTTTCCTGGCTGGTCCAGCCGAACTGGCGGGTAAAGCCGGCATTGATCTCGATAAAGCGCCCGGTGGCTTTGTCGGAGATGAGCACGGCGTCCGGGGTGTAGTGGAAGGCCTGGGCGAATTTTTCCTCGCTGCTGCGCAGCGCCTGTTCACGCGCCTGCTGCCCGCTGATATCGCGGATCACCCCCATCACCCGTTGTTTGCCGTCGGCATCCAGTTGCAGGCTGCCGCTGATTTCCAGCCAGTGCAGGCTTTCGTCCGGCCAGATGATGCGGTGGCGAAACGCACGGGTGCTGGGGGTGCCGGCCAGCAACTGTTCGAACAGCTGGAGGACTTCGGCGCGATCTTCGGGTGGAATCAGGTCGATATAGTTGATCTGGGTATCCAGGGGTTTCCTGGGGTCGAGGCCGAACAGTGCCTGCGCGCCGCGCGACCAGCTGACCCGGCCGCTTTCGATGTCCCAGTACCAGGTGCCCAGTTTGGCCCCGTTCAAGGCGCGCAGCAGGCGCGGGGCGTCATTCCAGGCGTTTTCGAATTCAGCAGGGTCCAGTGCCGGGATAAAAGGCAGTGGTGGGCGGCGGTCACTGTATTGGGTCACAACCGACTCTTCCTTTGGGCCATCGGGTGGTGTAACCGTGCTCGGGGCGACAGGCTTGGCTCATGGGTGGGCCTTTTTTATCGTTATGCCTCACGTTAGCCTCTTGTCTGTCGGCAGTGCAAGGCTGTCGCGCTGACTGTCGAGCAGGGTCATAAAGGCCCGCGCGGCATTCGACAGGGTACGCTCGGTGTGGGAGATATAGCCCAGTTGGCGCGACAGCTGGATGCCGGGCAGGGGCAGGCGGGCCACCTGGTCGTCGAGCATGGTGCGCGGCAGCACGCTCCAGGCCAGGCCGATGGAGACCATCATCTTGATGGTTTCCAGGTAGTTGGTGCTCATGGCGATGTTCGGTGTCAGCCCCTGTGCTTCGAACAGGCGGCGCACAATATGGTGGGTAAAGGTGTTGCCGCCGGGAAATACCGCCGGATGATGCGCCACGTCGGCCAGGCTGATCGTCTGGCTGCGTGCCAGTGGATGCTCGGGGGCGGCGACGAAATCCAGCGGGTCGTCCCACACGGCCACCGCATGCACCGGCTCGCGAGTTTCCGGGGCCAGGGTGATCACCGCCAGTTCGGCGCGGCCGTGCAGCACCTCTTCATAAGCCACTTCGGAGTCGAGGAACTGGATGTCCAGGGCTACCTGTGGGTGTGCACGGGTAAAGGCGCGCAGCAGCGGCGGCAGGCGATGCAGGCCGATATGGTGGCTGGTGGCGAGGGTCAGGCGGCCGCTTATCTCGCCATTGAGGTTGGTCAGGGCGCGGCGCGTATCATCGAGTACATTGAGAATCTGATAGGCCCGCGGCAGCAGGGCGCGGCCAGCCTCGGTCAGGCTCACCTCGCGGCCCAGGCGGTCGAACAGGCGCACATTGAGCTGCAGCTCCAGGCTGGCGATGCGTTTGCTCACCGCTGGCTGGGTCAGATGCAGGCGCTCGGCCGCCTCCGAAAAGCTGCCCAGCTCGGCGATGGCGATAAAGGCGTTGAGGGTGGCGAGGTCCATAACGCACTAGCTCCAAGTGATAAGCCATAGGCAGCAAGAGCAAGGCTGTGGCTCCTTGCTTGCACCTTGAGGCTTACAGACTATCGCTATTCCTGCAAGGAATCCTTTGAATAAAAAATATGAATTTGAGTAATTCGATGGCAGCCCATAGGATTGCCCCATAAGCCAGAGGGCCATTCGCCCCAGGCATAGAAAGATGCTGATGAGGAAAACGCTGATGGCCGGCAAAACGCTCTACGACAAGCTTTGGGAAATGCATGAGGTCAAGCGCCGCGACGATGGTTCGTCGCTGATCTATATCGACCGGCATATTCTCCACGAAGTGACCTCGCCCCAGGCCTTCGAGGGCTTGCGTCTGGCCGGCCGCAAGCCGTGGCGCATCGACGCCAACATCGCCACCCCCGACCACAACGTGCCGACCACCAAGGCTGAGCGTCAGGGCGGCCTGGAAGCCATCGCCGATGAAGTCTCGCGCATTCAGGTGCAGACCCTGGACGAGAACTGCGACGACTTCGGCATCCTCGAATTCAAGATGAACGACGTGCGCCAGGGCATCGTCCACGTGGTCGGCCCGGAGCAGGGCGCGACCCTGCCGGGCATGACCGTGGTTTGTGGCGACTCGCACACCTCCACCCATGGCGCATTCGGCGCGCTGGCCCACGGCATCGGCACCTCGGAAGTCGAGCATGTGCTGGCGACCCAGTGCCTGGTGGCGAAGAAGATGAAGAACATGCAGGTGCTGGTCGAAGGCAAACTGCCGTTCGGCGTGACAGCCAAGGACATCGTGCTTGCCGTCATTGGCAAGATCGGCACCGCCGGCGGCAATGGCCATGCCCTGGAGTTCGCCGGTAGCGCGATCCGCGAGCTTTCGCTGGAAGGGCGCATGACCATCTGCAATATGTCCATCGAGGCTGGTGCCCGTGTCGGCCTGGTGGCGGTGGATCAGAAGACCATCGATTACGTCGAAGGCCGTCCGTTCGCACCCAAGGGTGCTGATTGGGCCGCTGCAGTGGCGCAGTGGCAGGACCTGGTGTCCGATGCCGATGCTGTATTCGATACCGTGGTCGAGCTGCGTGCCGAGGACATCAAACCGCAGGTCAGCTGGGGCACTTCGCCGGAAATGGTTCTGGCCGTGGATCAAAACGTGCCGGACCCGGCCGCCGAGAGCGACCCGGTGAAGAAGGACTCCATCATCCGAGCTTTGAAATATATGGGCCTGAGTGCCAATCAGGCGATCACCGATATCCAGCTCGATCGCGTGTTTATCGGTTCCTGCACCAACTCGCGGATCGAAGACCTGCGCGCCGCTGCCGAGGTGGCCAAGGGTCGCAAGGTCGCCGCAACCATCAAGCAGGCCATGGTGGTGCCGGGCTCCGGTCTGGTCAAAGCCCAGGCGGAACAGGAAGGGCTGGACAAGATCTTTATCGAAGCCGGTTTTGAATGGCGCGAGCCGGGCTGCTCCATGTGCCTGGCGATGAACCCGGACAAACTCGGCAGCGGCGAGCATTGCGCCTCCACCTCCAACCGCAACTTCGAAGGCCGTCAGGGGGCCGGTGGGCGTACTCACCTGGTCAGCCCGGCGATGGCGGCGGCGGCGGCAGTGACCGGCCGCTTTATCGATGTGCGTGAATTGATCCAGGCCTGAGGACTCGAGCATGAAAGCTTTTACCCAACATACCGGCCTGGTCGCTCCACTGGATCGCGCCAACGTCGACACCGACCAGATCATCCCCAAGCAGTTCTTGAAGTCGATCAAGCGCACGGGCTTCGGCCCCAACCTGTTCGATGAGTGGCGTTACCACGACGTCGGGCAGCCGAATCAGGACAACTCCAAGCGCCCGGTCAATCAGGAGTTCGTGCTGAACTTCCCGCGTTACCAGGGTGCCAGTGTGTTGCTGGCACGGGAGAACTTCGGTTGCGGCTCATCCCGCGAGCATGCGCCCTGGGCGCTGGAAGAGTACGGCTTTCGCACCATCATCGCGCCGAGCTTTGCCGACATCTTCTACAACAACAGTTTCAAGAACGGTCTGCTGCCGATCATTCTCAAGGAAGACGAGGTCGATGCGCTGTTCCAGCAGGCCGAGGCCACCGTCGGCTATCAGCTGACCGTCGACCTGGCTGCGCAAACCGTGACCCGTCCGGATGGTGTGCAGTACAGCTTCGAGGTCGATGCCTTCCGCAAGCATTGCCTGCTCAATGGTCTGGACGATATTGGCCTGACCCTGCAGGACAGCGACGCGATCAAGGCCTTCGAGGTCGGTTACCAGCAGCGCAGCCCCTGGCTGTTCGGCGCGATCAAGTAAGTGAGGGTGGGCGGGGCCGCCTAGGCCGCGCGCACCGGTTCAACGAATAAATGGTGCGCACGGCGCACCCCATGGCGTATTGAGGGCAAGATGAGCAAGCAGATTCTGATTCTCCCAGGCGACGGTATCGGCCCGGAAATCATGGCCGAAGCGGTCAAGGTGCTGGAGCTGGTCAACGACAAGTACAGCCTGGGTTTCGAGCTGAGCTTCGACGAACTGGGCGGCGCGGCCGTAGACAAGTACGGCGTGCCCCTGGCCGATGAAACCCTGGAGCGCGCCCGCGCCGCCGACGCCATTCTGCTCGGTGCCGTTGGCGGGCCGAAGTGGGACAAGATCGATCCGGCCATCCGCCCCGAGCGCGGCCTGCTGAAAATCCGTTCGCAACTGGGGCTGTTCGCCAACCTGCGTCCGGCCATTCTCTACCCGCAGCTGGCTGATGCTTCCTCGCTGAAGCCGGAAGTGGTAGCGGGGCTGGATATCCTGATCGTGCGTGAGCTGACCGGTGGCATCTACTTCGGCCAGCCGCGCGAGAGCAAGGTGCTGGAAAACGGCGAGCGCATGGCCTACGACACCCTGCCGTACAGCGAAAGCGAAGTGCGCCGTATCGCCCGGGTCGGTTTCGATATGGCTCGCGTGCGCGGCAACAAGCTCTGCTCGGTGGACAAGGCCAACGTGCTGGCGTCCAGCCAACTGTGGCGCGCCGTGGTCGAGGAAGTGGCCAAGGATTACCCGGACGTCGAGCTCAGCCATATGTATGTGGATAACGCCGCCATGCAGCTGGTGCGCGCGCCCAAGCAGTTCGACGTGATGGTCACCGACAATATGTTCGGCGACATTCTCTCGGACGAGGCCTCCATGCTTACCGGCTCCATCGGCATGCTGCCGTCGGCGTCCCTGGATGCCAACAACAAGGGCATGTACGAGCCGTGCCACGGCAGCGCGCCGGATATCGCCGGACAGGGCATTGCCAATCCGTTGGCGACCATTCTGTCGGTGTCGATGATGCTGCGTTACAGCTTCAACCAGGCCGCGGCGGCCGATGCCATCGAGCAGGCGGTCAGCCTGGTGCTGGATCAGGGCCTGCGCACTGGCGATATTCTTTCTGCCGGTACGACCAAGGTCGGTACGGCGGCAATGGGCGATGCGGTGGTTTCCGCGCTGCGCAGTCTGTAATCTTCTCTGCCCGTCGGCGCTAACTCCGGCGGTCTGCTTGTTTATAAAGGTGCAGTGGCTATGAAACGTGTAGGTCTGATCGGTTGGCGTGGCATGGTGGGTTCCGTGCTGATGCAGCGCATGCTAGAAGAGCAGGATTTCGACTTGATCGAACCGGTGTTCTTCACCACTTCCAATGTCGGCGGTCAGGGTCCGGCGATTGGCAAGGAGATTGCCCCGCTGAAGGACGCCTACAGCATCGACGAGCTGAAAAGCCTCGACGTGATCCTGACCTGTCAGGGGGGCGACTACACCAGTGAAGTCTTCCCCAAGCTGCGCGAAGCCGGCTGGCAGGGCTACTGGATCGATGCCGCCTCCTCGCTGCGCATGGACGACAGCTCGGTCATCGTGCTCGATCCGGTCAACCGCAAGGTGATCGACCAGCAGCTCGATGCCGGTACCAAGAACTATATCGGTGGTAACTGCACCGTCAGCCTGATGCTGATGGCGTTGGGCGGCCTCTACGAAGCCGGTCTGGTCGAGTGGATGAGCGCCATGACCTATCAGGCGGCAAGCGGTGCCGGTGCGCAGAACATGCGCGAGCTGATCAAGCAGATGGGTGCGATCAACGCCTCGGTGGCCGATGAGCTGGCCGATCCAGCCAGCGCCATTCTGGATATCGACCGCAAGGTGGCCGAGGCCATGCGCGGCGAGTCCTTCCCGGTCGACAACTTTGGCGTGCCCCTGGCAGGCAGCCTGATTCCTTACATCGACAAGGAGCTGCCCAACGGCCAGAGCCGTGAAGAGTGGAAGGGTCAGGCGGAAACCAACAAGATACTCGGCCGTTTCAAGAACCCGATTCCGGTCGATGGTCTGTGTGTGCGCATCGGTGCCATGCGTTGCCACAGCCAGGCGCTGACCATCAAGTTGAACAAAGACGTGCCCATGGCCGATATCGAAGGCTTGATCAGCCAGCACAACCCCTGGGTCAAACTGGTGCCGAACCAGCGTGAGGCGAGCATCCGCGAACTGGGGCCGACCGCGGTAACTGGTACCCTGAGCGTGCCGGTCGGTCGTCTGCGCAAGCTCAACATGGGGTCGCAGTACCTCGGTGCGTTCACCGTCGGTGACCAGCTATTGTGGGGCGCGGCCGAGCCACTGCGGCGCATGCTGCGGATTCTGCTGGAGCGTTGATGTCCTGAGTCTCTGCTGACGAGACTGCGGGGGTGCTGAAGAAGCGGGTTTGCCGGTGATCGAATGAAAGTTCGACCGCTGGCAAGCCCGCTTCTTTGCATTTGGCCGATGCGGTTATACAGTGCTGGGCTTATTTCGCTAGAAGCCTTGCCATGACCCGTAGTTTTGATATCGCAGTGATCGGTGCCACCGGAAGTGTGGGGGAAACCCTGGTGCAGTTGCTCGAGGAGCGCGATTTCCCGGTGGCGAACCTGCATCTGATTGCCAGTGGTGATTCGGCGGGCGGCTCACTGTCCTTCAAGGGCAAGAACCTGCGGGTACGCTCTATCGAGTCCTTCGACTTTGCCAATGTGCGTCTGGCCTTCTTTACTGCCGGCGCGGCCGTGACCCAGGAATATGCCACCCAGGCCAGGGCGGCGGGCTGTGCGGTGATCGATCTGACCGGCGCTCTGCCCGAGGAGCTGGCCCCGCGGGTCATCCCCGAAGTGAATGCCGAGGTTCTGGCGACACTGTCTGCCCCTTATCTGCTGGCCAGCCCGAGTGCGCCGAGTATCGCCCTGGCCACTGTGCTGGCGGTGCTGGGGGCGCACCTGAGCCCGCAGCGGCTGACCGTTACCGCCTGTCTGGCGGTTTCCAGCCGAGGCCGGGCAGGGGTTTCCGAATTGGCGCGGCAGACCGCCGAGCTGCTCAATGGCCGCGCTTTCGAGCCGCAACTGTTTGATCGGCAGATGGCGTTCAATCTGCTGGGGCAGGTCGATGAATGCGATGGTGAAGGTCATGGCGCGCTGGAGCGGCGCATGGCTCTCGAACTGAAAACCCTGCTGGCTGCGCCACAGTTGCAGGTGTCGGCCACCTGCATACAGGCCCCGGTGTTCTTTGGCGACAGTTTCAGCGTATCGCTGCAGTGCGCCTCGGCGTTCGATCTGCAATCTCTGCGTGATGCCCTGGAAGCCGCGCCGGCTGTGGAATATGTAGAATCCGGCGATTATCCGACGGTGGTGGGCGACGCGGTGGGGCAGGATGAGGTCTATGTCGGCCGAGTTCGCGCCGGCCTGGATGATCCCTGTGAACTCAATTTGTGGATTGCGTCTGATAATGTAAGAAAAGGCGCTGCCCTGAATGCTGTGCAATTGGCCGAGTTGTTGATAAAACACTATCTGTAAAAGATACTTAGCTGGAAATTTGAAGAATCTTTCGAGCTTGGCAATACTGGCTGAGTTGATTGCTGGATGGGGCTACACCTTCGGGTGGTGCAGGCAGCAATTTCCAAGATCCTCTCGCCTGGCGAGAAAAAAAGATAAAACAAGGGATAACGCTATGGTTCGGGTTCGCAAACTGGTGCTGGCAATCGCAGCTGCTTCGGCACTGTCCTCCGGTATGGCGCATGCGCTGGGACTGGGTGAGGTGACCTTGCAGTCGGCGCTGAATCAGCCGTTGGTGGCTGAAATCGAGCTGCTGGAAGTGCGTGACCTGACCTCCAGCGAGCTGCGGCCCAGCCTCGCGTCTCCCGAAGAATTCAACAAGGCGGGGGTGGATCGTCAGTATTTTCTGACCGATCTCAAGTTCACTCCGGTACTCAAGCCCAACGGCAAGAGCGTTATCCGCGTTACCTCGAGCAAGCCGCTGCGTGAGCCCTACCTGAACTTCCTAGTTGAGGTGCTGTGGCCTAACGGTCGCCTGCTGCGTGAGTACACCCTGCTGCTCGATCCGCCTCTTTACAGCCCGCAGGCCGTGATCCCTGCAGCGCCGCAGCTACCGGTCGCTGCCCCCGCGCCGCGCCCGCAAGTCGCCGCTGCGCCGCGTCCGGTGCAAGCCAGCGGTGCACCCGTGGCTCCGGCCGCGCCTGCCGCGCCAAGGGCTCTGAATGGCAACGAATACAAGACCACTGCCAATGACACCCTCTGGGAAATTGCCCAGCGCGTACCCGGCGGTAGCGTGCATCAGACCATGCTGGCCATCCAGGCGCTGAATCCGGATGCCTTTATCGGCGGCAATATCAATCGCCTGAAAAGCGGTCAGGTTTTGCGTCTACCGGACGCCGAGCAGGTCAAGAGCCGAGGCCAGGCCGAGGCCATTGCCCAGGTCGCCGAGCAGAACGCCGCATGGCGCGAAGGCCGCAGCCTGGCCGGCGGTACCGCGCGCCAGCTGGATGCCACCAAACGTACCGTGGCTGGCGATGCGCCTGCCAAAGCGGCGGCTGGCGACAGCCTGAAACTGGTCGCGGCCGATACCGGCAAGGCCACCGCCGGTAGCGATACCGGTACTGCCGACAGCAAGGCCCTGGCCGACAAGCTGGCGGTGACTCAGGAAAGCCTCGATTCCACTCGTCGGGAAAATGCCGAGCTGAAGGATCGCATGGGCGATCTGCAGAGCCAGCTCGACAAGCTGCAGCGCCTGATTCAGCTCAAAGACGATCAGATGGCCAAGCTGCAGGCTGACCTGGCTGCCCAGAGGCAGGCCCCCGCAGTGGCTCCAGCGGTCGAGGCCGCTGCGCCTGCGCCGGCACCTGAGGCCAGTGTCGAGGCACCGGCACTCGCGCAAACCCCCGAAGCACAGGTGCCGGCTAGGCCCGTTGAGCCAGTAGCCGAGCCCGAGCAGGATTTCAATTACAGCGAAGAACCGGCTCCGGCCGCTCAGCCTGAGGCGGCTGCGCCGCAAGTCAGCGAGCCGCCTGCGCCGGCCAAACCAGCTCCGGTCAAGCCGGCAGCCCCTGTGGTGGCCGTTGCGCCACCAGTGGTAGAGCCGCCGGTCGAGACCAGTCCACTTGATGAGTTTCTCGCTAACCCGATGATGCTGGGCATCGCCGGTGGTGGTGCTTTGCTGGTTTTGCTGCTGGCGCTGATGATGCTGTCGCGCCGCAATGCCCTCAAGGAAGCCGAACTGCAGGAAAGCCTGGCGGCGGACGGGCAGGGTGTTGATCTGGGTGCCGATATGGCCCTGCCAGCCGATAGCTTCGATGCTGCGGACGATCTGGCTGGCGAGCAGGCGTCTGCTCCGGCTGAAGAGCGTGTAGCCGCACAAACCGGTGATGCTTTGGGCGAGGCCGATATCTACATTGCCTACGGACGCTTCAATCAGGCCGCGGAGTTGCTGCAGGGGGCCATTAATGATGAGCCGCAGCGCAGTGACCTGCGCTTGAAACTGATGGAGGTCTATGCCGAGCTGGGCGACCGCGAAGGCTTTGCCCGTCAGGACAACGAACTGCGTGAAATCGGCGGCAGCGCTTCCGAAGTCGATCAGATCAAGGCCAAGTATCCCGCCATGCTCGTCGCTGCCGGTGCTGCTGGTTTTGCGGCGACTGCCAGTGCTGAGGATGACGACCTGAGCGACTTCAGCTTCGATGACCTGGCGCTGGATGAGCCGACCGCGCCCGCTGCAGGCGGCGATCTGGACGATGCCTTCGACCTCAGTCTGGACGATCTGGAGGCTGATCTGGAGCGTGATCTGCAGGCGGCCGGTAAAGCGGCGGGCTCAAACGATATGGACAGCCTGTCGCTGGATAGCGATATGGACTTCAGTGCGCCGGTCGAGCCGAAAGCCAAAGAAGACGACGAGCTGGGTTTCGATCTGAGCCTGGACGAGGCCGCTGGTGAAAGCCTGGCAACCGAAGATGATCTGGCCGATTTCAGCCTGGATCTGGACGCGCCGCTTGAGCTTGAAACGGCCGCCGAAGACGAGTTTCTGTTGAGCCTGGACGACGAGCCGAGCGCTGCTCCGGTCAAGAATGAGCTGCCCGCAGCGGCCCCCGAGCCTGCAGCAGAGGAGGCTGACAATGGCTTCGATCTGTCGGCCGACTTCGATCTGGCTTTGAATGATGAACTGCCCGCCCAGCCGAGCAGCGACAGCTTTGCTGCCCAGCTCGACGAGGTGAATGCGGAGCTGGATCAGCTGGCTGGTGATCTGGATCAGCCTGATGATCTGGGCATGCCAGCCAGCTCCGGCCTGTCCGATTCAGGCATGGATGGCGATGACGACTTCGACTTCCTCTCCGGTACCGATGAAACCGCGACCAAGCTCGATCTGGCACGCGCCTATATCGATATGGGTGACACCGAAGGTGCTCGCGACATCCTCGATGAAGTCATCGCCGAAGGTAACGATGGTCAGCAGCAGGAAGCCCGCGAGCTGATCGCTAAACTGGTTTGATACATGTCTGATGGTCTCACTACAGCGGCAGCCGATTCGGCTGCCGTTGGCGTTTTCAAAATCGCCCTCGGGGTCGAATACAAAGGCTCGCGCTACCGTGGCTTTCAGCGCCAGCGGGCGGGTGTGCCTTCGATTCAGGAGTCCCTGGAAAAAGCCCTGTCGAAAGTCGCGGGCGGCGCTGCGGTTACCCTGAGCTGCGCCGGGCGCACCGATGCCTTGGTACATGCCAGTGCCCAGGTGGTGCATTTCGCGACCACTGTCGAGCGCTCCATGCATGCCTGGGTGATGGGGGCGAACATGAACCTGCCCGCCGATATCAGCGTGACCTGGGCCAGGTCGATGCCGGCACATTTCGATGCGCGCTTCTGTGCCCAGGCGCGGCGCTATCGCTATGTGATCTACAACGATCAGATCCGCCCGGCGCATATGGCCGAAGAGGTGACCTGGAATCATCGGCCGCTGGATATCGAGCGCATGCGCGAGGCAGCCAAGGCTTTTGTCGGCACCCACGACTTCAGCGCCTTTCGCGCGCGCCAGTGCCAGGCCAAGTCGCCGATCAAGACGGTGCATCACCTGGAGCTGCTGCAGCACGGGCGCTTTATCGTGCTGGATATCCGCGCCAATGCCTTCCTCCACCATATGGTGCGCAATATCGCCGGGGTGCTGATGACCATCGGGGCAGGGGAACGGCCTGTTGAGTGGGCCCAGGAAGTGCTGGAAACTCGCGTGCGGCGCACGGGTGGGGTGACGGCGCATCCTTATGGCTTGTATCTGGTGCAGGTCGATTATCCGGCCGAGTTCGATTTGCCCAGGCGTTATCTGGGGCCGCATTTTCTCTCCGGTTTGGCGGATGTGGCGGCTGACGCCTGAAAGGCTATTTGTTAGCATCCGGCTCTGGTCGAATATCTTGAGGTGATCCTGTTGTCAGTCGTTCGCAGCAAGATCTGTGGCATTACCCGCATAGAAGACGCATTGTCGGCCGCCGAGGCGGGCGCGGATGCCATAGGTCTGGTGTTCTATGCCAAGAGCCCGCGTGCGGTCAGTGTGCAGCAGGCGCGGGCCATCATTGCCGCCTTGCCACCCTTCGTGACCACGGTGGGGCTGTTTGTCGATGCCAGCAGGCAGGAGCTCGACGAAATTCTCGCTGCCGTCCCCCTGGACCTGTTGCAGTTTCATGGGGATGAGAGCCCCGCCTTCTGCGAGGCCTTGCAGCGGCCCTATATCAAGGCGCTGCGGGTCAAGCCCGGCGATGATCTGGCGGCTCAGGTCGCAGCCTATGGCCAGGCGTCGGGGGTTTTGCTCGACACCTATGTGCCGGGCATTCCCGGTGGTACGGGCGAGGCTTTCGACTGGTCGCTGGTGCCGCAGGGTTTGAATAAGCCGATTATCCTGGCCGGTGGCCTGGTGGCGGAGAATGTGGCCGCGGCGATCAGGCAGGTGCGGCCCTATGCGGTCGATGTCAGTGGTGGCGTCGAGGCCGGCAAGGGCATCAAGGATGCAGAAAAGATCCGGGCGTTTATGCGCGCGGTCAAGACGGCCGGCGGGTGATGTGACGACGCGCTGCCCTTGGCCGTCCATACCCCTGTTGCAGGTGTTGCATGAATACTGCAGGCAGTCGAAGTGCAGGTGGCGGGTTTGTTGCGTGAATAGCCCGATGGGCGCGTACGCCGGCCCCTGACATGGCTGCCCTCGTGAATTTGCCTGGATCGGCCCGGCGACCTGGCGTCGCAGGCTTGTCCGGCTCTAACGCTTTGGAGAATCAAGAGCATGAGCAACTGGTTAGTAGACAAACTGATCCCATCGATCATGCGATCCGAGGTCAAGAAGAGTTCGGTGCCGGAAGGCCTGTGGCACAAGTGCCCGTCCTGCGATGCGGTGCTGTACAAACCCGAGCTGGAAAAGACCCTGGATGTCTGCCCCAAATGTAATCACCACATGCGGATCGGGGCCCGTGCACGCCTGGATATCTTTCTCGACGCCGAAGGGCGCGAAGAGCTGGGTGCTGATCTGGAACCGGTTGACCGCCTGAAATTCCGCGATGGCAAGAAGTACAAGGATCGTATCGTTGCGGCGCAGAAGCAGACTGGCGAGAGGGATGCACTGATCGCCATCCGCGGCACCCTTGAAGGCATGCCGATCGTGACCTGTGCCTTCGAATTCTCCTTTATGGGCGGCTCCATGGGCGCGATCGTTGGTGAGCGCTTCGTGCGTGCGGCCAACGCGGCGCTGGAGCAGCGTTGCCCGCTGGTGTGCTTCTCCGCTTCGGGCGGCGCGCGCATGCAGGAAGCGCTGATTTCCCTGATGCAGATGGCCAAGACCTCCGCGGTACTGGCACGCCTGCGCGAAGAGGGGATTCCCTTTATTTCCGTGCTGACCGATCCGGTCTATGGCGGTGTTTCCGCCAGCCTGGCCATGCTTGGCGACGTGATCGTGGCCGAGCCCAAGGCCCTGATCGGCTTTGCCGGTCCGCGGGTGATCGAGCAGACCGTGCGTGAGAAACTGCCGGAAGGCTTCCAGCGCAGCGAGTTCCTGATCGAACACGGTGCCATCGACATGATCATCCATCGTGCCGAACTGCGCCCGCGCCTGGCGCGTCTGCTGGCCCAGTTGATGGGTTTGCCATCGCCAGCTGCGCTGCCGGCCACTGCATGACCGCGCGCTCCCTTGCCGAGTGGTTGGCTTACCTGGAGCAGTTGCACCCCAGTGCCATCGATATGGGACTGGAGCGCTGCGCTGAAGTGGCGCAGCGGCTGGGTCTGACCCGGCTTGCGCCGCGGATGATCACGGTGACCGGCACCAATGGCAAGGGTTCTACCTGTGCGTTTATTGCCTCATTGCTGCAGGAGCAGGGGCTCAGGGTCGGGCTGTACAGCTCACCCCATCTGTTGCGTTACAACGAGCGCGTGCAGATCTCCGGCGTCACCGCCAGCGACGCCGAGCTCTGCCAGGCCTTTGCCGTGGTCGAAGCGGCCCGTGGCGATATTTCCCTGACCTATTTTGAAATGGGCACGCTGGCGGCGTTCTGGCTGTTCCGCGAGGCGAACCTGGATGCGGTGGTGCTCGAGGTCGGCCTGGGCGGTCGGCTGGATGCGGTCAATCTGATGGATGCCGATATCGCCCTGGTCACCAGTATCGGTATCGATCATGCCGACTGGCTGGGCGATACCCGTGAGTCAGTGGCGTTCGAGAAGGCCGGGATCTTCCGCGCCGGCATGCCGGCGCTGTGTGGCGATCTTGAACCGCCGCAGCCTTTGCTTGATCGCGTGGCCGAGCTGGATGCGCCGTTCTTTCTGCGGGGCCGTGACTATGACCTGAGCATCGAGGCGCAGCATTGGTCCTGGTATGGCCTCAATGGCCAGGGCGAAGTGCTGCAACTCGAGCGCTTGCCGCTGCTCGACCTGCCCATGGAAAACGCCGCCCTGGCCCTGCAGGCCTATGCCCTGACCGGGCTGCCCTGGCAGGCGGAGCAGATCGGCAGCGCACTGCTGCGCACCCGGGTAACCGGTCGACTGGATCGCCGGGTTGTGAATTGGCAGGGTAAGTCACTCACGCTGCTGCTCGATGTTGGGCATAATCCCCAGGCGGCCGAGTACCTGGCCCGCCATCTGGCCGAGCGACCGATGCAGGGGCGTCGGGCGGTATTCGGTCTGCTCGCGGACAAGGACCTGGCCGGGGTGGTGAGGCCGCTGCTGAGCGAGGTGCAGGCATGGGCGGTGGCCCCGCTGCCGACCGCGCGCAGCCGTGATGCCGCCGAGCTGCAGGCTCAGTTGCACAATAGCGGTGCCCAGGTAGCGGCCTATGCCGATGTGCAGGCGGCGCTGCAGGCTCAGTGCGAGCAGGCGGCAGCCGGTGATGAAATACTGGTGTTCGGATCTTTCTACTGCGTGGCCGAGGCCCTGGATTGGCTGGCCCGCCAAGCCAATGGGGGCGTGCAGGATGGCTTTGCTGGATAAAGGATTGAAGCAGCGGATGGTGGGGGCGCTGGTATTGCTGGCGCTGGCGGTTATCTTCCTGCCGATGCTGTTGTCGCGTGAAGATGAGCTGCGTCGCGTGGTGGTCGATGCGCCGTCCATGCCCGATGCGCCCGCTATGCCGCAAATCGAGATGCAGCCGGTGGTGGTCCCCGAGCCGCAGCCGCTGACAGATGAATCGCTCGTCGCCAGCGACGATATTCAGGCTGCTGAACCCGCTACTGCCCCCGAAGCTGCTCCAGCTCCAGCTCCAGCTGCCGAGCCAGCCACACCCGCATTGGTACCGGCCAAGCCGAGCGCGCCGACTCCTGCACCCGTCAGCCGCCTGGATGCCAATAGTCTGCCGGTCAGTTGGTCGGTGCAGCTGGCCAGCCTGTCCAGTCGCGATGGTGCGCAGAGCTTGCAGAAAACCCTGCGCAGCCAGGGCTATAACGCCTATATCCGTACCGTGGACGGGATGAATCGGGTCTTTGTCGGGCCGCTGATCGAGCGTGGCGAGGCCGATCGTCTGCGTGATCAGCTCAACCGGCAGCACAAGCTCAACGGTTTTGTCGTGCGTTTCCAGCCCGAGTCCAGCTGAGTCAGGTCGGCCGGGCGCAGTGCCGCGCCCGGCGTTGAGACATTTCGGCGGGCGCTCAAACCTTTGCTTACCCCAGCTCGGGGGCTCTGCTAAAATGCAGCGCCTTTTCCGTCGGTAACCCACATCGTGATATTTACCTGGGTCGATTGGGCGATTATCGCCGTTGTCGCCATTTCCAGTCTGATCAGCCTAAGCCGGGGTTTCGTAAAAGAAGCGTTGTCGCTGCTGACCTGGATTATTGCCGGCGTGGTGGCCTGGATGTTTGGCGGCGCACTGGCGCAGCATCTTGGCGAATTTATTGAAACACCCTCGGCGCGTGTCATCGTCGCTTGCGCCATTCTGTTCGTGGTGACCTTGTTGGTGGGTGCCTTGATCAATTACCTGATCGGCGAGCTGATTCGGGTGACCGGGTTGTCCGGTACCGATCGTCTTCTCGGCATGGTGTTTGGCGCTGCCCGTGGTGGCTTGCTGGTGGTGGTACTGGTCGGTCTGGTCAGCCTGGCCCCGGTGCAGCAGGACAGCTGGTGGCAAGAGTCGAGTCTGCTGCCGCATTTTTTGCTGGTGGCCGACTGGTCGAAGAACCTTATCCTGAGCCTGTCCAGTCAGTGGCTCGCCAGCGGCGTAACTGCGCCGGTTGAATTACCGTTCAAAGAGGTGCTGCAGCAGCCCAGGCTGCCGTAGCGCATTGAGAATCATCCTGTTTCATTGAGTAGGGGTTGCGTTACATGTGCGGCATTGTCGGTATCGTCGGTAAATCGAACGTCAATCAGGCGCTGTACGACGGGCTCACCGTCCTCCAGCACCGCGGCCAGGATGCTGCCGGTATTGTCACCAGCCATGATGGCCGCCTGTTCCTGCGCAAGGACAACGGTCTGGTGCGTGATGTCTTTCAGCAGCGCCACATGCAGCGCCTGATCGGTCATATGGGCATCGGTCATGTCCGTTATCCCACTGCGGGCAGCTCCAGCTCGGCTGAAGCGCAGCCGTTCTACGTCAACTCGCCCTATGGCATCACCCTGGCGCATAACGGCAACCTGACCAACGTCGAGCAGCTGGCCAAGGAGATCTACGAGTCCGACCTGCGCCACGTCAACACCAATTCCGATTCGGAAGTGCTGCTCAACGTGTTCGCCCACGAGCTGGCCCAGCGCGGCAAGCTGCAGCCGACCGAGGAAGATATCTTCGCCGCGGTCAGTCAGGTGCATGAACGCTGCATCGGCGGTTATGCGGTGGTGGCGATGATTACCGGCTACGGCATCGTCGGTTTCCGCGACCCCAACGGCATTCGTCCGATCGTCTTCGGTCAGCGCCACACCGACGAAGGCGTCGAGTACATGATCGCCTCGGAAAGCGTATCGCTGGACGTACTCGGCTTTACCCTGATCCGCGACCTGGAGCCGGGTGAGGCGGTGTATATCACCGAAGACGGCAAACTGACCACGCGCCAGTGCGCGAGCAATCCGCAGCTCTCGCCGTGCATCTTCGAACACGTCTACCTGGCTCGCCCCGACTCGATCATGGACGGCGTGTCGGTGTACAAGGCGCGCCTGCGCATGGGCGAGAAGCTGGCCGACAAGATCCTCCGCGAGCGGCCGGAGCACGATATCGATGTGGTTATCCCGATTCCCGACACCAGCCGTACGGCTGCACTGGAGCTGGCCAACCATCTGGGCGTGAAGTTCCGCGAAGGCTTCGTCAAGAACCGCTATATCGGCCGCACCTTCATCATGCCTGGCCAGGCGGCGCGGAAGAAATCGGTACGGCAGAAGCTCAACGCCATCGAACTGGAATTCCGCGGCAAGAACGTGATGCTGGTGGACGACTCCATCGTGCGCGGTACCACCTGCAAGCAGATTATCCAGATGGCCCGCGAAGCCGGGGCGAAGAACGTCTACTTCTGCTCGGCTGCACCGGCGGTGCGCTACCCGAACGTTTATGGTATCGACATGCCCAGCGCCCACGAGCTTATCGCTCACGGCCGCACCACCGAGGAAGTCTGCGAGCTGATCGGGGCCGACTGGCTGATCTATCAGGATCTGCCTGATCTGATCGAAGCGGTCAGTGGTAGCAAGAAGATCAAGATTGAGCATTTCGATTGCGCGGTGTTCGACGGCAAGTACGTCACCGGCGATGTCGACGCGGCTTACCTGGAGAAGATCGAGCAGGCGCGCAACGATGCCTCGAAGGTCAAGTCCCAGGCGGTCAGCGCGATTATCGACCTGTACAACAACTAGGCGGCAAGCCCTTAGCCTGGCTTGTTCCGGGCTACGTCGGCATGAGGTAGGGATATGAGCGAAGAGTGGCAAGCAGGGCGTCTGGACAGCGATCTGGACGGCGTAGGTTTCGACACCCTGGCGGTGCGTGCCGGGCAGCACCGCTCGCCTGAGGGCGAACACAGCGAGGCGATTTACCCGACCTCCAGCTATGTGTTCCGCACCGCTGCCGACGCCGCCGCGCGCTTTGCCGGCGAGGTGCCGGGTAATGTCTATTCGCGTTACACCAACCCCACGGTGCGCGCCTTCGAAGAGCGCATCGCCGCCCTGGAAGGGGCCGAGCAGGCGGTGGCCACCTCGTCCGGCATGTCGGCGATTCTGGCCATGGTCATGAGCCTGTGCAGCGGCGGCGACCATGTGCTGGTGTCGCGCAGCGTGTTCGGTTCGACCATCAGCCTGTTCGAGAAGTACCTCAAGCGCTTCGGCGTCGAGGTGGACTATGTGCCGCTTTCCGACCTGGCTGCCTGGTCCGCGGCGTTCAAGGAAAACACCCGGCTGCTGTTCGTCGAATCGCCGTCCAATCCCCTGGCCGAACTGGTGGATATCGCCGCTCTGGCGGAGATCGCCCATGGCAAGGGCGCGCTGCTGGCGGTGGACAACTGCTTCTGTACCCCGGCTTTGCAGCAGCCGCTCAAGCTCGGGGCCGATATTGTCATGCATTCGGCGACCAAGTATATCGACGGCCAGGGCCGCAGCATGGGCGGCGTGGTGGCCGGCCGCGCCGAGCTGATGAAGGAGGTGGTGGGCTTTCTGCGTACCGCCGGGCCGACCCTCAGTCCGTTCAATGCCTGGATCTTCCTCAAGGGCCTGGAAACCCTGCGCGTGCGTATGCAGGCCCACTGTGCCAGCGCCTTGCAGCTGGCCCAGTGGCTGGAGCAGCAACCCGGGGTCGAGCAGGTCTACTACGCAGGGTTGCCCAGCCATCCGCAGCATGAACTGGCCAAACTGCAGCAAAGCGCCTTTGGCGCGGTGGTCAGTTTCGAGGTCAAGGGCGGCAAGGAAGCGGCCTGGCGCTTTATCGACGCCACCCGGGTGATCTCCATCACCACCAACCTGGGCGATACCAAGACCACCATCGCCCATCCGGCGACCACCTCCCACGGCCGTCTGACTCCGGCCGAGCGCGCCAATGCCGGTATCCGCGACAACCTGATCCGCGTCGCGGTGGGGCTGGAAGATCTGGCCGATCTCAAGGCGGATCTGGCCCGCGGTCTGGCGGCGCTCTAAGTCGGTAGATAGCAAGTCTGCAGCAAAGAGGCCTCGGTAAATCCGAGGCCTTTTTGTATCTGCGTCGCGGTAGCGTTTTTATCCGTAGGCGCTGTCCATGGCCGCGAATCTAGTCGCGCAGGTCGATCGCTTCTGGCTCGGCCTGGTCGAACAGTTGCACCGGGTTGCGCGGCAGGATGCCGGGGCGGTAGTTCTCGCGGATATCGCCGAGTACGCGGATATCGCTGTATTTCTTCCCGGAGAGCGCCGCCATGCCTGCCGCGTCGCGGATCACCGTGGGACGCAGAAACACCATCAGGTTGCGCTTGATGCGGGTTTCCTTGGTCGAGCGGAACAGCCGGCCAAGCAGGGGAATATCGCCCAGCAGCGGCACCTTGGAGTCGGCCTGGGTGACGTCATCCTGAATCAGCCCGCCAAGCACGATGACCTGGCCGTTTTCGGCGAGGATGGTGCTCTTGATCGAGCGCTTGTTGGTGATCAGGTCGACCGCATTGACGCCCTGGCTGGTGGGGGCGATGGAGGAGATTTCCTGCTCGATTTCCAGACGCAGCGAGGCTCCGTCGTTGATATGCGGGGTGACCTTGAGGGTCACGCCGATGTCCTGGCGTTCGATGGTGGTGAAGGGGTTGTCGGCACCCGAACCGCTGGTGGTAAAGGAGCCGGTCTGAAACGGTACGTTCTGCCCGACCAGGATTTCCGCCTTCTGGTGGTCCAGGGTCAGCAGGCTGGGAGTGGACAGCAGGTTGCTCTTGCTGTTGGCCGACAGTGCGGTGATCAGTACGCCGAAGCTGTCGGTGCCCAGGCCGATGATCGCGCCATCTGGCAGATTGTTCAGAGTGTTGTTGTCGGTGCCATTGCCCTGATCCTGAATGGCCTGCAGCACGCTGCCGACCGACAGGCCGGTGCCGCTGAAGTTGGTGCCGCCCAGGCCGCCGGTGCTGCCGCGGGCGTCCACCGCCCACTGCACGCCCAGGGCGTCGCTGATATCGCCGGATACCTCGACAATCGCCGCTTCGACCATCACCTGAGCGCGTGGCACATCGAGCTGGCGCACGATGTCTTCCAGGGTTGCCACCACATCGGGTTCGGCCAGCAGTACCAGGGCGTTGAGGCTCTCGTCGGCGCGGATCAGCACCGTCTGCGGCTTGCCGGTGCCTTCGCCGCCGGACTCCGGCTTGAGCTTTTCGGAGATCTCGCCGAGGGTTTCCGCCAGGCTCTTGGCATCACTGTGGCGCAGGCGAATCACCCGGGTATTGGCCGAGCGGCTGGTGGGGGTGTCCAGCGATTTTGCCAGGGCCATCAGCTTGGCGCGTGCAGCCGGTGGGCCGAGCAGGATCAGGCGGTTGGTACGGCCGTCGGCCACCACCTGGGTGCCGGTTGCACCCTTGGCCTGGCCGCGGTCGATGGCGCTGCGCAGCACCTCGGCGGTGTCCATGACCCAGGCATGTTGCAGGTTGAGCACGCTGTAATCATTCTGGCCCTTCTGGTCGAGCTGGCGCAGCAGGTCTTCGATGCGTTCGATATTGGCGCTGCGGTCGCTGATGATAATGGCGTTGGCCGAGCTGACCGCGGCCAGATGGCCGTACTGCGGAATCAGGGGGCGAATCAGTGGGATCAGCTCGGTCGCCGAGCCATGTTGCACCTGGATCAGGCGGGTCTCCAGACGGTCCGGGGCGGCGCGGCCGGAATCGGCGTCAGCCTTGGCTTCGGCATTGGGTACGATGCGCGCCTGGTCGCCCTGGGTCATCACGCTGAAGCCGTGGGTGGCCATGACCGAGAGAAACAGCTGGTAGACCTCGGTGAGATTCAGCGCGGTATTCGACACCACGCTGACCTGGCCCTTGACCCGGGGGTCGACGACAAAGGTCTGCCCGCTGATCTGCGCCACCTGATCGATAAACTCGCGGATATCGGCACCCTTGAGGTTGATGGTCCAGCTTTCTTCCTGCTGGCTGGCGCTCGGGGTCACGGCATTGACGGCGGCGCTCAGCGGCAGCGGGCTGCAAGCCAGGCCGGCGGCGAGCAGGGCGAAGGTAAGGCGCGAAAGGATCGGGGTCATCGGTTCAGTCGTTTTCCGTAGGCTGATCGGTGGGTTCAGCGTCCGCCGGCAAGGTGCCGGAGGCTTCCATCTGCTGGCGCAGGGCATCCATGCGTTCGCGCAGTTGCGCCAGGTTGTCGTTTTCCATTTCGCTCAGCTGTTCGAGTGAGTCCTCGGCGCTGTTGCTGTTATAGGTGTTGGCGCTGTCCTGGGCCTGGCTGAGCGGGAAACTCAGGCTCTCGCGGCGGCCATTGCGCAGCAGCTCGACCCGATCGGCGCTCACCGCATGCAGGCGCACGCCGCTGCTAATTTCGCTGTCCACGCTGTAGCGCTGAGCCGGGCTGCCTTCGCTGCGGATAATCGCGCTGGAACGTTTGGGGTCGGCATGCACGAAGCTGCCCAGCAGGGTCAGGCGCAGGTTGGTGGCCGGGGCGTCGGCGCTGCCAGGCTGGCTGTGGCCGAACAGCTGGCCGAGTTGCGGGTGGCTTGCCGGGGCGTTGGGGGTATTGGGGTTGAGCTCGCTGGTCGCCGGCGGGGTACGCAACGAGCGCAGCCAGTCGGCGCTTTGCCAGGCCAGGCTGATGCTCATGGCGAGAACTACAGCGATGGCTGCCAGGGCGATGGCATGCCGCTGGAGCCAGTGTTGGGTTGCCGAAACGGGCAAAAGCGTCACTCCGAATTTTATTATTCTGTGGTCTGGATCGCGCGCTGATCATAGACAGTTGCCGCCGATTTGACAGCCCCCCGTCAGGGGCGTGTGTCGCTCGGCTCAATGTGCTAAAGATAGCGCGCCCTTGTTTGCGTTCTAATTGCAGGCAACTTACAACAATTAACTCGTGGAACCCTAGGTGTTGAGCGCTCGGTTGCTGCTTTTGCGACAGACGCCTGGTTACCGTGGTCAAGGTCCGTTACCCCATGAATGCGCTGCTAACCGAAGTGCCACTACGGCGTTTACCGTTCAGCTTTGCCAGGCGCCACGGCGTGGTTCTGCTGAGCGAATGCGAGGGCCCGTGCCTGGCTTATCGTCCGGGTGTCGAACTGGTGGCCCTGGCCGAAGCCCAGCGGATGATCGGCGCGCAACTGGCGCTGCGTGGCCTGACCCAGGAGGCCTTCGAACAGGCACTGGGCCAGGCCTATCAGCATGATTCGGCGTCCATGCAGCTGGCCGAGGACATCGGCGGCAGCCTGGATCTGGCGGCCCTGGCCGAGCAGGTGCCGGAAACCGAGGATCTGCTGGAGCAGGAGGACGACGCGCCGATCATTCGCCTGATCAACGCCATCCTCGGCGAGGCGATCAAGGAAAACGCCTCGGACATCCACCTGGAAACCTTCGAAAAACGTTTAGTCGTACGCTTCCGGGTCGATGGCATTCTGCGCGAGGTGCTCGAGCCCAAGCGCGAGCTGGCGGCCTTGCTGGTCTCGCGGATCAAGGTCATGGCGCGCCTGGATATCGCCGAGAAGCGTATTCCCCAGGATGGGCGGATTTCCCTGAAAGTTGGCGGCCGCGAGGTGGATGTACGGGTCTCGACCCTGCCTTCGGCCAATGGCGAGCGGGTGGTGCTGCGTCTGCTCGACAAGCAGGCCGGCCGTCTCAACCTGCAACACCTGGGCATGAGCGCCCGCGACCGTGACCTGATGGAAGCCACCGTGCGCAAGCCCCATGGCATCCTGCTGGTGACCGGCCCCACCGGCTCGGGCAAGACCACCACGCTGTACGCCAGCCTGGTCAGTCTGAATGACCGCAGCCGCAATATTCTTACCGTCGAGGACCCGATCGAATATCACCTCGAAGGTATCGGCCAGACCCAGGTCAATGCCAAGGTCGATATGACCTTTTCCCGCGGCCTGCGCGCCATCCTGCGTCAGGACCCGGACGTGGTGATGGTCGGCGAAATCCGCGACAAGGAAACCGCCGAGATCGCCGTGCAGGCCTCCCTGACCGGTCACCTGGTGCTCTCGACCCTGCACACCAATAGCGCCATCGGGGCCATTACGCGCCTGGTGGATATGGGCGTCGAACCCTTTCTGCTGTCCTCGTCCTTGCTCGGCGTGCTGGCCCAGCGCCTGGTGCGAGTGCTCTGCCCGCACTGCAAGGAGGCCTACCAGGCTGATGCGGCGGAATGCACGCTGCTGGGGGTAAGTGCTGTATCGCCGCCGAACCTGTATCACGCCCGCGGCTGCGCCGAATGCCATCAGCAGGGTTATCGCGGGCGTACCGGCATCTATGAGTTGGTGGTGTTCGATGATCAGCTGCGCACCCTGATCCACAATGCCGCCTCCGAGCAGGACATGGTTCGCCATGCCCGCACCCTGGGTTCGAGTATCCGGGCCGACGGCATGCGCAACGTACTGGCCGGGGTGACCACCCTGGAGGAAGTGCTGCGTGTGACCCGCGAGGAATAGGGCATGGCCGCTTTCGAATACCTCGCCCTCGACAGCAAGGGCCGCCAGCAGAAAGGCGTGCTGGAGGCCGACAGCGCCCGCCAGGTGCGCCAGGTGCTGCGCGACCGCCAGCTCGCTCCGCTGGACGTCAAACCGACCCGGACCCGCGAGCACGCCGGCGGCGGTAGCCATTTCAGCTTTAGTCGCGGCCTTTCGGCCAGCGATCTGGCGCTGTTGACGCGCCAGTTGGCGACGCTGATCCAGGCGGCTTTGCCGATCGAGGAAGCCCTGCGCGCGGCGGCGGCCCAGGCTCGTTCGCCGCGGGTGCAGAGCATGCTGCTGGCCGTGCGCGCGCGGGTGCTGGAGGGCCATGACCTGGCCAGCAGCCTGAAGGAATTCCCCTCGGCCTTTCCCGAGCTGTACCGCGCCACGGTGGCGGCGGGCGAGCACGCCGGGCATCTGGGGCCGGTGCTGGAGCAACTGGCCGACTACACCGAGCAACGCCAGCAGTCGCGGCAGAAGATTCAGCTGGCGTTGCTCTATCCGCTGATCCTGATGTGCGCCTCGCTGCTGATCGTCGGCTTTCTGCTCGGCTATGTGGTGCCGGATGTGGTGCGGGTGTTCGTCGATTCCGGGCAGACCCTGCCGGCCCTGACCCGCGGCCTGATCGGCCTGAGCGACTGGGTCAAGAGCTGGGGCTGGTTGGCGGTGATTCTGGCCGTGGCGGCGGTGTTCGCCCTGCGCCGGGCGTTGCGTGACGATGCGCTGAAGGCGCGCTGGCATGGCCTGCTGTTGCGTCTGCCGCTGATCGGACGGCTGATTCGGGCCACCGATTGCGCGCGCTTTGCCTCGACCCTGGCGATCCTGACCCGCAGCGGCGTGCCGCTGGTTGAGGCCCTGGGTATCGGCGTACAGGTGATCGCCAACCGGGTGATCCGCGCCGATGTGGTCATCGCCGCGCAAAAGGTTCGCGAAGGAGGCAGCCTGACTCGCGCGCTGGAGGCCAGTGGTCAGTTTCCGCCGATGATGTTGCATATGATCGCCAGCGGCGAACGCTCCGGCGAACTGGATCAGATGCTGGCGCGCACCGCGCGCAATCAGGAAAACGATCTTGGGGCCCAGGTGGCGCTGCTGGTCGGGTTGTTCGAACCCTTTATGCTGGTTTTTATGGGAGCAGTGGTGCTGGTCATCGTTCTGGCCATCCTGCTGCCGATTCTGTCGCTCAATCAATTGGTGGGGTAAGCATGTGAACAAGGCGCAAAAGGGTTTTACGCTGATCGAAATCATGGTGGTGGTGGTGATCCTGGGCATTCTTGCCGCCCTGGTGGTGCCGCAGGTGATGAGCCGGCCGGATCAGGCCAAGGTCACCGTGGCCAAGGGTGATATCAAGTCGATTGCCGCCGCCCTGGATATGTACAAGCTGGACAATCACAGCTACCCGAGCACCCAGCAGGGCCTGGAAGCCCTGGTGAAAAAGCCTTCGGGCAATCCGCAGGCGAAGAACTGGAACCGCGATGGCTACCTCAAGCGCATGCCGGTGGACCCCTGGGGCAATGACTACCAGTACCTGGCACCGGGCACCAAGGGCGCGTTCGACCTCTATTCGCTAGGGGCCGACGGCAAGGAAGGCGGCAGCGAAAATGATGCCGATATCGGTAACTGGGACCTCTGATGGGGCGCTGCTGAGTGCGCCGCGCCGCCATGCAAGCCTCGACAGCAGTCGGGTCGCGGGCCTTTACCCTGATCGAGTTGCTGGTGGTGCTGGTAATTCTTGGCAGTCTGATCGGCCTGACGGTGCTCAGCCTGGGCATCGTCGGTCCGGGGCGGGAGCTGCACAGCGAGGCCGAGCGCCTGGCCGGCCTGATCGGCGTGCTGGCCGAGGAGGCGGTGCTGGATAACCGTGAATATGGTCTATTGCTCAGCCCTGACAGCTACCAGGTGCTGCGCTACGACTCGCTGACCCTGAGCTGGCAGGCGCTGCCCGGCAAACCCCACCGATTGCCCGCCTGGGCCGAGCTGAGTGTCGAGCTGGAGGGCGCAGCCCTGGCCCTGCCGCTGCCCGAGGACAAGGCCGAGGGCGACGAGGGCGTGGCGTTGCTGCCGCAGTTGCTGTTGCTGTCTAGCGGCGAAATGAGCCCCTTTCGCCTGCGTCTGGCGGAGCGGCGTGCCGATGGCCTGCGTCTGCTGCTGAGCAGCGACGGTTTTCGCCTGCCCAGGGTGGAAGTCGAATCGCCACCAGGACGCGCCGGATGAAGCGTGCAAGCGGTTTTACCCTGCTCGAGGTGCTGGTGGCGCTGGCCATCTTCGCCATGGTCGCGGCCAGCGTGCTGACCGCCACCGCGCGCAGCCTGCAAACCGCTTCGCGCCTGGAAGACAAGACCCTGGCGATGTGGATCGCCGACAACCAGCTGACCGAACTGCAGCTGGCGCAAACTCCGGTGGCCGATGGCCGCGCGCAGGGTGAGCTGATGTTCGCCGGGCGGCGCTGGCAGTGGCAGAGCGAAATCCGGGCGACCAGCGAGCCGGCGCTGCGCCGCGTCACCCTGTGGGTGGCGGAGCGTGCCGAGCAGGGCAATAGCGGCGAGGTGCGCGAGCGCGCTCTGGTCAGCCTCGACGGTTTCCTCGGGGAAGGGCTGTGAAGGCGGCGCGGGGTTTCACCCTGCTCGAATTGCTGATCGCCATCGCAATTTTCGCGCTACTGGGCCTGGGTACCTACCGCATGCTCGACAGCGTATTGCAAACCGACAAGGTCACCCGTAGCCACGAGGCGCAGCTGCGCGAGCTGGTGCGGGCCATGGCGGCATTCGAGCGGGATCTGCTGCAGGTGCAGGCCAGGCCGGTGCGCGACCCCTTTGGCGAACCGCGGGCGGCGCTGCTTGCCGAGGCGGGCGATGAGGGTGCGCTCGAACTCAGCCGCAGTGGCTGGCGCAATCCCCTGGCGCAGCCGCGAGCCTCGCTGCAGCGGGTGCGCTGGCAGCGCAGTGGTGAGCAATGGCAACGCCTGTACTGGACGGTGCTTGATCAGGCCCAGGACAGTCAGCCCCAGGTGCAGCAGGCGCTGGATGGGGTCACGGCCCTGCAGCTGCGCTATCGGGACGCCAAGGGTGTGTGGCACGACAGCTGGCCGCCCGAGGCGGGGCCGGGGGAAGACGGCCTGACCCGGCTGCCCCAGGCCCTTGAATTGCTGCTGGAACATCGTCGCTATGGTCAGCTGCGCCGCCTGCTGCGTTTGCCTGAGGGGCTGCCCGAGCGCCAGGGTCAGATCCCCGGGCAGGACCCCGAGGCCCCGCAGGACGAAGCGGGCGACGAGCAGGGGGTGCCACAATCATGAGGCCCCAGCGCGGCATGGCCCTGATCACCGTATTGCTGGTGGTGGCGGTGGTTACGGTGGTCAGTGCCGGGATCATCGCCCGCCAGCAGCTGTCGATTCGCAGCAGCAGCAACCAGCTGCATGTGCGCCAGGCCTGGCACTACGCCCTGGGCGGCGAGACCCTGGCCAAGGCGGTGCTGCTGCGCGATCTGCGCCAGGGCGATCCGCGTGCGCCGGTCGATCACCTGAACGAGCCATGGGCCAAGCCTCTGGCACCCTTTGCCCTGGATGAGGGCGGCGAATTGCGGGTGCAGATCAGTGATCTGAGTGCGCGCTTCAACCTCAACAGCCTGCTGCGCCAGGGGCAGCCCAACGACGCCGCCATGGCCCAGTTCCGCCGGTTGCTGCTGGGCCTGCAGATCGAAACGCCCTATGCCGAGCGCCTGCTCGACTGGCTGGATGCCGACGACCAGGCCAGCGGAGCTTACGGAGCCGAGGACAATCAGTACCTGCTTCAACAGCCGCCCTACCGCGCCGGTAATCGGGCGCTGGCGGATGTATCGGAACTGCGTCTGCTGCTGGAAATGAACGAGGTCGACTACCAGCGCGTGTCGCCCTATGTCACTGCCTTGCCGGCGGAGGCGACCCTGAACGTCAACACCGCCAGCGCCAGAGTGCTGGCCAGCGTGGCCGATGGCTTGTCGCTGAGCGCGGCCTTGGGGCTGGTCGCCGGACGCGGCAGCGAGGGCTACGACAATCCGGCGAGCTTTACCGCGCAGCTTGCTGGCCTGCAGCCGCAGAGCCAGGCCCTGGGTGTCGGTAGCCAGTATTTTCAGGTGGTCAGCGAAGTCCATATCGGCGATCGCCGACAGGTTCTGCGCAGCACCTTGTACCGCGCCAGCGATGGCCGGATATATGTTTTAGCCCGTGATCTGGGGCTCAGCGGCATGCCGGCTGCGCCCGTCGAGGAAGTCGAGCCATGAGTCAGTTGCATATATTTCTACCGCCCGCGGCCTGCGCTGGTGCCCGCCTGGATCTGCCGGTGCAGCGGGTCGCGGAGGGGCACAGTGAGTGCCTGCCGTTCGCCGAGGTGCAGGCGCAGCTGTCGGGCAGCTGGACCCTGGTGCTGCCGGTTGAGGCGGTGACCGCCTGCGCGGTCAATCTACCGACCCGCAAGGCGCGCTGGCTGCGTCAGGCGCTGCCCTTCGCCGTGGAGGAGTTGCTGGCCGAGGATGTCGAGTTGATGCATTTGGCGCTGGGCGAGCCCCTGGCTGATGGTCGCTATCGGGTGATTGCCGTACGCCGCAGTTGGTTGGCTGCCTGGTTGGCGCTATGCGATACGCCCCCGCAGCGCATCGTCGTCGATGCCGATTTGCTGCCGGCAACCGGCAGCCAATTGCTGGAGTTGCATGGCCGCTGGTTGCTGGGTGGTGAAGGGGTTGCCCGCCTGGCCCTGACCGCTGCCGACTGGCCGGCCTTGGCGGCGCTTTGCGCGCATCCGCAGCAGGCCTGGTGTTGCCCCGGCCAAGAGGCCCCGCAGCCGGTGGATGAGCGTGTGCAGATCGACGCGCCGTTCCTCTGGCTGGCGCAGCAGACAACCGGCACCAACCTGGCGCAGGAGACCTTTGCCGTGCAGTCGAGTGGCGGCCAGTGGCAGCGCTGGAAGCCACTGCTGGGCGTGCTTGGCATCTGGCTGGTGCTGCAATGGGGCTTCGACCTGGCCCAGGGCTGGCATTTGCAGCGCCAGGCCGACAACTACGCCGCGGCCAGCGCCGCGCTCTATCAGGAGCTGTTTCCCCAGGACAGCAAGCTGGTCAATCTGCGGGCGCAGTTCGATCAGCATCTGGGGGCGGGCAGCGGGCCTGGTCAGGCCCAGTTGCTGAGCCTGCTGGCGCAGGTCAGTCAGGCCGTGGTGGCCGAGGGCGGGCAGGTGCAGATCAGGCAGGTGGACTTTAGCGAGAACCGCGGCGACCTGGCCATGCAGGTGCAGGCCGCGGGCTTTGCCGAGCTGGAGCGCTTGCGTGAGCGTCTGCAGGAAAGCGGGCTGGCCGTGCAGCTGGGCTCGGCTAGCCGGGAAACCGATGGTGTCAGTGCCCGCGTGGTGATCGGAGGATGAGTATGCTCGAGCTCGATAAAGGTTTTACCGTCCAGCTGGAACGTTCGCAGCTGGTCCAGCGCTGGCGCGCCCTGGCCCCCCGCGATCGGCTGTCGTTGACCTGCTTGGCGCTGTTCGTTCTGCTGGTGCTGCTGTACCTGACCCTCTGGCAGCCGGCTCAGCAGCGTTTGGCGAATGCGCGCAGTGCCTTCGAAACCCAGCGCGAATTGCATGCCTACCTGCAAAGCCGGGCTCCGCTGGCGCGCAGCCTGGCGAGCCGGCCGCAGGTGAGTATCGAGCCGGCGCGCCTGCAGGGCCTGGTGACTGCCAGTGCAGGGGCGCAGGGCCTGACCATCGAACGGCTGGACAGCGACAGTGATGGGGCCTTGCAGGTCAGTGTGCAGCCGGCACCTTTTGCCCAGTTGCTGCGCTGGTTCGCTGCGCTGGAGGCTCAGGGGGTGCAGATCGCCGAGGCGGGCCTGGACCGTGCCGAGGACAGCAAGGTGGCCGCGCGTTTGAGCCTGCGGGTCGCGCCATAAGCGCTGCGCCAGGCTGCAGGGTGGTGCGCGGTGCGGCAAATGGGCACCGCATGGGGGCACCGGGTTTTCCATCTTTTTAGAAAAACTTTAAGCAGGGTATTGACTTAGCTTCGGCCCTTGCGTAAATTTCGCGCCTCGCAAGCAGCGGGTGATTAGCTCAGCTGGGAGAGCAGCTGCCTTACAAGCAGCGGGTCGGCGGTTCGATCCCGTCATCACCCACCACTCTTGTGAAACCGGACGAAAGTCCACCGACGCGCAGCGGTAGTTCAGTCGGTTAGAATACCGGCCTGTCACGCCGGGGGTCGCGGGTTCGAGTCCCGTCCGCTGCGCCATATTTTCCAGTCTGAGTTCGCTCAGGCTGAGATGAAAAAGCCCTCACCGGCGGCCTCATCAGATGAAGCAAGAGTTCCATGGACGCAAGTCCACCGACACGCAGCGGTAGTTCAGTCGGTTAGAATACCGGCCTGTCACGCCGGGGGTCGCGGGTTCGAGTCCCGTCCGCTGCGCCATATATGAAGCCCGCTGATAGCGATATCAGCGGGTTTTTTATTGCCTGTAATTTATGGTGGTAGCCCCAGTGGGCCGCATCGTTCAGGCGCTTTTGTAGCGGCCGCGACAACCTGTCATCTTGTATTCATCTGCATCTTTTAGTCTGTTTGGCATGCTCCTTGTTAGGAGCTTGACGCCAATCGGGAGGATGCCGCTATGGATGAGTATGTTGAGGAATTGCTGGAGCTGCATGCTCTGGAAGAAGATGGGGTGGAGCTGGCGGAAGACGCCACCGAACTCTAGCAGTCCGTTGAAAAGTGCTGTTTGAGGCGCGGCATATGGCTTGCGCCTCCCTTGATTATTGTGCCCGCCGTTGCTCGCGGCGGTATTCCCCTGGGGTTTGCTGGTTCCAGCGCTTAAAGGCGCGCTGGAAGGCCTCCGCCGAGGCAAAACCGAGCAGGTAGGCGATCTCGCCGAACGCCAGTTCGGTGTCGCGGATATAGGCCATGGCCAGGTCGCGGCGGGTGTCGTTGAGGATGGTGCGAAACTGCGTGCCTTCTTCGGCCAGCTTGCGCCGCAATGTCCAGCTCGGCAGTTGCAGGCGCGCCGCCACCTCGCTCAGGTCCGGTTCGCGGCCATGCAGCAGGGGGCCGAGCAACTGGGTGATGCGCTCGCGCAGGCTGCGGGTGCGGGTCAGTTGCTCCAGTTCCCCCTCACAGATTTCCAGCAGGTGTTTCCAGGTGCTCGGGCAGTGTTCCGGATTGCGCATATTCAGGCTGTGCTGGTTCAGGCGCAGCTGGTTGTGGGTACAGGCGAACTCCACCGGGCAGGCAAAGAGTTCGGGGTATTGCGCGGCATAGTCGGGGGCAGGGAATTCGATCTGCACCTTCTCCACGGGCAGCGGCTGCTGCACCAGCTTGCTCAGTTGCTGGGCCCAACTGGCCAGCACCGAATCGATCACGAAGCGGTTGTAGTCGTTGTAGGGGCTGATCGAGTAGAAGCGCAGCCAGGCACCCTGGGCATCTTCGTGCAGGCTGGCTTGGCCGCGGTAGTTGGCCGCATACAGCGGCTCGAAGCGGATCAGGGTGCGCGCCGCTTCGCGCACGGTCGGGGCCTGGGCCGCAGTCACGCCGGCCAGGCCGACCTGGCTGAGACGGCTGCAGCGGCCCATCAACAGGCCGATGCCGGGCTCTGCGGTTTGCTGAATGGCGCTATGGCCCAGGCGCATATAGCGTGGAATCGACAGTCGCGCACGGGGTTCGGCCAGGCGCGCGGGGTCGAGGCCGTAGCTGAGCAGCAGAGGCTGTGGATCCTGGCCCAGGCTGCGCATGGCGGCCGCCAGGCTGTCGACAAAACCCACCGCGAGGTCGCCCAGGCGGACTCTTGAGCGTTTCATCGGCATTCCCTGAGAAAAGACTGGCTGAGGCGTTCAGGCATGGCTCGGACGCTGCTGAAATAGCGGAGGCTCAGAGTAGGCTGCAGCACTGTGCTTGCCAAGCAACGCTGCGCGTTTTGATCAATAAGTTGTAACTTTGGGTCATTGAGCCGTGCGGTTGGGCTCTTTATCGTCTATCCCATATCGACTGTGGCTCGATTGAAGCCGCGGCATTTTCGTGAAATAGCTATGTCTGATGTGGAGACTTCCATGACCGCCGTTCCTTACCCGTACCTGCTTGCCCCGCTGGACCTGGGTTTTACCACCCTGAAGAACCGTGCGCTGATGGGTTCCATGCACACCGGCCTGGAAGAGAAGCCGGGCGGCTTCGAGCGCATGGCCGCCTATTTCGCCGAGCGTGCCCGTGGCGGTGTCGGCCTGATGGTGACCGGCGGTATCGGCCCGAACGAGGAAGGTGGGGTGTATTCCGGTGCAGCCAAGCTGACCACCGCCGAAGAGGCCGAGAAGCACAAGGTCGTCACCCGTGCCGTGCATGAGGCCGACGGCAAGATCTGCATGCAGATCCTCCATGCCGGGCGTTATGCCTACAGCCCCAAGTCGGTGGCACCGAGTGCCATTCAGGCTCCGATCAACCCGTTCAAGCCGCGCGAGCTGGACGAAGAGGGCATCGAGAAGCAGATTCAGGACTTTATCAACTGCTCCGTGCTGGCCCAGCAGGCCGAGTACGACGGCGTCGAGATCATGGGTTCGGAAGGCTACTTCATCAACCAGTTCCTGGTGGCCCACACCAACCACCGCACTGACCGCTGGGGCGGCAGCTACGAAAACCGTATGCGCCTGCCGGTGGAGATCGTTCGCCGTGTGCGTGAGGCGGTAGGGCCGAACTTCATCATTATCTACCGTCTGTCCATGCTCGACCTGGTCGAGGGTGGTAGCACCTGGGACGAAATCGTGCTGCTGGCCAAGGCCATCGAGAAAGCCGGTGCGACCCTGATCAACACCGGTATCGGTTGGCATGAAGCGCGTATTCCGACCATCGCCACCAAGGTGCCGCGTGCGGCCTTTACCAAGGTCACTGCCAAGCTGCGTGGCGAGGTGAGCATTCCGCTGATCACCACCAACCGCATCAACACCCCGGAAATCGCCGAACAGGTGCTGGCCGAGGGCGATGCGGACATGGTGTCGATGGCGCGTCCCTTCCTCGCTGACCCGGAGTTCGTCAACAAGGCTGCAGAAGGTCGCAGCGACGAGATCAATACCTGTATCGGCTGCAACCAGGCCTGCCTGGACCATACCTTTGGCGGCAAGCTGACCAGTTGCCTGGTCAACCCGCGTGCCTGTCACGAAACCGAGCTGAACTATATCCCCACCGCTCAGGTGAAGAAGATTGCCGTGGTCGGTGCCGGCCCTGCCGGGCTGTCCGCGGCCACCGTGGCCGCCGAACGCGGCCATAGCGTGACCCTGTTCGATTCGGGCAGCGAGATCGGTGGCCAGTTCAACGTGGCCAAGCGTGTGCCGGGCAAGGAGGAGTTCTTTGAAACCCTGCGCTATTTCAAGCGCAAGCTGGAAACCACCGGCGTCGATCTGCGCCTCAATACCCGCGTTTCGGCCGCCGAGCTGGCTCAGGGTGGCTATAACGAGATCATCCTGGCCACCGGTATCGCGCCGCGTACCCCAGCCATTCCGGGGATCGAGCATGCCAAGGTGATCAGCTATCTGGACGCCATCCTCGAGCGCAAGCCGGTTGGCCAGCAGGTCGCGGTGATCGGGGCGGGCGGCATCGGTTTCGACGTGTCCGAGTTCATCACCCATCAGGGCGAGTCGACCAGCCTCAACCGCGAGGAGTTCTGGAAGGAATGGGGCATCGACGCGGCCCTGGAGGCTCGCGGCGGTGTTGCCGGGATCAAGGCCGAACCTCACGCCCCGGCGCGTCAGGTGTACCTGCTGCAGCGCAAGAAGTCCAAGGTCGGCGACGGCCTGGGCAAGACCACCGGCTGGATTCATCGCACCGGCTTGAAGAACAAGCAGGTACAGATGCTCAACTCGGTGGAATACCTCAAGGTCGATGACGCTGGCCTGCATATCCGTATCGCCGATGGCGAGCCGCAGGTGCTGCCGGTTGACACCGTGATCGTCTGCGCCGGCCAGGACCCGCTGCGCGAACTGCAGGATGACCTGCTCGCCGCCGGGCAGAACGTGCACCTGATCGGCGGTGCCGATGTGGCCGCGGAGCTGGATGCCAAACGCGCGATCAACCAGGGCTCACGCCTCGCCGCCGAACTCTAAAGCAACTGACGCCCCGCCTAGTGCGGGGCGTTTTGTATGTGGCTGACAACAATAAGGAAAAGCCCGTGTTCCATAACCCTCAACTGCAGCCGGCCGCGGCCGCCACGCTGGCACAGTGGCATGCTCTGATGCAGAAAAACGACCTGAGCGCCTTGACCGAACTGCTGCATCCGCAGGCAGTGTTCCGCTCGCCGGTGGCGTACAAGCCCTATGCCGGTGCGCCCGTGGTGTCGCTGATTCTCAATACCGTGAGCAAGGTTTTTGTCGATTTTGCCTATCACCGCGAGCTGGCCAGCGCCGATGGTTTCAGCGTGGTGCTGGAGTTCAGCGCCAAGGTGGGCGAGCGTGAGCTCAAGGGCATCGATATGATCCGCTTCGACGAGGCCGGCAAGATCGTCGAGTTCGAGGTCATGATTCGCCCGCTCAGTGGCTTGCAGGCGCTCGGCGAGGAGATGGGGCGACGCCTGGCTCCCTACCTGGCCGGCACGAAAGCCTGAACCGTTGCACCAAACCCATCACAGTTTTGCCCCGCCGCAGGCGTTTATCGGCCTGCTGGCCGGGCGACTGCCAACCCAGTCACATTGCTGGCTGCGGTTTTTCCCCTAGACTTGCCTGAATATAGGTGTAGCGCCTGAAATTGAGGCGGCGTATAACCTGCCAAAACCTTGCTGGTGCATGCTGGGCGTGGCGGTTTCTCGCTGTCGTACGGGCTGTGCTGCCAGTTGAACGGATTGTTCCGTTTCGGCCCTAGAGGGAAACCGATGAGCATGCAGAACAAGCCGCAGATGGTTGAAGCCGTGATGTTCTTCAGTGAGCGCGGCGGTATCTGCAAGCAAATGTTCTTTACCGAGTTCGAGGCCTTGCTCGACGGCGTAGTCAATATGCCGGAGTTTGCCGACCAGCAGATGCGCATTGCCTATGTCTCGATCAACCCGCGCCTGATGATCAAGGCCGCGGTGTTTTTCTACCTGGATTTCGACGAAAAGGGCGCTCCCGATTCCGGCTGGAATATTCCCCTGCAGCACCTGGCCGAGCGTGCCGGGCGCGGTCCCGACCTGGGTGCCGGGCCGATTCGGCTGTGCTGCCGTAGCCAGTGCCCGGTGTCCTGGCACCAGATGCACCTGTGGGACCCCAACCTGGCCCCTGGGCAGAATGATCTGGTGCTGCTGCGTGACGCGGTGCGGCGCAATAACCTGGGCATTCTGGTCGAAGAGGAAAACGCCCAGGCGGTGGTGACCGAGCGCCTGCAAATGGCCTCCGAAGACAAATGGTACGCTCCGGACTTCGTTCCGGAGGAGGGTGCCAAGGCCAAGGACAAGCTCGACCAGGAGCATCGGTTGAAAACCGCGCAACTGATCAAGCAGCAGCGTTTGCGCATCAGCAGCCTCAGCCAGCAGCATGAGGAAGAGCTGGCCAAGCTCAAGCTGGCCAGTGAGGCCGATAACAAACAGCGTCAGGTGCAGGTCGAGGAACTGCAGCAGGCGCTGCGTCAGCAGGCCGAACTGAATGCCAGCCTCAAGGAGCAACTGGCGGTGCAGGCCGCCAGCTTTCAGTCCTCGCGCGAGGAGATGACCAAACAGCTGCGCAATCTGGAACTGCATGGCCGCAGCGAGAGCGACGTGCTGCGCGCGCAGTTCGAGAGCGAAATGCAGGCCAAAATCGCTTCGGCGGTGGTGGAATACAAGGAACAGATTGCCATTCGCGATGTGGAACTGGCCTACCGCAAGGAGCAGGATACGCAGTCGCTGCAGGAAATCACCCGGCTCAAGCGCGCTTATGCCGAACTCGCCAGCCAGGGTGGGGATCAGATTCTGGAGCGCCTGGCCAAGCTCGGCGTGGTGTTTGTGGTGTATCACCCGGGTGCCGGGCACCTGACCATTCCATTGCAGGACATCTCTGCCTATCAGGACAATCCCATGGCCTATGCGGCGGCCAAGTGTTTTGTCACCGAAGAGCAGTACCGCCACTGGTTGCTGCACTATCAACAACCGAGCTGCGAGGCCCTGTTGCCCAGCGGCGAACGCTGCGCCATTCCAATCGATCGGGTAGACACGCCGAGTCGCTTTATCCTCGGTGACAGCAATTGCTGTGCCCGGCACAAGGCCAGTAGCCGCCTGCGTACCGTCAGTTAGTGCCAGTCGTTCTGCCTGACTGGAGCCCCGATGCACCGCTGCAGCCTCTGGGGTTCGCCTGGTCGGCCGCTGCCGGTATCGAACTGGCGGTGCTGCGCCTGGACCTGATCGACCCGCTGATCAGCGGCAACAAGTGGTTCAAGCTGCGTCACCATCTGCAGGCCGCCGCCGCTGCGGGGGCCGAGGGCCTGATCAGCCTCGGTGGGGCCCATTCCAATCATCTGCATGCCCTGGCCGCGGCCGGTCGGCGTTTCGGCTTTGCTACTGTGGGCTTGCTGCGTGGAGAGCCTCAGGACACGCCCACTGTGCGCGATCTGCGGGCATTCGGCATGCAACTGCACTGGCTCGGCTATGGCGGTTATCGCGCCCGCCATCAAGCGGGATTCTGGGAGCCATGGCTGGCACTTTATCCGGGCTTCTCTGCGGTGCCCGAGGGTGGCGGTGGTTTGCCCGGTGCCCTGGGCTGCGCCGCCTTGCTGCCCCTGGCACGTCGGCAATTGGCTGGGCTTGGCTGGGACGATTATGACGGCTGGTGGCTGGCCGCGGGTACCGGCACTACTCTGGCTGGCCTGTTGTTGGCCGAGGCGGGGGGCCACCCGGTGTATGGCGCGCTGGCGGTGCCGGCCGATCACGGTGTGCCGCAGCAGGTGCAGGCCATCCTTCAGGCCGCTGGGGTGACGGGCGGTTCCTTTCAGTTGCTGGAGGCCTGTCGTGGCGGCTTTGCCGCGGTCGATGACGAGTTGCTCGAGTTTATCGTCGCCAGCGAGGCAGCCAGCGGTTTGCCGCTGGAACCGCTGTATACCGGCAAAGCGTTAATGGCGTTGCGCGTGCAGGTCGAGGCCGGTTACTTTGCCCGTGGCAGCCGCCTGTTGTTTGTCCACACGGGTGGCCTGCAAGGGCGTGCAGCAGCAATGCAGCGATACCAGCAAGCCGGCCGACTAGGCTGACTCTTGACCAGCGGAGCCTGAGCATTTCCATGAGCGAACCCCTCAATCCCGAACAGCTGCGCAGCCTGACGCCACTCAATGTGCTGTCCGAGCAGCAGTGGCGTGAATTGCGTGGGCAGCTGGTGCCGCAGCCGTTGTTGGCTGGACAATCGCTGTTCCGTCTGGGCGATCAGGCCCGTGTCACCTATTACCTGCTGGCCGGTGAGCTGCAATTGCAGTCCGCCGATGGCCAGCAGCAGCTTTTGCGCGCCGGTACTGAGGCCAGCTGTCACCCCCTGTCACCCAGCCTGCCGCGTTTGCACGAGGCGCGCGCCCTCAGCGATGCCAGTGTGCTGGCGCTCGATAGCGCAACGCTCAACCGTCTGCTGACCTGGCGGCTGGCCTATCAGGACCTGTTGCTCGAGCTCGGCCAGAATCACGAAGAGGTGGAGTGGCTGGAGCAGTTGCTGGCAAATCCGCTGTTCGCCAAAGTGCCGCCTTCCAATGTGCGTGCCATGCTTGAACGGTTGCAGCGGATCGAGTTGCCCGCGGGCAGTCGGGTACTCAGTGAAGGCGAGCCGGGCGATTGCTGCTACTTCCTCAACAGCGGCCGGGCCGAGGTGATGCGCGGGGCTGGCAGCGATCAGCAGGTGCTGGCCGAGCTGGAAGTAGGGGCCTGTTTCGGTGAGGAGGCGCTGCTCGCCGACAGCCCGCGCAATGCCACGGTGACCATGCTCGAAGCCGGTGTGGTGCTGCGCCTGGATCGGCAGGATTTCTTTTCCCTGCTCAAGGCTCCGGTGGTCGATGAGGTTTCCCTGGGTGAGGCCTCGCGCCTGCTCAGCGCGGGCGCGCAGTGGCTGGATGTGCGCCTGCAGAGCGAATACGAGCGTGCCCATGCCCTGCAGTCGCTGAATATGCCCTTGCAGTTGCTACGCCTCAAGGCGCGGCTGCTGGATAAGCAGCGCATCTACCTGTGCTACTGCGACAGCGGCAAGCGCAGCGCCAGTGCGGTCTTCCTGCTCTCGCAGCTGGGATTTAGTGCCTACGCCCTGCGTGATGGGGTCGATGCCCTGCCGGCGGTGCAGCGCGATGCCTTGCTCTGTGAAAGTGGCTCGGGCTATCTGGCCCGTTCGGGTGGGCGCACCGAGCGCAGCCGCTAAGCGCTCAGATCGCCTGGTCGGGCCAGTGGTCATTGAGCAGAAACGCCCGTTCGGCTTCCAGCCAATCCCCCGTGGGGCTTTCGACTAGACGCACCAGCAGCTGTGCATTGGCCTGTGCCGGCAATGCCTCCAGCCACTGTTCGAGCTGTGCGGGCGTGTACGGCACCGTGTTTGCCAGACGCGCCGGTGCCAGCCAGGCCTGGCGCGGCAGAGGCTGCCAATAGCCGGCAGCGGGGTGGCTGACGAATTCCGCCCAGTCACGCCTGTGCAGCCAGCGCCCGCGCAGGTGCTGCGGATTGGCTCCTTGTGGGGCCTCGCAGCTGTCCCGCCAGGGGTAAAACAGGTAGCCCGCCAGCCAGAGGGCGGCCTGAGCCTGTTGAATATCCAGTTCGGCGAGTACCGACAGGGCCTGGCTGCCGGCCGAGAGGGGCAGCTGATGCTGGCACAGGTGAGCGAGCTTGAGGTCCAGACGGTCATGGCTGCCGGGGCCTAACCAGTGGGCCTGGTCCTCGCCGCCGGCCTTTTCCGGGCCCAGGTAGAGCTTGAACGCCAGTTCCAGGTGATGCACCCCCTGTTCATCGCGCAGCAGCAGATCCAGCTCACCCAGGGTGTGGCCCTGTTGCCTAATGGGCAGGTTGGCCGCGAGCACATCGACATCGGGGGCGGCGTTCAGGGCGAACTGCCAGAGCCGTTCGTAGTACAGGCCGAGACGGCGTACCGAGCTTTGCGCCAGCCATTGCTGCAGCGCGCCGCTGTCGGCATCCAGGCCGCGTAGCCAGTCGGCCAGCAGGTCCGGCTTGCGGCTCCAGCGGCTGGCACTGAGCGGATGGCGCTGGAGCAGGGGTGTGCTGTCGAGCAGCGGTGGCGAGAGCAGCGTCCACGCCAGGTCGCGCACCGGGGGTTGGCACAGTTGCGTGGGCAGGTCGGTCAGCGTGTCGAAGGGCGTCATGCTCCGAGCATAGCCCCGAATACCCGGTCGGCTAAAGTCGGCCGGCCCCGTCAGTGCCGACGAAACCGTCAAGTTTGCCGCTGTCGCCGGCTTTCGCCCATAATCGAAACCCTCTAGATCCAGAGTCTTGCGGGAGCACCATGGAACAGTTTCGTAATATCGGCATTATCGGTCGGCTGGGCAGTACCCAGGTGCTCGACACTATTCGCCGACTGAAAAGGTTTCTGCTCGACCGCCATCTGCATGTGATCCTCGAGGACACCATCGCCGAGGTGCTGCCGGGCCATGGCCTGCAGACCTCGTCACGCAAGATCCTCGGCGAGGTGTGCGACCTGGTGATAGTGGTCGGCGGCGATGGCAGCATGCTCGGCGCGGCCCGTGCCCTGGCCCGGCACAAGGTCCCGGTACTGGGGATCAACCGCGGCAGCCTGGGCTTTCTGACCGATATTCGTCCCGACGAACTGGAGCTCAAGGTCGCCCAGGTGCTGGAAGGCAATTACCTGACCGAGAACCGCTTTCTGCTCGAGGCCGAAGTGCGCCGGCATGGCGAGGCCATCGGTCAGGGCGATGCCTTGAATGATGTGGTGCTGCATCCCGGCAAGTCGAACCGGATGATCGAGTTCGAGCTGTATATCGACGGCCAGTTCGTCTGCAGCCAGAAGGCCGACGGCCTGATCGTCGCCACCCCGACCGGCTCCACCGCCTATGCGCTGTCCGCCGGCGGGCCGATCATGCATCCCAAGCTGGATGCCATCGTCATCGTGCCGATGTACCCGCATACGCTGTCCAGCCGGCCCATCGTGGTGGACGGCAACAGCGAGTTGAAGATCGTCGTATCCAAGGATTTGCAGCTCTATCCGCAGGTGTCCTGCGACAGCCAGAACCACTTCACCTGTGCCCCCGGCGACACCGTCACCGTGGCCAAGAAGTCGCAGAAGCTGCGCCTGATCCACCCGCTGGACCACAACTACTACGAGGTCTGTCGGACCAAGCTGGGCTGGGGCAGTCGGCTCGGTGGCGGGGGCGACTGAATGGACCTCGATCCTGCCCGTGGCTACGACCTGATCGGCGATATCCATGGCTGTGCCAAGACCCTGGCGCGCCTGCTGGAGACCCTGGGTTATCGCCAGCAGGCGGGCGTCTGGCGTCATCCGCAGCGCATGGCGATCTTTCTCGGTGACCTGGTCGATCGCGGCCCGCGTATCCGTGAGGCCTTGCACCTGGTGCGCGATATGGTCGTCGCCGGCCAGGCGTTGTGCATCATGGGCAATCACGAGTTCAACGCCCTGGGCTGGAGCACCCCGGCGGCCCCCGGCAGTGGCCGGCAGTTCGTTCGCGAGCATACGCCGCGGCACGCCCGGCTGATCAGGGAAACCCTGGAGCAGTTCGAGGCCTATCCGGCGGAATGGCGCGAGTTTCTCGACTGGTTCTATGAATTGCCGCTGTTTATCGACGCCGGACGTTTCCGCGTGGTGCATGCCTGCTGGGATGTCGGGCTGATCGAGCCGCTGCGCGGGCTGTTCGCTGATGCCTGTATCGACGAGCACTTCCTCCAGGCTTCGGCGGTGCCCGGAAGCTTTGCCAATACCGTGCTCGACCGCCTGCTGCGCGGCACCGATATGCGCCTGCCCCATGGCATGACTCTGACCAGCGACGACGGCTTTACCCGCGCACACTTTCGCACCAAGTTCTGGGAAGAAGACCCGCAGACCTATGGCGATATCGTTTTCCAGCCCGATGCCCTGCCGGAGCTGGCGGCGCAGATGCCCTTGACCGAAATGCAGAAAACCGAGCTGTTGAAATACGCGGCCGATGAGCCGCCGCTGTTCGTCGGCCATTACTGGCGCAGTGGCAAACCCGCACCGATTCGGCCCAACCTGGCCTGCCTGGATTACAGCGCGGTGCTCAATGGCAAGCTGGTGGCCTACCGCCTGGATCAGGAACAGCGCCTGGACCCGCACAAGTTCGTCTGGGTCGAGGTGCAACCATGAGTGCGGTAGCCGCCATGCGCCTGCCGGCGCAGGTCGATCTGAGCGCCTTTATCGCCTTGTTGCAGCGTCTGCAGGTGCCGCACCGGGTCGCCGAAGAAGCCGGCGAACAGGTGCTCTGGGTGCCCGGCGAACAATTGGCCGAGCAGGTGCGCGAGCTGTATGCGCGTTATCCCCAGGGCGACGACGCCCTGCTGGTGCCGCCATCCGCGGCCTTGGCCGCAGACCCGGCTTCGGGCTTTATCGGCCAGCTGAAAAACAGCCTGCTGACCTCCAGCCTGTTGCTGCTGACCTTCGTGGTCGCCGGACTGACCCTGCTGGGCGATAACTACGAAGCGATCGGCTGGCTGAGCTTTGTCGATTTCCGTATCCAGGGTGAGTACATCTACTTCAGTAATCTGAGCGAGACCCTGGCCAGCGGTCAGTGGTGGCGGCTGCTGACGCCGATGCTGATCCATTTCGGCATTCTCCACCTGGCGATGAATACGCTCTGGTATTGGGAACTGGGTCGCCGTGTCGAGGCGCGCCAGGGGCCGTGGATTCTACTTGGACTGACCCTGGTATTCAGCCTGGCGGCCAATTTCGCCCAGTACCTGTGGGCCGGGCCTTCGCTGTTTGGCGGCCTGTCCGGGGTGCTCTATGGCCTGCTCGGGCATTGCTGGCTGTTCCAGCGCCTGGCCCCCAGCGCGGCCTATCGTCTGCCGCCGGGTGTGCTGGTGATGATGCTGGCCTGGTTGCTGATCTGCATGACCGGCATCTTCGAACTGCTGCAATTCGGTGCCATCGCCAATGCCGCCCATGTCGGCGGCCTGCTCGCCGGCTGCCTGACCGGGCTGGTGGGCGGTGCGCTGGCGCGCCGGTCTGGTTAAACTGCCACTTTGTATTTGGAGGCGTCCATGTCGTCCTTTCTTGAAGCAATCGAAAACATCACCCCGGAGATCTACCAGAGCCTCAAGCTGGCCGTGGAAATCGGCAAATGGCCCGATGGCCGCAAGCTGAGCCAGGAGCAGAAGGAGCTGACCCTGCAGGCCTTGATCGCCTGGGAAATCCAGAATCTGCCGGAAGAACAGCGCATCGGTTACATGGGCCCGCAGGAATGCGGCTCCAAGTCCGAGCCAATACCCAATCTGCTGTTCAAGTCCACGGATACCCTGCACTGATGAGTGAGCTGGCCCGTGGTGCCCTGAGCAAAATGGCGGCGCAGCTGGATGCGCCGGTGCAGTACAGCTTTCGCCTGGGCGATGAATTGCTGCCGGTCAATCCGCTGATCGGCAAGAGTCTGCGTCTGGAATTTCTTGGGGCGATCCACTGCAGCCATTGCGGGCGCAAGACCAAGAGCAGTTATAGCCAGGGTTATTGCTACCCCTGCATGCAGAAGCTGGCGCAGTGCGATATCTGCATCATGAGCCCGGAGCGTTGCCACTATGAGGCCGGCACCTGCCGCGAGCCGAGCTGGGGCGAGCAGTTCTGCATGACCGATCATGTGGTCTACCTGGCCAACTCCAGCGGGGTCAAGGTCGGTATCACCCGCGCCACCCAGATTCCCACGCGCTGGATCGACCAAGGCGCGAGCCAGGCCCTGCCGATTTTGCGCGTCGCCACCCGCCAGCAGTCCGGCTTTGTCGAAGACCTGCTGCGTAGCCAGGTGGCGGACAAGACCAACTGGCGCGCGCTGCTCAAGGGCGATGCCGCGCCGGTGGACCTGCTGGCCGTGCGCGAGCAGCTCTTTGCCAGTTGCGGCAGCGGGCTCACCGAGTTGCAGCAGCGCTTCGGCATCCAGGCGATTCAGCCGCTCAGTGATCAAGCGGTGGTGCAGATTGCCTACCCGATTGAGGCCTATCCGGCCAAGATCAACAGCTTCAACCTGGACAAGAATCCGCTGGCCGAAGGCACGCTGCTGGGCATCAAGGGCCAGTACCTGATGTTCGACACCGGCGTGATCAATATCCGCAAATACACTGCTTACCAGCTGGCCGTTCACGAACTGGCCGCCTGAGTTTTCTATTCGCGAACCCGGCGCTCGCGCGCCGCAGACAAAGGGCCACAAGCCATGCGCACCGAACAGCCGAAGATGATCTACCTCAAGGACTACCAGGTACCGGATTATCTGATCGATGAAACGCACCTGACCTTCGAGTTGTTCGATGACCATACCCTGGTGCACGCGCAACTGGTGATGCGCCGCAATCCGGCTGCCGGCAGCGGTCTTCCGCCGTTGGTGCTGGACGGTCAGCAGCTGGAGCTGCTCAGCGTGGCGCTTGACGACCGCGAGCTGAGTGCCGGCGATTACCAGCTGAGCGACAGCCACCTGAGCCTGCAGCCAACCGCAGCCAGCTTTGTGATCGACAGCAGCGTGCGCATCCACCCGGAAAGCAACACAGCTCTGGAAGGCCTGTACAAGTCCGGCAGCATGTTCTGCACCCAGTGCGAGGCCGAGGGTTTTCGCAAGATCACCTACTACCTCGACCGCCCGGACGTGATGAGCAAGTTCACCACCACCCTGAGCGCCGAGCAGCACAGCTACCCGGTGCTGCTGTCCAACGGCAACCCGATTGCCAGCGGCAGTGAAGAGGGCGGCCGTCATTGGGCGACCTGGGAAGACCCCTTTATGAAACCGGCATACCTGTTCGCCCTGGTCGCCGGTGACCTCTGGTGTGTGGAAGACAGCTTTACCACCATGAGTTCGCGCGAGGTGGCCCTGCGCATCTATGTCGAGCCGGAGAATATCGACAAATGCCAGCACGCCATGGACAGCCTGAAAAAGTCCATGAAGTGGGACGAAGAGGTCTACGGTCGCGAGTACGACCTGGACATCTTTATGATCGTCGCGGTCAACGACTTCAATATGGGCGCGATGGAAAACAAGGGCCTGAATATCTTCAACTCCAGCTGCGTGCTGGCCCGCGCCGAAACCGCTACCGATGCCGCTCACCAGCGCGTTGAAGCGGTGGTGGCCCACGAATATTTCCACAACTGGTCGGGCAACCGGGTGACCTGCCGCGACTGGTTCCAGCTGTCGCTCAAGGAAGGCTTTACCGTATTCCGTGACGCCGAGTTCAGCGCCGACATGCACTCGCGTACGGTCAAACGTATTGAAGACGTGGCCTATCTGCGTACCCATCAGTTCGCCGAAGACGCCGGCCCCATGGCCCACCCGGTGCGTCCGGACGCCTTTATGGAGATTTCCAACTTCTACACCCTGACGGTGTACGAGAAGGGGTCGGAAGTGGTGCGCATGATCCGCACCCTGGTCGGTGCCGAGGGCTTCCGCAAAGGCAGCGACCTGTACTTCGCCCGCCACGACGGCCAGGCCGTGACCTGCGACGACTTTATCCGCGCGATGGAAGAGGCCAATGGCATCGACCTGACCCAGTTCAAGCGCTGGTACAGCCAGGCCGGCACGCCGCGCCTGACGGTCAGCGAGCACTATGACGCCGCGGCCAAGACCTACAGCCTGAGCTTCCAGCAAAGCTGCCCGCCATCGCCTGGGCAAAGTGAGAAGCTGCCCTTTGTGATTCCCGTGGAGCTGGGCCTTATCGGAGCCCAGGGCCAGGCCTTGGCCCTGCGTCTGCAGGGCGAAGCGCAGGCCGGTGAGGCCTCGCGGGTATTCGCCATCGACCAGGCCGAGCAGGTACTGACCTTTGTCGATATCGCCGAGCAGCCCCTGCCATCCCTGCTGCGTGGTTTCTCCGCGCCGGTCAAGCTGAGCTTCCCCTACAGCCGCGACCAGCTGATGTTCCTGATGCAGCATGACAGCGATGGCTTCAATCGTTGGGAAGCGGGGCAGCAGCTGTCGGTGCAGGTGCTGCAGGAGCTGATTGGCCAGTATCAGCGCGGTGAGGCCCTGGTGCTCGACCAGCGCCTGATTACGGCCCTGCGCAGCGTATTGGCCAATGAGCAGCTGGATCAGGCCATGGTCGCAGAGATGCTCTCGCTGCCGGGTGAGGCCTATCTGACCGAAATCAGCGAAGTTGCCGATGTCGAGGCCATCCACGCCGCCCGCGAGTTTGCTCGCCAGCAACTGTCGGCGGCGCTGTTCGATCTGCTGTGGGCGCGTTATCAGGCCAATCGCGAGCTTTCCCGTGGCACCGCCTATATCGCCGAGGCCGAGCACTTCGCCCGGCGCAGCCTGCAGAACATTGCGCTGTCCTACCTGATGCTCAGCGCCAAGGCCGAGGTGCTGGCGGCCTGTCTGGAGCAGTTCGAGAATGCCGACAATATGACCGAGCGCCTGACCGCTCTGGCGGTGCTGGTCAATTCGCCGTTCGAAGCCGAGAAGGCCACAGCCCTGGCCAGCTTTGCCGACTTCTTCAAGGACAACCCGCTGGTCATGGATCAGTGGTTCAGCGTGCAGGCGGCCTGCGCCTTGCCCGGCGCGCTGCAGCGGGTCGAGCAGTTGATGCAGCATCCGGCCTTTACTCTGAAGAACCCGAACAAGGTGCGCGCCCTGATCGGTGCCTTTGCCGGGCAGAACCTGCTGGGCTTCCACCAGGCCGATGGCAGCGGCTACCGCTTCCTCGCCGATCAGGTAATCGTCCTCAATGCCCTCAACCCGCAGATCGCCTCGCGCTTGCTGGCACCGCTGACACGCTGGGCCAAGTACGACAGTGCTCGCCAGCAACTGATGAAGGCCGAGCTGCAGCGCATCCTGGCATCGGGCGAGCTGTCCAGCGACGTCTTCGAAGTGGTGAGCAAAAGCCTGGCTGGCTGACGCATCGGTTGCCCGGTCGGGCTGCGGGGGTGTCGCCCTGGCAACCCGAGCGGTGTTTCTCGCCTGTCCTTCTCGGCTAGGCAAAGTCTGCATGCAGGCCTTTGCCTGGCCGCCAGAGCGCAACTTCTGGTTGCGCTCGCTCCTTGTCTATCTTGTCCGACAAAACCAAATGAAAGTGTTACCCGTAATGGCTCGGGTAACACTTTTGTGTTACTTGTTCGATTGTAAGAAAGGTTTGCGGGGGCATGATCCATTTCGCTTGACTTGCAGAGGCTTGAAATATCTGAACTCGCCGCAGGTTAAAACAACTTGGCAACCGACATATAGCGCCAGGCTGTAGGACAAAACAGGTAATAAGTTGTGTTGTTTGGTGTCATTTGTATGCGGAATGACCAGTCACAAAATGGCCGGCTCTTGGTAATTATTTATTGCGAGAGTTTTTTATACGCTCGTTTGAATTGGCACCATGGTTGCAGTGGCAAGCATGAATTGACCTCGTCTGGCCCGTGCCAGACAGTGGGGCGCGTGTAGCGCATTGGGGGATATGGCTTCCAATCACCATCTAAGGCTGTCGCTAGTACGGCCATCTCGTGCCCGGTAAACCAGGCGCACATAAAAGAATGATCTGTTCGCGGAGTAAGTCTCGATGCTAATTAAGTTCCGTAAACCTGTATTGGGTTTTGCGCCGGCTGCTGCTGGTTTCGCCTTTGCCGGTATTCTGCCGCTGCTGTTGTCCACTCAGGTTCAGGCCGTTGAATTCAGCTTTGCCGACAATGAAATCAGTGGCTCCATCGATACCACCGTGTCCTATGGTCAGTTGTGGCGCGTGCAGGGTGTCGACAAGACCAAGAACGATGTAAATACCAACGACGGTAATCGTAACTTCGATACCGGCCTGGTTTCCGAGGTCTACAAGTTCACCACCGATCTGGAGGCGACTTATCAGAACTACGGGCTGTTCGTTCGGGGATCTGTGTTCTATGACGCGCAGATCATGGACAAGCGCAACGACTACCTGAACAACAACGATCCAGCGCAGCCCAACCAGAATCTCGGCCGTCCGAGCAGCTTTACTTATGAAACCCGCCACAGTGCCGGGCGTGGTGCGGAAATTCTCGACGCCTACATCTATGGCAACTGGGATGTGGCCGATATGCCAGTCTCTGCGCGCGTCGGTCGGCAGGTGTTCAACTGGGGCGAAGGCCTGTTCTATCGCGGCGGTATCAACACCACCAACCCGGTGGATGCCGGCAGGTTCCGCCTGCCAGGTGCCGAGCTGAAAGAGGTGCTGGTGCCGGTCGAGGCGTTCAACTTCAATATCGGCCTGAGCGACAACCTGTCCCTGGAAGCCTTCTACCAGTGGAACTGGAAAGAGACGGCCATCGATCCGGTGGGTACCTTCTTCTCGGAAACCGATCTGTTCGCCGCCGGCGGCGAAACCGCCTACACCACGGTCGAAGCGCTGAGCAGTCCAACCTTTCAGTCGCTCTATCCGAGCCTGGCCACCGGTAATTTCGCTGGCCTGCAGGGCACCCAGTACCTCGATGCCAATGGCGTGTTCAAGGTCGCCAATATAGGTTCGGATATCAATGCGAAGAACGACGGCCAGTTTGGCTTGGCCTTGCGTTATATCGCCGAAGAGCTCAATTCCACCGAGTTCGGGTTCTACTTCGTCAATTACCACGCCAAAGAACCGACCATCTACGCCGACCTGAACCGCAGCTACGCTGGCCTGAATATCGATCAACTGGCTGGGTTGGGCGGTTTTGCCGGCTATGACGAGTTGGTGGCGGCCGAGGCGGCTGGTAATCCGCTGGCCGAGCAGGTGCTGGGCCTGGTCAATGGTGCGGCGGCGGTGGATGTGGCGAACCAGGTCAATGGTCGTCGCGAATATGCCGAAGATATCCGCATGTACGGGCTGAGCTTCAACACCACGGTGGCCGAGGCCTCGGTATTCGGTGAGCTGTCCTATCGGCCGAATCTGCCGATCGGCATCGCCGCCACCAACGACCTGCTCGGCGACCTGCTGGGCCAGGCCGCGTTGCTGGCCGCCGGCCGCCCGGCGAATATCGGCGGTCAGGAGGTGGTGATCACCGATCAGATCCATAACAGCACCCGGGTAGAGGCGTTCAATACCTCGCTGGGCACCATCTATAACTTTGGTCCGACCCTGAGCTTCGATTCACTGTTCGGCGTGGCCGAACTGGCCTCCGAGCATGTTCGTGGCGACAGTCTGCAGTACCTGGCCCATGACGGCAGCAGCCGTTATTACGCGGGCCGACCGAACGGCTCTTACATCTCGGGCTACGAGCGCGACGCGCAGATCAACAAGAACGCCTACGGCTACACTCTGGTGCTGTCCGGCACCTGGAACGATGTCTACGCCGGGGTGAATCTCTCGCCGTTCGCCGTGTACAAGCACGATTTCGAAGGCAATTCGCACCAGACCGGCAGCTTTATCGAAGGCCGCCAGGCCTACACCCTGGGCATGCGCGCCAACTACCTGAACAGCCTGGAAGCAGAAGTGCAGTACACCGAGTTCTATGGCGCGGGCCAGAACAACTCGGGCACCGACCGCGACAATATCGGCATCAACGTCAAGTACTCCTTCTAACCCAAGCAAGCAGTGTCGGGCGGCCGTGGCTGCCCGGCTGATGACTTATCACGGAGAAATACCATGCTGAACAAGCATTCCCTGGTCGCTGCCGCCATTGCCCTGGCGTTGTCTGCCGGTAGCGCGCTGGCCGCCGTTGCCCCTGCGGAGGTGGCCAAACTGGGTGCCAGCCTGACCCCCTTCGGTGCCGAGAAGGCCGGCAACGCGGCGGGTACCATTCCCGAGTGGACCGGTGGCATCACCCAGGTGCCTGCGGCCTACAAGGCGGCGGGCCAGCACCATCCGGACCCGTTCGCCGACGACAAGCCGCTGTTTACCATCACCAAGGCCAATCTGGAGCAGTACAAGGCCAACCTGACCCCAGGTCAGATTGCCATGTTCGATACCTACCCCAGCAGCTATCAGATGCCGGTGTACCAGACCCGCCGTTCCGGCTCTGCGCCGCAGTGGGTGTATGACAACAGCATCAAGAATGCCAGCACGGCCAAGCTGATCGATGGCGGCAACGGTTTTACCGATGCCTACGGCGGCATCCCGTTCCCGATTCCGCAAAATGGCGTTGAAGCGCTGTGGAACCACATCGCCCGTTATCGCGGCACCTATATCGTGCGTCGTGCCTCGGAAGTGGCGGTGCAGCGCAACGGCAGCTACTCCCTGGTGACCTCGCAGCAGGAGGCCATGTTCAAGTTCTACAACCCGAAAGGAACTGCGGCCGACCTGAACAACATCATGTTCTACTACCTGTCCTTCACCAAGAGCCCGGCGCGCCTGGCTGGCGGTGCAGTGCTGGTGCACGAGACCCTGGATCAGGTCAAGGAGCCGCGTCAGGCCTGGGGCTACAACGCCGGCCAGCGTCGCGTACGCCGTGCGCCGAACCTGGCCTATGACACCCCGATCGCCGCGGCTGACGGTCTGCGCACCGCCGACGACACTGACATGATCAACGGCTCGCCGGATCGTTATGACTGGAAGCTGCTGGGCAAGAAGGAAATCTACATTCCCTACAACAGCTACAAGGTCACCAGCCCCGAGGTCAAATACAAGGACCTGCTGCAGGTCGGTCACCTCAACCCGGCGTTCACCCGTAACGAGTTGCACCGTGTCTGGGTCGTCGAGGGCACCTTGAAGTCCAGCGCCCGGCATATCTACTCCAAACGTACCCTGTACCTCGACGAGGACAGCTGGCAGGCCGCCGTGGTCGATCAGTACGACGGTCGCGGTGAGCTGTGGCGCGTGTCGATCGCCTACCTGAAGAACTACTACGACCTGCCGACCACCTGGTCGGCCCTGGACAGCTTCCACGATCTGCAGGCCCGGCGTTACCACGTGCAGAACCTGGACAACGAAGAGTCGAGCACCATCGACTTCAGTCAGGCGATTCCGGACGATGGTTATTTCAAACCGGCAGCTCTGCGTCGCCGCGGGACACGTTAATCCGGTGTAGAGTGAGCGAAAGGCCGCTACTGTTGTAGCGGCCTTTTCCGTTGTTGTCGTCTAATTGGGTCGCAAGGTGCTGGCGGGTTTAACAAAACATAACGTCGCGCTGATTGTCAGGCCTTTTCAAAGCTCAGTAGGATAGACGGCTCTGCTATAACGGTAGTGCTACCTATAAGAATAAGGGGGAAGGTATATGAGTGAGCCCGTCATGCGGCGCACCCAGGCCGGTCATGTTGTGGGTCTACCCCGCACGCCGGCGTTGCGCGTCCACTCGCCGCTGGCTAAAGCGCTCTCGCTGTGCAGTGTGCTGTCCGTGCTGATGTTTGCCGCTGTACCCGCGTCCGCGCAAAACGCCAGCGATGCGGCCAGCAGCTATTCGATCGAGTCGGCACAGGCGCAGCACAGCCTGCTGCTGGATGTGGCCAGCCCCGGTAAGCGTCTGGTGACCGTGGGTGACCGCGGTCACATCCTGTTCTCCGACGACAATGGCGCTAACTGGAGCCAGGCCAAGGTGCCGACCAAGCAGCTGCTCACTGCCGTGTTCTTTATCGACGACCAGCACGGCTGGGCGGTCGGTCACGATGCACAGATCCTCGCCAGCAGCGATGGTGGTGCGACCTGGGTCAAACAGTTCGAAGACCTGGAGCGTGAAGCCCCACTGCTGGATGTCTGGTTCAAGGACCGCAACAGCGGTTATGCCGTCGGTGCCTACGGTGCCTTGCTGGAAACCACCGATGGTGGTGCCAGCTGGGAAGACGTCAGCGACCGTATGGACAACGCAGACGGTTATCACCTGAATGCCATCACCGAGGTCAAGGATTCCGGTCTGTTTGCCGTCGGCGAGCAGGGCGTGATGTTCCGTTCTCTCGACTGGGGACAGACCTGGGAAACCCTGGAGGGGCCTTACGAGGGTTCCCTGTTCGGGGCGCTGGGTACCGACGAGGCCGGGACCCTGCTGGTCTACGGTCTGCGCGGGCACCTGTTCCGTTCGGCCGATTTCGGCACGACCTGGGAGCAGATCCGCCTGAATACGGCGAACAACGGTCCTCTGGAGTTTGGTCTGTCTGACGGTAACCGTCTGGCCGATGGCTCTATTGTGGTGGTTGGGCATGGCGGCACCGTACTGAAAAGCACCGATAACGGCCGTAGCTTCAGCGTGACCAATCGTGTCGACCGGCTTTCGCTGGCAGGCATTGCAGCAATGGATAACGGCAATCTGATTCTGGTAGGGCAGGGCGGCGTGCATCTCGCTTCGCCTACTGGCGCCGATCTGGGCCAACAACAATAAGCCGGGAGCCTTTGCATGAGTAAGCATCAACAACAACCTGCGTCGTTCCTCGAGCGGTTGATCTTCAACAATCGCCCGGCCGTGATTTTGCTGTGCCTGTTGATCAGTGTTTTCCTGTTCTTCCAGGCGGCGCAGGTGCGTCCGCAAACCAGCTTCGAGAAGATGATTCCGCTGGGCCATCCCTATATCCAGAAGATGCTCGAGCATCGCAACGACCTGGCCAACCTGGGCAACACGGTGCGCATCTCGGTGGAAGCGGTGGATGGCGACATCTTCAGCAAGGAATATATGGAGACGCTGCGTCAGATCAATGACGAGGCCTTCTATATTCCCGGCGTCGACCGTTCCGGCCTGAAGTCGCTGTGGAGTCCGAGCGTACGCTGGACCGAAGTGACCGAAGAAGGCTTTGCAGGCGGCGAAGTGATCCCGCAGACCTATGACGGCTCCCCGGAAAGCCTGGAGGAGCTGCGCAGCAATATCCTCAAGTCCGGACAGATCGGCCGCCTGGTGGCAAACAACTTCAAGTCGAGCATCATCGACTTGCCGTTGCTGGAGACTTATGCCGACCCGAACGACCAGAGCAAGCAGATCCCCCTGGATTACCAGAAGTTCTCCCACGAGCTGGAAGAGAAGATTCGCGAGAAGTACCAGGCGCAGAACCCCAACGTCAAAGTGCATATCATCGGCTTCGCCAAGAAGGTCGGTGACCTGATCGATGGTCTGGTCGGTGTGGCCCTGTTCTTCGCGGTGGCCATCGCTATTACCTTTGTCCTGCTGTTGTGGTTCACCCACTGCTTCAAGAGCACCCTGGCGGTGGTCACCACCACCCTGATCGCGGTGGTCTGGCAGCTCGGTCTGCTGCATACCCTGGGCTTCGGTCTCGACCCCTACTCGATGCTGGTGCCGTTCCTGGTCTTCGCCATCGGTATTTCCCACGGCGTGCAGAAGATCAACGGCATTGCCATGGCCTCCGGTGAGGCGACCGACTCGCTGTCCGCTGCGCGCATGGCTTTCCGCCAGCTGTTTATTCCGGGCCTGGTGGCCCTGCTGTCAGACGCGGTGGGCTTTATCACCCTGCTGCTGATCGATATCGGCGTGATCCGCGAGCTGGCCATTGGTGCCTCCATGGGTGTGGCGGTGATCATCCTGACCAACCTGATCCTGCTGCCGGTGATGATTTCCTATGTCGGTATCAGCAAGAAGGCGGTGAAGATCAGCCGTGAAGAGGCGGAGAAGGAACATCCGTTCTGGCGCTTTATCTCCAACTTCGCGCACCCGATGGTAGCCCCCATTTCCGTGGTAGTTGCGATCACGGCGTTGGCCGGCGGTGTCTGGTACGGCCAGAACCTGAAGATCGGCGACCTCGACCAGGGCGCGCCGGAGCTGCATCCGGATTCGCGCTACAACCTGGACAACGATTTCGTCATCCGCAACTACTCGACCAGTTCCGATGTGCTGGTGATTATGGTCAAGACGGCCCCCGAAGGCTGTTCAACCTACCGCACGCTGTCGGCCATGGACGAGCTGATGTGGACCATGGAAAACACCGAAGGCGTGCAGTCGGCGATTTCCATGGTTACCGTGTCGCGTCAGGTGATCAAGGGCATGAACGAGGGCAACCTGAAATGGGAAACCCTGTCGCGTAACCAGGACGTGCTGAACAACTCCATTGCCCGCGCCGATGGCCTGTACAACGCTGATTGTTCGGTGGCTCCGCTGCTGGTGTTCCTCACCGACCACAAGGCCGAGACCCTGTCCCGCGCCGTGGCCGTGGCGGAAGACTTTGCCAAGCAGAACAACCAGGAAGGTCTGGAGTTTATCCTCGCGGCGGGTAACGCCGGCATCGAGGCGGCGACCAACGAAGTCATCGCGGCGTCGGAAACCACCATGCTGATCGCCGTTTACGCGGCCGTGAGCATCATGTGTCTGCTGACTTTCCGCTCCCTGGCCGCCACTCTCTGCGTGATCCTGCCGTTGGTACTGACCTCGGTACTGGGTAACGCGCTGATGGCCTACATGGGCATCGGGGTGAAGGTGGCGACTCTGCCGGTGATCGCCCTGGGCGTGGGTATCGGTGTCGACTACGGCATCTATATCTACAGCCGCCTGGAGACTTATCTGCGCCAGGGCCTGTCGCTGCAGGAAGCCTACTACGAGACCCTCAAGTCCACCGGTAAGGCCGTGCTGTTCACCGGCGTGTGCCTGGCCATCGGGGTGGCCACCTGGATCTTCTCGGCGATCAAGTTCCAGGCCGATATGGGCCTGATGCTGACCTTTATGTTCCTCTGGAACATGATCGGCGCGATCTGGCTGCTGCCGGCCCTGGCCCGCTTCCTGATCAACCCGGAGAAACTGCGCAACAAGGCCTGAGCCTGATACGCAGTCGCAACACTAAAAGCCGCGGCCCCTGGGTCGCGGTTTTTTTATGGGTGATGTATCAGTCATGTGTTGCAGGCAGTTTTTGTAGGGTGGGTCGGGCTAGCGCGGAACCGGGTTAGCCAAGTAACTGCGAGACCTGTGCGCCACGTAACCCAACAAGCGGTCTTCGGCTGGCCACCGATGGTGGGTTACGGCGCAACTGAATTAAGCATCGACGGATAGCTTGTGATCATGCGCCTAACCCACCCTACGAATCGTTGCCGGGCTGGCCCGCGCGCTGCGCCGGACTCCAGCAGCTTCGCGGACAAGTCCGCTCCTACATGGCCGGCGTGTAAGCCATCAGGCCAGGCAAGCCGATAATCGCCAGGTGGCTAGCGCGGATACAGCGGTGGCAGTGCACTGGCTTCCGAGTTGACGTTGCTTTCTGGGCTTTCTACCGCCGGCAGGCTGCGGATCGCCAGCCACAGGTTGCGCCCCTGCCAGTGCTGGCCGCTTTCGCTGTAGAGCGCGCCATTGAGGCCGTCGAGGGCGTCGGACAGCGGGGTGAAGCGTGCGGCCATATCGGCCAGGGTTTCCGGCTGTTGCCGGGCCCAGGCATCCAGCGCGTGGCGGGTGGCCTGGGAGTCGTTGGCCAGGCAGCTGCGTTTGAGGTCGTCGAGCAGGTTGCGCGGGCTGGGCCCGGCCTGCTGGTTGGGCATCACCGCCGGCTGGCGGCGGGCGCGCCACCACAGGGCAAAGCCGAGCAGGGTGGTCAGGCTCAGCAGGGCGCTGCTCAGTTGCCAGGGCCACAGCGGCGGGCCTGGTTGCAGGATCGTTGGGGCGGGTTGCAGAGGGCTGTCTTGCGCCTCCAGGCTGGGATTGCTGGCCACCTGCAGAGTGAGGGCCGGCAGGCGGGCGATTTCCAGGCGATCTTCTGCGGTGTTCCACCAGGGCACTTCCACCGCGGCCAGTTCGAGCGGGCCGCTGCGGTTGGGCACCAGGGCTTCGCGCTCCTCGCGGCTGCCGGTCAGGCCCGTTTCGCCGGCCTGGTTGGCCAGTTGCGGCTGGTCGGGGTAGCGCCGCAGGTCCTGGCCACGGGTGGCCGGCAGGGGCGGTAGCTGCGCGCTGGAGAGCCCCTCGACCTTGAGCAGGATGCTACGGGTCAGCGATTCACCGACCCGGGCCTGTTCCGGTTGCGGGCTCCAGGCCTCCGCCAGGCTCAGGGCGCGGGCGGGCAGCCAGGGGGCGTCGGCCGGGTAGCCGGCGGGCTTGGCCTTGACCTGCAGGGGCACCTCCGGCGACTTGACCCGGGTAACCTTGCCGGTGCGAGGGCCGAAGGGGTTGAAGTCATCGCTGCGCGAACGGTCTACCGCCGTGGCGCTGAACACCTGGGCGGGGATCAGCAGTTCGCCGCTTTCCTGGGGGAAGATGGCGTAGCGCAGTTCGATCACACCATGGCGAACGCCATTGATCTCGCGCTCATAGGTGCGCGCCTCGCCCAACACCTCGACCCGGGCCTGGGGTATTTCCAGCGGGCTCAGGCTGCTGTCGTCGTACAGCGAAACCGAATGGTAGATGCGCAGGGTCAGCAGCGCCTGGGCCTGCACATAGACGCTGTCCTGATCCAGGCTGGCGTCGATAAACACCGGGGCCAGTTTATCGCTGGCCTGGCTGGCGCTGTCCTGGACATGCAGGGTGATGGCCTGGGTCTGGTTGTCGCCCAGGCTCAGCGGCGGGATCACCACATAGCCGCTCTGCCTGGGTTGCAGGGTGACAATCCAGCGGGTGATGGCTCGGGCCTGGTTGTTGATGGTGCTCAGGCGATTGACCTGCCGCGTACCCAGCACTTCGAACAGGGCATTCAAGGGTTCCAGATCGGGCTTGCTGAAGCGCGTGGCATCATCCGATTCGAGGGTCAGCTCGACGCTTTCGCCGGCGCTCAGGCGCGTGCGATCGACACTGGCGGTGAAGGTCTGGGCGCTGGCCGAGAAGGCCAGCAGGCCGAGAATCAGGGTGCAGAGCAGACGACTCATGGAGTTTGTTCCTGACGCTGTTGTTCCAGCCAGAATTTACGTCGCAGCAGTTCGCCCGGATTATCGGGTATCTGCCGTAACCATTGCTCCAGGGCCTGACGCCGCTCACCGTTGGTGGCGGGTTCGGCACTGGCGAATTGCTGTTCGCCGTCGCCCTCATCCGGTTCGTCGGCGGGCGGCGCGCCGGGCTCTTCGTCGGCTGGCGGCTGTTGCTCGGTTGGCTGCGGCGGCTCAGCGCCACCGGCAGGTGGCGGTGTGCTCTGGGGTTCGCCGTCGCGTTGGCCGCCCTGGGGTGTTGGCGACGGGCTGTCGGTCTGGCTGGAGGACTCCTGGGCGGTGTCCGGCTCGGCGGTTTGCTGCTGCCGCTGGCGCAGCAATTCTTCGATCAGGGCCTTGTTGGTCTGTGCCTGGAGCAGCTCGGGTTGCAGTTCCAGGGCCTGGCTATAGGCCTCCAGTGCGGCCTCCAGTTCGTTGCTATGCGCCAGGGCATTGCCGCGGTTGTAGTGGTCTGCGGCCGATTCGCCGGCGGCAAAGCGCTCGGCCGCCGCGGCATAGTCGCCGGCCTGGTACAGGGCCACGCCTTGCCACTGGCGCTGCTTGAAGCGCTGCGCGGCCTGGGCCGGTTGCTGTGCCTCGAGCAGACGCTGGCCCTGCTGGTCGGCGCGCAGCCAGAGGTCGGTGAAGTCGAAGGCGTAGCTGTGCTGCGGCAGGCTCAACAACAACAGTGGCAGGCACAGCAGCCAGCCGCGCCGTGCCGCGCAGGCGGCCAGCAGGAGCAACGGCAGAAGCAGCCAGTGGCCCTGGTCGGCCCAGGCCTGCAGCTGGGTTGGCTCGCCGTCGCTGCGCAGGCGTTCGGGGCCATCGAGCAGGCCGAGGCTGCGCAGGTCGCGTTCATCCAGGGTGACCTGCTGGAAGCGTCCGCCGATCTCGCGCAGAAAAGCACTCAGGCTGGCGCTGTCCAGGCGTGGGATAAGGATTGCGCCCTGCCGGTCCTTGAGGAAGGAACCGTCCTCCTGAATGATCGGTGCGCCCTGGGCGCTGCCGATGCCGAGCATATGCAGGCGTTCGTCGCGACCGTCGAGGGCCTGGGTGATGCCCTGGCGCTCCTGCTCGCTGAGGGCGCTGCCGAGCAGCAGTAGCCGGCCCTGGCCTTGCTGGCCCTGCTGGAGCAGTTGCAGGGCCTTGAGCACGGCCAGGTCGGCACGTTGTCCGGGCTCGGGCATGATCGAGGGCTTGAGGGCGTCGAGCAGGTTGCGGCTGGTGCTCAGATCATCGGACAGCGGCACCAGGGTGTGGGCGCTGCCGGCGTAGACGACGATGGCGGTTTGCGCATCCTGGCGGGCTTCCAGCAGGTCGAGCAGCTTGCGCCTGGCCTGTTCCAGGCGGTTGGGCGAGGCATCACTGGCCAGCATCGCCGGGGTCAGTTCGAGCAGGACCACCAGTGGGTCGGCCGGTTTCAGCTTGTTCTGTTCGATGCGCTCCCAGCTGGGGCCGAGTAACGCCATCAGGGCCAGCAGCCAGGCCAGGCCCAGGGCGATCCAGGGCAGACGGCTGTTGCGCCCGCTGCCTGGTGTCAACAGCACGCCGTGAAAGGCCGCCGGAAGCAGGGCCTGCCAGTGCCCGCTGCGTTTTTTGCGGTGCCAGAGTTGCCACAGCAGCATGCCCAGCAGCGGCAGCAGAAGCAGCCAGAAGGGGCGCAGCCAGTGGGGCCAGAGGCTGTTGCCGAGCAACTCGATCATGACGGCCTCCTCGTATGGCGGTTGGCCACGGCACTTAGGCGTCGCCACAGCTCAGGCCACAGCGTACGTGCGACCAGCAGCAGGCTCAAGAGCAGGGCCGCGCTCAGGGGCCAGGGGTACAGTGGCAGGCTCGGGCGGGCCAGGGTGGGTTTCTGCGCGACGGGTTCAAGGCGATCGAGGGTCGCCTCTATGCGTTGCAGCTCCTGGCTGTCGCGGGCGCGGAAGTATTCGCCGCCGCTGGCTTCGGCAATCGCGCGCAGGCTGGTTTCGTCCAGATCCAGGCTCGGGTTGAAACCGAACATGCCGAGGACCCCATCCTCCTGCGGGTCGGCCCCGATGCCAATGGTGTAGATGCGGATCTGCTCTTCGGCGGCCAGGCGGGCGGCGAGCAAGGGGTCGAGTTCGCCGCTGTTGTTGGCCCCGTCGGTCACCAGCACCAGCACTCGACTGTCCGCCGGGCGTTGGCGCAGGCGCTTGACGGCCAGGCCGATGGCGTCGCCGATGGCGGTTTGCGGGCCGGCGATATTCTGCTGCGCCTCGTCCAGCCAGAAGCGCACGGTCTGGCGGTCGAAGGTCAGCGGCGACTGCAGGTAGGCGCGGCTGCCGAACAGGATCAGGCCGACCCGGTCGCCCTGGCGGCCCTCGATAAAATCGCCAAGCAGTTGCTTGACCAGGCTCAGGCGGCTGATCTGCTGGTCTTCCCAGCGCATGTCGGCGTAATCCATCGAGCCGGACACATCCACCGCCAGCAGCAGATCGCGCCCGCTGGCGGGCATCGGCAGGGGCGTGCCGAGCCATTGCGGGCGCGCTGCGGCCAGCAGTAACAGGCTCCAGAGCAGGACAAATGGCAGCTGTTGCCGCCAGCTCGGCAGGCGGCTGCGGGCGCGCTGTCCGCTCAGGTGTTGCAGTTCGGCGATAAAGCTGATCTTCAGGGCCGCCTCGCCGCTGTCGGCGGCGGGCAGCAATCGGCGCAACAGCCAAGGCAGCGGGGCGAGCAGGAAGACCCAGGGCCAGGCGAATTCAAACATGCTTGCGAATCCAGATGGCCACGGCCTGGTCGAGGCCGGCGATGGCCTTGTCGTCGAGGGTGCAGTGCGGCCGATAGGTGCCCTCGACCAGGATCATCCAGCGGGTCAGACCGGCGGCCGGGCAGCGGCTGTCGAGAAAGGCCAGCCAGGCGCGGCTGCTCAGGGTATGGCTGTTGCCTTGCGGGTAGCGCTCGCGGCACAGGCGCTTGAGGATGGCATTGAGCTGTTGCAGCCAGGGCCCGGCATCGACGCCGTCGTAGGGTTTGCGCAGCTGTGCGAGTTCGTCCAGGGCGGCCTGGCGGACCGGGTCCAGAGGTGCGGCGGACTCGACCGCGGCCTTGCGCGGCAGGCGCTTAAGCAGCTTGAGCGCGCCCCACAGCAGCAGGGGCAGCAGTGCCGCGAGCAGCCACCAGCCCGGTGCCGGCGGCCACCAGCCGATCGCCGGCGGGGCGATCAGCGGTTCGAGTCGTTCCAGCGCGGTCACTGGGTTTTCCTCGGGCGCTGGGCGTTCAGGTGTTCGCGCAGCTGTTCGATCATTTCCGTCTGGGTGCTCAAAGCCAGCAGCGGCACGCCGAGCTTTTGCGCCAGACGCAGCCAGCGTGCCTGACGCGCCTGACCCAGGCTGCGATAGGCCTGGCGCAGGTCGGCGTCATGGCTGTCGAGTTCCAGCTGCGCACCCTGCTCGGCAAAACGCAGCAGGCCGGCGGCGGGCAGGGCGTGATCGAGGGGGTCGGACAGTGGCAGCAGCAGCAGGTCGATATGCCGGGCCAGGAGCTGCAGCTGCTGTTCGCTGTTGTCGCCCAGGGTGCGCTCGTCGCAGATCAGCACCACCAGGCTGCCGGGGCGCAGCACTTCGCGGGCACGGCGCAAGGCCAGGGCCAGGCTGTCGCGGTTGCCGCCGGCGTTGCCGGACAATGCCTGGTTGGCGCGCACCAGACGGTTGAGCAGTTGCAGCAGGCTCTGCTTGCTGCGTCGCGGCTTGATTTCATGCTGTTCCAGATCGCCGAACACCAGGCCGCCGATGCGGTCGTTATGGCCCAGGGCGGCCCAGCCGATCAGGCCGGCGGCCTGGGCGGCGAGTACCGATTTGAACACCAGGCCCGAGCCGAAAAACAGCCGGGCGCTCTGCTCGACCAGGATATAGATCGGTCGCTCGCGTTCTTCGTGGAACAGCTTGGTGTGCGGCTCCTGAGTGCGTGCGGTTACCCGCCAGTCGATGCTGCGCACGTCGTCGCCGGCCTGGTAGGCGCGCACCTGATCGAAGTCGACACCGCGGCCGCGCAACTTGGAGTGGTGCAGACCGATCAGCGGGCTGCGCTGTGCCGGGGTGGAAAACAGCTGCACCTCGCGCACGCGATGACGCATCTCGATCAGCTCGCCGAGGCTGATGCGTACACCGGGTTGGGACGGTTGGTCGTGCATGGCGATCAGGCGACCGCCACGACGTCGAGAATGCGCTGCACCACGCGGTCCTGGTCGATGCCGGCGGCTTCCGCTTCGAACGACAGGATGATGCGGTGGCGCAGTACGTCGAACAGCACCGCCTGGATATCTTCCGGGCTGACGAAATCGCGCCCGGCCAGCCAGGCGTGGGCGCGGGCGCAACGGTCCAGGGCGATGGAGCCGCGCGGGCTGGCCCCGTAGGCGATCCACTCGGCCAGCTCCGGGTCGAACTTGGCCGGGGTGCGCGAGGCCATCACCAGTTGCACCAGGTATTCCTCCACCGCATCGGCCATATACAGGCCGAGGATTTCCTGGCGCGCGGCGAAGATCGCCTGCTGGCTGACCCGCTGCTCGGGCTTGGTCTCGCCATGGAGCGCCTCGCCACGGGCCTGGGCGAGGATCTTGCGTTCCACGCTGGCATCCGGGAAGCCGATCTTGACGTGCATGAGGAAGCGGTCGAGCTGGGCTTCGGGCAGCGGGTAGGTGCCTTCCTGCTCGATCGGGTTCTGCGTGGCCATCACCAGAAACAGCGGCGACAGGTGATAGGTGCTGCGGCCCACGCTGACCTGGCGTTCGGCCATGGCTTCGAGCAGCGCCGACTGCACCTTGGCCGGGGCGCGGTTGATTTCGTCGGCCAGCACCAGGTTGTGGAAGATCGGCCCCTGCTGAAACACGAAACTGCCGGTTTCCGGGCGGTAGATCTCGGTGCCGGTGATATCGGCCGGAAGCAGGTCGGGGGTGAACTGAATGCGATGGAATTCCGCCTCGATGCCTTCGGCCAGCTCCTTGATCGCCTTGGTCTTGGCCAGACCGGGAGCGCCCTCGACCAGCATATGGCCGTCGGCGAGCAGGGCAATCAGCAGCCTTTCGATGAGTTTTTCCTGGCCGAGGATCTGTGTTGAAAGAAAATGTCGCAGCGCGACAAGCGCTTCACGGTGTTCCATCGTTAAGCTCATCCGGCAAATGTGACCAGCGAGTCTCGAACCTCGCCAGAGTTAAGTGGCAGCCACTTTAATGCAATCGCTGCCTCCTAGACTAACGTTGAACCACAAGGTTGTGGCGAAGGTCATTACTCGCGACTGCCCCTAGTTGAATAACAAGCCAAACGGAGCTTACCCATGGCGTTCTTTACGGCGGCCAGCAAAGCCGATTTTCAGCATCATCTGCAAACGGCGCTGGCGCAGCACGTCAGTGAACAGGCCTTGCCACAAATGGCCCTGTTCGCCGAACAATTCTTCGGCATCATCGCGCTGGAGGAGCTGACCCAGCGTCGCCTCTCCGATCTGGTTGGCTGCACATTGTCGTCCTGGCGCGTACTGGAACGTTTCGATTCGGCCAAGCCCGAGGTGCGGGTATTCAACCCCGATTATGAAAAGCACGGCTGGCAGTCGACCCACACCGCCGTGGAGATCCTCCACAGCGACATCCCGTTCCTGGTTGACTCGGCGCGCATGGAACTGAACCGTCGCGGTTACAGCATCCACACCCTGCAGAACAGCGTGTTCAGCGTACGCCGCAACAAGAACGGCGAATTGCTGGAAATCCTGCCCAAGGGTACCCAGGGCAAGGACATCCGCCAGGAAGCCCTGATGTTCCTGGAGATCGACCGCTGCGCCAACACCGGCGAGCTGAAGACCCTGGAAAAAACCTTGCAAGAGGTGTTCCGCGACGTGCGCATGAGCGTCGCCGATTTCCAGCCGATGAAGGCCAAGGCCAAGGAACTGCTGGCCTGGTTGGACAAGGTCAAGCCAGCCCAGGTCGGGCTCAAGGTCGAAGGGGCCGAGCTGGACGAGATCAAGGTGTTTATGAACTGGTTGCTCGACGACCACTTCACCTTCCTCGGTTACGAAGAATTCGCCGTGGTCGATGTGCCCGGTGGCGGCAGCATGCAGTATGACGAGGGCTCCCTGCTCGGTCTGTCCAAACACCTGCGCACCGGCCTTAAAGCCGATGAGCTGCATATCGAGCCCGAGGCGGTGGCCTACCTGCGTGAGCCGCAGCTGCTGTCCTTCGCCAAGGCCGCCGTACCGAGCCGCGTGCACCGTCCGGCCTACCCGGATCTGGTGTCGATCCGCGAGCTGGACAGCAAGGGCCGGGTGATCAAGGAATGCCGCTTTATGGGCCTGTACACCTCGGCGGTGTATGCCGAGAGCGTGTGGAACATTCCCTATATCCGCCGCAAGGTCGAGGTGATCGAGCAGCGGGCCGGTTTCGGCAGCAGCGCCCACCTGGGCAAGGAGCTGGCCCAGGTCTTGGAAGTGTTGCCGCGCGACGACCTGTTCCAGACCTCGGTCGATGAGCTGTTCAACACCGCCATGTCCATCGTGCAGATTCAGGAGCGCAACAAGATCCGCGTGTTCCTGCGCCGCGATCCCTATGGCCGTTTCTGCTACTGCCTGGCCTATGTGCCGCGCGATGTGTACTCCACCGAGACCCGCATGAAGATCCAGCAGGTGCTGATGGAGCGCTTGCAGGCCATCGATTGCGAGTTCTGGACCTTCTTCTCCGAATCGGTGCTGGCGCGGGTGCAGTTCATCCTCAAGGTCGACCCGAAGAACCGCGTGCAGATCGACCCGCTACGCCTGGAAAAGGAAGTGATCCAGGCCTGCCGTTCGTGGAAGGACGACTACGCCAGCCTGATGGTCGAAAGCCTCGGCGAAGCCCAGGGCACCGAGGTGCTGAGCGAATTCCCCGATGGTTTCCCGGCTGGTTACCGCGAACGCTTTGCCCCGCATTCGGCGGTGGTGGACATGCAGCACATTCTCAGCCTGAACAGCGCCCGCACCCTGGTGATGAGCTTCTACCAGCCGCTGACCCAGGATGGCCAGCAGCTGCACTGCAAGCTGTACCACGCCGACACGCCGTTGCCGCTGTCGGACGTGCTGCCGATTCTGGAAAACCTCGGCCTGCGCGTGCTTGGCGAGTTCCCCTACAAGCTGCGCCGCGCCGATGGCCGCGAGTTCTGGATCCACGACTTCGCCTTCACCTATGCCGAAGGCCTGGATGTCGACATTCAGCAGCTCAACGACACCCTGCAGGGTGCTTTCATCAATATCGTTGGCGGTGCGGCGGAGAACGACGGCTTCAACCGTCTGGTGCTGATGGCCGCCATGCCCTGGCGCGATGTGGCGTTGCTGCGTGCCTACGCCCGCTACCTCAAGCAGATTCGCCTGGGCTTCGACCTCAGCTATATCGCCAGCACATTGGTCAACCACGCCGATATCGCCAAGGAACTGGTGCGTCTGTTCAAGACGCGCTTCTACCTGGCGCGCAAGCTGGCAAGCGAGGACCTGGAAGACAAACAGCAGAAGCTGGAGCAGGCGATTCTGGCGGCTCTGGACAATGTCGCGGTGCTCAACGAGGACCGCATCCTGCGCCGCTACCTGGACCTGATCAAGGCCACCCTGCGCACCAACTTCTACCAGACCGATGCCAGCGGTGCGGCCAAGAGCTACTTCAGCTTCAAACTCAACCCGCGGGCAATCCCGGAAATTCCACGGCCGACGCCCAAGTTCGAAATCTTCGTCTATTCGCCGCGCGTCGAAGGCGTGCACCTGCGTTTCGGCGACGTGGCTCGCGGCGGCCTGCGCTGGTCGGACCGCGAGGAAGACTTCCGCACCGAGGTGCTGGGCCTGGTCAAGGCGCAGCAGGTGAAGAACGCGGTGATCGTGCCGATGGGGGCCAAGGGCGGCTTTATTCCGCGGCGTCTGCCGCTGGGCGGCAGCCGTGACGAGGTACTGGCCGAGGGCATCGCCTGCTACCGCATCTTTATCTCGGGTCTGCTGGATATCACCGACAACCTCAAGGAAGGTGCCGTGGTACCGCCGCAGAACGTGGTGCGCCACGATGGCGACGACCCGTACCTGGTGGTGGCGGCGGACAAAGGCACCGCGACCTTCTCCGATATCGCCAACGGTATCGCCGCCGACTACGGCTTCTGGCTGGACGACGCCTTCGCCTCGGGCGGCTCGGCGGGTTACGACCACAAGGGCATGGGCATCACCGCCAAGGGGGCCTGGGTCTCGGTGCAGCGCCACTTCCGTGAGCGCGGCATCGATGTGCAGAAGGACAACGTCACGGTGATCGGTGTCGGCGATATGGCCGGCGACGTGTTCGGTAACGGCCTGCTGCTGTCGAAAAGCCTGCAGCTGGTGGCGGCCTTCAACCATATGCATATCTTTATCGACCCCAACCCGGATGCGGCCAAGAGCTTTGTCGAACGCCAGCGTCTGTTCGACCTGCCGCGTTCCAGCTGGAGCGACTACGACAGCTCGCTGATCTCCGAGGGCGGCGGCATCTTCCTGCGCAGTGCCAAGAGCATCGCCATCAGCCCGCAGATGAAGGAGCGCTTCGATATCAGTGCCGACAAGCTGGCCCCCACCGAGCTGCTCAACGCGCTGCTCAAGGCCCCGGTGGACCTGCTGTGGAACGGCGGTATCGGCACCTACGTCAAGTCGAGCAAGGAAAGCCATGCAGACGTCGGCGACAAGGCCAACGACCTGCTGCGGGTCGACGGTCGCGAGCTGCGCGCCAAGGTGGTGGGCGAGGGCGGTAACCTCGGCATGACCCAGCTGGGGCGTGTCGAGTTCGGCTTGACGGGTGGCGCGAGCAACACCGACTTTATCGATAACGCCGGTGGCGTGGACTGTTCCGACCACGAGGTCAACATCAAGATCCTGCTCGGCGAGATCGTTGCCGCCGGCGACATGACCGGCAAACAGCGCAACAAGCTGCTGGTGGAAATGACCGATGCGGTCGGCGGCCTGGTGCTGGGCAACAACTACAAGCAGACCCAGGCCCTGTCCCTGGCCGAACGCCGCGCCCGCGAGCGGGTCGGTGAGTACAAACGCCTGATGGCGGCTCTGGAAAGCGCCGGCAAGCTGGATCGCGCCCTGGAGTTCCTGCCCAGCGACGATGAGCTCAACGAACGCGCCAACAACGGCCTGGGCCTGACCCGGCCGGAGCTGTCGGTGCTGATCTCCTACAGCAAGATCGACCTCAAGGAGTCTCTGCTCAAGTCCCGGGTACCCGACGACGAGTACCTGGCGCGGGAAATGGAAACCGCCTTCCCGCCGCTGCTGGCGCAGAAGTTCGGCGAACCGATGCGTCGCCATCGCCTCAAGCGCGAAATTGTCAGCACCCAGATCGCCAACGACCTGGTCAACCATATGGGCATCACCTTCGTGCAGCGTCTGAAGGAGTCCACCGGCATGAGCGCGGCCAATGTCGCCGGTGCCTATGTGATCGTGCGCGACGTGTTCCGCCTGCCGCACTGGTGGCAGCAGATCGAGGCCCTGGACCACCAGGTGCCAGCCGACCTGCAGCTGCAGCTGATGGACGAGCTGATGCGCCTGGGCCGTCGGGCCACCCGCTGGTTCCTGCGTAGCCGGCGCAACGATCTGGATGCGGCCCGTGACGTGGCGCATTTCGCGCCACGTGTCGAGGCCCTGGCCATGCGCCTGGACGAGCTGCTCGAAGGCCCGGCTCGCGAGCAGTGGCTGGCGCGCTTCCAGGCCTATATGGAAGCCGGTGTGCCGGAGGTGCTGGCGCGGGTCGTGGCCGGTACCAGCCATCTGTACACCCTGCTGCCGATCATCGAGGCCTCCGATGTCACGGGGCAGGAGCCGGCCCGCGTGGCGGCAGCCTACTTCGCGGTAGGCGGCTCCCTGGAACTGTCCTGGTACCTGCAGCAGATCACCAGCCTGCCGGTGGAAAACAACTGGCAGGCCCTGGCCCGTGAAGCCTTCCGCGACGATCTGGACTGGCAGCAGCGCGCCATCACCGTGTCGGTGCTGCAGATGGTCGACGGTCCGGCGGATATCGAGGAGCGTGCCGGTGTGTGGCTGGAGCAGCATCGCCGTCTGGTCGATCGCTGGAAGCTGATGCTCGGCGAACTGCGCTCGGCCACCACCACCGATTACGCCATGTACGCCGTGGCCAACCGGGAGTTGATGGACCTGGCGCAAAGCGCCTGAGGTAAAGGCGCAGGCAATGCCTGCGCCGCTGCATAAAAAAGCCCCGCTTGATGCGGGGCTTTTTTATGGCCATGTCCCAACCGGATGCTGGAAAAAGTACTACCGGTAGGGTGCGCTGCGCGCACCAGCGCAGCCTGATGATTTGCTGCGCACGGCGCACCCTACAGCAGCAGGGTCGGCTTCAGTCGTCGAAGTCCATCCAGCCGCCCATTTCCTTCCAGCGATTGACGATGCCGCAGAACAGCTCGGCGGTCTTCTCGGTGTCGTAACGGGCCGAGTGCGCTTCCTTGCCGTCGAAGTCGATATCGGCGGCCTGGCAGGCTTTGGCCAGGACGGTCTGGCCGTAGGCGAGGCCGGCCAGGGTGGCGGTGTCGAAGCTGGAGAAGGGGTGGAAGGGGTTGCGCTTGATGCCGGTCCGCGCCACGGCGGCATTGAGGAAGCCCAGATCGAAGCTGCTGTTATGGCCGACCAGGATCGCCCGCTTGCAGCTGTTGGCTTTCAGCGATTTGCGCAGACCACGGAAGATTTCCGTCAGCGCGTGCTCTTCAGTGACGGCCATGCGCAGCGGGTGATCGAGCTTGATCCCGGTGAAGTCCAGCGCCGCCTGTTCGATATTGGCCCCGACGAAGGGCTCGACCCGGAAGAAATGGGTGTGGTCCGGGTAGAGAAAACCCTGCTCGTCCATGGCGATGGTGGTGGCGGCGATTTCCAGCAGGGCATCGGTGGCGCAGTTGAAGCCGCCGGTCTCGACATCCACAACCACCGGCAGGTAGCCGCGAAAACGTGCGGCCATGGGGTGGCGCGGGCCGGAGGGGCTGCTTTCCAGTTCGTCGTCGTACAGATCTTCGCTCACGCGTTTTCCTCCAGCAGGTGCCAGCGCAGGGTTTCGCCGGCACGCAGCGGGATAACGCGTTGCTCGCCCAGCGGCAGGCTGGCCGGGGCGGTCCAGTCTTCACGCACCAGGGTGATGGTTTCGCGGTTGCGCGGCAGGCCATAGAAGTCCGGGCCGTTGAGGCTGGCGAAGGCCTCCAACTTGTCCAAGGCGTTGCGCTGCTCGAAGGCCTCGGCATACAGCTCGATGGCGGCGTAGGCGCTGTAGCAGCCGGCGCAGCCGCAGGCGGCTTCCTTGGCGTGCTGGGCATGGGGTGCCGAGTCGGTGCCGAGGAAGAACTTGGCATTGCCGCTGGTGGCGGCATCCAGCAGGGCGTCCTGGTGGGTGTTGCGCTTGAGAATCGGCAGGCAGTAGAAGTGCGGGCGAATGCCGCCGACCAGCATGTGGTTGCGGTTGTACAGCAGGTGATGGGCGGTGATGGTCGCGCCGACATTGGCCGAGGCGCTCTGCACGAACTGCACCGCATCGCGGGTGGTGATGTGTTCGAACACCACTTTCAGGCTCGGGAAACGCTCCACCACACGGGTCAGGTGTTCGTCGATAAAGACCTTCTCGCGGTCGAATACGTCGATCTCGTTGCGCGTCACTTCACCATGCACCAGCAGCGGCAGGCCGATCTCGGCCATGGCCTCGAGCGCCGGGAAGATCTTGTCGATGCTGGTCACGCCGGAGTCGGAGTTGGTGGTCGCGCCGGCCGGGTAGAGCTTGGCCGCATGGACGAAACCCGAGGCCTTGGCCGCGCGCACGTCGTCGGGGCTGGTCAGGTCGGTGAGGTAGAGCACCATCAGCGGTTCGAAGCGGCTGCCGGCAGGGCGGGCGGCAAGGATGCGCTGGCGGTAGGCGTCGGCTTCGCTGGCGTTGCGCACCGGCGGCACCAGGTTGGGCATGATGATGGCGCGGGCGAAGGTGCGGGCTACATCGGCGACCGTGTGGGGCAATACGGCACCGTCACGCAGGTGGATATGCCAGTCGTCGGGACGCAGCAGGGTAAGGCGGTCAGTCATGGAAGCTTCCAGGCGGGCGAAACGTGGCGAGAATGCTACCGGAAAAGGCTTGTGGCGGCACGCTGAAAGCTGCCCAGTCCGACAATCTCGGACGGATGCCAGGGGCGCTTGGCGCGGCAAGTACCGCGCGCATAGCCGCAAGGCCTCAAGTTTTCCCCTCAGGCACCGATAGCCCGAACGTAAGCCGTATTCCTGGGAGCCTGTCGTGCGCCGTTATCCACTCGTCCTGCTTTGCCTGCTGGCATGCCAGCCAGTGCTGGCCATTAGTTTCCAGACCCGCCTGGAGAAGGTCGAGTGGCAGGTCGAGGGCGATCAGTTCGAATGCCGCCTGAGCCAACCCATTACCGATTTCGGTTCCGGGGTATTTGTACGTCGGGCGGGGGAGCAGGTGACCTTCCGTATGCAGGCCCGCGAACGCTGGCTGGGGGCTGGGTCGGCGACCTTGCTGGCGGCCGCCGCACCCTGGCAGCCCGGGCGCGGCGATATCAATCTGGGCGCGGTCAGCGTTGGCTCCTCCGAGGTGCTGTTCAACAGCTCCCAGGAGCAGGGCGCACGCCTGCTGACCGGCTTGCTCGAAGGCCGCAGCCCATTGCTGCGCCACCGCACCGCCCAGGGCGGCGAAGCCATCGAGGTGCGTCTGCTGCCGGCCAGATTCCACAAGGCCTATAACGACTACCTCGCCTGCACCGCCAAACTGCTGCCGGTGAACTTCGACCAGGTGCGTCGCAGCCAGGTGGGCTTTCCGGGGGGCGGGGTGGACCTCGAACCAATGGCCCGGGCCAAGCTCGATATCATCCTCAGCTTTCTCAAGGCCGACCCCAGCGTCAATCGCATTCAGCTCGATGGCCATGCCGACAACAGTGGCAATCGCCTGATCAATCGCGACCTGTCGCGCCGCCGCGCCCTGGCCGTGATGGAATACCTCAAGGCCAACGGCGTGCCGGCCGAGAACATTACCCTGCGTTTTCATGGCGAACGCTACCCGCTGGTACCGAACAACAGCGAGGCCAACCGGGCGAAGAATCGTCGCGTCAATGTGCAACTCGAACGCGCCCCTGAAGCCCCGCCTGCGGCACCCGCCGAAGCTCCAGCCACCGACCCGGCCGCGCCTGCAACCACTTCCTGAGCCCAGGGAAACACGGCTGGCGGGCAACAGAAGCTGTCGCTTGGTCGTCTCAGGCTGTCGCGGCCCTGTAAATTGGCCGCCGAGGCCAGTAGAATCACGGGTTTTCCCGCACAACCCCGTGGAGTTGATGGCATGGCCGACGTAAACAAGGTAGTCCTGGCATATTCCGGTGGCCTGGACACTTCCGTGATCCTCAAGTGGCTGCAAGACACCTATAACTGCGAAGTGGTGACCTTTACCGCGGATCTCGGTCAGGGTGAGGAAGTCGAGCCGGCCCGCGCCAAGGCCCAGGCCATGGGCGTCAAGGAAATCTACATCGACGACCTGCGCGAAGAATTCGTACGCGATTTCGTCTACCCGATGTTCCGCGCCAACACCGTCTACGAAGGCGAATACCTGCTGGGCACCTCCATTGCCCGTCCGCTGATCGCCAAGCGCCTGATCGAAATCGCCAACGAGACCGGTGCCGACGCCATCTCCCATGGCGCTACCGGCAAGGGTAACGACCAGGTGCGTTTCGAACTGGGTGCCTACGCCCTCAAGCCCGGCGTGAAAGTCATTGCACCTTGGCGCGAGTGGGACCTGCTGTCGCGCGAGAAGCTGATGGACTACGCCGCCAAGCACGAAATCCCGATCGAGCGTCACGGCAAGAAGAAGTCGCCGTACTCCATGGACGCCAACCTGCTGCATATCTCCTATGAAGGCGGCGTGCTGGAAGACACCTGGACCGAGCACGAAGAAGACATGTGGAAATGGACTGTCTCCCCCGAGGCAGCGCCGGATACCCCCACCTATATCGAGCTGACCTACCGTAAGGGCGATATCGTTGCCATCGACGGCAAGGACATGAGCCCGGCCACCGTGCTGGCTGAACTCAACCGCATCGGCGGCGAGAATGGCATCGGTCGTCTGGATATCGTCGAGAACCGCTTCGTCGGCATGAAGTCGCGCGGCTGCTACGAGACCCCCGGCGGCACCATCATGCTCAAGGGCCACCGCGCCATCGAGTCGATCACCCTGGACCGCGAAGTCGCTCACCTGAAAGACGAGCTGATGCCCAAATACGCCAGCCTGATCTACAACGGTTTCTGGTGGAGCCCTGAGCGTCTGATGCTGCAACAGATGATCGACGCCTCCCAGGCCAACGTGAACGGCGTGGTGCGCATGAAACTGTACAAGGGCAACGTGATCATCACGGGGCGCAAGTCCGATGACTCGCTGTTCGACGCCAATATCGCCACCTTCGAAGAAGATGGCGGCGCGTACAACCAGGCCGACGCCGGCGGCTTTATCAAGCTCAACGCCCTGCGCATGCGCATTGCTGCGGGCAAAGGGCGCAAGATGCTCTGATAGACTTGAACACCTGAGCCACAACAAGCCCCGGCCATAAGCCGGGGTTTGCATTTATAAGCCCGCAAGATGGGCCATAACGAGGAGAAATCTGATGAGACTGCTGCATACCATGCTGCGCGTCGGCGATATGGATAAATCCATCGCGTTCTATACCGAAGTGCTGGGCATGACCCTGCTACGGCGCAAGGACTACCCGGAAGGGCAGTTCACCCTGGCCTTTGTCGGCTATGGCGATGAGGCGCACAACAGCGTTATCGAGCTGACCCATAACTGGGGTGTCGACGGCTATGATCTGGGCACGGGTTATGGCCATATCGCCCTGGAAGTGGCCGACGTGTACAAGGCCTGCGAGGACATCCGCGCCCGCGGCGGCAAGATCACCCGCGAGCCGGGGCCTATGAAGCACGGCAGCAGCATTCTGGCCTTTGTCGAAGATCCCGACGGCTACAAGATCGAACTGCTGTCGCCGTCGCGTGCCGACTGACAGCTGCTAGACTTTGTAGGCAATGGCTTGCAAGACTAATTGCAGTTTTGCCAGGCCGGGCGAGGTGTTCCATGGCTAGCGAGAACTATGCACAGCGGCTGATCCAGGCCGTGCAGGAGTTATCCATGGCAAGGAGCCTGAATGCGGTAGCGGAAGTCGTGCGCCATGCGGCGCGCGAGTTGGTCGGGGCCGACGGTGCCACCTTCGTCTTGCGTGACGGCGAGCAGTGTTTCTACAAGGACGAAGACGCCATCAGTCCGCTGTGGAAGGGCCAGCGCTTTCCCCTGCTGGCCTGCATCAGCGGTTGGGCCATGCTCAATCGCCAGGCCGCGGTCATCGAAGATATCTACCTGGATGATCGGATTCCCCACGCCGTCTATCGACCGACCTTCGTCAAAAGCCTGGTCATGGTGCCGATCCGTGCACTGGAGCCCATAGGCGCTCTCGGCACCTACTGGGCCAGCCAGCACCGCGCTACGACGGAGCAGGTCGAGATGCTCCAGGCCCTGGCCGACGCCACCTCGGTGGCGCTGGAAAACGTTCAGGTGTATGCCGAGCTGGAGCGTCGAGTGGCGGAGCGCACCGCGCAACTGGCCGAAACCAATAGCCGTCTGCGCGTCGAGATTGCGGAGCGGGAGCGGGCCGAACAGGCGGTGCGCCAACTGTCGCTGAGCGATGAACTGACCGGTCTCTACAACAGGCGCGGCTTTCTGCTGCTGGCCGAGCGCGAGCTGGAGGCCGCGCGGCGGCGCAAGGGACGCAGCCTGCTGCTGTATGCCGACCTGGATTATCTGAAACAGGCCAACGATCGCTTTGGCCATGCCATGGGCGATAGCATGCTGATTGATGCGGCCCAGGTGCTGCGGTCCCTGTTTCGCCCCACCGATGTGGTGGCGCGCCTGGGGGGCGATGAGTTCGTAGTGCTGGCCTGTCATTACAGCAGCAGCGAAGAGGTGCTGCAGCGTCTGGACAAGGCCGTGGCGGCCTTCTGCCGCAATAGCGGTCGGCAGTTGTCGCTGAGTGTCGGCATTGCCGAGTCGTCGTTGCAGGCTGACGAGAGCCTGGAGCAGTTGCTGACCCAGGCCGATGCCGCCATGTACGCCAACAAGTGCGCCAGGCGTGATTTGCAGGCCGTGAGCTAAGCAGGCGCTACAACGAAAAAGCCCCGCGGATCGGCGGGGCTTTCTATGACGGGCTAGGGCTTACAGGTCGAAGTCGTATTCGGCCAGCTGCTTGTGCAGGCGTCGTTCCTCGAGAAAGTTATCGATGATGCGGCGCTTGGTCAGGTTGGTTTTTGCCACCTCGACCGGGGTTTCCGCATCCTCGGTCTCTTCTGCAACAAAGTCTTCATCGAGTTCAAGATCTTCTTTCGCGGTGCTCATCTTTTTCACTCCTGGCTACAGGGGGCCATTTGCGCACCTTATAGCGGCAAAACCTGTGCGGGTAAAAAAGATTTTTTCAATCGACCTATCGATTGGCTAAATAGCCGCTCAATCGTCTGAGGTTTTCTGCTTGTATTCGCATAGGTCTTCGATGCGGCAACTGCCGCAGCGCGGCTTGCGCGCCTGGCACACGTAGCGGCCGTGCAGGATCAGCCAGTGGTGTGAGTCGAGGAGAAATTCCTTGGGCACAAACTTCATCAGCTTCTTTTCCACCTCCAGCACGTTCTTGCCGGGAGCGATGCCGGTGCGGTTGCTGACCCGAAAAATATGCGTGTCCACGGCCATGGCCAGCTGGCGAAAGGCGGTATTGAGCACCACGTTGGCGGTCTTGCGGCCGACGCCGGGCAGGGCTTCGAGGTCTTCGCGGTTATCCGGTACCTGACTGCCGTGCTTCTCGATGAGGATACGGCAGGCCTCGATGACGTTCTTCGCCTTGCTGTTGTACAGGCCGATGGTCTTGATGTAATCCGACAGCCCCTCCACGCCCAGGGCATGGATGGCCTCGGGGGTGTTGGCTACCGGGAACAGTTTGGCCGTGGCCTTGTTGACGCTGACGTCGGTGGCCTGGGCGGACAGGGTGACCGCCACCAAAAGCTCGAAGGGCGAGCTGTAGGCCAGCTCGGTCTTGGGCTCGGGGTTGTCTTCGTGCAGGCGGCGGAAGATCTCGTAGCGCTTGGCCGCGTTCACTCGATGACTCCGGTCACCCGCACCCGGCGGCTTTGCACCGGCACATCGACCTGGCGCGCCTTGGCCCGTTCGGCCAGCACCTCGTCCACGCGGTTTTTACAGGCGATCAACAGGCCGAGGACGATAAAGGCTCCCGGCGGCAGAATGGCCAGCAGAAAGCCGCGGTACTCGGGAAACACCGTTACCTGCCAGTTGGCGGCAAGCGGGCCGAACAGCAGGTGCATATTGGCGAACAGCACGCCGGTGCCGAACAGCTCACGCAGGGCTCCGATCATCACCAGCACCGAACCGAAGCCCAGGCCCATGGCCAGGCCGTCATAGGCGGAGCGGGCCGGGTCGTTCTTCGCCGCGAAACCGTCGGCGCGGCCGAGGATCACGCAGTTGGTGGTGATCAGCGGGATAAAGATGCCGAGAATCTGGTACAGCTCGTAGGTAAAGGCCTGCATCAGCAATTCGATGCAGGTGGTCAGGGCGGCGATGATCATCACAAAGGCCGGCAGCCGCACCGCGGTGTTGACTACGCCGCGCACCAGCGATACCGCGGTGTTGGAGCAGATCAGCACCACCGCGCTGGCGAGTGCCAGGCCGAGGGCGTTGACCACAGAGTTGCTCACCCCCAGCAGTGGGCAGAGGCCGAGCAGCTGCACCAGCGCCGGGTTGTTCTTCCACAGGCCGTTAAGGGTGATATCGCGGTAACTGGGGCTAGCCATTGGACTTCACCTGGGCTGCGAACAGCTGCTGCTTATGGGCATCGAAATACTGCAGGGCCTTGTGTACCGCCTTGACCACCGCGCGCGGGGTGATGGTGGCACCGGCAAACTGGTCGAACTCGCCGCGATCCTTCTTCACCGCCCAGCCCGCTTCGTCGGGCGCTTGCAGCGAGCGCCCGACGAAGCTTTGGATCCAGGGGCTTTTCGCCAGTTCGATCTTGTCGCCCAGGCCCGGGGTTTCCCGGTGGTTGAGCACCCGTACCCCGGCCAGGCGGCCATCGATCTGGATACCGATCAGCAACCGGATCGCGCCGCTGTAACCATCCGGGGCGGTAGCGCGCAGGATAATGGCGCTGGGTTGGCCATTCTTCAGGGCGATATAGGCGGGCTGGGGCGATTTGCTGCCGAGCAGCAGTGGGTCATGCAGCTGGATACTGTGGTCCAGCAGCTGGTTGTCGTAGCTGCCCGGGGGCAGGATTTCGCTCAGGGCGCGGACCTGAGCCGCGCGCTCGGAGGCGGCGATACGCCCGGCAGTGGCTTGTTGCAGCACCGCCACCAGACCCACGGTGGCAATGGCGAACAACCCGAGTACCAGGCTGTTCTTCAACATCGAGCGGCTAATTTCAGGCAGGGCCACGGTCACTCTCCCAACTTGAAGCCGCGAGTCGGCTTGCGGTGGCCATAGGTGCGTGGCCGCGTGTAGTAGTCGATGGTTGGGGCCGCCAGGTTCATCAGCAGCACGGCGAAGGCCACCCCGTCCGGGTAACCGCCCCAGGCGCGGATCACATAGACCAGCACGCCGACGCCGACGCCAAAGAGCAGTCGGCCGAGGTTGCTGGTCGCGCCGCTGACCGGGTCGGTGACGATAAAGAAGGCCCCCAGCATGGTCGCGCCGGTGAGCAGATGAAACAGCGGCGAGCCGTGGGAGTCTGAGCCTGAGCCGTTCCAGAACAGCAGGCTCATCAGGGCCAGGGCGGCGAGCATGCCCACCGGCGCATGCCAGCTGAACAGGCGCTTGTGCAGCAGGTACAGACCGCCAGCGAGGAAGGCCAGGTTGACCGCTTCGGTGGCGGCACCGCCGAGATAGCCGAAGGCCGGATTCTGCGCCCACAGCTCGTCCATGGTCAGGCTCTTATTGATCTTCAGGGCGTCCAGGGCGGTGGCCTGGGCCCAGCCGTCGGGCAGGCTGGCGAGGCCGAGGATCTGCTGCAGGCCGTCCAGCAGGCCGACAGTATGGGGGGCTGGCCAGCTGGTCATCTCCACCGGGAAGGAAATCAGCACCACCACATAGCCAAGCATCGCCGGGTTGAAGGGGTTCTGCCCGAGACCGCCATACAGCTGCTTGCCGAATATCACGGCAAAGCCGGTGGCCACCAGGGTCAGCCACCAGGGTGAGTAGGGCGGCAGCGCCAGGGCCAGCAGCACGGCGGTGACCAGCACGCTGTAGTCCTTGAGGAAGAACAGTAGCGGGCGCTTGCGCAGGGCCAGAATGGCGGCCTCGAAGCCCAGGGCGCAGATACTGGCCCACAGCAGGTTGATCAGGGTGCCGGCACCGAACAGCCAGGTCAGGGCCAGGATGCCCGGCACCGTGGCCAGCAGCACCTGCAGCATGACCTGCTGGGTGCGGTTGCTGCCCTTGGCGTGGGGCGAGGTGATGCGGGGCAGGGCCATTGGTGCTCCGGTTGATGCTTGGGTTGGTTGCGCGGGGCTGTTATCAGCTGTCCGCGTGTTCCTGTAGCTTGCTTTCGGCGTCTGTCAGCCGCTGGCGCGCGGCGGCCAGGGCATCGGTTGCGCTGCTGTCGTCGCGCTCCAGTTTGCGCAGGTCGGCGCGGGCGAAGGCCACCTCGGTTTTCAGGGCGCGGGTGGTTTCGTCGATGGGCTTCTTGTCGGTGCGCACCAGCTCTGGCGCGGGCTTGCCGGAGGCATCCTCGGCCTGATGCAGCGCCTGTTCAGCCGCCGCCAATGCGCTGCGCAGTGGTTCGAGCGTGGCATCGTCGCTGCCGGCCTTCTCGGCCTTTTTCAGTTCGGCGCGCTTCATCGCCAGTTCGATCTTGGCCTTTTTCAGCGGATCGACGGCTTGTGCATCAGTCGTTTTTTCTGCGACTGCCGGTGCCTGGGCTTCGAGACCAGCCAGTAGCTTCTCTGCCGCCTCCAGCTGGCTGCGCACTTGTGGCAGTTCGGCTTCCTGCTCGGGACTGGGCGCTTCGAGTCTTTCCAGCTTGCGCATTTGGGCGCGGAGCATGGCGGCATCGATCTTGGCTTTTTTCAGTGCGCCATCGTCGGCAGCAGTTTTGGCTGCGGGGGCCGGTGCCTGGGTTTCGAGGCCGGCCAGGAGTTTTTCCGCCGCTTCCAGCTGGCTGCGCAATTGTGGCAGTTCGGCTTGCTGTTCGGGGCTGGGCGCTTCGAGTCTTTCCAGCTTGCGCAGCTGGGCGCGGAGCATGGCGGCATCGATCTTGGCTTTTTTCAGTGCGCCATCGTCGGCAGCAGTTTTGGCTGCGGGGGCCGGTGCCTGGGTTTCGAGGCCGGCCAGGAGTTTTTCCGCCGCTTCCAGCTGGCTGCGCAATTGTGGCAGTTCGGCTTGCTGTTCGGGGCTGGGCGCTTCGAGTCTTTCCAGCTTGCGCAGCTGGGCGCGGAGCATGGCGGCATCGACCTTGGCTTTTTTCAGCGCGCCATCGTCGGCAACCGGTTTGACTGCCGGGGCTGGTGCCTGGGCTTCGAGACCAGCCAGTAGCTTCTCTGCCGCGTCCAGCTGGCTGCGCACTTGCGTTAGTTCGGCCTGCTGCTCGGGGCTGGGCGCTTCGAGTCTTTCCAGCTTGCGCAGCTGGGCGCGGAGCATGGCGGCATCGATCTTGGCTTTTTTCAGTGCGCCATCATCGGTGGCAGTTGCTGGCGCGGCCGGAGTTGGCGGGTTGGCGGCCATGGCCGTGTCGAGCGCCTGCTGGGCGGCGGCTGCGGCGCTGCGCAGTTCGTCGACCTGGGCCTGCAGTTCGGGGCTGGCATGGGCGGCCAGCTGTTTCTCGGCCTTTTTCAGGGCGACCTGGGCCATGCTGGCTTCGATCTTGAGTTTCTTCTGTTCGTCACTCAGGCCGGCCGGTTTGGCTGCAGGTACGTCGTTGCTGGCCGCAGCAGTTGCGGCGTGGGCCTGGGCGGCCTTGGCCTGGGCCGCTTTGGCGGCGCGGGCCTGACGTTCGGCTTCCTTCTGCTCTTCGGCGCGGCGCAGGCGTTCCTGGCGCAGCTCGAAGCGCTGTTTCGACTGCTCGGCCTTGAGCTGCTTCTGCTCCAGGTCGCGAATTTCGCCCTTGGCCGCGCGGTAGTACTGCACCAAGGGGATGCTTGATGGGCAGACGTAGGCGCAGGCGCCGCACTCGATGCAGTCGAACAGGTTATGCGCCCTGAGCTGCTCATGCTCCTGGCCGATGGCGAAGAAGTGCAGCTGCTGCGGCAACAGGCTGGCAGGACAGGCCTCGGCACATTCGCCGCAGCGGATGCAGGGCATGGCCGGCGGCGGGGCCGGCAACTCGGCCGCGGTCGAGGCCAGCAGGCAGTTGGTGGTCTTGATCAGCGGTACGGCGAAATCCGGCAGGGTAAAACCCATCATCGGCCCGCCCATGATCAGGCGATTCAGCTTGCCGCGGTCGAGGCCGGCAAACTCCAGCAGTTCGCCCACCGGGGTGCCGAGTAGCACCTCGACGTTCATCGGCCGCGCCAGGGCTTCGCCGGTGAGGGTGGTGATGCGCGAGATCAGTGGCTTGCCGTTGATCACCGCGTCATGAATGGCCACGCAGGTGCCGACGTTCTGGCAGAGGATGCCGATATCCGCGGGCAGGCCGCCGCTGGGCACTTCCACGCCGGTGAGAATCTGGATCAGCTGCTTCTCACCGCCCGAAGGGTATTTCGTGGGGAACACCTTGAGCTGATAACTGCGCTCGCTCAGCGCGCTGCGCAGCGCGGCAATGGCTTCGGGCTTGTTGTCTTCGACGCCAATCAGCACCTCATCGGGCTGGATCAGCTGGGCGAGGATATCGATGCCCGAGATCAGTTCGCTCGCGCGTTCGCGCATCAGCAGGTCATCGGCGCTGATATAGGGTTCGCACTCGGTGCCGTTGATGATCAGCGTGTGAATCTTCTGGGTCGGCCGCGCGTTGAGCTTGACCGCCGTGGGAAAGCCCGCACCGCCCAGGCCGCTGATCCCGGCCTGGCGAATCAGCTCGATCAGAGCGCTGTTTTCCAGATGGCGATAGTCCGCCCAGGGCGTCAGTTCGATCCACTGCTCCAGGCCGTCGCTGTCGATGACGATAGCCGGGGCGAGCATGCCGGATACGTGCGGGTAGGGCTGTGGACCAATAAAGCTCACGGTGCCGGAGGTCGGCGCATGCACCGGCACGCTGACAAAACCATTGGCGGCGGCGATCAGCTGGCCTTTCAGCACGCGCTCGCCCACGGCCACCACCGGCTCAGCCGCCGCGCCTATATGCTGATTAAGCGGCAGGACCAGGCGCTTGGGCAGCGGTGCGGGTTGAATCGGCGTGCGGTTGGACAGCTCCTTGCGCTCGGCCGGGTGGATGCCACCGGGAATATCCCAGATGCGTTGCTGCGCGCTCATGCTGCCTGCTCCCGGTCCGAGGCGATCAGTTGGCCGGGGGCCAGGGGTTTTTCCCATTTCCAGCTCTGTAGCGTGCTGCCGACCTCAAGCATGTCGATGCAGTCCACCGGGCAGGGTTCGACGCACAGGTCGCAGCCGGTGCACTCGCTGACGATCACCGTGTGCATCTGCTTGGCCGCGCCGACGATAGCGTCCACCGGGCAGGCCTGGATGCACTTGGTGCAGCCAATGCACTCGGCTTCGCGGATATAGGCCACCATCTGCGGTTTCTCGCCTTCCACGGCGTCCAGCGGCTCGGCTTCAACGTCGAGCAGGTCGGCCAGGGCGGCGATGGTTGCTTCGCCGCCGGGTGGGCATTTGTTGATCTTGTCGCCGCCGGCAATCGCCTCGGCGTAGGGCTTGCAGCCCGGATAGCCGCACTGGCCGCACTGGGTTTGCGGCAGCAGGGCATTGATCTGTTCGGCAATCGGGTTGCCTTCGACCTTGAATCGCACCGCGGCGAAACCGAGGATGGCCCCGGCCACCAGGCACAGGCCGAGCAGGGCCAGAACGGCGATCAGCACCAGACTCATAGCTTGATCAGCCCGGTAAAGCCCATAAAGGCCAGGGACATCAGCCCGGCAGTAATCATGCCGATGGCCGCGCCCTGAAAGGATTTGGGCACGTCGGCAATGGCAATGCGCTCACGCATGGCGGCGAACAGCACCAGCACCAGGGAAAAGCCCAGGCCGGCGGCGAAGCCGTTGGCGGTGGCGGTGATAAAGGTGAACTCGGCCTTGTTGGCGTTGAGCAGGGCCACGCCCAGAACGATGCAGTTGGTGGTGATCAGCGGCAGGAATATACCCAGCACGCGGTACAGCAGCGGGCTGGTCTTGTTCACCACCATTTCGGTGAACTGCACCACCACGGCAATCACCAGAATAAAGCTGATGGTGCGCAGGTATTCGATATCCAGCGGTTTAAGCACGTACTGCTGCACCAGGTAGCTGCACATGGCGGCCAGGGTCAGCACGAAGGTGGTGGCCAGGGACAGGCCGATGGCCGTCTCGATCTTCTTCGACACGCCCATGAAGGGGCACAGGCCGAGGAACTGCACCAGCACGAAGTTATTGACCAGGATGGCGCTGACCATGATCAAGGCGAGTTCGGTCATTGCAGGTTCCATTGATGGACGGGCAAAAGGCCATTTCCCTCATCCGGCGCTACGCGCCACCTTCTCCCAGGGGTAGAAGGCCAGAAGGATGCTGTCGCTGCGCGACTTACTGTGTTCAAGGGCCGCTATTATCGGTAAGCCGACCCAGCCAGACAAGCTGGATCAGCCACCTTGAGGTGTCGGCATAAGGCTGGCAGCCCAAGAAGCTACAGGCTGCCCGGGCTTATTTGACCCGTTGACCCGGCTTGGCACCGCTGTCGGGGCTAAGCAGGTAGATTTCTTCACCGCCGGGGCCGGCCGCCAGCACCATGCCTTCGCTGACGCCGAACTTCATCTTGCGCGCTGCCAGGTTGGCCACGTACAGGGTCAGGCGGCCTTCCAGCTTGCTCGGGTCCGGGTAGGCGCTCTTGATGCCGCTGAACACGTTGCGCTTGGCATCGCCGATATCCAGGGTCAGGCGCAGCAGCTTGTCGGCCCCTTCGACGAATTCGCACTTCTCGATCAGGGCGATACGCAGATCCACCGCGGCAAAGGCGTCGAAGGCGATCTCGGCGGCCAGCGGGTCTTTAGTCAGCTCGCCATTGCCCGCTGCGGCAGGTGCGGCTTCGCTGGCGGCCAGGTCTTCTTTGGAGGCTTCGATCATGGCGTCGATTTTCGCAGGCTCGATACGGGTCAGCAGGGCGCTGAACGGATTTAGCTGGTGGTCGGCCAGCAGCGTCTGGTGGTCGTCCCAGCTCAGCGGCGCGACATTGAGGAAGGCCTCGGCATCGCTGGCCAGCTTGGGCAGTACCGGCTTGAGGAAAATCACCAGCTGGCGGAACAGGTTCACGCCCAGGGCGCAGATGGCCTGCACTTCGTCCTGCTTGCCGTCCTGTTTGGCCAGGGACCAGGGGGCTTTGTCGGCGATCCAGGCGTTGGCGCGGTCGGCCAGGGCCATGATCTCGCGCATGGCGCGGGCAAAGTCGCGGGCTTCATAGGCTTCGGCGATGCTCGGCGCGGCGGCCTGGAAGGCCTCGGTCAGTTCGGGCGCGGCGTTGCCGGCGACCAGCAGACCGTTGTTGCCCTTGTGGATAAACCCGGCGCAACGGCTGGCGATATTGACCACCTTGCCGACCAGGTCGGAGTTGACCTTCTGCACGAAGTCTTCCAGGTTCAGGTCCAGATCGTCGACGCCGCGGCTCAGCTTGGCCGCGTAGTAGTAGCGCAGGTACTCGGGGTTGAGGTGATCCAGGTAGGTGCGTGCCTTGATAAAGGTGCCGCGCGACTTGGACATCTTCTGCCCGTTGACCGTCAGGTAGCCGTGTACGGCGACCGCGGTCGGCTTGCGGAAACCCGCGCCTTCGAGCATGGCCGGCCAGAACAGGGCGTGGAAGTTGACGATGTCCTTGCCGATAAAGTGGTACAGCTCGGCGGTCGAATCCTTGCCCCAGAACGCATCGAAGTCCAGCTCGGGCGTGCGCGCACAGAGGTTCTTGAAGCTGGCCATATAGCCGATCGGCGCGTCCAGCCAGACGTAGAAGTATTTGCCGGGCTCGTCGGGGATCTCGAAGCCGAAGTAGGGCGCATCACGGCTGATATCCCATTCCTGCAGGCCGGAATCCAGCCATTCGGCGATCTTGTTGGCCACCGCATCCTGCAATGCGCCGCCGCGGGTCCAGCTTTTCAGCATGGCCTCGAAGTCTGGCAGCTTGAAGAAGAAGTGTTTGGAGTCGCGCAGCTCCGGCACCGCGCCGGAGATGGCCGAGCGTGGGTTCTTCAGCTCGGTTGGCTCGTAGGTCGCTCCGCACTTTTCGCAGTTGTCGCCGTACTGGTCTTCGGCCGCGCACTTGGGACAGGTGCCCTTGATAAAGCGGTCGGCGAGGAACATGCCCTTTTCCGGGTCGAAGTACTGGGTCACCGAGCGGGTAGCGATATGCCCGGCGTCGCGCAGCTTCAGGTAGATGGCCGCCGACAGCTCGCGGTTTTCATCCGAGTGGGTCGAATGATAGTTGTCGAAGTTCACCCCGAAGTCGGCGAAGTCGGCGGTGTGTTCGGCCTGCACATTGGCGATCAACTGTTCCGGGGTGATGCCTTCCTTCTCGGCGCGCAGCATGATTGCCGAGCCATGGGCATCGTCGGCGCAGACGTAGATGGCCTGGTTGCCGCGCAGCTTCTGGAAGCGCACCCACATGTCGGTCTGGATGTACTCGAGCATATGGCCAAGGTGGATCGAACCGTTGGCATAGGGCAGGGCGCTGGTAACGAGAATCTTGCGGGCTTCGCTCATGGGGATCGGCTGCACTGGTAACTCAGGGAAGCCGGTAACTATAAAGCAGCTGTAAGCTGCAAGCCACAAGCCGCAGGCCTGTGGGGTGGAAAACTGCATGGCGGTTGTCGTCTTGGGCGGCGTCGGCGGCGGAAAAGGCCTGCGGCGGTTTTCCACCCTACGTTATGATGTCCGCCTGCTTTACTCAGCCTTTCGGAGCCTTCCATGAGTGTCGTCACCCGCGCAGCGGTCGAAGCCGCCTTGTCTCAATACACCGATCCGCATCTGAATCAGGACCCGGTCAGTGCCGGCTGCCTGCGCGAGGTGGATATCCAGGGCGGTCAGGTCAAGGTGCGTTTGCAACTGGGCTACGCCGCGGGGCTGTTCAAGAGTGGCTGGGCGCAGATGCTGCAGATGGCCCTGGAGAACCTCGACGGCGTCGAGCGTGCCCGGGTCCAGGTCGACTGCGTGATCGAGGCGCATAAGGCCCAGGAGCAGATACCGGCCCTGGCCAATGTGAAGAACGTGATTGCCGTGGCCTCCGGCAAGGGCGGGGTGGGCAAGTCCACCACGGCGGCCAATCTGGCCCTGGCGCTGGCTCGCGAAGGTGCCAAGGTCGGCATTCTCGATGCGGATATCTATGGGCCGAGCCAGGGCATCATGTTCGGCATCCCTGAAGGCACGCGGCCCGAGATTCGCGATCAGAAGTGGTTTGTGCCGCTCAAGGCCCATGGCGTGGAAGTGATGTCCATGGCCTTTCTTACCGACGAGAACACTCCGGTGGTCTGGCGCGGGCCTATGGTATCCGGAGCATTGATTCAGTTGATCACCCAGACCGCCTGGGATGATCTGGATTACCTGGTGGTCGATATGCCGCCGGGCACCGGCGATATCCAGCTGACCCTGGCGCAGAAGGTGCCGGTGGCCGGTGCGGTGATCGTCACCACTCCCCAGGATCTGGCCCTGCTGGATGCCAAGAAGGGCGTAGAGATGTTCCGCAAGGTGAATATCCCGGTGCTTGGCGTGGTGGAAAACATGGCGGTGCATATCTGCTCGAAGTGCGGGCATGCCGAGCACCTGTTCGGCGAAGGCGGCGGCGAGAAGCTGGCGGCGCAGTTCGGCGTCGATCTGCTGGCCTCGCTGCCGCTGTCGATGGCCATTCGCATGCAGTCAGACGGCGGCAAGCCGACCACTGTGGCCGATCCGGAAAGCCAGATTGCGATGATCTACCAGGAAGCCGCGCGCAACGTCGGTGCGCGTATCGCCCAAGGCACCGGGCAGCAGGCTATGCCGAGCATCGAAATCAGCGAGGACTGAGAGGTTGCGGCGCGCAGGCTCTGCGCGCCGTTGCTGTAAAAGCCTAATTACAAAACATACACCCACAAAAAAGCCCCGCACTAGGCGGGGCTTTTTATCAAGCAGGTTAGTGCAGGTTATACAACCTGAACTTCCTCAGCCTGCATGCCTTTCTGACCACGGGTGGCCACGAAAGTCACTTGCTGGCCTTCTTTCAGGCTCTTGAAGCCATCGCTCTGGATAGCTTTGAAGTGTACGAAGAGGTCGTCACCGGATTGCGGAGTGATGAAGCCGTAGCCTTTTTCATCGTTAAACCACTTGACGGTGCCATTCTGACGATTCGACATGTTATGTCTCCTAACAATTTAAATAACAGCCCTGGAAAAGCCCAGGCCGGGACTGAGTGCAACGAGTACTAGGAGTCGGACGATGTTTGGATCGAAATCTAGGCATCAAGTAGCGATTCGCGGTGACACATGCAGCACAGTGGAATCACCATACTCGCTTTTAACGCTAAGCGCGAATGCTCTGTGCATCTTTCTGTTATTTGGTCGGGCCAGGTGGATGGCCTGCTGGTCGTCCGCAGTGGTGCAAGAGGCTTTGAACCCGGTGGCCGGCCCCGGTAAGATGCGCTCACTTTTTCATCATCAGCCCATTCAGGACGCCCGCCATGAGCATTAAATCGGATAAGTGGATTCGCCGCATGGCCCAAGAGCACGGCATGATCGAACCCTTCGTCGAGCGCCAGGTGCGTGCCGAGGGTGCGCAGCCGCTGATCTCCTACGGTGTTTCCAGCTACGGCTACGATGTGCGCTGCGCTGACGAATTCAAGGTGTTCACCAATATCAATTCGGCCACGGTCGACCCGAAGAACTTCGACGAGAAGAGCTTCGTCGATGTGAAAAGCGACGTGTGCATCATTCCGCCTAACTCCTTTGCGCTGGCCCGTACCGTGGAATTCTTTCGCATCCCCCGCGATGTGTTGACCATCTGCCTGGGCAAGAGCACCTACGCGCGCTGCGGCATTATCGTCAATGTGACGCCGCTGGAGCCGGAGTGGGAAGGCCACGTGACCCTGGAGTTCTCCAACACCACCACCCTGCCGGCGAAGATCTATGCCAACGAGGGCGTGGCGCAGATGCTGTTCCTGCAGTCCGACGAAGCCTGTGAGGTGTCCTACAAGGATCGCGGCGGCAAGTATCAGGGTCAGTTGGGCGTGACCCTGCCCCGCGCCTGACGGGGTGTTTGCAGGACCTGAAGAGCCGGGCAGTGCCCGGCTTTTTTACGCCCGCAGGCTGGCTGCGGGCAAATTCCGGGCAAAAAAATAGGCGCTTAAAGCGCCCGGAGAATCAATCGATGCAGAGTTTCTGAGTGGACTCTGCGGCGAAAGTTCAATGATTGGCCAGCAACTGCCCGCTGAGCGGACAAAAGAAAGGGCGCTCTATAAGCGCCCTAAAACGATGATCTATGGAGTAAGTCCACTCACTCTGAGTGGTGCTGGCCGAAAGGGTTCAGTAACTCCCGACGAACGGTCGTTATTGCCCGGGTACCAGCACCAGGCGTCTGCTGCCATAGGCTTTATCGAGGTTGTGCGGCTGGAAGGGGAAGGTCATGTACTGTCCCTTGAGCCAGGCGTCGATGCCGTCGGCGTAGTGCTTGCTGGCCGGATTGCCGGATTGCCCGGAGCTGTTCAGGCCGATCAGCGGTTCCTCGCGGCCGAAGTCGACGACGATGCGCATGGCGGGTATCAGCCAGGTGTCGAAGTTCTGCCCCCAGTTGTAGGCCGACACGTTGAGCGTGCTGTGGTCGCCGCCTGCCGGGTAGGGGCCGCGATCCAGATAGCCCTTGAGGGCATTGATGCTGGCGCGCTGGCTGGCGCTCATATAGCGGGCGAGGTGGCTGGTTTCGGTGGTCCAGTTGTAGCTGTGCAGCTTGCCCCACTGCCAGGCGCTGCGCTCTGTGCCCAGCTTGCTTTCCGTAAAGCTCACTGCGTCGGCCAGGCTGCGGGCCAGGATGGCGGGTTTGTCTTCCTGCTGTGGGGTGCGGATATCGTTCCAGAAGGGGCTGTCTTCACGGCCCAGCAGGTGGTCGGCCTGGGCCGAGTAGGAGCTGTTGGCGGTTTCCACCAGGGCCTGCCAGGCCGGGCTGGTGTCCGGGCCCAGTTCGTCGAGGAAGGTCTCCCGCGCGCTCTGGTAGAGGAAGGCGCTGAACAGCGCGGCATCTGCCGAGGTGGCGGCCAGCTTGCCGTCGAATTTCATCAGTCGGCTGTGCGCCTCGCGGGCCTTGCTGCGCTCTGCTGGCGGCAGGGCGTCGATGGCTGTTTTCAGACCCTCGGCCATGCCCGGTGCGCCGAACATGCTCTGCAGTTTGCCGGCAAACAGCGAGGTCTGGTCGTACTGCATGGCGATCATGCTCTGGCTGTCATGCTTGCCTGTACCGGCGAGCTCGGCGATGCGTTCGGCGCGTTCGGGGTAGTACCAGGAATTGGACAGCTGCATACCGTAGCCGCGCGGTACCGTGCGCTGGTTGGCGGTGCCCAGCCAGCCTTCTGGCGGGTCCTGGTCGTAGGGGTGGAGCATGGGGTCGGCGAAACCGTCCCATTCATACTGGCTGTCCCAGCCTGGGGACGGCATCAGGCCCAGGCCGGCGCGGCGATTGGGGAAGCGGCCGGTAACTTGCCAGCCGATGTGCCGGGCGTCGGCGAAGACGACATTGAGCGGCATGGCCCTTACTTCGCGGGTGGCCTCGAAGGCCTGTTCGACCGACTGGGCGCGGGACAGGTCGAAGAAGGCATCGAGGGTCTTATCCGCTTCGAACTGGGTGGTTTGCAGCGCCAGGCCATAGCCGCTGCTCAGCTGCATGGGCTGCAGCATGTGCTTGCGTTCGCCCAGCGCGGAGTTCAACAGCGGGCCATGGCGGGTTTCGTAGAGGGTTTCGCGGATTGGCCGCTGGCCCTTGATAAAGAAGGTTTCCTGGCGCTGCTGGGCGGGTAGCCACTTGCCGTCGGCCAGGTACATCAGCCGGCCGTTTTCCCGTTTGATCTTTTCCAGAAACAGGTCCTGGTTGTCGCCCATGACCATGGTCATGCCCCAGCCGAGTTTGCCGTTGAAGCCGGCCACTACTGCCGGTACCCCGGCAATCGACACGCCGGCCGCCTGGTACTTGGGCGAGCGGATCTGCACGAAATTCCATGCCGAAGGCATCGACAGCGGCAGGTGGGTGTCGTTGGCCAGCAGGCTTTTGCCACTGCGACTGTTTTGCGGCGCAATCGCCCAGTTGTTGGACGCGGCGACGCCGAGCATATGGGCGTCGGCGAATTGGCTGACGGCATTGCTGACGGCTCCTAACCCTACAAGCTGACCGTTGAGGTTCAGGCCCTTGAGCTTGGCCGCTTCCTCTACAGGGAGTGGCTCATCGGGGTAGGTCGGCAGCAGCCAGGCCAGCTGGTCGCTGCCAACTTTCTGCGCCAGCACCAGGGCGGCGATTTCTTCCTGCAGGTTGACCGACAGGCCGAAGTTCAGCAGGCAGAACACCAGCACCGAGTCTTCCGCCTTCCAGTAGGGCGGGCGATACCCGGACTCGGCCAGGTCCATCGGCAGCTTGTCGCGGTAGCGGAACAGGTAGGCATTGACCCCGCGGGCATAGACCTCGAAGAAGCGCTGCAGGCGTGGGGAAGCATTGCGGTAGAGCACCTCGGCGCTTTTCTTCAGATTGACCGCACGCATGAATCGGTCGATTTCCAGCACGCCGGGGCCGGCCATTTCAGCCAGGCGGCCCTCGGCCATCAGACGCAGACCCACCATCTGGCTCAGGCGATCGCTGGCGTGCACATAGCCAAGGGCGAACAACGCGTCATGGAAGGTGTTGGTTTCGATCAGCGGCATGCCCAGCGCGTTGCGGCGGATGACCACGCTTTGCGCCAGCCCCTGGACGCGTGCGGTGCCCTGGTCCGGGTGCACGCTGGCGCTGTAGCGGCTTTGCAAAAACGACTGGCAACCGCTTAGCGTCACCACAGCGGTCAGGGCGGCAGCCAGGCTCAGGTGGGCCATGGGGCGAAACAGGCGCGATAGCATGCAGCGGGCTCCTTGCGGTACGGGCAGACATCGATGGGGCACGCGCCTTCGCTGCTGTGCAAACAGGGTGCAGGTGCGGGGTTGTTAAATTAGTCAGCGGCCATGCGCCTGGCAAGGCGCATGGTGGCTACTTCAGGCGCTTTTACGCGGTGCCTGCAGGCCTTCGTCGAGCAGCCAGCGCGCCGCAGCACGAGCCGCCGCCTTGTGCTGCAGCTCTAGCTCGTTGAAATGCTTCTCGTGCTGGCGGCGCAGGTGCTTGTCCAGGGCCTTCCATTCGGCGTGGGTTGGCACCTGTGCGGTGGCCTCGAACAGCAGATGGAAAACCTGGCAGCGGGCATCCTGAGTGAGCGAGGTGTCGTAATTGTCGAGCAACACCTTGATCCGGATCGCGCCTTCGATCAGCGGCAGCTGACCTTCCAGCAGGCTGCCGGCGAGGATCTGCAGATCTCCGCCGATCCGTTCGCGTTGCGCATTGGCTGCTGCGGCCTGGGCTTTCTCCCGGGCCCAGACGCGCCGCCATAGCAGCAGGGCATAGGCTGCCAATGCTGTCAGCAGCAGACCACCGAGACCCAGCAGGAACAGATTGAGGTTACTCATTGCGAGCTTATGCGCCGTGGCATTTTTTGAATTTCTTCTGGCTGCCGCAAGGGCAGGGGTCATTGCGGCCGACATCCTTGAGGCTGTTGCGCACCGGTTCTTGATGGCCGTGGTTGCAGTGGGGGCCGTGCACATGGCCGTGATCATGATCGTGGGCGTGATCATGGTCGTGATTGCAGTCAGAGCCATGGACATGGTCGTGTTGATTCATGGGAACTACTCCGAGATATATTCGCCGGGAATTATCTCGCCATTGCGCGACATGTGCACGCTCCGTCCGAACATCAGGCCGGTTTTCACCTTGCCCTGCAGGCGGTAGGGGATCGGCTGGTCGGGTTTTTCCAGGGCTTTGACGATCTGGCGCAAGTGCCGCCAGAGGTTGGTGCGTACCGGTACATCGAAGCTGTGGTGACCATGGGCCGGTACGGTGAACCAGCTGCTGGACTCCCCTTCGGCCAGTTTCACCCCGTTGAGGTGGACCACGTAGTCGAGCCCGCGCACGGGCAGGCTGACGCTATTGGGATTGTCGATGCGAAAGCGCAGAGTGAAATGCTGCTCCAGCAGTTTGGCTTTGACCACGTCGACCTTGATCAAGCGAACATCCGGGTCCTTGAAGTCGCCTGACATCCAGGAGGAACATCCGCTAAGGCCGGAAAAGAGGCCGAAAACAATCAATAGGCTGAGAATTCTTATCGTTTGCGCCTGATAAAACATTGCGTACTCCGAATGACGCATCAGTGTAACAAGCAAGTGCTCGGCTGCAACCTGTTGTGAGGGTAAAAAAACCTGCGCCATACTGAGCAGTAATTAGGACAGGAGTATGACCATGGCTTGTTACGAGATCGCTTTCAGTGGGCAATTGGTGCCGGGCGCTCAACTGGAATTGGTGAAGGCCAATCTGGCCAAGCTGTTTCAGGCCGATGAGCAGCGTTTGGCCCTGCTGTTCTCGGGGCGGCGGATCGTGATCAAGAGCAACCTCGATGCGGCGGGGGCGGAGAAATACCGCAGCACCCTGGAGCGCGCCGGAGCCCTGGTCGAGGTGGTCGACCTGGATCAGGCAATCGAGGAAATCGAGCTGGCCCCGCCACCTGCCGACCCCGTGGCAGGGGTGGGTGCGTCTGGGGAGCCTGTGGTCGGGCGTCTGCAGGTGGCCCCGCGGGACGAATATATGGCGGCCTTTGCCGAGGTGGATGCACCGGATTTCGGCATCGCGCCCCTGGGAGCCGATGTGCAGGACGACAAACCGTCGCCTGTGGCTCCCGCCCTCGATCTGTCGCAGTTCAGCCTGGCTCCGGTCGGCAGTGATATGGGCGAGGCGAAGAAGGCCCCGGCCGGCCCGCCGCCGGATATCTCGCATTTAAAACTGCAGCCTTAAGTTCTGCCTGTTAGAAAAAAGCCGAACAGCATTTCTTGAATTTCTGCCCGCTGGCGCAGGGGCAGGGGTCATTGCGCCCGACCCTTAGCTCGACGGTGGGGTCGATGAAGTACCAGGCGTCAGCGCTGCGGACGAATGCCGAGCATTCGCGATGGCTGTGCTCGCCGCCGGCATCGCGCCAGCGCGCGGTAAAGGTGACCCGGGCATGTTCCGGCTGTCCGGGGATTACTTCGGCACTTTCCACGGTCAGGCCCAGCCAGCTGCTTTCCCTGCTCCAGGCGCTGATGGCCGGCAGATCCAGCCCGGCCTGCTGGGCGGGAAGTGTGGTGGCCTGCAGATAGTCGATCAGTCCCAGTGCATAGGCGCTGTAGCGAGAGCGCATCAGGGCTTCTGCAGTGGGGGCTGGCTGCCCGTGATGATAGGGCGCGCAGCATTGCTGCAGGGGGTTGTCGCTGCCGCACGGGCATGTCGCTGTGGGCATCAGCTCACCACCAGTATTTGCCGAAGTTTTCCGGGTTGGCCCAGAACTTTGCGTTAAGCCAGTCGGGCACCTGTTTGTAATCGAGCAGGTCGTAGGTAAACAGCTCGAGCACCTGATCGCCACGCTGGAAGCGTTCGCTGGCTTGCAGGGCGAGGGCGAAGAAGTCGGTTTCCCGCCAGCCGCAGGCCTGCAGGTCGACCAGCACCGCCAGGCGGCTGGCATTCAGGTTGCGAATGCCGGCGAGCAGTTCCAGAGCCGTACGTTTGGGCAGGTGCTCGAGGCAATCGACAAACAGGGCCAGGTCGAAGCGCTGCGCTGCCAGTTCCGTCGACAGGGGGCCGGCATCGGCATGTTCAATATGACAATCGGGGTGGGCAGCTTTGAATGCCTCCAGTGCGGGCAACTGGCTGGCACCCACCAGCAACAGGCGTTGGGGGGTATAACGTGCCAATAATGCCGCCAGCGCTTGCTGGGGTGTGCGGCAGTGCATGCTTGCAGGCATAAAGTATCCTCAGTACAGGTTGAGAAAGACTAACGTGCCGAGGCACTATGGCCTAGCGGCCTGTCGAACTTAACGCAGCCACTAGTGTCGTGAGGGTCTGGCTTGCCCCGGGAAGGGCGAATTTGACAAATCGCAGGCGAATGTACCGCAGATGTTTATTCTCTGGCGTATTCGCAAACTGGCGTCTTTACTGCTTATGTATCGGTTTCAGGCCGACTTACCAATAGGAGAGGTATATATGAGCATTATGAGGAAGGCAGTACCCCTGATCATCGCGAGCAGCTTTTTGACGGGTTGTGCCGGGTTGCAGAAAACAGACTGGCCGACCTGTGCAGCTGTAGGTGGTGTGGGTGGTGCGGCGTTGGGCGCAATTGAAAGTTCGACCTGGGCCGCTGGCGGTGCCGTGGTCGGTGCGGGTATGGCTGCAGCCTACTGCTGGGTACATGGTGCCGGTGAAGAGCAGGTGGTGATGGTCGAAGAAGTGGTCGAAGAACCGGTGCCAATGGCCGAACCTGCCGAGGCTGTGCGTGTCGAGTTGGACGTCAAGTTCGATTTCGACAAGGCTCAGGTCAAGCCGGAAAGCTACGGCGACATCAAGAACCTTGCCGACTTCATGGGCCAGTACCCGCAAACCACTACCGTGGTTGAAGGGCATACCGACTCCGTTGGTAGCGATGCGTACAACCAGGGCCTGTCCGAGCGGCGTGCCAATGCGGTGCGTGATGTACTGGTCAACCAGTACGGCGTAGGCGCTGATCGGGTCAACGCTGTGGGTTATGGCGAGTCGCGTCCGGTTGCAGACAATGCTACCGACAGTGGCCGTGCCGTTAACCGTCGTGTAGAAGCCGAGGTGGAAGCGCGCCCATAAGCCGCTTGCACAACTGCTGTCAGTAAAAAACAAGCCAGACCCTTCAAGGTCTGGCTTGTGTGCTTTGAAGGCTGGGTCTTTACTCCAAAGGTACCGGTAATGGCCGGTATAACAGGAGATTTCAACCATGAGAGCCAGATTCATAACCGGGGTAGCCCCCATTCTCTTGGTCAGCAGTGTTCTTTCGGGGTGTGTCACAACTTCCAGTACGGGAGATGCGCCACTCAACCAAGGGAACTGGCCCCTGTGTAGCGTGATTGGTGGCCTGGCCGGTGGAGGTCTGGGCGCGATTGAAAGTTCCGCCTGGGCGGCGGGTGGTGCGGTGGCCGGCGCGGTTGTCGGTACGCTGATCTGCTATGCCCAGGATGGCGACGAGGACGACGATGGCGTGTTCGACCGGCGCGACCGCTGCCCGGGTACCCCCGCCAATACTCCGGTGCACCACAATGGCTGCCCGCTCAAGGAGTATGCCAGCAGCCCGCCGGCGATGGAGCCAGAACCGGTGGTCATGGATGAAGCGGTGCGCGTGGAACTGGACGTGAAATTCGATTTCGACAAATCCGTGGTCAAGGAAGGCAGTCAGGCCGATATCAAGAGCCTGGCCGACTTTATGACGCAGTACCCGCAAACCACCACGACCGTCGAAGGCCACACCGACTCGGTAGGCAGTGATGCCTATAACCAGGGACTGTCCGAGCGGCGCGCCAATGCCGTGCGTGATGTACTGGTCAACCAGTACGGCATCGAGGCAGGTCGGGTTTCCTCGGTGGGTTATGGTGAGGCGCGGCCCGTCGCGGATAACGACACCGATGCCGGGCGCGCGATCAACCGTCGGGTGGAGGCCGAGGTCGAGGCCAGACCCTGATGCCAAATTAGTACCCAGGGCATGGGGCGTGGTGGAAAAATGTTGCCAGCGTTTTTCCGCCCCAGTTGCCCGGGGCGCTTGGTCTTCTGACCAACGGGCGCATCCATCTTGCACTTGCCCGTCCGGGGCTCGTGGACTGCATCACCCCGCACGCAGTTTTTAATCATTGCCCACGCAGCGTTGCCATTCAAAAGGCCACCCGAAGCGGTCGCGCCGACAGTTTGTCCTGGCCTGCTGGTCGCCTGTGGCCAAAGCGGTTAAGGTGCTGCCAAACAAAAACTGCCGGGGCATGTATGAAGAAACTCTTGGTTATGGGCAAGGTGCTGGCCGCCATCTTCTGGGGCGTGGTGCTGGCCAATCTGTTGCAACCCTTCGCACAACCTTTTGCCCTGCTGTTGCAGCTGGCCGGGGCGCTGTTGCTGCTGATCCACGGTCTTGAACTCTGGGCCTTCAATAAGCGCCTCGCCACCTGCCAGAGCCCCGGTCAGGAACGGGTGCAAATTCTGTTGTTCGGTATTTTTCATTTGCACGGCCTGTCTGCAGCTCAGCCTGTGGCGCGGGAGCAGGACAACCTGCCGCTGGAGGCAGGCAATGCGTAACCTGATGCTGCTGGCCGCATTGTTCAGCCCCCTTGCCCTGGCCCAGGCCGTGATCGAAGTGGCACCCCATGGGGTGATGCGCTTGCCGACTACCGCCAGCACGCTGCACATCGAGCGCCTGCGGATTGCCGAACATGGCACCCTGCTGATCCCGGCCAATCTGACCGAGATGCGCATCGCCGAACTGCACCTTGGTCGCGACGCGCGGATTGCCATTGCCCCGGCTGAGCAGGCCTTTCGCCTTGAGGTGGCGTCCGGCGAGATTGCCAGTGGTGCGCAGATCAGTGCCCGGGGCGCGCGCGGTACGCCGCAACAACCCGCTCTGCCGGGACGTACATTGAGTATCCGGCTGCAGGCCGTGGTGGCCGAGAGCCTGCTGCTGGATGCCCGTGGCGGTAACGGTGCGCCGGGCTATGCCGGGCTGGATGGCGCCGATGGCCAGGCGGGTGGCTGTACCTGGGGACAGGCCAGCCGTGGTCATGATGGTCAGAACGGAGGCGACGGTCAGGAGGGTGCGGCAGGTGCCCAGGTGCGCCTTGAGCTGCCGGTCGATTTCCCGGCGCAGGTGCTGCAGGTGCGCCTCGATGGCGGTGCCGGTGGTCTAGCCGGTCAGGCAGGGCAGGGTGGTCGCGGTGGCTTGAGCAAGGGCTGCTTGCTCTATAGCACCCAAGGTGCTGGCGATGGTCGGCCTGGCCAGGTCGGCAACGCCGGTGCGGCCGGCCCGTCAGGCAATGTCGATCTACTGCGCTTCTAGGATTGCTATCGGCAGGGGCGCGGCGCGCACCCTGCCGACCCGTTAGAAGGCTGGACGTACGGCGGCAATGGCGACCACCAGCAGGCCCAGTATCAGGTTGATTCCGACCAGACGGCGAATGCCCGCGAGCACGGTGGCACCGCTGGGCCAGTCTGCTGCGCCGACGGCGTTGCGCAATGCCGGAAGCTGCAATATCTGCACCCGCAGGAAGAGCGCCAGCATGACGATATACAGGCCCATCATCACCTGCACATAGCGCGGGGCATTGTCGAACCCGGCAAAGCCCAGGTGCAGCATGCCCACGCCGCTGACCGGCAGCACGATGACCGCCGCCCAGACCCAGTAGAAAAAACGCGGGAAGACTTCGAGCCACAGTTTCAGGCGCTCGGGGCCCTGCAGGGCACTGACGGCCGCCGGGCGCAAGATCATCCAGGCGAAGAACATGCCGCCCACCCAGATCATTGCGGCCAGCAGGTGTAGTGCGTAGGTAAAGGCGTAAGGGGTCATGGTTTGTTCCTATCCGGTAAGCGGTTCTGCGCCGAAGCATTTTGCGCGCTATGATAGCGGCCCATTGCAAACACTGAAAATTTATCCAGCCTTTTCCTGTCCGGCCGGCGCGCGGAATTTTCCGTTCGCCGCCAGATCGCACACGGTTGCGGGACGCTACTGCCGCTGCCAGACGAACAGGCCCCGGGTCAACAAAACAGCGCAACCCAGGCGGCACCTCTCCCGGGTGCGCGGCTGCGATTTTGCGCGGTAGAACAGCGTCACGTCCGACAGGCTTGCCACTTCTATGCTCAGCACCGAACTCAAGGCCCAGATCCAGGGGGCCTATTCCCGCTTTCTCGAGGCCAAATCGCTCAAGCCGCGCTATGGCCAGCGCCTGATGATTGCCGAAATCGCCAAGGTACTTGGGACGATCAAGACCGGCGACGAAGGTCGGCGTCTGGGCGAGCCGGCTGTGGTGGCGGTGGAGGCGGGTACCGGTACCGGCAAGACCGTGGCCTACAGCCTGGCGGCGATTCCCACGGCCAAGGCCGCCGGCAAGCGTCTGGTGATTGCTACGGCCACCGTGGCCCTGCAGGAGCAGATCGTGCACAAGGACCTGCCGGACCTGATGCGCAACAGCGGGCTGAATTTCAGCTTCGCCCTGGCCAAGGGCCGTGGTCGTTATCTGTGCCTGTCCAAGCTGGATATCCTGCTGCAGGAAGGCCAGGCGCAGAGCGCCACCGCCCAGCTGTTCGAGGAGGAAGGGTTCAAGATCGATGTGGACGAGCAGAGTCAGAAACTGTTTACCGCGATGATCGAAAAGCTCGCCGGCAATAAATGGGATGGCGACCGTGACAGCTGGCCGGAAGAGCTGGAAGACAGCCGCTGGTCGCAACTGACCACCGATCACAGCCAGTGCACCAGCCGCCATTGCCCGAACTTCCAGCAGTGCGCCTTCTACAAGGCCCGCGAGGGCATGGGCAAGGTCGACGTGATCGTCACCAACCACGATATGGTCCTGGCTGATCTGGCCCTGGGCGGCGGCGCGGTATTGCCGGACCCGCGCGACACCCTCTACGTGTTCGACGAAGGCCATCACCTGCCGGACAAGGCCATCGGCCACTTCGCCCACTTCACCCGCCTGCGTTCGACCGCCGACTGGCTGGAGCAGACCGCCAAGAACCTGACCAAGCTGCTGGCCCAGCATCCGCTGCCCGGCGACCTGGGACGGCTGATCGAGCAGGTGCCGGAGCTGGCGCGGGAGATCAAGACCCAGCAGCAGTTTATGTTCGCCGCCTGCGAGCAGGTGGCCGAATTCAAGCCCGGCGAAGACATGCAGGGCCGCGAACGGCCGCGCCATCGCTTTGTCGGCGGCCTGGTGCCGGCGCATCTGATCGAGCTGGGTGTGGAGCTGAAGAAGGGTTTCTCCAAACTCACCGACCTGTTCACCGGGGTGACCGAGCAGCTCAAGGAGGCCATGGATGGCGAAGCCACTGTCGGCATCGCCAGCCACCAGGCCGAGGAGTGGTACCCGCTGTTCGGCAGCCTGCTGGCGCGCGCCCAGGGCAGCTGGGAGCTGTGGCTGGCCTTTACCGCCGAAGACCCGGAAGACAGCCCGCCGATGGCGCGCTGGCTGACCCTGGCCGACAGCGGCGCGCTGTTCGATATCGAGGTCAATGCCAGCCCGATCCTCGCCGCCGAAACCTTGCGCCGCAACCTGTGGAATGTTGCCTATGGTGCGCTGGTGACCTCGGCGACCCTGACCGCGCTGGGTACCTTCGAGCGCTACCGGATGCGCGCCGGCCTGCCCAAGGTGGCGGTGACTGCCGTGGTGCCAAGCCCGTTTCACCATGCCGATGCCGGTGTGCTGCGGGTGCCCAACCTGAATGCCGATCCGCGCGATGCGGTGGCGCACACTGCGGCGATCATCCGCGATCTACCGACCCTGGTGGCCGGCTCGCGCGGCACTCTGGTGCTGTTCTCCTCGCGCAAGCAGATGCAGGACGTATTCGAGGGGCTGGAGCGCGACTGGCGCAAGCGGGTGTTTATCCAGGGCAACCTGTCCAAACAGGAAACCCTCAACAAGCACAAGGCGCGGGTCGACAGCGGCGAGGAGAGCGTGCTGTTCGGCCTGGCCAGCTTCGCCGAAGGGGTCGATCTGCCTGGTGCCTATTGCGAGCACGTGGTGATCGCCAAGATCCCCTTCGCCGTGCCGGACGACCCGGTGGAAGCGGCGCTGGCCGAGTGGATCGAGGCGCGCGGCGGCAACCCCTTTATGGAAATCGCCGTACCGGATGCCTCCTTGCGCCTGGTTCAGGCCTGCGGGCGCCTGCTGCGCACCGAGGAAGACCGCGGCACCATTACCCTGCTCGATCGGCGTGTGGTCACCCAGCGCTACGGCAAGGCCATCCTCAATGCACTGCCGCCGTTTCGCCGCGAGATCAGCTAGCGTTCTGTCGCGTCATGGTCTGTGCGGTGCCGGCCGTCGGTGATGGGGAACCGCCCCTGGCTTTTTGTTTTCCAACCGCTGCCCCACCGGCCCGCGTAGCGGACAAGCAATCGCGGCGTGCCGGTTTGGGGCAGGGCTTATACCGGCTGCTAAGCTGCCAGGTATTCCGGGTATTCCTTGGAGAACGTGATCATGGCTAAGAAAATCACCCGGGTGCTGGCCTTTACCGCTTGCGCCATGCTGCTGTCCTCGATGGCAGCACCCGAGCACAATCCCTTTGTCGGTTCTGCCTACGCCGGTCCCGGCGGCGGTGGCGCGGGTGGCGGTGCCGGTGGCGGCCGTGGCGATGGTGGTGGCGCAGGTGTCGGTGGCGGTAAGGGCAATGGTCTGGGTCAGGGCAAGGGCCAGGCGGGCCAGGCTGGGGCCAACGGCAAAGGCCTGGCCAGTCGTGCGGACAACCGCGGCAGCAGCACTTCCGCCGCCGCCCAGTCCAAGGAAACCAGCGGCCTGGCCAAGGCCATGAGCGTGGTCGCCACGACGGCGGCCTCGTTTGCCGCCGCCATTGGCTTGCAGAATGCCGCCGAGCAACAGGCGTTGCGCGACCCGGACGAAGTCGATGAGGTTGCCACCGTCGAGACTATCGACTAGCCGGTGCAGGCCTGAGGCGCTGCTCAATCCTTGTCCTGCTCCTGCTGCAGGGCATCGCCCAGGCGGCCTTACTGCGGTTTGCCCCCGTCCGGTAGGCCGCCCGCGACAGTACATGGGCGGCCAGTGGGGCGTTGGCCAGCAGCACCAGCACACCCAGCAGCACCTCGCCGCCGGCCACCAGGGGAATCTTGCCAGCCAGGCAAAGGCCGCCAGTGGCGCGAGCATTAGCACTCAGCCGGCTCGATGCGGCAGTCGGTGTGTCAGCCTGGGTGCCAGCAGGGCCGCCAGCGCAATGATGGCCAACAGGCAAAGCACGGCAGTCTCCTCTAGCGTTTTTGGCTCGCCGTTTGTGCGCAGTCGCCTATCGGCGTGCCCGGCAATTGAGCCTTGGCTACGGCTGGTTGTTTTTCAGCATAGAGAGTTGCGCCGGCGCATCGCTATTCCTTGAGGTTTCAGAACGTTGCATGATTGGCCCACTTTGCCGCTGGCATCTTGCGCGAGACTCGTTCAAGGTCGCGGTATTTCAAGGTTCGAGGAGCGCAGGTTGATGCAGGTTCAGGGGTATTTCGATCTCAGGTTCGAGGCGGTCAAGGAGGCATTCGCGGCGCTGTTCGACGATCCGCAGGAGCGCGGCATGGCGCTGTGCGTGCAAATCGGCGGCGAAACCGTGCTGGATATCTGGGCCGGCACCGCGGACAAGGACGGCCAGCAGGCCTGGCACAGCGATACCATTCTCAACCTGTTTTCCTGCACCAAGACCTTTACCTCCGTGACCGTGCTGCAACTGGTGGGCGAGGGCAAGCTGGAGCTGGATGCTCCGGTGGCCCGCTACTGGCCGGAGTTCGCCGCGGCAGGCAAGGAAAAAATCACCCTGCGCCATCTGCTCAGCCATCAGGCCGGGTTGCCGGCCCTGCGCCAGATGCTGCCGGCCGAAGCGCTATACGACTGGCAGGCGATGACCAGCGCACTGGCCGCGGAAACCCCCTGGTGGGCCCTGGGCGAAGGCCACGGTTACGCACCGATCACCTATGGCTGGCTGGTGGGCGAAGTGCTACGCCGGGTCGAAGGGCGCGGGCCGGGCGAGTCCATCGTCGCGCGCACAGCAAAGCCCCTCGGGCTGGATTTCCATGTTGGTCTGGCCGATGAAGACTTCGAGCGGGTGGCGATCATCTCCCGCGGCAAGGGCAACTTCGGCGATGCGGCGGCCCAGCGCCTGCTCAAGACCATGATGAGTGAGCCAGCGGCCATGAGCACGCGGGCCTTTACCAACCCGCCGTCGATCATGACCAGTACCAACAAGCCCGAATGGCGGCGCATGCAGCAGCCAGCGGCGAACGGCCACGGCAATGCCCGCAGCCTGGCCGGCTTCTACAGCGGCCTGCTCGATGGCCAGTTGCTGGAGAGCGAGCTGCTGGCCGAGCTGACCCGTGAACACGCGGTGGGCGAGGACAAGACCCTGCTGACCCATACCCGTTTCGGCCTGGGCTGCATGCTCGACCAGCCCGCGGTCGCCAACGCCACCTACGGCATGGGCCCGCGCGCCTTTGGCCATCCCGGTGCCGGCGGTTCCATTGGCTTTGCCGACCCGGAACGAGATGTGGCTTTCGGTTTTGTCACCAACAACCTGGGACCGTTCGTCTTGATGGACCCCCGAGCGCAGAAACTTGCGCGGCTGTTGGCTGATTGTTTGTAGCAAGCTCGGCTAAACTACTGTGCAATATGGCTTGGCCTGCCGCCCGCGAGCGCAGGCCAGTTTCTCAAGTCTCTAGATGTGGATACCCAATGCCTAACAAATCTCTTGCCATAGCTCTGTGTGTCCTGGTCAGCGGTTGCAGCGCCTTCGAGAAAACCGACAAGGCCGCCAAGGTTGCGCCTATGCCGCCGCCCGCGGTGACCCAGGCCTGGCTCGACGATTATGAACCCCGTGTGCGCGAGGCGATCAAGGGCAGTGCCTTCGAACTGGAGCGCCGGGAAAACCTGCTGGTGGTCACGGCACCGGTGCAGAGCTCGTTCAACCCGGACCGTCCGCACATGATGCTGCCTTCTACCCTGGGGCCTCTGAGCCGCATGGCCAAACTCCTGGAAAGCGACGAGAAGATTGGCGTACTGGTACTGGGCCATGCCGACAGCAGCGGTGCGGATGACCTCAACCGCGAGCTGAGCCACCAGCGTGCCCGGGCCTTTACCTCGATTTTCCGCCTGAGCGGCCTCAAGCAGAACCGCCTGATGGTCAAGGGCTTGGGCTCGGATATGCCGCGCGCCGCCAACGACAGCGCCGAAGGTCGTGCCCTGAACCGCCGGGTCGAGATTCTTCTGACCTCCAAGGCTACCCTCAACGGCCTGATCGCCAAATACAGCCAGCCGGCCGCCGCTCCTGCGGTCGCCGCCGCCAACGTCAAAACCGCTGCCAAATAACTAGTTGTCGTAGATCAAGCCAAGTAATACGGCGAGGGTTAAGCTAGGCGAAATCTGTTCTGGAGGATTCGCCTATGACTCAGACCCTGGCCGATATGCGCCGCGACTACACCCGTGACGGGCTGTGCGAGGCGCAAGCCCCGCTCGAACCCTTCAGCCTGTTTCAGCGCTGGTTTGCCGAGGCGGTAAAGACCGAGCAACTGCCGGTCGAGCCCAATGCCATGACCCTGGCCACGGTGGACGAGGAGGGGCGGCCGCATTGCCGGGTGCTGCTGCTCAAGGGCCTGGATTCGCGCGGCTTTACCTTCTTCAGCAATTACGACAGTGCCAAGGGCCAGCAGCTGGCTGCCAGGCCCTATGCGGCCATGACCTTCTTCTGGCCCAGCCTGGAGCGTCAGGTGCGTATCGAAGGGCGTGTCGAGCGGGTCAGCGCCGAAGAGTGCGATGCCTACTTCCAGGTGCGTCCGCTGGGCAGTCGCCTGGGGGCCTGGGCTTCGCCGCAGAGTCAGGTGATTGTCGACCGTAGCGAGCTGGAACAGCTGCTGGCCGAAACCGAGCAGCGTTTTCTCGACCGCGCGCCGCATTGCCCGCCGCACTGGGGCGGCTACCGTCTATTGCCCGAGCGCATCGAGTTCTGGCAGGGCCGGCCGAGCCGTCTGCACGATCGACTCAACTACCGTCTGGATAATGACAACTGGGTGCGTGAGCGTCTGGCACCCTGACGGCCTGTGGATGGGCTCAGCTGTCGTCGCGGTAATCCCTGGCGGCAGCCTCCAGCCAGGCCTGCAGCTCGCCGCGCTTGATCCCGGTCGCGCGGGCTTCCTGCAGGCGTTCGAGCATATAGCTGCGCTTGTCTGGCGAGTCGCCGGCCAGCGACAGGGCCAGGTCGCGGTCGATCCAGCGTTTGATTCGCACATACAGCCACCAGTGGAAGTACAGGCCCGCCGCTGTGGTGATGGCAACAATAAAATAATCCATGGATCCTCCCCTGGGTCTTCTTTGCAGCTTAAGCCCGCGGCACGCTGGGCCGAAAGAGGGTGCGATGTCGCGGCTGGGGCAAAATTTTGCCTTATATTGACGGGTGACAGTCGGACCGTGCTCGCGCTCTAATAAGCGCCTCGCAAACTGGAGGATCCACCATGCGTAAACCCCTTTTGTTGATTGCCTCGTTGGTCGCGCTGGCCCTGTTGGGTGGTTGCGCCTCCAGTCTGACCGGCGACACTTACTCGCGCGGCGAAGCCCGCGCCGTGCAGACCGTGCGTATGGGCACCATCGAAGCCCTGCGGCCGGTGCAGATCGAAGGCACCAAGACCCCCATCGGCGCAGGTGCCGGTGCGGTTATCGGCGGCATTGGCGGTAGCACGGTCGGTGGCGGCCGCGGCAGTGCAGTGATGGCGGTGATCGGCGCAGTGGCGGGCGGCCTGTTGGGCGCGGCGGCCGAGGAAGGCCTGACCCGTACCCAGGGCGTGGAAATTACCGTGCGCGAAGACGACGGCAGCATGCGTGCCTATGTGCAGGAGGTCGAACCGAATCAGATCTTCCGCGTGGGCGAGCGTGTACGCATCATGACGGTCAACGGTACCAGCCGCGTTACCCATTAAGTGTCGACCGAGCCGGATCAGTAATGGCTGATCCGGCTTTTTCTTGCCTGGGGTTTTATATTGGGCCGTGTTTATCGGGAATGTCCGGTAAATTTCAGGCGGAAACCTTGAATAAGAGCCTTTAGTAATACTTCTATCCATGACGGCGTGCCGATAGGTATGGATAATCGCTGAATTATCCTGTGCCGCCAGGGGGTTAGCGGATTGCTGTAGGCCGTTGCTTCTGGCGCAATCATTTTCCACGCACTGTTAAGCGGGCATAGATCCGCAGCCACACAAGCACGCCGCGGCCCTGAAACGGGGTGGCGTTGCCGTGCTGGTGGGTTCGCATAAAGGGGTTTCATGTATGACGCTTGCGCTGATTATCGCCTTGCCGTTTCTCGGGGCATTGCTCCCCTTGCTGGCAGAGCGCCTGGGCCGATCGGCGTGTGCCGCGGCGGCCGGGATAGCGCCCTTGGCCGCCCTGGTGCTGCTGCTGTCGCAGCAGTCCTCGGTGTTTGCCGGTGAGCTGCTCAAGTTCAAGCTGGAGTGGTTGCCGGCCCTGGGCCTGAACCTCAGCCTGCGCCTCGATGGCCTGGGCTTCCTGTTCGCCCTGCTGATTCTAGGCATCGGCCTGCTGGTGATTCTCTACGCGCGCTACTACCTGGCGAAACAGGAGCCGATGGGGCGGTTCTTCGCCTTTCTGCTGCTGTTTATGGGGGCCATGCTCGGCGTGGTGCTCTCGGAAAACCTGCTGCTGATGCTGATGTTCTGGGAGCTGACCAGCCTGTCGTCGTTTCTTCTGATCGGCTTCTGGAACAGCCGCTCGGATGCCCGCAAGGGCGCGCGCATGGCCCTGGTGGTGACCGGCGGCGGTGGCCTGGCGTTGCTCGCCGGGATTCTACTGCTCGGCCATATTGCCGGCAGCTTCGAGCTGTCCCAGGTACTGGCCGCCGGCCATGCGATTCGTGCCCACGAACTCTACCCGCTGGCGCTGATCCTGGTGCTGCTTGGGGTATTTACCAAATCGGCGCAGTTCCCCTTTCACTTCTGGTTGCCCCACGCGATGGCGGCACCCACCCCGGTATCGGCCTATCTGCATTCGGCAACCATGGTCAAGGCCGGGGTGTTCCTGCTGGCGCGGCTGTACCCGGCGCTGGCCGGTTCGGAGTGGTGGTTCTATCTGGTCAGCGTCACCGGCCTGGTGACCCTGCTGTTCGGTGCCGGGATGGCCCTGTTCCAGCACGACCTCAAGGGCCTGCTGGCCTATTCGACCATCAGCCACCTGGGCCTGATCACCCTGCTGTTCGGCCTCGACACGCGCCTGGCGGCGGTGGCGGCGGTGTTCCATATCATCAACCACGCGACGTTCAAGGCTTCGCTGTTTATGGCCGCGGGGATCATCGACCACGAAACCGGCAGCCGCGATATGCGGCGAATAAACGGACTATGGAAGTACATGCCGCATACGGCGGTGCTGGCCATGGTGGCGGCCTCCGCCATGGCCGGGGTGCCGCTGCTCAATGGCTTCCTGAGCAAGGAAATGTTTTTTACCGAGACGCTCAATCAGCACCTGCTGGGTAGCTTCAGCTGGGTGATCCCCGCCGGCGCGACCCTGGCCGGGGTGTTTTCGGTGGCCTATTCGCTGCGCTTTATCCACGACGTGTTCTTCAATGGCGAGCCGATCAACCTGCCGCATTTCCCGCCCCATGAACCGCCGCGCTATATGAAGGTGCCGGTGGAGGTGCTGGTGTTCCTCTGCCTGCTGGTCGGCATCGTGCCGGCCTACACCGTGGCACCGCTGCTTGCGGTGGCGGCCGCCTCGACCCTGGGCGGGCCGCTGCCCGAGTACAGCCTGTCGATCTGGCACGGCTTCAACCTGCCGCTGCTGATGAGCTTTATCGCCCTGTTTGGCGGCATCCTGGTCTACGCCTTCCGCCAGCCGCTGTTCCGCTGGTACGCCGGGCTGCCGCAACTGGATGCCAAGTTGGTGTTCGAGACCGCGGTGCAGAAGTTCGTCGCTGTGGCCGTGGCGATTACCGGCTTCCTCGAAAATGGCTCCCTGCAGCGCTACCTGGCGCTGATGCTGCTGGCTTCGCTGGCGGTGGTGACGGTGGCGCTGGGGCCTTTGTCGAGCCTGCAGGGCCCGCTGGCCATGAGCCCGGTGGATGCGGTGACGGGCCTGAGCATGGGCATGCTGGCGCTGTCTGCGTTGATTACCGTGGTGTTCCACCGCCGTCGCCTGGTGGCCCTGCTGATGCTCAGCGTGGTGGGCCTGCTGGTGGTCCTGGCCTTTGTGCGCTTTTCCGCGCCGGACCTGGCGCTGACCCAGCTGTCGGTGGAAATGGTCACCATGGTGCTGTTGATGCTGGCGCTGTACTTCCTCCCGGCCACCACGCCGGGCGAGTCGAGCAGCCTGCGCGGGCTGCGCGATTTCGTCCTGGCCGGCGGCTTTGGCACCCTGGTGGCGCTGCTGGTTTATGCGGTGCTGAGTCGGCCCTACGAGTCGATCGCCCACTTCTTTATCGACAACAGCGTCTCCGGGGGCGGCGGCACCAACGTGGTCAACGTGATCCTGGTGGACTTCCGCGGCTTCGATACCCTGGGCGAGATCAGTGTCCTGGCCATCGCCGGAGTCGGCATCTATGCCTTGCTCGGCGGCCTGCAGTTGTTCCAGCCCAAGCAGGACGCCGAAGGCCATGCCTGGGCGCGCGACCGTCATCCGCTGATCCTCGCCACCCTGTCGCGCTTGCTGTTGCCGCTGGCGCTGCTGATTTCCGCCTTTATCTTCCTGCGCGGTCACAACCTGCCGGGCGGCGGCTTTATCGCCGGGCTGATCACCTCTGTCGCGCTGATCCTGCAGTACGTGGCCAATGGCGTGCAGTGGACGCGCTCGCGCCTGGCGCTCAATTATCACCAGCTGGCCGGCGGCGGCGTGCTCCTGGCCGGGGCCACCGGGTTGGCCAGCTGGCTGTTCGGCTTCCCGTTCCTGACCACCACCTTCGGTCATTTCGATATTCCGCTGGTGGGTGAGGTCGAACTGGCCAGCGCCATGCTCTTCGATTTTGGGGTCTACCTGACCGTGATAGGTGCAACCCTGCTGATTCTCGCCAACCTGGGCAAGCTGACCCAGGACGATGCAGCCAAGGAGGTGCATTGATGGAAGCTCTATTTGCCGTAACCCTGGGCATTCTCACTGCCAGCGGCGTTTACCTGCTGCTGCGCGCGCGCACCTTCCCGGTGGTGATGGGTCTGATCCTGCTGTCCTATGCGGTCAACCTGTTCCTGTTCGCCATGGGCCGCCTGCAGACCGGCATGCCAGCGGTGATCGGCCGCAGTGCCGAGTACGCCGATCCTTTGCCCCAGGCCCTGGTGCTGACGGCCATCGTGATCGGCTTCGCCATGACCGCGTTCGTCCTGGTGCTGTCGCTGCGCGGGCTGGGTGAGCTGAACACCGATCATGTCGATGGCAAGGAGCCTAAAGCATGAATCATGCGTTGATCATGCCCGTGTTGTTGCCGATGATTGCCGGCAGCCTGTTGCTGTTCGCCGCACGCCTGTCTCTGGCCCAACAGCGCCTGCTGTCGGTGCTGTCCACTCTGGGGCTGCTGTTGGTCAGTGTCTGGCTGGTGCGCCTGGCCGATGGCGGACAGCTGCACAGCTATGCCCTGGGCAACTGGCAGGCACCGTTCGGTATCGTTCTGCTGCTCGATCGCCTCAGCGCCCTGATGCTGCTGGTCACCGCTGTGCTGGCGCTGTTCGCGGTGCTCTATGCGGTGCGCGGCGACGATACCCGTGGCAGCAGCTTCCATGCTCTGTTCCAGTTCCAGTTGATGGGTATCAACGGTGCCTTTCTCACCGGCGACCTGTTCAACCTGTTCGTGTTCTTCGAGATTCTGCTGATCGCCTCCTATGCCTTGCTCCTGCATGGCGGCGGAGGCGAGCGGGTGCGTGCCGGGATTCACTACGTGGTGCTCAACCTGCTGGGCTCGTCGCTGTTCCTCATCGCCGTAGGCATGATGTACGGCATCGCCGGCACCCTGAACATGGCCGATCTGGCGGTCAAGGTGGCGGCCGCCAGTCCTGACGATGCGGCGCTGATGGGCGCGGCCGGGCTGCTGCTGCTGGTGGTGTTCGGCCTCAAGGCGGCGTTCCTGCCGATGTACTTCTGGTTGCCGCGAGCCTATGCCGCGGCCAGCGCGCCGGTGGCGGCGCTGTTCGCGATCATGACCAAGATCGGCCTGTACTCGATCATGCGCGTGTATATCCTGATCTACGGCGAACAGGCCGGCAGCATCGCCAATCTGGCCGCCGACTGGCTGTGGCCGCTGGCCCTGCTGACGATAGTCTGCGGCGTACTCGGCGCGCTGGCGGCGGTTACCCTGCAGGGGCTGCTGGCCTACCTGGTGGTGGTCTCGGTGGGTACCCTGCTGGCGGGCATCGCCCTGGGCACCCCCGAGGCCCTGAGCGCGGCGTTGTTCTATCTGGTGCACAGCACCTGGATCACCGGCGCGCTGTTTCTCATCGTCGACCTGATCAGTCGCCAGCGCGGCGAGAAGGCCGGCAGGCTGATCCAGGGTCCGGCCTTGTTGCAACCGCTTAGACTCAGCGTGCTGTTCTTTATCGGGGCCATCGCCATTGCCGGTCTGCCGCCGTTTTCCGGCTTTCTCGGCAAGCTGCTGTTGCTCCGCGCGGTGGAGCCAGGCGTGCAGGCGCTGCTGTTATGGCCGGTGCTGCTGCTCGGCGGCCTGCTGACCCTGGTGGCCCTGAGCCGCGCCGGCAGCACGGTGCTCTGGCGCACCGGGCGCGACGTGCTGGGCAGTGCCGAAGGCGATAGCGGGCGCACTGCGGCCGCCGCCGGCCTGCTGCTGATGGTCGTGCTGTTGCTGCCCTTTGCCGCACCGCTGCTGAGCTATATGGATGCCACGGCTGCGCAGCTGTTCGACCTTGGCCCCTATATGCAACTGGTCTCCGCGGGAGAGCCATCATGATCACGGCGTTTACCAATCGCTGGCTGCCGCAGCCGCTGCTCAGCCTGTTTCTGCTGGCCATCTGGCTGCTGCTGATGAACGACCTAGGTCTCGGTCACTGGCTGCTTGGAGCCTTGCTCGGCTGGGCGATTCCGCAGCTGACTCAGGTGTTCTGGGTGCACCCGCCGCGGCTGTACAAGCCGGTCAAGCTGTGTCTGTTCTTCCTGCGCATTCTCGGCGATATCGTCTTCGCCAACCTGCAGGTGGCCAAGCTGATCCTCGGCTCCAGCGCCAAGCTGCGTCCGGCCTTTGTCGAGGTGCCGGTGGAACTGGAAGACGACCTGGCGCTGACCATGCTCGCCAGCATTGTCTCCCTGACCCCCGGCACCGTTTCCGCCGACCTCAGCGACGACCGCAAGACCCTGTTGGTGCATGGCCTGGATGTGGCCGACGAAGCCGAGCTGATCGCGCAGATCAAGCAACGTTACGAGGCCCCCCTGAAGGAGGTGTTCACATGCTCTACTACGTGATTCCCCTGTGCCTGGCGATCATGACGGCAGCCCTGGTGCTGACCCTGCTGCGCCTGATCAAGGGCCCCGATCTGCCGGACCGGATCCTCGCCCTGGACACCCTGTATATCAACGCCATCGCCCTGATCGTGCTATTCGGCATCTGGCTGGGCTCGGACCTGTATTTCGAGGCGGCGCTGCTGATCGCCGTCATGGGCTTTGTCGGTACCGTGGCGGTGGCCAAGTACTTGCTGCGCGGCGACATCATTGAGTGAGAACGAGTTTACGATCTGCTGCGCGTCGGCCCTGCTGCGTTAAAAACAGGCTCAGAATGCTCATTTACAGCTCGTAAACTCCGCTTCCTCGCCTGTTTTTGCCTTGCATGGCTCTAGCTCGCGAGATCGTAAAAAACGTTCCACGGAGACTGCTACATGAATATTTGGCTTGAAGGCCTGGTGTCGATCAGTCTGCTGATCGGCAGCCTGTTCGCCCTGATCGGAGCCCTGGGGCTATATAGGCTGCCGGACTTCTATATGCGCCTGCATGGCCCGACCAAAGCCACCACCCTCGGGGTGGGCGGCATGGTGGTGGCCTCGATGGTCTATTTCAGCAGCCAGGGCAATGGCATCAGCCTGCATGAACTGCTGATCACCCTGTTCCTGTTTATCACCGCCCCGGTCAGCGCCCATATGCTGGCCAAGGCCGCCCTGCAGCAGAAACTGCGCCTGAGCGACAAGACCAGCGGGCGGCCCTGGGACCAGTAGAGCGCCGTATCCGTACTTTCCGTCGCCCGGATTTAATCCGGGTGTGGCTGGCGCGGCGTATCCTCACCTGCCGCACAGTTCGCGCGCCTGACTGTATCTGTCTGCCCCGAGCAAGCCCCTCTACACTCCAGCTTTTCGACGGAGGTGGCGATGATCTGCCTGGGAGATGGCCATGGTGCTGTGGCGCAGTTTCTTTATTGCCCGGAACATCGCCTCGGTCTGACTGAGGAATTGAGATGAGCACAGCACGGCAATGGGCGCGCGAGGCGATCCGCATTATCGAGGCGGATTTCCAGCGCAGCGCCGACACCCACCTGATTCCTCTGCCGCTGCCGGGCTTGCCCGGCGTCGAGCTGTATTTCAAGGACGAGTCCAGCCACCCCACTGGCAGTCTCAAGCATCGCCTGGCCCGTTCGCTGTTTCTCTATGCCCTGTGCAATGGCTGGCTCAAGCCGGGCGCGCCGGTGATCGAAGCCTCCAGTGGCTCCACGGCGATCTCCGAAGCCTATTTCGCCCGTCTGCTCGGCCTGCCCTTTATCGCGGTGATGCCGGCCAGCACCTCGAAGGAGAAGATCGCGCAGATCGCCTTCTATGGCGGCCAGAGTCACCTGGTCGACGACCCGACGCAGATCTACGCCGAATCTGAGCGTCTGGCCCGCGAGAGTGGCGGCCACTTTATGGATCAGTTCACCTACGCCGAGCGCGCCACCGACTGGCGCGCCAACAACAATATCGCCGAGTCGATCTTCCAGCAGTTGCGTAGCGAGCGCTTCCCCGAACCGAGCTGGCTGGTGTCCAGCCCCGGCACCGGCGGCACCCTGGCCACCCTCGGGCGCTATGTGCGCTACCGTCGCCACGCCACGCGGGTGCTTTGCGCCGACGCGGAGCGTTCGGTGTTCTTCGATTACTACCGCAGCGGCGACGCCAGCCTGTGCCTGAACCACGGCTCGCGTATCGAAGGCATCGGCCGGCCGCGGGTCGAGGCCTCGTTCCTGCCGACTGTGATCGACGCCATGTGCAAGGTGCCCGACGCCCTGTCGCTGGCGGCCATGCATTACCTGGCGCAGCGCCTGGGCCGGCGGGTAGGCGGCTCCAGCGGTACCAATCTGATCGGCGCGCTGCTGGTGGCGCAACGTATGGTCGCGGCGGGTGAATCCGGCTCGGTGGTGGCGATTCTCTGCGACGGCGGTGAGCGCTATGCCGGCAGCTACTACGACGACAGCTGGCTCAGCGCCCAGGGCTTTGACCTGGCCCCGTCGATCGCAGCCATCGCCGCCTGCGCCGAGCGCGGCGAACCCCTGCCAGGCGATCTGCCAACGGCTGGCCTTTAACCTGCATCCGGGCTAGTAGAGCCGAGCGTTTCCTGAATCAGGGGGACAGATGAGCGACTTGGAAATACGCCAGGCACAGGCCGGGGACATCGATAACCTCTGTGCGCTGATCTTCGAACACGGCCCCAATCCCTGGAATCACCTGCCAGAGGCCGAGGTGCGCGAGCATCTGCAGGGGATTGCCGACGGCGCGGTGCAGGCCGTGCTGGTCGAGCGAGAGGGCGAGTTGCTGGGCTTTGTCAGCTACCGCCTAACCAGGCTCTTCGCGCGCCATCAGCCCAAGACACGGCGCGGCCACCTGCAGGGCTATATCTGCGAAGCCGTCACCCATCGCGCCATGGCGGGGCGGGGGTTGGGTTCACGTTTATTGCAGCAGGCGGTGATGCAGCTGGGCGAGCAGGGCGTGCGCGATAGCTATATCGACCGTCACGAGGAAAACGCCGCTTCGGCGGGGATGATGCGCAAAGCCGGCTTCGTTGAGGTCGAAACCTATGCCGACCCGCAGCGCAGGCCGAATGGTTCCGGCCGTACCACCCTGTGCTGCTTGCGTTCAGCCTGATGCGCGACAGCGTCGCGGCTGCGTTGCCAGGAGAAGAGGCGGATGATTCAGTGCAAGCGGGTGTACGAAGAGCGTTCGGCAACGGACGGTCGGCGCGTATTGGTCGACCGCCTATGGCCGCGCGGGCTGAGCAAGGCGGCGGTGCAACTGGATGCCTGGTTGCCGGAGGTGGCCCCTTCCACGCAGCTGCGCCGCCAGTTCGCCCATGAACCGGCAGGGTTCGAGGCGTTCCGCGCCCAGTACCGTGCCGAACTGGCGGCTCATCCCGAATATTGGCGGGGGCTGCTGGAGCCGGCCGAACAGGGCGTATTGACCCTGCTGTTCAGCGCCCGTGATGCGCAGCTGAACAATGCCAGGGTCCTGGCCGAGTTTCTCGAGGAAGAGCTGGAGCGCCGTGGCCCGCCAAGCTCGCCGGTTTGCTATGCCGACAGGATGTAAAGCCTCAGGACTTAGCTCGCGGCGATCCCCAGCATGTCCCGCGCCAGGGCTTCGGCCACGCGAATACCGTCTACCCCCGCGGAGAGAATGCCGCCGGCATAACCCGCACCTTCGCCGGCCGGGTACAGACCCTTGACGTTCAAACTCTGCATATCCGCGCCGCGGGTGATGCGCAGCGGCGAGGAGGTGCGCGTCTCGATGCCGGTGAGCACCGCGTCATGCAGGTCGAAGCCCTTGATCTGCTTGCCGAAGGCCGGCAGCGCTTCGCGGATGGCTTCGATGGCAAAGTCCGGCAGCGCCAGAGCCAAATCGCCCAACTTGATTCCCGGTTTATACGAGGGCTCGACGCTGCCCAGTTCAGTGGACGGCTTGCCGGCGATAAAGTCGCCGACCAGTTGCCCCGGCGCTTCGTAGGTGCTGCCGCCGAGCAGATAGGCCTGGGACTCCAGGCGCTCCTGCAATTCCACGCCGGCCAGCGGGCCGCCTGGGTAATCCTGCTCCGGGGTGATGCCGACGACGATGCCGGCGTTGGCATTGCGCTCGTTGCGCGAGTACTGGCTCATGCCGTTGGTCACCACCCGCTCCGGTTCGGAGGTGGCGGCGACCACGGTGCCGCCGGGGCACATGCAGAAGCTGTACACCGAGCGGCCGTTGCTGGCGTGGTGCACCAGCTTGTAATCGGCTGCACCGAGCTTGGGGTGGCCGGCGTATTTGCCCAGGCGCGCGCGGTCGATCAGGCCTTGCGGGTGCTCGATGCGGAAGCCCACCGAGAACGGCTTGGCTTCCATAAATACCTCGCGCTTGTGCAGCATGCGGAAGGTGTCGCGCGAGCTGTGGCCCAGGGCCAGGATCACATGGCGGCTGAGCAACTGCTCGCCACTGTCCAGTACCACGCCCTGCAACTGGCCGTCCTCGATCAGCACGTCGCTGACCCGCTGCTGGAAGCGCACTTCGCCGCCCAGGGCCTTGATCTCCTCGCGCATGGTGGCGACCACACCGGTGAGGCGGAAGGTGCCGATATGCGGCTTGCTGACGTAGAGAATCTCTTCCGGCGCGCCAGCCTTGACGAACTCCTGCAGCACCTTGCGCCCCAGGTGCTTGGGGTCCTTGATCTGGCTGTACAGCTTGCCGTCGGAGAAGGTGCCGGCACCGCCTTCGCCGAACTGCACATTGGACTCGGGGTTGAGCACGTTCTTGCGCCACAGGCCCCAGGTGTCCTTGGTGCGCTGGCGCACTTCGGTGCCGCGTTCCAGCACGATGGGCTTGAGCCCTGCCTGGGCGAGGATCAGCGCGGCGAAGATGCCGCAGGGGCCGAAGCCGACCACCAGGGGGCGTTCTGCGAGGTTCTTGGGTGCCATGCCGACTGGTTTGTAGGCGGTGTCCGGGGTGACGCTGATATGCCGGTCATCGCTGAACTTGGTCAGCAGCGCCGCTTCATCGCGCAGTTCGCAGTCGATGGTGTAGATGAAGTGCATCTCACTGGATTTCTTGCGCGCATCGTAGCTGCGCTTGAACAGGCTGAAGTCGAGCAACTCGCTGTCTTCAATCCCCAGGCGCTGGACGATGGCCGGGCGCAGGGCCTCGTCGGGGTGGTCGAGGGGCAGCTTGAGTTCGGTGATGCGGAGCATGGGGCAATTCCAGAATCAGGGCCGGAGGCAACCCGGCAGCTTGTAAAGGCGGCGATTATAAACCTGTTCGGCCTACGGGCGGGATCTCAGGGATGGGTCCAGGCCAGCAGCACATCCAGCATGCGATTGGCGAAGGCCCATTCGTTGTCGTACCAGGCCAGCACCTTGACCAGATCGCCCTGCACCCGGGTGTGGTTGAGGTCGACCACGCAGGACAGCGGATGGCCATTGAAGTCGCTGGATACCAGCGGCAGGTCGCTGCACTCCATCACGCCGGCCGGCAGCTGTTGCGCCGCCTGCTGCAGGGCGGCATTGATCGCTTCGCGGCTGCTCGGACGCTCGCAGGTGAAGGTCAGGTCGAGCAAGGACACGTTGGGTGTCGGCACCCGTACCGAGAGGCCGTCCAGGCGTCCGGCCAGTTCCGGCAGGACCAGGCCGATGGTCTTGGCCGCACCGGTGCTGGTGGGGATCATCGACAGCGCGGCGGCGCGGGCGCGGTAGAGATCGCTGTGGGCCTTGTCCAGCAGGTTCTGGTCGTTGGTGTAGGCGTGGATGGTATTGACCAGGCCCTGGCGAATGCCCACCGCCCGATGCAGCGCCTGGGCCAGGGGAGCCAGGCAGTTGGTGGTGCAGGAGGCGTTGGAGACGATCTGCTGACTGCCCAGCAGCTCATGGTTGACGCCATAGACCACGGTCAGGTCGGCACTGTCCAGCGGATGGGAAAGCAGGACACGGGGGCTGCCGGCAGTCAGATGCTGTTCGACCTGAACACGTTTTTTCAGCTTGCCGGTGCATTCCAGCACCAGGTCGATGCCGTGCTGTTGCCAGGGCAGGTTGATCACCTCGCGTTCGCGCAGCAGGTGGATCGGCTGGTCATCGATCTGCAGCAAGTCGCCTTGCAGGTCGACCTGCCTGGCAAAGCGGCCAAAGGTGGAGTCGAAGCGGGTCAGATGGGCGAGGGTGGCCGGGTCGCCGAGGTCGTTGATCGCGCAGAGGTGGATCTTGCGCTGCAGGTCGCGCTCGAAGAGCGCGCGCACCAGGCAGCGGCCGATGCGTCCATATCCGTTGATGGCAATGCGCAACATGGCGTTATTCCTTGGGCTGAGTTCCTTTTCAGCTTAGGTCAGCGCGCGCGCCGTGCAGGGCCAAAGCTCGGGGCAGATGGCGTCTGCCCCGACTGGGCCTGTCAGTCGTTGCGTGCGCCGCCAAAGGAGGCGCAGCCGCGCAGCACTTTACCGTTCAGGCGCAATTCGGCGCTCATGTGCTGCACGGTGCCGCTCATGCTGTCGACGCAGCGTTGCGGGGCGACCCACAGCTCCAGCCGCTCGCCATTGGCTTCGCTGCTCAGGTTGAAGCGGCCCTCGGGCAGTTGCTCTTCCAGATAGGGCAGGGCCAGGGGTTCCTGGCCAGGGCGGTCGAGGACCAGGCCGCGGTTGCTGACCAGCACGCTCCAACCCGGCTCCTGGCCGCTGGCGCGCAGGCTGCTGCGCTTGAAGTTGAGGTCTTCGCAGCCCGGGCCTTCGGCCTGCAGGCGGTAGACCTGGCTGGGTACGAACTTGCCATCGAGGCCGGCCGCGGGGGTAGCGCTCAGTTCGCCACGCAGGTCGACGAACAGGCTGCTTGCGCCGTCGCCCAGCAACCCGGCGGCTTCACGGCTGATGCCGGTGCTGCCGTCATCGCCAATCACGAAGCGGCGTTGCTCCTGGCAGGGACGCAACAGCAGCTGGCCGTCCTGCAGGCTGAGTTCGCCCTGCAGGCGAGTGGCCGCTGCGCTTTTGGGGGCGGGCTGCGGGGTAAACACCTGGCAGCTGGCGAGCAGGGGCACCAGGGCGGCGCAAAGGTAGGGGCTGAAACGCATGCGGACTCTCCTGAGTAAGGCCGCACACGTTACTCAGGCCGCCGCACTATCACAAGGGCGCAACAGGGCGCGCTTGCGGCGCACCGGTTAGCGGCCAGCGTAACGCGCGGCGGCGACCTAAAGTGAATACTAAGGCCCTGCAGCATGCCGACTAGGAGAACCAATGAGCCGCATCGTCACCTTGACCCTGAGCCCGGCGCTGGATGTCGCCACGACGGTACCGCGTCTCTATCCGGACGCCAAGCTGCGTTGTGCACCGCCGGTGTATGCCCCCGGTGGCGGTGGCATCAACGTCGCCCGGGCCATCCAGCGCCTCGGTGGCCGGGCCCTGGCCGTGTTTCCGGCCGGCGGTTCGACGGGCCGCCATCTGACCGATCTGCTCAGTGCCGAGGGGGTGCCCAGCCAGGCTCTGGCGGTCGAGCAGTGGACCCGCGAATGTATCAATCTGGTGGAGTGCAGCAGCGCCCAGCAATATCGTCTGGTGATGCCCGCTGCCCGGCTTGGGCGGGACGAGCAGGAACAATTGCTGGCGGCACTGCAGACCCTGCCGCGGCCCGACTACCTGGTGGTCAGCGGCAGCCTGCCCGACGACCTGGACGAGGCGTTTGTGCCGCGTCTGCTGAGCTGGGTCAGGCAGCAGCGCATGCGTTGCATCTTCGACAGTGGTGCGGCGGCGTTGCGCCAGGCCCTGGAGTGCGGTGGGGTGTTTCTGATCAAACCCAATATCGCCGAACTCAGCGCCCTGGCCGAGGTGGAAATTGCCGAGCCCGGACAACTCGCCGGCATCGCCCGGGGGCTGATCGCCGCGGGACAATGCCAGGTGGTGCTGGTCTCGCTTGGCCCCCAGGGCGCGCTGCTGGTCAGCGCCGACACGACCCTGGGCATTGCCGCGCCAACGGTACGCAAGCGCAGCACCGTTGGCGCGGGCGACAGCATGGTCGCGGCACTGACCCTCAAGCTGGCCGCCGGCAGCGAGCTGGTCGAGGCTGCCCGCTATGGGGTGGCCGCCGGTACAGCCGCGATCATCACCGAGGGCAGCGAACTCTGCCGCCATGCCGACACCGAACAGCTGTTCGCCTGGGTGCAGCAGCAGTCCGCAGCGGGGGCGGGGTAGCTCGGCCGGCGGTGCGGGGGCGGCTCTATGCTCTCTGACGAAATGAACGCCCAGGTGTGGGCCGCTGAACTAGGGTAAATAAGTGGCTCGCTTGCTGTGCCCGATCGACCCAGCCTGCGCTGGCCGCCTTAGCGGAGGGCTTTACCATGAGCAATGCTACGCCTCGCCTGACGCTGGAGCTGCTGCTGGGCTTCAGCCCGTTCGATTTTCTCAGCCCGCAATACCAGCAGCAGGCGCTGGACAGCCTGCAGTATGTGCAGCGCAAGGCCGGCACCCAGCTGTTCAAGCGGGGCGATAAGTCCCTGGCGCTGTATTACCTGCTGCACGGCCAGGTCGGCCTGGGCGAAGAGGGCGCGCGTCAGCCGCTGCTGGCCGGCAGCCTGGAGGCCTGCCATGCCCTCAACGAAGCCCAGCCGCAGTTGCAAACGGTGGTGGCGCAAAGTGACGTGACCCTGTTCGCCCTGGAGCGCGGTCTGCTCGAACGCCTGCTGAACTGGAGCCAGAGCGCCGACTACGGGGTGATCAGCCTGGATGGGGCGAGCGAGGAGGAGTCCGGCCAGGATGACTGGCTGGCCAAGCTGCTGCGCTCGCCGCTGTTCGGCCGGTTGCCGCCGGCCCACCTGCATACCTTGCTGGGGCGCTTTGAATTTACCGAGGTAAAGGCCGGGCAGGCCGTGGTGCGTTATGGCGAGCCCGGCGAGCACTTCTATGTGCTCAAGCGCGGTCGCGCCGCGGTAACCCTGCCATCGGCCTATGAGGAGGGGCCGCAGCAGATTCTTCAGGCGGGAGATTTCTTCGGTGAGGAGGCGCTGGTCAGTGGCGCGGTGCGCTCGGCCACCGTGACTATGCTCGAGGACGGCGTGCTGGCGAGCCTGGAGCGCGAACTGTTTGTCGAACTGGTTCATCCCGCGTTGATTCCGCAGATCAGCCCAGTGCAGTTGCAGCAGATGACCCGACTCGGCCAGCGCGCCTGCCTGCTGCTGGATGTGCGTCTGCCCTTCGAGTACCGCCAGGGTCACCAGCCGGGCAGCATCAGCCTGCCGGTGGCCAATCTGCGTACCCATGCCAGCAGCCTGGAGCCGAACACCCTATATGTGGTGACGCCGGAAGGTGGGATCCGCAGTGAACTGGCGGTGCACCTGCTCAATCAGCTGGGTTTCGAGGCCTACCTACTCACCGAACCGCCCGGGCAGCCCACGGTTGCGGCCTGAAAAGGCGGCGGGCCAGCCGCGTGCAGCAAGCAGCCTGCCCTGGTGCGCGCGGTGGCTGACGGGTAGATAGGCATTAAAAAACGGGCCGAAGCCCGTTCTTGTCCTGCGATGTAACAACCCTTACTTGAGCCAGCCGGCTACGCGTTCCGGGTTGGCGGCGATCCAGTCCTTGGCGGCCTGTTCCGGCTTGACGCCTTCGGTAATGGCCAGCATCACCGCGCCCACTTCTTCTGCATTCCAGGAGAACTTCTTGAGGAAGGCAGCGGCCTCTGGAGCTTTGGCTTCCATACCCATGCTGGCCACGGTATCGATGTGCTCAGCTTCGCCGAAGACATTCTGCGGATCTTCGAGGAAGCGCAGTTTCCACTTGGCGAACATCCAGTGCGGAATCCAGCCAGGGACCACGATGGCTTCGTTCTTCTTCTCGGCGCGAGCCAGGGAGATTGCCATGGCCGGACCGGAGCTCGGCATCAGCTTGAAGTCCAGGTTGTATTTCTCGATGGCTTCTTCGGTGCGGCGCATCACGCCAGCACCGGCGTCGATGCCGGTGATCTTGCCGTCGTAGGCTGCTTTGCTGTTGTTCAGATCTGCGATGCTCTTGGCTTCGACGTAGTCGGGAACCACCAGGCCAATTTTCGCGCCCGTATAGTTGGTGCCGAGCACCGTGACCTTGTCCTTGAGTTTTTCAAAGTACTCGCCGTGGGTGACCGGCAGCCAGGCGGAGAGAGTCGCGTCGAGGTCGCCTCTAGCCACGCCTTGCCACATGATCGCAGGCTCGACGGCTTTCAGCTCGACCTCGTAGCCGAGATTACTCTTTAGGATTTCGCTGGCCACATGGGTGGCGGCGACGCTGTCGTCCCAGCCATTGACGTAGCCAATGGTCAGGCTGGGTTTGTCCGCCGCCATGGCGGTGCTCATACCCAGGGCCAGGGCGGCGACGCCGAGGCCTTGCAAACACAGGTTCTTCAAATTACGCATAGGTGTACTCCGTCAGTGAGAGTGGCAGTTCTGTTGCGTGACTGGCGCGTTCTTCTTGCGGGCCTAGCTGGTAAACATCCTGGTGTCGCGGTTGTGTAGCCCGGACGGAATCCGGGGGTGTTGCATGGCCGACGAGCCCGTTCCCGAATTGCATCCGGGCTACGCAATGGCCGGGCTCAGACAGCGCCGCGAGGTAAATCGCGGGTACAGCAAATCAGGCGATGGCCGCGCGGCCTCGCTGGTTGAGCTGCTAATAAACTGGCTTGGTTAACCGCGCCGCCCGCAGATCAGCGGGGCGGCGCGGGATCTGGCTTACAGGCCGACGTGCTTCTTCACCGCGGCGATGCCGTCCTGGCCGTCATAGGTGGTGACGCCGTCCAGCCACTGCTCGAGGATCGCCGGGTTGGCCTTGATCCACTCGGCGGCCACCGTGGTCGGGTTCTGTTTTTCCAGAACCTTTTCCATCAGCTGGCTTTCGATTTCCACGGTGAACTGCAGGTTGTTCAGTAGCTTGCCGACGTTGGCGCAGCGCGCTTCGTAATCCGGCGGTACCACGGTGTAGACCTTGGCCGCGCCATAATCCGGGCCGAACACGTCATCACCGCCTTCCAGGTAGGTGATGTCGAACTGGGTGTTCATCGGGTGCGGGGCCCAGCCGAGGAAGACCGCCGGCTCGTTCTTGCGCACCGCGCGCTGCAGTTGCACCAGCATGCCGGCTTCGCTGGACTCGACCATCTTGAACTCGCCGAGGCCGAACTGGTTGCTCTTGATCATGGCGTCAATCAGCAGGTTGCCGTCATTGCCCGGCTCGATGCCGAAGATCTTGCCGTCCAGCTGATCCTTGAACTTGGCGATATCGGCAAAGCTCTTCAGCCCGGCTTCGGCGGCGTAGGTAGGCACGGCCAGGGTGTACTTGGCCCCTTCCAGGTTGGCCTTGGGCAGCACCTTGACCCCGCCATCCTTGGTGAACGGCTCGATCACGGCGTCCATCGAGGGGGCCCAGTAGCCGAGGAATACGTCGATCTGATTGTTCTTTACCCCGGTAAAGGCGATGGGCACCGAGGCCATGATCTTGCGCGTTTTGTAGCCCAGGCCTTCGCTGAGGGTCATGGCCACGCCGGTGGTGGCGGCGATATCGGCCCAGCCGATTTCGGCGAAGCGCACCATCTGGCAGCTTTCCGGTTCCTGGGCCCAGGCGTTCTGCAGCAGCGCCGCCGATAACAGACCGACACCTGCGAGGGTTTTTATGCTTTTCATCTGCGACTCCCTGTGTTGAACAAAGTTGAGGCTTATTGACGCTGCAGTTTGCCGCTGAACCAGGCAACCAGGCTGTTGGACTTTTTCTGCTGCGGTGTGCCGAAGCTTTCGGTGATGCGGTCGAGAATGATCGCCAGCAACACTACGGCCATGCCGCTTTCGAAGCCTAGACCGATATCCAGGCGCTGGATGCTCGCCAGTACGTCGTTGCCCAGGCCGCCGGCACCGACCATCGAGGCGATGATCACCATCGACAGGGCCATCATGATGGTCTGGTTGACCCCGGCCATGATCGACGGCATGGCGTTCGGCAGCTGCACCTTGAACAGCAGCTGGCGGGCGTTGCAGCCAAACGACTGGCCGGCTTCGACGATTTCCTTGTTGACCTGGCGAATACCCAGGTTGGTCAGGCGCACCGCCGGCGGCATGGCGAAGATCACCGTGGCGATGATCCCCGGCACACGGCCGAGGCCGAACAGCATGGCCGCCGGAATCAGGTAGACGAATGCCGGCATGGTCTGCATGAAATCGAGAATCGGCCGGATGGTGGTCGACACCCGCTCGCTACGCGCCGCCCAGATCCCCAGAGGGATGCCGAGAAGCAGGCTGATCAGGGTGGCGGAGAAGGTCAGCCCGAGAGTCACCACCGTCTGTTCCCAGAAGCCGGTGAGCACGATCAGGACGAAGGAGATGGCGGTGAAGATGGCGAACTTGTAACTGATGCGCCACAGGCTGAGGCCGACGAAGATGGCGATCAGCAACCAGGCTGGCGGCAGCATCAGCAGCCACTCGATGCCTTCGGAGAAACCATTGACCACACCGCCGAGGTTGTCGAACCCTTCGCTGTAATTGTCCAGCAGGTGCTGCACCACATCGTTGACCCAGCTGCCCAGGTCGAGTTGTTTCTCACTCATGGGATTCTCCCTGCAGGCGGGTCAACAGACGGCCCTTGCTGATGGCACCAGAGTAGTGGCCGTTGCAGTCGATCACCGGAATCGGCCCTTCGTTATCCACCAGGCGTTCGATCACCTGATCCAGCGGCATGTCTTCGGGAATCGGTTTGATTGTCTTCAGCACCTGGCCGTCGAGGCCACAGGTGGTGCCGCCTTCGACCAGCAGGGCGATCTTCTCCAGGCTGATGGAACCCTGGAAGTTGTTCTGCTCGTCGACGACAAAGGCGTAGTGCTTGTCCAGCGCCTGCAGTTCCTGGCAGACCTGCTGCGCATCCGGCGCTCTGCCGTTGTGCACATAGATCGGCACGCTGTCGGCCATCAGTTGGCCGGCGGTGAGGTAGCGGTTGGTGTCGACGGTGTTGAAGAAGTTGCGCACGTAATCGTTGGCCGGGTTGTCGATCAGCTCCTGGGGGGTGCCGACCTGGACCAGCTTGCCGCCTTCCATGATGCCGATACGGGTGCCGATGCGCATGGCCTCTTCGATGTCGTGGGAGACGAAGATGATGGTGCGCCGATCGGTCTTCTGCAGCTCCAGCAACACGTCCTGCATCTCGCGGCGCTTGAGCGGGTCGAGGGCGGAAAAGGCCTCGTCCATGATGATCATCGAGGGGTCGACGGCCAGGGCGCGGGCCAGGCCGACGCGCTGCTGCATACCACCGGACAGCTCATGGGGATGTTTGTGAGCGAAGGTGTCCAGGCCGACCTGCTTGAGCACTTCCATGGCGCGCTTCTCGCGCTCCTTGCGGCCCTTGCCAGCGACTTCCAGGCCGAAGGCGGCGTTGTCCAGCACGGTGCGCGAGGGCATCAGGGCGAAGGACTGGAAGACCATGCTCATATCGCGGCGGCGCAGGTCGATGAGTTCCGACTTGGGCATCTTGGCGACGTTCTGCCCGTCAATAAACACGTCACCGCCGCTCGGCTCTACCAGGCGGTTGATCAGGCGAATCAGGGTCGATTTGCCCGAGCCGGACAGGCCCATCAGGACAAATATCTCGCCTTCCTCGACGCTGAACGACACGTCGCTGACGCCGATTACCGCGCCTTTCTCGGCAAGGATCCTGTCCTTGCTCCAGCCCTGTTTGAGCAGGTCGATGGCTTCTTGTGGTTCTGGGCCGAAAACCTTGTAGAGGTTCTTGACCACGATTTTTCCAGACTGCATGGGATGATTCCCCTTCAGTAGACATCCAGATCAGTGTTGCGCAACCGAGCGCACGCCAACGGGCGTTCGTCCGGTGATGCCGACTGTTCTTGCCTGTGTGGGTTTACTGGGTTCGGGGGTATGAGCCGTGCCTTGCCACGCAACACTTTCAGGGCGCTCAGGCACAACCGCTGCAACGCTCCAGTTGCCTTGTGGGCAATGGACGCTATGGGGGCGTACTGTCGAGTCAACCTTGCTGTGCCGTGCTGCAAACCGCGTTCCAAACCCTCTGGCAGTGTTACGAAGTCCCATCCTTGGGTTTTACACACCTCGACCCGAGGTGCGCGTACATCCGAAATTTCTTGTTGGGCTGGCACCCATCATGGGGTGAGCCAGCGCTTATATATTCTTCGGTCCGGGGCTGTGGGTCCCGGTCTGCCTCCCCGGTTATGAGGTGGCAGCGACGAAATCGGCTGACTCAACGATATAGTCTTCGGCCTGTCGCAATTGTCGGTTTGCGACCCTGACGTGTTGCGCGGCGACATACCCTTTGACTAAAAAAACCATAACAGACTTTTCCACCCCTTGGCCAAGGCTGCAAGCCGCGCCGGCCGTGGTTTGCAGCTTTTGATATGGCCACAGGCACGATGAGCAGGGGGCTGCGCGCTGTTCGAAAAAAATGACAAATTAATTTTCGTTGGCCAGGTTTTCGGCGGTTTTTATTGATTGACCGTTCAGTCTGCTAACGCCTTGCAGCCAGGTTGCGACGGTCTCGGGGTTGGCCTTCAACCAGGCTTTGGCCTCGCGCCGCGGGTTGGTGTTTTTATTGAGAATTGCGCCCATCAGGTAGCTTTCCATCTCCAGGCTGAAGCGCAGGTTCTTCAGCAGCTGGGTGACGTTCGGGCATTGCTCGGCATAGCCGGCGCGCACATTGGTGTACACCGTGGCACCGCCATAATCGGGGCCGAAGTAGTCGTCGCCGCCGGCCAGGTAGTGCATCTGCAGCTGGTTATTCATCGGGTGCGGTGCCCAGCCGAGAAACACGGCCCACTGCTTGAGGTGGTCGGCGCGTTTGACCTGAGCCAGCATGCCGCTCTCGCTGGATTCCACCAGGGTAAAGCCGCCCAGCCCGAAGGCATTCTTGTCGATCATCTGCTGGATCAGTTTGTTGCCGTCGTTGCCAGGCTCGATGCCGTACAATTTGCTCCCCAGTTCCTTGCTGAAACGTGCAAGATCGGCGAAGTTTTCCATGCCGCCATCATAGGCAGCCTGGTTGACCGCGAGGGTGTACTTGGCCCCGATGAGGTTGGCCCCCAGGGTTTCTACCGAACCGTTTTCCGTATAGGGCTTGATGTCGTTTTCCATGCTCGGCATCCAGTTGCCGAGGAACACATCGATTCTGTTGTCCTGCAGGGCCTTGTAGGTGTCTGGCACCGACAGGCGCTTGACCTGGGAGCGGTAGCCCAGCTCGCTGAGCAGGTGGCGGGTCACGGCAGTGGTCACGGTGATGTCGGTCCAGCCCACATCGGCAAAGCGCACCAGTTCGCACTGTGCCGGTTCTGCAGCCTGGGCAAGCAGGGGGGCGCTGAGCGCAGCGGCCAGCAGCCAACATTTATCCAGTTTCATCAAGCCTCTCCAGTTGCGATGACAGGGCGTGCCTTGCAGGCGCGCAGTCTGTCCACGGGGCGGGCAGGGCGAACAACGGCTGGCTGATCCATGGGCGCTGCGATCATGCAGACAGATTTCCTCGGCTGCCTATGCGCGGCGTCGCAACTGGAATGCTGCTGTCGTGATTGGCTGCGGCAGTCCTGGCCCGAATGCAATACCTGCGCGGAGGTACAAGGGGGCGGATTGCACCCGGACTGCGGAAAACGCCGCAGCGACCATTCGCCACTTGGCTGGAGTCGCTGACGGCTTTGGGCATGGGTGTGTCGGTGTGAAGCTCTAAGGCTTTGCTGAAATACCGATGATGGCCGGGTAATTACCCCCGCAGGAGAAAGTTGTGGCCATCAGCGTGTTTGATCTATTCAAGATCGGTATCGGTCCGTCCAGTTCGCACACCGTGGGGCCCATGCGTGCCGCCGCTCTGTTCTGCGGTGCCCTGGCCGAGCGTCATCTGCTGGCGCGGGTAGGGCGGGTGCAGGTGCGCCTGTACGGCTCGCTGTCCGCCACCGGCGTGGGCCATGGCAGTGACCGTGCGGTGATCATGGGCTTGCTCGGCGAGTGGCCGGATCAGGTCGACCCGGCCAGCATCGCACCGCGTATCGACGAACTGCTCGCCAGCGGCTCGCTGTTGCTGGCGGGTCAGCATGCGGTGGCCTTCGACTGGCAGCGCGACATGCTGCTGCTGGACGAGAACCTGCCTTATCACCCCAACGCCATGATGCTCAGCACCTATGCCGGCGACGGCAGCCTGCTGCATGAGAACACCTATTACTCGGTGGGCGGCGGCTTCGTGGTCGATCAGGAGCAGGCCGCCAGCGGTCAGCTGGACCAGGATCACACCCGGCTGCCCTACGACTTCAATAGCGCCGAAGAGCTGTTGCGCCTGTGCAAGGAACACGGCCTGCGGGTGTCCGAGCTGATGATGGCCAACGAGAAGGCCTGGCGCAGCGAGGCGGAGATCCGCAGCGGGCTGATGCGCCTGTGGCAGGCCATGCGCGACTGCGTCGAGCAGGGTCTCAAGCACGAGGGCATCCTGCCCGGCGGGCTGAATGTGAAGCGCCGTGCGGCCAAGCTGCACCGCAGCCTGCAGGAAATGAGCAAGCCCAATGTGATCGGCTCGACCCTCAGCGGCATGGAGTGGGTCAACCTGTTCGCCCTGGCGGTGAATGAGGAAAACGCCGCCGGCGGGCGCATGGTCACAGCGCCGACCAATGGCGCGGCCGGCATTATCCCGGCGGTGCTGCATTACTTTGTGCGCTTCAGCCCCGCGGTGAGCGAAGCCAATGTGGTGGACTATCTGCTGGCAGCAGCGGCGATTGGCATTCTGTGCAAGAAGAACGCCTCCATCTCCGGCGCTGAAGTCGGTTGTCAGGGCGAGGTCGGCTCGGCCTGCGCCATGGCGGCGGCGGGGCTGGCGGAAATTCTTGGGGCGACACCTGAACAGGTGGAAAACGCCGCCGAGATCGGCCTGGAACATAACCTTGGCCTGACCTGCGACCCGGTTGGTGGCCTGGTGCAGGTGCCCTGTATCGAGCGCAACGCAATTGCCGCGGTGAAGGCGATCAACGCCGCGCAGATGGCCTTGCGTGGTGACGGCCAGCACTTTATCTCCCTGGATCGGGTGATCCGCACCATGCGCGACACCGGTGCCGACATGCACGACAAGTACAAGGAAACCTCGCGCGGCGGGTTGGCAGTTAGCGCTGTTGAGTGCTGATGCGCACGCTCAGGCCATCGTGCACATTTGTGGTGCGTGGCTGTTCGGCGCTCCGAAAAAGGGCAGTGCAGGGCGGCTGAATACGGCCCGACCGTTGGTCCGTTACTGCGCCGTTTTTACCCTGCGTAGCGGGGTGACAAAGCACCTGCCCAGCAGTGCTACCGAAATGCTCAAGCGCCCGCCAAGCGGGCGTTTGCGGTCGTAATCAGGATGCTTCTGTCGCTCCTGCCAACGCCTAGTGGCACTAGCGTTGGGCCGGTCCATCTATTTTTAATTGAACGCCCAATCAATTTAGGCACGGCCTTTGCGTTGTGCTGGTAGTCGATCTGGCGTTGTGCAGTCCCAGAACCATAAAAAGAGCCACCGTATAGAGGGGCTCACTACCGTGCTTTGCTTCGCGTGAGGGTTTACCTGATGTCACAGTTCACTCAAGGGGCACAACCCCAGAGCCGTGCTCCGCAGTCCATCGGCTTTCTCCTGCTCGACAACTTCACCCTGATTTCCCTGGCGTCTGCTGTCGAGCCCCTGCGCATGGCCAATCAGCTCTCCGGCAAGGAGCTGTATCGCTGGCACACCCTGACCCAGAGCGGCCTGCCGGTAAACGCCAGCGACGGTCTGCAGATCACCCCGGACGCCAGCCTGGCCACTGCGCCGCGCCTGGATGTGGTGATCGTCTGCGGCGGTGTGGATATTCAGCACAGCGTGACCCGCGAGCATGTGCAATGGCTGCAGAGCCAGGCGCGCCACGGTGCCCAGTTGGGCGCGGTGTGTACCGGCAGCTGGGCGCTGGCCAAGGCAGGTCTGCTTGATGGTTACGACTGCAGCGTGCACTGGGAATGTTTGGCCTCGATGCAGGAAGCCTTCCCCCGCGCAGGCGTCAGCACTCGCCTGTTCTCGATTGACCGCAACCGCCACACCAGCTCCGGCGGCACCGCGCCAATGGACATGATGCTGCACGTGATCGGCCGCGAGCATGGTCGCGAACTGGCGGCGGCGATCTCCGAGATGTTTATCTACGAGCGCATCCGCAACGAGCAGGATCATCAGCGCGTGCCGCTCAAGCACATGCTCGGCACCAACCAGCCGAAGCTGCAGGAAATCGTCGCGCTGATGGAAGCCAACCTGGAAGAGCCCATCGACCTCGATCAGCTTGCTCTGTATGTCGACGTATCGCGGCGTCAGCTCGAGCGCCTGTTCCAGAAATACCTGCACTGCTCGCCGTCGCGCTACTACCTCAAGCTACGGCTGATCCGCGCGCGCCAGTTGCTCAAGCAAACCAGCATGTCGATCATCGAAGTGGCCTCGGTGTGCGGTTTCGTCTCCACCCCGCACTTCTCCAAGTGTTACCGCGAATACTTCGGCATCCCGCCGCGCGATGAGCGCGCCGGTCAGCAAGGTGCCAATGTAGTGGCCCTGGTGCCCATGCCGGAGGACCTGATGCGCCCCTCCAGCTCAACGGCTATGGCTGCACTGACCCGCGCCCAGGGTGAGTCGACCTTTGCCAGCGTGCGGCTGTAGATCCAGCGCTGGTTGCAGGCAATAAGAAAGGGGCGCTTTAAGCGCCCCTTTTTTTATTGCCTGCGAGCTGTAGCGCGCCGCGTGCACCGCAAGGTTTGCTGTGTTAGCCGCCGTCCGGGGGCGTTACCCATGTATCCCGGCTGAACACACGGCGCACCCTACAGATGGTATGCGTGCGGAGCATCTAACGGGTAGGGCGGACATGGCGCAGCCTTGTCCGCCAGGGCTTAGCGCGGCACCAGTGCCGGCAACAGGGTACGCGAGATCGCTTCGCGCACATTCGGCAACAGGGTGGCGCTGCCGCCCAGCAGTTCTTCCACCAGTCGGCGCAGGGCCTGTGCCCGGTCCGGGCTGAGGCCGCTGACCGCCAGCTCACAGGCCTGTTCGGCGCTGACTCCGGGGGGGATCGACAGCCCCAGTGCCACCAGGCGTTCGCGTAGATCTTCCTGATCGATCAGGTCGGCATGCATCATGGTCAAATCCTCCAGTGGAGCTATTTGGGTTGCGTCGTTGCGTAGGATGGGTGGAGCGCAGCGATAGCCATGCTGAACTCAGGCACCGCGATGGGTATCGCCAGCTCTACCGGCGCGGCCCGATCCATCCTACCTATCTGTTTAATCGGCGACCGCGTTTAGCGCAGCACGCCTTCTTCCAGCAGTAATTTGAAGATAGCTTCGGCCCCGGCCTGTGGCGATACATCTTTGAGCACTTGGCCACCGCCGCCGGAAGCCTTGGCCGTGGCGGCCTTCATCCGTTCGGCACCGGTCTTGGCTTTGATCACCTTGAGGCGTTTGGGCCTGGGCCTGGCGGGCTGCAGCTGTGCGTTGGCAAATAATGGATCGGCGACCAACGCCACCTCTTCGGCGCTCAACAGGCCACGCCGGGCCGGGCCGAACGCACTCTGCCGAGCAGTCGGTGCCGCGTTATCGACACAGGCGACAAACGGCAGGCGCACTTGCAGGCGACGGCGCTGGCCGCGCGGCAGGGCCTGCAGCACCTGGGCCATACCGTTGTTGACCTGCTCCACTGCCGCCAGGCCCACCACCAGTGGCCAGCCGAGCTGTTCGGCCAGCAGAAAAGGCAACATGCCGGAACCTTCGCCGGTTTCCGCCTGACTGCCAGTCAATACCAGCTGTGCGTTGGAATCGGCCAGGTAGTCCACCAGCACCGGCAGCGCATCGCTGTTGGCCGGCTGCTCCAGCACCGTGATCTGGTCAAGGCCCATGCCCAGGTAGGCACGCAGCGCGTCCTGCTGTGGATCGCCGGCGTGCAGCACCTGCAGGCGCTCGCCAGCCAGGCACAGGCCCAGCTCGACCGCGCGGGCATCCTGTTCGGCGCGGCGTGGCCGCCCGGAGGTTGGGTGGGCACCCACGGAGACCAGAGCAACGATATTCAAGTCAGTCATACATCCCCCGTAGCCCGGATGCAATCCGGGAATCGGTGTTGAGGGCCCCGGATTGCATCCGGGCTACCTTATGCCGCATCGCGTTCTGCTCCCTGCCGATGGGCGGCGACCCGTTCGATCAGCGCCTGCAGAATGGCCGCGGACTCGCCGATCACCGAGAGGTCGGCGCGCTTGATCATGTCGCAGGTCGGATCGAGGTTGATCGCCACCACCTTGTCGCAGGCACCTATGCCTTGCAGATGCTGGATCGCCCCGCTAATGCCGACTGCCACATAAACCCGCGCTGTGACCCAGATGCCGGACGCGCCGACCTGACGCTCGCGGCCCATAAAGCCATCGTCCACCGCCACTCGCGAGGCTCCTTCGGTCGCCCCCAGTGCGGCGGCGGCCTGATGAAACAGCGCCCAGTCCTTTACCCCGTTGCCGCCAGAGAGGATGAACTCGGCCTCGGCCATGGGGATCTGCGCCGGATCGACCGCCACCGCACCGAGGTCCTGAATCCGTGGCAAGTGGCTGACCAGGGCTTCGTTGAGCGCCAGGGGGCGCACCTCATGGCGGGTTTCGCTGACCGGCTCGGCACATTCCACTGCGGCCAGGATCAGCCGTGGCGCTTGCTGCACCAGGTCTTCGCGGCCGGCCCCGGCACGCCCGCTGGCGATACCGTCGGCCACCTGCCAGACCCGCGTGGCCGGGCGCTCGCCGAGCTTGGCAGCCAGTCGCCGGCCCAGCTCGCCACCACCGGTACGGCTGTCGGGCAGCAGCCAATGACGCGGTGTCAGTTGCCGTTCCACCGCGCTCAGAGCCAACACTCGGGCTTCCGGGGTGTAACCGTCGAAGCCGTCGGCATCGAATTGCAGCAGGCGATCGACGCCATTGCAGTCGAAGGCGCTTTCCTTGTGTTCACCGAACACCACGGCCAGCACCGCGCCGTCGGCCCCGGCGAGTTTGTGCGCCAGGCCGAGTAGGTCCTTGTCGTGGGCGCTCAGGCGGCCGCCGACCATATCCGGCACCACGGCGATATAGAACGCCGGTTGTTCGATGATATGCAGCGGCAACTGCACCACGGCGTTGGCCGCGCTGCGCTTCTGGCTGCCGCCCTGCTGACTGCCGGAGCGGTCGATACGTTTGAGCCCGTTGGGGCCGATAAAGCCCTGCGCATGGGGGTTCTTGCGGATTACCCCATTGGGCCCCATCCAGCTGGCTTCGACCTTCTGCAACGCGGCATGCAGCGGGTGCAGGCGGTTGCGGGCGATCCATTCGGCCCGTGGGTCACGGCGGATAATGTCGCTCATGGGCTTACCTCGGCTATTTCACGGGGGGCCGGTGCCGGCTTCTTGGCCTCGACCGCGCCCTCGATCAATACATCGGCCACCAGTTCGGCAATATCCTTGACCTCGGGGCGCACGCCGACCACGCCTTCGAGCATCGCCGTGCACTGCGGGCAGCCGACGGCGACCAACTCGGCCCCGGTCTCCTTGATGTCGACCATGCGCATATCGGGGATGCGCTGCTTGCCGGGAATATCGGTGATCGGCGCGCCGCCGCCACCGCCACAGCAACGGGAGCGGAAGCCCGAGCGCTGCATTTCCTTGACTTCGATACCGATGGCATTGAGCACCGCGCGCGGCGCTTCGTACTCGCCGTTATAGCGGCCCAGGTAGCAGGGGTCGTGATAGGTCACGCTGCCGCCTTTGTGTTGGCCCAGGTTGAGCTTCTGGCCGCTGATCAGCTGTTCCATATAGGTGCTGTGGTGCAGCACCTGGTAGCGTCCACCCAGCTCGCCGTACTCGTTCTTCAGCACATGGAAGCTGTGCGGGTCGCAGGAGACGATGGTGTTGAACTGGTACTTCGCCAGGGTGGCGATATTGCGCTTGGCCAGCAGCTGGAAGGTCGCTTCATCGCCCAGGCGACGGGCCACGTCGCCACTGTCGCGCTCTTCCAGACCGAGTACGGCGAAGTCGACCTTGGCGGCCTTCAATACTTTGACAAAGGCACGCAGGGTGCGCTGGTTGCGCATATCGAAGGCACCGTCGCCAACCCAGAACAGCACATCGGCGCTGCCCTTGTCGGCCATAAGCGGCAGGTTCAGGTCCGCCGCCCAGTTCAGGCGTCCGCCGGGGGCGAAGCCGCCGGGGTTGTCGGTGGCGATCAGGTTATCCAGCACTTCGGCACCCTTGTTCGGCGTCGCGCCTTTTTCCAGGGTCAGGTGGCGGCGCATATCGACGATGGCATCGACGTGCTCGATCATCATCGGGCACTCCTCGACGCAGGCGCGGCAGGTGGTGCATGACCATAGCGTTTCGGCATCGACCAGGGCCTTGCCTTGCAGGTTGACGATCGGCAGGTGCGGGCCACCGCTGTGTTCGCCAATGGCTTTTCCTGGATACGGAGAGCCGGCGAACTTGGCATCGCTGCCGCCGGCCAGGCCGACCACCATGTCCTGGATCAGCTTCTTCGGATTGAGTGGCTGGCCGGCGGCGAAGGCCGGGCAGGCGGCCTCGCACTTGCCGCACTGCACGCAGGCGTCGAAGCCGAGCAGCTGGTTCCAAGTAAAGTCCGTGGGCTTTTCCACCCCCAGCGGAGCCAGGGGATCATCCAGGTTCAGCGCCTTCAGTCCGGTCGAACGACCGCCACCGAAGCGTTCGCTGCGGCGGTGCCAGGCCAGGTGCAGGGCACCGGCAAAGGCGTGCTTCATCGGCCCGCCCCAGGTCATGCCGAAGAACAGTTCCGACACGCCCCAGGCCACGCCGACAGTCAGCAGCAGGGCGAGAATCCAGCCGCCTGCTCCTGTTAACGAAAAGCCTTCCGGCAGAATCCCGGCCACCGGCAGGGTGGCGATAAAGAAGCTTACCGAGAACATCAGCAGGCTTTTCGGCAGGCGCATCCACGGGCCTTTCGACAGCCGCGATGGCGGGTCGAGGCGGCGCTTGGCAACGAACAGTGCGCCGCCAAACATCAGTGCACAGGCCGCCAGCAGGGCGACACCGAGAATACGGCTGTGCAGGCCGAAACCGTGCACGACAATCGCCAGCACCGCGGCCAGGACGAAGCCGCCGGCGGTGGCGACGTGGGTGTTGGCGATGTATTTGTCGCGGGCCACCACATGGTGCAGATCGACCATATAGCGCCGCGGCATGGCCAGCAGACCGCCCAGCCAATCGACTCGGCTAGGACGGCCACGACGCCACATCAGAAAACGCTTGCCCGCACCGATGACCGCAAGGGCCAAGGCGGCGAACAGCAGAATGGGGAGTAGGGTGTTCAACATCATCGGGTCTCCTTAGAGGGACCGAGTAACCACGTAGGGTGGGTTAGCCTGCGGCGTAACCCACCGTCGATGCATCAGGCACTGGCCTGTCTGGTGATCCGATTGGTGGGTTACGCCGCTGCGCGACTAACCCACCCTGCGGAGCGACTTGCGCGTTAGAAATCCTTGCACAACCGCAACGCGTCGTAGATCGCCGCGTGGGTGTTGCGCTGGGCCACGCAGTCGCCGATTCGGAACAGCAGATAGCCGTCGCCCGCCTCGGACAGACAAGGCTGCGGCTTGATCGCGAACAGTGCCTCGACATCGATCTGGCCCTTGTTGCGCGAGCCTTCCTTGAGCGCGTAGTAGAGTCTTTCGTCCGGACGTACGCCGTTCTCCACCACCACCTGGTCGACCACGCGTTCTTCCTTGGCCCCGGTGTATTCGTTCTCCAGCACCGCCACCAGCTTGTCGCCTTCGCGGTAGACCTTTTCCAGCATCAGGTCGCCGGTCATGATCACTTCCTTGGGGTACAGGCTGCGGTAGTAGGTGGGGAAGCTGGTGCCGCCGATGGCCACGCCCGGCTTGATATCGTCGGTGACGATCTCCACCTTGGCACCTTTCTCGGCGATGAAGTCGGCCACCGACATACCGGTGAACTCGCAGATGGTGTCGTATACCAGCACGTTGTTGCCCGGCGCGACGGTGCCGCCGAGGATGTCCCAGCTGCTGACCACCAGGCCTTCGGCCGCGCCCCAGTGCTCGTTCTGCTCGATAAAGGGGTGGCCGCCGTTGGCCAGGACGACGATGTCCGGGCGCAGGTCCATGATGCTTTCCGCGTCGGCACCGGTGCCCAGGCGCAGGTCGATATTCAGGCGCGCCAGTTCCAGCTGGAACCAGCGGGTGATGCCGGCCATCTGGTCGCGTTGCGGAGCCTTGGCCGCCAGGCTGATCTGCCCGCCGAGGCTGTCCTTCTTCTCGAACAGGGTGACGTCATGGCCGCGCTCGGCGGCGACGCGGGCCGCTTCCATCCCAGCCGGGCCACCGCCGACGATCACTACCTTGCGCTTCGGCCCGCTGGTTTTTTCGATGATATGCGGCAGGCCCATATATTCGCGCGAAGTCGCCGCGTTCTGAATGCACAGTACGTCCAGCCCCTGGTACTGGCGGTCGATGCAGTAGTTGGCACCGACGCACTGCTTGATCTGGTCGACCTGACCCATCTTGATCTTGGCGATCAGGTGCGGGTCGGCGATATGCGCACGGGTCATGCCGACCATGTCGACGTAGCCGCCTTCGAGGATGCGGGTGGCCTGGTTCGGGTCCTTGATGTTCTGCGCGTGCAGCACCGGTACCTTGACCACTTCCTTGATCCCGGCTGCCAGATGGAGGAAGGGCTCCGGCGGGTAGCTCATGTTGGGAATGACGTTGGCCAGGGTGTTGTGGGTGTCGCAGCCAGAACCCACCACGCCTATGAAGTCGAGCATGCCGGTGGCGTCGTAATAGGCAGCGATCTGCTTCATGTCCTCGTGGGACAGGCCGTCCGGGTGGAACTCGTCGCCGCAGATGCGCATGCCCACGCAGAAGTCGTCGCCGACCTCGGCACGCACGGCCTTGAGCACTTCCAGGCCGAACTTCATGCGGCCCTCGAAGGTGCCGCCCCATTCGTCGGTGCGCTTGTTCACGCGCGGCGACCAGAACTGGTCGATCATGTGCTGGTGCACGGCGGACAGTTCGACGCCGTCCAGGCCACCTTCCTTGGCCCGGCGTGCGGCGCTGGCGTAGTTGCCGATCACCCGCCAGATCTCTTCCGGTTCGATGGTCTTGCAGGTGGCGCGGTGCACCGGCTCGCGGATGCCCGACGGCGACATCAGGGTCGGCCAGTGGAAGCCGTCCCAGCGCGAGCGGCGGCCCATGTGGGTAATCTGGATCATGATCTTGGCACCATGCTTATGCATGGCGTCGGCCAGGTTCTGGAAGTGCGGAATGATCCGGTCGGTGGACAGATTGACCGAACTCCACCACTGCTGCGGGCTGTCGATGGCCACCACCGAGGAGCCGCCACAGATGGCCAGGCCGATGCCGCCCTTGGCCTTCTCTTCGTAATACTTGACGTAACGCTCGGTGGTCATGCCGCCGTCGGTGGCGTAGACCTCGGCGTGGGCGGTGCTGAGCACGCGGTTGCGGATGGTCAGTTTGCCGATCTGAATCGGCTGGAACATTGCTTCGAAAGCCATGGCGGTATCTCCCGATCAGAGCGGCTTAACAACAAACAGGCCGTCGTCGTGGCCTTCTTCTGAACCGCCATAGACCTGCTCGGCCCGGGTGCGGATGCTGCTGCCCTGGGCCTGGAGAATCTGGTCCATGGCACCGGCGAACCAGCCGGTAAACATATAGTCGACCTTGCGCCCGCACTTGCCGTAGACATAGACAAAGGCCGAATGCTTGAGCTTCACCGACGCGGTGCCGTGCTCCAAATCGATGGCTTCGATCTCGAACAGGCCCCAGCCGCGTTGCGACAGGCGCTTCATATAGTGCTCGAACACCGCTACGCCGGAGAGGCCGTGGCATTCGGCTTCCTTCTCGCACCAGTGCCAGGCGGACTTGTAGCCGGCCTTGTAGAGGATCTCGGCATAGGCCTCGGCACCCAGGACTTCCTCGATACCGATATGGTTGTTGACGAAGAAATGCCGCGGCACATAGAGCATCGGCAGGGCATCGGTGGTCCAGACGCCGGTTTCGTCGTCGACCTGAATCGGCATTTCGGGTGCGTGGGTAGCCATGTGTTCAGTACTCCAGAGTTCGGTGGTGTTGCTTGATGGGTATCGCTGCGCTCAACCTGCGCGGCCCGACCCATCCTACGGATAGTGTTTGGTGTGCTTTGCGTAGGGTGGGTTAGCCGCAGGCGTAACCCACCAACCGGCCCGCAGGGCCCGCGAGGTATTGATCATTCGCCCCAGACGTCCGCCAGAACCCTTACCCAGTTCTCGCCCATCACCTTGCGCACCACGCGCTCGGGCATGCCGCGCTTGAGCAGGGTTTCGGTGAGGTTGGGGAATTCGCCCACGGTGCGGATGCCCAGCGGGTTGACGATCTTGCCGAAGTTGGTCAGGCGGCGGGCGTAGCCCTTGTCGTGGGTCAGGTACTCGAAGAAGTCCTGGCCGTGGCCCTGGGTGAAGTCGGTGCCGATGCCGATGGCATCTTCGCCGACCAGGTTCATCACGTACTCGATGGCCTCGGCGTAGTCGTCGATGGTCGAGTCGATGCCTTTGGCCAGGAAGGGCGCGAACATGGTCACGCCGACGAAGCCGCCGTGGTCGGCGATGAACTTCAGCTCGTCATCGGACTTGTTGCGCGGGTGCTCCTTCAGGCCGGACGGCAGGCAGTGGGAGTAGCACACCGGCTTTTTCGATTCGAGGATGACTTCCTCGCTGGTCTTGGAGCCGACGTGGGACAGGTCGCACATGATGCCGACGCGGTTCATCTCGGCGACGATCTCGCGGCCGAAGCCGGACAGACCGCCATCGCGTTCGTAGCAGCCGGTGCCGACCAGGTTCTGGGTGTTGTAGCACATCTGCACGATGCCCACGCCGAGCTGCTTGAACACCTCGACATAGCCGATCTGGTCCTCGAAGGCATGGGCGTTCTGGAAGCCGAAGAGGATGCCGGTCTTGCCCTGCTCTTTAGCCTTGCGGATGTCGGCGGTGGTGCGCACCGGCATCACCAGGTCGCTGTTCTCGCGGAACAGCTTCTGGCTGGCGGCGATATTGTTCACCGTGGCCTGGAAGCCTTCCCACACCGAGACTGTGCAGTTGGCCGCGGTCAGGCCGCCTTTGCGCATGTCTTCGAACAGTTCGCGGTTCCACTTGGCAATGATCAGGCCATCGATAACGATGCTGTCGGCGTGCAATTCGGCTGGGCTCATCAGGCAGTCCCCTTTTAGCTGTATCGCCAAACCCATTGTTGGCGCTTTGGACTGAGCATATCCCCGAGGGCCTGGGCAGCCCGGTGCAAAAACGACTGGGGTATTGCCGAAAGCGTCAAAGCCGGGTCGCGGGTGGATATGCCGCCTGGCAGGACAGCTCAGGCGGTGGCCGTTGGGTGCTCGTGGCGGTCCTGGCTGGGGCGGGTGGCGGAACAAGCGCTTGGGCCGCCTTCTGCAGGGTGCGCCTTGCGCACCAGGGCTTTAGGTAGCAGTGCTCCATGCAACAGGCAGTTGCTACAGCGCAAAAAAAAGCCCCTGCCCGGGGTTTCCGGCAGGGGCCAAAGCAGACCCTTGAGGTGGGTCTCAGTGTGTTGCGGTGTCCTCGGGCGGGCGCGCTCGCCGGCCAGCGGCGAGGCCGTAGAGGGTCAGTCCGATCAGCAGCATCAGGCCCCAGGACATAAGTTTTACTCCTTGCCGACCTGGCGCAGATAAGAAGCAGGCTCTGCACCCAGGTTGCTCAGCATGCGCTCGCTGTACCAGTCGATAAAGTTGACCACGCCGAACTCGTAGGTCTTCGAGTAGGGGCCGGGTTGGTAGGCGGTGGAGTTGATGCCGCGCTGGTTCTCTTCGGCCAGACGGCGGTCCTGATCGTTGGTGGCATCCCATACCTGACGCAGGCGGGCCACGTCGTAATCGACGCCTTCCACCGCATCCTTGTGCACCAGCCACTTGGTGGTGACCATGGTTTCCTGGGCGCTGATTGGCCACACGGTGAAGACGATCATGTGATCGCCCATGCAGTGGTTCCACGAATGCGGCAGATGCAGGATGCGCATCGAGCCCAGGTCCGGGTCGGTGATGCGGCCCATCAGCTTCTTGCAGCCCTGCTTGCCGTCCAGGGTCATGGAGACGGTGCCCTTGAGCAGCGGCATGCGCACGATGCGGTTACGCAGGCCGAAGCTGGCGTGGGCGTAAGGAATCTTGTCCTTGTCCCAGCGGGTGGTGCATTCGCTGACCTGATCCTTGAACGCCTGGGTGGCGCGCGGGTCGGTGACGTCATCCCACTCCAGCAGGGTATTGAGCAGCTCCGGGTGCGAGCCGTTGCAGTGGTAGCACTCGCGGTTGTTCTCCATCACCAGCTTCCAGTTGGCTTTTTCCATCAAGGTGGTTTGCACCGCCACCTTGGTGTTTTCCATGTCGTAGGGCTCCATGTAGTGAGCCAGGGTGCTGAGAAAGTCATCGATGGCCGGCGGGTTTTGCGCCAGGGAGATAAAGATGTAGCCGCCCGCGACCTTGCAGTTGACCGGCTTGAGGCTGTAGTCCTTGAGGTCGAAATCCGCACCCATTTCGCTGCCGGCGAACAGCAGGCGACCGTCCAGCTCGTAGGTCCACTGGTGGTAGGGACACACCAGCTTGGCCACCTTGCCCTTGTCGCTGGTGCACAGGCGCGAGCCGCGATGGCGGCAGACGTTGTGAAACGCATGCACCACGCCATCGGCCCCGCGGATCACCATGATCGGGTTGTCGCCAATCTGCAGGGTGAGGAAGTTGCCCTTGGCCGGGATCTCGCACGTCATGCCGGCGATCAGCCACTCCTTGTGGAAGATCTCCTGCATATCGATCTTGAACAGCCGCTCATCGCTGTAGAACGGCTGCGGCAGGGAGAAGGCGCGCTCGCGGTTCTGCAGCATCTCGGCGGTGGCCTTGCGTGCGGGCTCCAGCGGGTCGCCCAGGCTCAGGGTGGAAGTAACGTCCATCGGTGGCTCCTCAATGGCGACTCGCAATGCGAGTCGCCGCAAAAAGTGGCTAATCGGTTATCTGGTCTGTCGACGCATTGCGAGTCTTATCGCTACGCCAGCAGCCCCTCACGCAAGGTGGCGTTATTGCCTCGTTCGGCACCTGCCGCTGGTGCGTCGGGTGAACGGGGAATACGCTCGTGACCTTCTTGTTCGGCTGGTGATGAGTGTGGCGCTGGGCGTGGGGCAAACCTTGCCTATGGGCGACATGCTTACATCCGTTTCCGACGCGGCAAACCACCGGTTGTGCGGCCGGTCGCGATAAGTATGTAAATGTCGCTGGTAGATAAATGAGCGCCTGCGCCAGTACGCACAATCGCTCCATACAAGGCCGATGTCCGGCCACGCGGAGAGACGTCCATGACGACGACCAACGACTTCCTCAACCCGGTTACCACGCAGACCTGGAGCAACGGTCGGCATATGGTGCGTTGCGTCAAAGTCATCCAGGAAACCTGGGATGTACGCACCTTCTGCTTTATGGCCGATCAGCCGGTGTTGCACTTCTTCAAGCCTGGGCAGTTCGTGACCCTGGAACTGGAGATCGAAGGCCAACAGGTGATGCGCTCCTACACCATTTCCAGTTCACCGTCGGTGCCTTATAGCTTTTCCGTCACCATCAAGCGGGTGCCGGGTGGCAAGGTTTCCAACTGGTTGCACGACAACCTGCAGGAAGGTCAGGAGCTGCCGGTGCATGGCCCGGTCGGGCTGTTCAATGCCATGGACTTTCCCGCCGACAAGGTGCTCTACCTCAGCGGCGGGGTCGGCATCACCCCGGTGATGTCGATGGCGCGCTGGTTCTACGACACCAATGCCAATGTCGACATGGTCTTCGTGCACAGCGCGCGCTCGCCCAAGGACATCATCTACCACCGCGAGCTGGAGCATATGGCCGCGCGGATCAACAACTTCAGCCTGCACGTGATCTGCGAGAAGCATGGTCTGGGCGAGGCCTGGGCCGGTTATCGCGGTTACCTCAACCAGAAGATGCTGGAGCTGATTGCCCCGGATTATCTGGAGCGGGAGATCTTCTGCTGCGGCCCGACGCCTTATATGAACGCGGTCAAACGCCTGCTCCAGAGCAATGGCTTTGATATGCAGCGCTATCACGAGGAATCCTTTGGCGCGACGCCGGCGGATGTGCGCGAGGAAGTCAAGGAACTGGCTGCCGAAGCTGCCGAGGTGCCGCCAGTACCACTGGCCGACCAGCACCGGGTGGACTTCACCAGCACCGGTAAGAGCATCCGTGTCGACCCGGGTGAAACCGTGCACGCCGCTGCCGCCAAGCTTGGTCTGCATATTCCCAAGGCCTGCGGCATGGGCATCTGCGGCACCTGCAAGGTGATGAAAACTGCTGGCGAAGTGACCATGGAACACAACGGCGGCATCACCGATGAAGACGTGGCCGAGGGTTATATCCTCTCCTGCTGCAGCGTGCCGCAGGGTGATGTGGCGATCGAGTATTGAGCGCCTGGTCCAGGCGGTGGCGTATCGAGCGGCTCTGACCAGGTATCTCACTGCTGCGAGCAGAGCGGCCAGGCCAACAATATCGCCTTCAATCTGCGCGGGACCATCTAGCGGCGATCACTGGCGCGCGGCGAGGGCATAGGTTGCGCGCCCAGGGTGTAGCTGGCCCAGAAGCCCCAGCCGTCAGAATGGACTCATCGGCTAGCCGTTTAGATATCCGTTCCCGGAGCCCAGGGCTTGGGCCCGGCACGCCTGTCTTCACCGGCGCGGCGGTCGGCTTCGAAGCGGATCGACGCGCGCCGGTCGCCATGGGTGCGTCGCTCGGTCTTGCCGCGGGTGTCGATCTTGAAATTGGCCGGTGCCTTGGCCTTGACGGGCTCTGCGCTGGGTGGCTCAAGTGGTTCGAGGCTCAGTTCTTCCAGACTGAGGTCCTGCAAGCTCAATTCAAGGGGTTCTTTGCTGTCCATCGGCGGACTCCATTGCTCGATTGCGCCAAGGGTTTCGGATACCCACAGCGTAGCCGCAGTCGTCCGGCTGGGGAGCGCGGCCGGACGAACTGCAAGGCGAGGCGGCTTAAGCTGCTTGCATCGCCGTACGAATATCCGCGGCCAGCTGGCGCACCCGTGCCTCGTCGGTGTCCCAGGAGCACATAAAGCGCGCGCCGCCGGCCCCGATAAAGGTGTAGAAGCGCCAGCCCTGGCCGCGCAGGGTTTCCAGGGCCGCCTCGGACATCTGCAGGAATACCCCGTTGGCCTCTACCGGGAACATCAGGCTGACCCCGGGGATATCCGCGACCAGCTCGGCCAGCAGGCGTGCGCAATGATTGGCGTGATTGGCGTAACGCAGCCAGGCGTCGTCCTGCAGGATGCCGACCCAGGGTGCCGACAGGTAGCGCATCTTCGAGGCCAGCTGGCCGGCCTGCTTGCAGCGGTAGTCGAAGTCCTCGGCCAGGGCCTTGTTGAAGAACAGGATGGCTTCGCCCACCGCCATGCCGTTCTTGGTACCGCCGAAGCACAGCACGTCGACCCCGGCCTTCCAGGTCAGCTCGGCCGGGCTGCAGCCGAGAAAGGCGCAGGCGTTGGAGAAGCGCGCGCCGTCCATATGCAGGTTGAGCCCCAGCTCGCGGCAGGTCGCGCTGATGGCGCGCACCTCCTCGGGGCGATACACGGTGCCGACCTCGGTGGCCTGGGTCAGGGTCACCACCCGCGGCTTGGGGTAGTGGATATCCTGGCGCTTGAGGGCGATCTCGCGGATCGCCTCCGGGGTCAGCTTGCCGTTCTCGGTACGGGCCAGCAGCAGCTTGGAGCCGTTGGAGAAGAACTCCGGCGCGCCGCATTCGTCGGTTTCGACGTGGGCGGTCTCCGAGCAGATCACGCTGTGATAGCTCTGACACAGGGCGGCCAGGGCCAGAGAGTTGGCCGCAGTGCCGTTGAAGGCGAAGAACACTTCGCAGTCGGTCTCGAACAGGCGGCGGAAGTGGTCGGCGGCGCGTGCGGTCCACTTGTCGTCGCCATAGGCGCGGTCGTGGCCCTGGTTGGCCTCGGCCATGGCGGCCCAGGCTTCCGGGCAGATGCCGGAATAGTTGTCGCTGGCGAACTGTTGGGTGGTGTCGGGCATTGCTAGTTCCTTCTATAAGCGGCGCGGGAGAGGGCGCGTATGGCCTTACTCTAGCCGCGAGTGCCGGGGGCGTGCCGCCGACGCTGCGACATCTTGTTAAGCCCAGGCGCTATTGAGCGGGGCGGGCAGACTAGACGGCTGACTTCGCCGCGCGGGCACAGTCCGCCGAGGGTAGGGGCAATTAAAAGGAACTCATCGCCCTGGGCACCCTCACAGCTAGGGCTCGGCCCATACGGATCGATGCCATATACCCCGAACAGGAGTTCCCCATGAATTATCGTTACCTCGTTGCAGTGTTCGCCCCGCTGGCCTTTGCCTTGCCGGCCACCGCCGCAGAAGAGTGGCCCGCCGGTGCCAAGGCCGAGTTCGCCAGGGAATGTGTCGCCAGCGCCCAGTCGGAGCACAGCAAGGCGCAGCTGCAGGCCTATTGCGAATGCGCGGCCGACAAGGTCAGCAGCCAGTTCAGCGAGGCCGAACTGCAGGCCATGGGTCGTCAGTCGTCGCCTGATCCGGCCATCCAGCAGCGTCTACTGCAGGCCTCCAGCAGCTGCAACGGCAAACTGCAGGAGTGATGCATAACGACATGACGGCTCCTTGAGTTAAGGTCGAGCTCCCTCGGAGCCAGAACTGCCGTCATGCCCACTACCTTGCCCACTCCGGGCCGCCCGCCCCGCGATGCTGCGCTGGACCTGCTCAAGTGGCTGGCGCTGCTGAGCATGCTGATTGACCACCTGCGCCATGTCTGGCCGCAGCTGTACGCTGTCTATATCCCCGGGCGGCTGGCTTTTCCACTGTTCTGTCTGGCCATTGCCGCCAACCTGGCACGCCCCGTGGCCGGCGAGCGTGGGCCCATACCGCTGCGCTATCTTGGCCTGCTGCTGGGTTTTGCCCTGCTGTCCGAGTGGCCCTACCGCCTGCTGGTGCAAACGCCGCAATCGCTCAATGTGTTGCCGACCCTGGCCTTGGGCCTGCTGATCGCCAGTGCTGCGCAGCATCCCCATGGCCAGCGCCGCTGGTTGGGGCTGGGCGCGCTGGTGCTGGCGCTGTTCGCGCATCCCTGGCTGATGTTCGGTTTGCCCGGCGCGCTGCTGCCGGCAGCGTTTCTCTACGCCCTGCAACGTCCCAACCCCGGCTGGGTATGGCCGCTGGTGCTGTGCCTGCTGGGCAATTACTGGCCACCGTTCTATATCGATGCAGCCCGTGGCGATCCCTTCGCCTGGGCGGTGATCCTCAGCTGCGCCCTGGCTCCGCTGTTCGGTCTCTGGCTATTGCGTCAGCCGCTGGCGCTGCCCGTGCCACCGGTAGGGCGCTGGGCCTACCTGTTCTATCCGGGGCACTTCCTGGTGCTGGTGGCCATCCGTGAGTGGCTGGGCTAACTGCCGATGCATCGCCTCGTCGCCTGAATAAGCCTGGGCGCACTCCGGGAGCGGGGGCGGCTGGGCCAATTTTCCCCGGATTTCATTCGGCTACCGATCCTTGCTGGCCTAGGGCGGGTTGTCGCCTGTCTGCATGGCGCAAACAGGCATGTCGCAAACGCAATCTCCTGTGGCGTGCATAGGCATCTGACCTGTCGAGGCGAGTCATACCATCGAGTGCAACTGGGGCCAGTCCCCATGGCCGATTTACAGACACCGCATCCGGGTGCCGCAGGAGATAAGTGATGTTTAACAAAAACGACCAGATCAAGGGCTACGACGACGAACTGCTCAGCGCTATCGACGCCGAGGAGAGCCGTCAGGAGCATCATATCGAGCTGATCGCCTCGGAAAACTACTGCAGCAAGCGGGTGATGGAAGCACAGGGCAGCGGCCTGACCAACAAGTACGCCGAAGGCTATCCGGGCAAGCGTTATTACGGCGGTTGCGAGCATGTCGATGTGGTCGAGCAGCTGGCCATCGACCGCGCCAAGGCGCTGTTCGGGGCCGACTACGCCAACGTCCAGCCGCACTCCGGCTCTTCCGCCAACAGCGCGGTGTACCTGGCGCTGATCAATGCCGGCGACACCATCCTGGGCATGAGCCTGGCCCATGGCGGCCACCTGACCCACGGTGCCAAAGTGTCGTCCTCGGGCAAGCTGTACAACGCCGTGCAGTACGGCATCGATACCACCACCGGCTTGATCGACTACGACGAAGTCGAGCGTCTGGCCGTGGAACACAAACCGAAGATCATCGTCGCCGGTTTCAGCGCCTATTCGAAGACCCTGGACTTCCCGCGTTTTCGCGCCATCGCCGACAAGGTTGGCGCGCTACTGTTCGTCGATATGGCCCACGTCGCCGGCCTGGTCGCTGCCGGTCTGTACCCCAACCCGATTCCCTTCGCCGACGTGGTCACCACCACCACCCACAAGACTCTGCGCGGTCCGCGTGGCGGCCTGATCCTGGCCAAGAGCAATCCCGAGATCGAGAAGAAGCTCAATGCCGCGGTATTCCCCGGTGCCCAGGGCGGCCCGCTGATGCATGTGATCGCCGCCAAGGCAGTGTGTTTCAAGGAAGCCATGGAGCCCGCCTTCAAGGCCTACCAGCAGCAGGTGATCAACAACGCCAAGGCCATGGCCAAGGTGTTTATCGAGCGCGGCTACGACGTGGTGTCCGGTGGTACCGACAACCACCTGTTCCTGGTCAGCCTGATCAAGCAGGGCATTACCGGTAAGGACGCCGATGCTGCGCTGGGGCGCACCGGTATCACGGTCAACAAGAACGCCGTGCCCAATGACCCGCAGTCGCCCTTCGTCACCTCGGGCCTGCGTATCGGTACCCCGGCCATCACCACCCGCGGTCTGAAAGAAGCCCAGAGCATCGAGCTGGCCGGCTGGATCTGCAATGTGCTCGACCACCTCGGCGATGCCGATGTCGAGGCGCAGGTGGCCACCCTGGCGGCCGGTCTGTGTGCTGATTATCCCGTTTATCGCTGAATCGCTGCGCTTTTGTAGGAGCCAGCAAGCTGGCTCCTACAGGGTTATGTCCACCGGTGGGCCAAGTAGTACCCGATTTCAGGAGCACCTTTATGCAACGTTATTCCGGCTTCGGCCTAATCAAGCACGCGTTCAGCCACCACGAAAACTGGCAGCGCATGTGGCGCAACCCGACGCCCAAGCCGGTGTACGACGTGGTTATCGTCGGCGGCGGCGGCCACGGCCTGGCCACCGCTTACTACCTGGCCAAGGTATTCGGCGTGAAGAACGTCGCCGTGGTCGAGAAGGGCTGGCTGGGCGGCGGTAACACCGCACGCAACACCACCATCGTGCGCTCCAACTACCTGTGGGATGAGTCCGCGCAGCTCTACGAGCATGCCATGAAGCTGTGGGAGGGCCTGTCCCAGGACCTCAACTACAACGTCATGTTCTCCCAGCGCGGCGTGTTCAACCTCGGCCACACCCTGCAGGACATGCGCGATATCGAGCGCCGGGTCAGCGCCAATCGCCTCAACGGCATCGATGGCGAAGTGGTGGACGCCAAGCAGGTGGAGGAGATGATTCCTTACCTGGACTGCTCGAAGAACACCCGTTACCCGATTCTCGGCGCTTCGCTGCAACGCCGCGGCGGCGTTGCCCGTCACGACGCCGTGGCCTGGGGCTTTGCCCGCGCCGCCGATGCCCTGGGCGTGGACCTGATCCAGCAGACCGAGGTGATAGGTTTCCGCAAGGAAAACGGCGTGTGCATCGGCGTCGAGACCAACAAGGGCTTTATCGGCGGCAAGCGCGTCGGCGTGGTCACCGCGGGTAACTCCGGGCATATGGCCAAGCTCGCCGGTTTCCGCCTGCCGCTCGAATCCCACCCGCTGCAGGCGCTGGTGTCCGAGCCGATCAAGCCGATCATCGACACCGTGATCATGTCCAACGCCGTACACGGCTATATCAGCCAGTCGGACAAGGGCGACCTGGTCATCGGTGCCGGTATCGACGGCTACAACGGCTACGGCCAGCGCGGCTCCTACCCGACCATCGAACACACCCTGCAGGCCATCGTCGAGATGTTCCCGGTGCTCTCGCGGGTGCGCATGAACCGTCAGTGGGGTGGCATCGTCGACACCACGCCGGACGCCTGCCCGATCATCGCCAAGACCCCGGTGAAGAACCTGTTCTTCAACTGCGGTTGGGGCACCGGCGGCTTCAAGGCCACTCCGGGTTCGGGCCACGTATTCGCCGCCAGCCTGGCCAAGGGCGAGATGCATCCGCTGGCCAAGGCGTTCTCGATCGAGCGTTTCCACACCGGCGCGCTGATCGACGAACACGGCGCGGCCGGGGTTGCGCACTGATTTAGGCTGCCTCTCCCGGCGGGAGAGGACGGAAGGTTTTCTGGAGGTACCGATCATGCTGCATATTTTCTGCCCTCACTGTGGCGAGTTGCGTTCCGAAGAGGAGTTCCACGCCAAGGGCCAGGCGCATATTCCGCGCCCTCTGGATCCGAACGCCTGCACCGACGAGGAGTGGGGCGACTACCTGTTCTTCCGCGACAACCCGCGTGGCCTGCACCACGAGCTGTGGATCCATGCCAGCGGCTGCCGCAAATACTTCAACGTCACCCGTCATACGGTGAGCTACGAAATTCTCGAAACCTACAAGATCGGTGAGAGGCCCAGCGTGACTGAGGCTTCGCTCGCCGCGAAAAAGGCCGTCGACCAAGGAGTAACGGCATGAGTCAGGTCAATCGTCTTGCCAAAGGTGGCCGCATCGACCGCAGCCAGCCGCTCAGTTTCAGCTTCAACGGCCAGAGCTACCAGGGCTTTGTCGGCGACACCCTGGCCGCCGCACTGCTGGCCAACGGCGTCGACATAGTCGGGCGCAGCTTCAAATACTCGCGGCCCCGCGGCATCGTCGCCGCCGGTGCCGAGGAACCCAATGCCGTGCTGCAGATCGGCAGCACCGAAGCCGCGCAGATCCCCAACGTGCGCGCTACCCAACAGGCGCTGTACGCGGGCCTGGTGGCCAACAGCACCAACGGCTGGCCGAGCGTGAACAACGATGTCATGGGCATTCTCGGCAAGGTCGGCGGCAAGGCGATGCCGCCGGGCTTCTACTACAAGACCTTTATGTACCCGCAGAACCTCTGGCTGACCTACGAGAAGTACATTCGTAAGGCCGCAGGTCTCGGGCGTGCGCCCAAGGCCAATGACCCGGACAGCTACGACTACATGAACCAGCACTGCGACGTGCTGGTGGTCGGTGGCGGCGGCGCCGGTCTGGCCGCAGCGTTGGCCGCCGCACGCAGCGGCGCGCGGGTGATCCTCGCCGACGAACAGGAAGAGTTCGGTGGCAGCCTGCTCAGCACCCGCGAAACCCTCGACGGCAAACCCGCCGCCGACTGGGCTGCCCAGGCGCTGGCCGAGCTGAGCAAAATGCCGGAAGTCACCCTGCTGCCGCGCGCCACGGTGAACGGCTATCACGACCACAACTTCCTCACCATTCACCAGCGCCTGACCGATCACCTCGGCGAGATCGCACCGCTCGGTATGCTGCGCCAGCGTATGCACCGGGTGCGCGCCAAGCGCGTGGTGCTGGCCACCGGTGCCCACGAGCGGCCGCTGGTGTATGCCAATAACGACGTGCCGGGCAATATGCTGGCCGACGCGGTGTCCACCTATGTGCGCCGCTACGGCGTGGCCCCAGGCAAGCAGCTGGTGCTGTCGACCAACAACGATTACGCCTACCGTGTGGTGCTCGACTGGCTCGACGCCGGCCTGCAGGTGGTCGCCGTCGCGGATGCACGGAGCAATCCGCGCGGCACCTGGGTGGAAGAGGCGCGCAAGCGTGGCGTGCGCATCCTCACCGGCAGCGCCGTGGTCGAAGCGCGCGGCAGCAAGCGCGTGACCGGTGCGCGGATCTGCGCCATCGACCTGAAGAGCCACAAGGTCAGCAGTCCCGGTGAGTTGCTCGACTGCGACCTGATCGTCAGCTCCGGCGGCTACAGCCCGGTGGTGCACCTGGCTTCGCACCTGGGCGGTCGGCCGACCTGGCGCGAAGACATCCTCGCCTTCGTGCCGGGTGAAGGTTTCCAGAAGCGCCTGTGCGCCGGTGCGGTGAATGGTGTGTTCGCCCTGGGCGACGTGCTCGCCGATGGCTTCGAGGCCGGTGCCAATGCCGCTGCCGAAGCCGGCTTCAAGGCCAGCAGTGGCAGCCTGCCGCTGGTCGAGACACGCTTCGAGGAGCCGGCCGTGGCGCTGTTCCAGGTGCCCCACGACAAGCCCACGGCGCGTGCACCCAAGCAGTTCGTCGACCTGCAGAACGATGTGACCGCCGCCGGTATCGAGCAGGCCACCCGTGAAGGCTTCGAGTCGGTCGAGCACGTCAAGCGCTACACCGCGCTGGGCTTCGGTACCGATCAGGGCAAGCTGGGCAATATCAACGGCCTGGCCATCGCCGCGCGTTCCCTGGGGGTCAGCATCCCGGAAATGGGCACCACCATGTTCCGCCCGAACTACACCCCGGTGACCTTCGGCGCGCTCGCCGGTCGGCATTGCGGCGCGCTGTTCGAGCCCAAGCGCTACACCGCCATGCAGCGCTGGCATCTGCAGAACGGTGCCGAGTTCGAGGACGTCGGTCAGTGGAAGCGCCCCTGGTACTTCCCCAAGGCCGGTGAAGACCTGCACGCCGCCGTGGCCCGTGAGTGTCTGGCGGTGCGTAACGCCGTCGGCATCCTCGATGCCTCGACCCTGGGCAAGATCGATATCCAGGGCCCGGATGCGCGGGAATTTCTCAACCGCGTGTATACCAACGCCTGGACCAAGCTGGACGTGGGCAAGGCCCGTTACGGCCTGATGTGCAAGGAAGACGGCATGGTCTTCGACGACGGTGTAACCGCCTGTCTGGCCGACAACCACTTCCTGATGACCACCACCACCGGCGGTGCCGCGCGGGTGCTGGAATGGCTGGAAATCTACCACCAGACCGAATGGCCGGAGCTCAAGGTGTACTTCACCTCGGTCACCGACCACTGGGCGACCATGACCCTGTCCGGTCCCAACAGCCGCAAGCTGCTGGCGGAAGTCACCGACATCGACCTGGACAAGGACGCCTTCCCCTTCATGACCTGGAAGGAAGGCCAGGTCGGCGGCGTGCCGGCGCGGGTGTTCCGCATCTCCTTCACCGGTGAACTCTCCTACGAAGTCAACGTCCAGGCCGACTACGCCCTGGGCGTGTGGGAAAAGATCATCGAGGCCGGCAAGAAGCATGGCCTGACCCCCTACGGCACCGAGACCATGCACGTGCTGCGCGCCGAGAAGGGTTTCATCATCGTCGGTCAGGACACCGACGGCTCGGTGACCCCGGACGACCTGGGCATGGGCTGGTGCGTCGGCCGCACCAAGCCGTTCTCCTGGATCGGCTGGCGCGGCATGAACCGCGAGGACTGTGTACGCGAGAACCGCAAGCAGCTTGTGGGTCTTAAACCGGTCGATCCGGACAAGGTGCTGCCCGAAGGCGCACAACTGGTATTCGATCCCAAGCAGGCCATCCCCATGGACATGGTCGGCCACGTCACTTCCAGCTACGCCAGCGCGGCGCTGAACCATTCCATCGCCATGGCCCTGGTCAAGGGCGGCCTCAAGCGCATCGGCGAGCGTGTATTCGCGCCGCTGGTGGACGGCAGCCTGGTGGAAGCGGAAATCGTCAGCCCGGTGTTCTACGACCCTAAAGGGGACCGCCAGAATGTCTAACGTCAACGTCTACAAACAACGCCCGGACGCCGCCCATGGCGAGTCGCCGCTGTTCCATGCCGGCCTCGACGAGCTGGTACGCAAGGGCAAGAGTTCGGCAGGCATCACCCTGCGCGAGAAGAAGCTGCTCGGCCATCTGGTGCTGCGCGGCGACGCGAAAGACTCGGCCTTTGCTGGCGGCGTGCACCAGGCCACCGGTCTGGAACTGCCGGTGGCCCTGACCCTGGTGGCCAACGAACACAGTTCGCTGCAATGGCTGGCCCCCGATGAATGGCTGCTGATCGTGCCGGGCGGCACCGAGTACGAGGTCGAGCAGAAGCTGCGTGCGGCCCTGGACGGCCAGCATATTTCGATCGTCAACGTCAGCGGCGGGCAGACCCTGGTGGAACTGTCCGGGCCCAAGGTGCGCGAGCTGCTGATGAAATCCAGCAGCTACGACGTGCACCCGAGCAACTTCCCGGTGGGCAAGGCGGTCGGCACGGTGTTCGCCAAGTCGCAACTGGTGATCCGCCATACCGGCGAGGAAACCTGGGAACTGCTGGTGCGCCGCAGCTTCGCCGACTACATCTGGCTGTGGCTGCAGGACGCCAGCGCCGAGTATGGGTTGGCGGTTAAGGCATAGGTTAAGTCGGCTCAACCTAAATGCTACCTGTATGACGCCGAACCTGAGGTGCATGCAAACGGCCCCCTCTCCCTCCGGGAGAGGGCTGGGGTGAGGGCAGGGGTAGACCGCGTTCTACCTGTCCTACTCAGTCGCTGTTTGTGATAGAGGCGAAAGCAGATCGCGCGGTCTTCCAGAACCCTCACCCCCGACCCCTCTCCCGGGGGGAGAGGGGTGCAAAGCAATTGAGTTTGTTTCGGAGTTTATTATGAGCCGCACCCCGGATACCTGGATTCTCACCGCCCATTGCCCGAGCGTGCTCGGCACCGTGGATGCGGTGACCCGTTTTCTCTTCGAGCAGCGTTGCTACGTCACCGAGCATCACTCGTTCGATGACCGCCTGTCCTCGCGCTTCTTTATCCGCGTGGAGTTCCGCCAGCCCGACGACTTCGACGAGCAGGCCTTTCGCGCCGGCCTCGACGAGCGCCTGAGCGCCTTTGGCATGCAGGTCGAGCTGACCCCGCCGGGTTACCGGGCCAAGGTGGTGCTGATGGTGAGCAAGGCCGACCATTGCCTCAACGACCTGCTCTATCGCCAGCGCATCGGCCACCTGGCCATGGACGTGGTGGCCGTGGTCTCCAACCACCCGGACCTGGAGCCCCTGGCGCGCTGGCACGACATCCCTTATTACCACTTTCCCCTCGATCCCCACGACAAGCCGGCGCAGGAGCGCCAGGTGCTGCAGGTGATCGAGCAGACCGGGGCGGAACTGGTGGTACTTGCCCGCTATATGCAGGTGCTGTCGCCGGAGCTGTGCCGCAAGCTCGATGGCTGGGCGATCAATATCCACCACTCGCTGCTGCCCGGCTTCAAGGGGGCCAAGCCCTACCACCAGGCCTATCAGAAGGGCGTCAAGCTGGTCGGCGCTACCGCCCACTACATCAACAACGACCTCGATGAGGGGCCGATCATCGCCCAGGGCGTGGAATCGGTGGATCACGCCCATTACCCCGAAGATCTGATCGCCAGGGGCCGCGATATCGAGTGCCAGACCCTGGCCAAGGCCGTCGCCTACCACCTCGAACGGCGGGTGTTCCTCAACGCCAACCGTACCGTGGTGCTACACGCATAAACCTTAGGGTGCGCGGGGCTGCCTAGGCTGTGCGCACCGCTGCTGAAACGCTATCGGATCGCCGGGATGCCGTATCACAGCAAGCTGGCCCCTGCAGGGTGGACCCCGCCGACTGCCAATCTCTCGGCCCACCCGCAACCGACACATAACGCTCCACTGCAAGGCCGCGTGGCCGCCGGTCGCGCCTTTGTATCCACAACAACAAAGGAGAACACCCAATGTCTGGTAATCGTGGCGTCGTCTATCTCGGCGCTGGCAAGGTCGAAGTGCAGAAGATCGACTATCCGAAAATGCAGGACCCGCGCGGCAGGAAGATCGAGCACGGCGTTATCCTGCGCGTGGTTTCCACCAATATCTGTGGCTCCGACCAGCACATGGTGCGCGGCCGCACCACGGCGCAAACCGGTCTGGTACTGGGCCATGAAATCACCGGCGAAGTGATCGAGAAGGGTAGCGACGTCGAGAACCTGAAGATTGGCGATCTGGTTTCGGTGCCGTTCAACGTCGCCTGTGGCCGCTGCCGCTCGTGCAAGGAACAACACACCGGCGTCTGCCTGTCGGTCAACCCGGCGCGTCCCGGCGGTGCCTACGGCTACGTCGATATGGGCGACTGGACCGGCGGTCAGGCCGAATACGCCATGGTGCCTTACGCCGACTTCAACCTGCTGAAACTGCCGGACCGCGACAAGGCCATGGAGAAGATCCGTGACCTGACCTGCCTCTCCGACATTCTGCCTACCGGCTACCACGGCGCAGTCACCGCCGGCGTCGGCCCAGGCAGCACCGTGTATATCGCCGGTGCCGGTCCGGTCGGTCTGGCCGCCGCTGCTTCGGCACGCCTGCTTGGCGCGGCGGTGGTGATTGTCGGCGACGTCAACCCGGTGCGTCTGGTGCATGCCAAGGCCCAGGGCTTCGAAATCGCCGACTTGTCCCTGGACACTCCGCTGCACGAGCAGATCGCTGCATTGCTGGGCGAGCCGGAAGTCGACTGTGCCATCGACGCGGTGGGCTTCGAGGCCCGCGGTCATGGTCATGAAGGCGTGCAACACGAAGCCCCGGCCACCGTGCTCAACTCGCTGATGGGCGTGGTGCGGGTCGCTGGCAAGATCGGTATTCCCGGCCTGTACGTCACCGATGATCCAGGTGCGGTCGATGCCGCCGCGAAGAAGGGCGCACTGAGCATCCGCTTCGGTCTTGGCTGGGCCAAGTCGCACAGCTTCCACACCGGCCAGACCCCGGTGATGAAGTACAACCGCCAACTGATGCAGGCGATCATGTGGGATCGGATCAACATCGCCGAAGTAGTCGGCGTGCAGGTGATCAGCCTGGACGACGCACCGCGTGGTTACGGCGAGTTCGATGCCGGGGTACCGAAGAAATTCGTGATCGACCCGCACAAGCTGTTTAGCGCGGCCTGATCAAGGGTCGTTAAACCATCGCGGCTAAAGCCCCGCCCGCAGGACACAAGTGTCCATGTGGGAGGCGCTTTAGCCGCGACCCATTTCAGCCTTCTGCACGAATCTGCGCGATCCGCGCATCCTTTTCTTCCCACAGCTTCGTCACCCAGCCCTGCACAAATTCACGAAAGAGCGAGTCATTCTCGTAGTCGCCCTGCCACAGCGCCGGGTCGAGTTCGTGGGTCTGGATGTCCACTATGACCTTGTCCACCTGGCCGCTGATCAGCTGCCAGAAACCCGGGATGCGCCCGTGCGGATAAACCACAGTGACATCCAGCACCTTGTCCAGCTCCTCGCCCAGGGTGGCGAGAACAAAGGCCACACCACCGGCCTTGGGCTTGAGCAGATGGCGGTAGGGCGAGCCCTGGGCGGCGTGTTTGGCCGGGGTGAAGCGGGTGCCTTCCAGGTAGTTGACCACGGTCACCGGCAGGTCCTTGAACTTGGCGCAGGCACGCTTGGTGATCTGCAGATCCTGACCCTTGAGTTCGGGGTGCCTGGCCAGAAACGCCTTGGAATAGCGGCGCATAAAGGGGTAATCCAGGGCCCAGAACGCCAGGCCGAGCAGGGGTACCCAGAGCAGCTGTTGCTTGAGGAAGAACTTGAAATAGGGCGTCTTGCGGTTGAATGCCTGGATCAGGGCGGGAATGTCCACCCAGCTCTGGTGGTTGCTGATCACCAGGTAGGAGGTGCTCTGGCGCAGCTCGGCGTTGCCGCGAATATCCCAACGGGTCGGCAGCAGCGTGGCGAAGATCAGCTTGTTCAGCTCGGCCCAGCTCTCCGCCACCCACATCACCCCGCGCGAGCTTGCGGTCTTCAGCGCCTTGCCGGGCAGCACGAACTTGCCCAGGGCGATCAGCAGCAAGGGGCCAATCAACAGCAGGGTATTGAGCAGCAACAGCAGGGTCACGCTGATGGCGGTCAGCAGGCGGCGCATGGCAAGTCCTTTTATGGCGCGAAAGCCTCGATCATAAGCAGTGCCGGCGGCGCTTCCAAGCCGGTCCTCTGCAACTGATGTCGTATAGCCACTATCCGCTCCGCTTCGTGATAATGCCGGGGCCTTGATCGTCTACGCTGTCATGGCGCGCTGGTTTTTCCTGACTCGAGGGCGATCTATGTTGAAGTGCATCGCTGTGACCGACCTCTGTGTTGGCATGTTTATCCATGAGTTCTGTGGTGCATGGATGGATCATCCCTTCTGGAAAGCCAAGTTTCTCCTCAAGTCGGAAAAAGACCTGCAGCGGATCCGCGCCAGCAGCATTGGCCAGCTGTGGATCGATGTCAGCAAGGGCCTTGACGTCGCCGAGGACACCCTCAGCGTCAGTCCCGAAGATGTCGCGGCTGCAGCCGAAGCCAGCCTGCTGGCGGCGGTGCAGAGCCGGCCCGCTCGCCTGGGCGTGACGATGGAGGATGAGCTGCAGCGTGCGGTCAAGCTGTGCGCCAATTCCAAGGCGGCGGTGGTCAGCATGTTTGCAGATGCACGGATGGGCCAGGCGCTGCAGTTCGAGCGGGCGGGCGAGCTGGTCGAGGAGATCTCCGATTCGGTGTTGCGCCATCCCCATGCCTTGATCAGCCTGGCGCGGCTGAAAAATGCCGACGAGTACACCTACATGCATTCGGTGGCCGTCTGCGCACTGATGATTGCCCTGGCGCGCCAACTGGGCCTGAGCGAAGCCCTGGTGCGTGAGGCCGGGCTGGCCGGTTTGCTGCACGACATTGGCAAGATGGCCATACCCGATGCCGTGCTGAACAAGCCGGGCAAGCTGACCGACAGCGAGTTCGCCACGGTGCGTGATCACCCGGTGGCGGGCTCGCACATGCTGCTTGAGAGCAAGCAGCTCAGTGCGCTGGTGCTGGACGTCTGTCTGCATCACCACGAGAAGATGGATGGCAGCGGTTATCCGCATCGCCTGGCCGGCGAGCAGATCAGCCTGTATGCGCGTATGGCGGCGGTGTGCGACGTGTATGACGCAGTCACTTCCAACCGGGCCTACAAGCCTGGCTGGGACCCGGCCGAATCGATCCGCAAGATGGCCGAGTGGAAAGGTCATTTCGATCCCGAGGTGTTCCAGGCCTTTGTCAAAACCGTGGGCATTTACCCGGTGGGTTCGCTGGTGCGCCTGCAAAGCGGGCGCATTGGCGTGGTCATGGAGCAGCAGGCCGGGTCCCTGCTCGCGCCCAAGGTCAAGGTGTTTTTCTCGGCCAAGTCGAAGACTCCGATTCCCCAGGAAACTCTCGATCTGGCCAGGCTGGTCGGACGCGACAGGATCGTTGCGCGTGAATCCGCCGCCGATTGGGGCTTTCAGCATGTCAACCAGCTCTGGACCGGGTTCTAGGCGGGGGCGCGCTCAGGCCAACGCCAATCGCCTGGGCGCAGCTCCGCCGACCCGTGCCTTGTTGGGCTTCGCGCCGCTCAGTCAGGTTACGTCGCCGAACGCAAGGTTAACTATGCTCAAGGCAACTGCCTGTTAGTTGACGTTTGACGCGGGCGCGTTTCTTGCTTGATCTGTTGCTTTAGCGCACCCACCTAGAAGGTGCGTTACACAGGGTGAGGTAGTTATGACTGGAGTACTCAAACCGGGGGTGCGGCTGCTGGAGCGTTTCAGCTTCGCGCGCAAGTTTCAGCTGGTGTTTGTTCTATTTGCTCTGCCGTTGGGGTTCTCGCTGTGGGTGATCAGCAGCAGTTATCTGGAGCGCCTGCGCGCCATCGATCACGAGCGGCAGGGCATGCAGGCGCTGCAGGCCATGGCGGACGTGCAGCAGGCACTGATCGAACAGCGCACCTTGCTGGCACGCTGGAAGGGCACCGATAGCCAGGCCGAGGCGCTGATGCAGCAGCGCGCCGGCAATCTCGATCAGGCATTGCAGGCGCTGGCCGCGCCGCTGCAGGACGAGCTGGTCAGCGAGCAGGCCAGGCAGCATTTTCAGGGGCTGGAAGCCGAACGGGGCGCATTGAGTGTCGAGGCCCTGGGCAAACTGGCCCTGCCCGATGCCCTGGAACGTTACCAAAAGACCCTGTTGGGCCTGCTGGCGTTGCGCGAGCAGGTGGCCACCGACAGCGGCCTGATACTCGATCCGCAACTCGACACCTACCTGATGATGGAGCAGCTGACCTATACCTTGCCGCGTTTGCTCGAACAGTTGGGCAGCTTTGCCAGTCAGGGCCATGGCGCGGTGGTGTCGCAGCACTTCACCCTGCAGAGCCGGGTGCTGATTCGCGACCTGCGGCGCAATCTCGACGAGTCGCGCAGCCAGCTGCTCAAGGCCCAGGCCACCCTGAGCCTGGAAGCCCCCGAGGCGATGCGCCAATTGCAGGAGCCTTATAGCGAGGCCCTGCAAGGCTATGAAAGCTTTCTTGCCGGGATTGACCGCGACATGTTCGAGGCCAGCCCCATGGCCCTGACGCCCGAGCAGTTCGTGCAACGCATCGAGTTGCTGCAGGGCCAGCTCAATGCCCTGCAGCAGGCGCTGTATCGGCAGTTCGACGCGAGCATGGGGCAATACCGCAGCGCGGCGCTGACCCTGATGGCCGAGGCGATCGGCGTGTTCAGCCTGCTGACCCTGCTGGCGCTCTATGTGCTGTTCTGCCTCAATGCCTCGATCCGCCGTAGCACCGCCGGCATCATCCTGGCCGCCGAAGGCCTGCGTGACGGCGACTTGCGAGTGCGCATGCAGGTGCACGGCGCGGATGATCTGGCCAGTATCGCCCAGGCCCTGAATGCCGCCGTCAGCCAGTTGCGCGACTCCATGCAGGGGGTCAACCAGCAGAGTCTGCAGCTCGGCAATACGGTTGGCATGCTCAATGGTGAGGCGCAGAACGCCCTGCAGTCGGTCGAGCAGCAGCAGGCGCAGATGAGTCAGATTGCTGCCGCCGCCACGCAAATGGCGGCCACCGCACAGAGCGTCGCGCAAAGCTGCGAACAAGCCGCGGTGGAGGCCGGGCAGACTCGCGAGATCGCCAACCAGAGCAACCAGCGCAGCGCCCGTACCAGTGAAAGCATGCGTCAGCTCAGCCGTCGCCTGGGCGACAGCGCGGCCACCCTGCAGCAACTGCGCGAGCAGACCGAACAGATCACCCGGGTGGTGGATGTGATCAAGGGGATTGCCGAGCAGACCAACCTGCTGGCACTCAATGCCGCCATCGAGGCGGCCCGTGCCGGCGAGCAGGGCCGTGGCTTTGCCGTGGTCGCCGACGAGGTGCGTTCGCTGTCCCAGCGTACGCAGAACTCCACGGCGGAAATCGCCGAAACGGTGGCCAACCTGCACCGGGTGGTCGGCCAGTCCGTGACCCTGATGGAGGAGGCGGTACAGCAGGCCGAGGGTGATGTCGGTAGCGTGCTGGCCATGGGCGAAGACCTGGGGGCTATAGTCGAATCGGTGCAGCTGGTCAGCGACCGCCTGGCGCAGATCGCCACCGCCGCCGAACAGCAGGCGGCCACCGCCGATGAAGTCAGCGGCAATATTCAGCAGGTCGACCAGGCCGCCAGCGCCCTGCTTGACGGAGCCCAGGCGGTCAGCGCCGCCGCCGAGCAGTTGCGCCAGGGCAGCCAGGCACTGGAGCAGAATACCGCGCGCTTCAAGCTCGATTAGCCGTCCCGTTGCTATCTGTAGGGTGGGTTAGGCGCATGTCTGGGTTCTGCAAGATTGCGCGGATATGGATGCGCCGTAACCCACCGGGCGGTCGGCAGGGCTAGCGGGGTGGTGGGTTACGCGGCGCTCGGCCTGCGTGGATGTTCTCGCGTTCAATGCTTAGCGCCGCTAACCCACCCTACGATCTGCGCCCAGCCTTGACGCTGACCGCGGCCTGCCGCAGGCTCCTCGCCGAGTTGCCCACGAGCAGGACGCCCATGCCGCATATTCTGATTGTCGAAGACGAAGCCGCCATCGCCGACACCCTGATCTTCGCCCTGCACGGCGAGGGCTTTACCAGCACCTGGCTGACCCTCGGTGAAGAGGCCCTGGCCCAGCAGGCGCGCAGCCCGGCCGATCTGCTGATTCTCGACGTCGGCCTGCCGGATATCAGTGGCTTCGAGGTGTGCAAGCGGCTGCGGCGCGTCTCCGAGGTGCCGGTGATCTTTCTTACCGCCCGCAGCGAGGAAATCGACCGGGTGGTGGGCCTGGAAATCGGTGCTGACGATTATGTGGTCAAACCCTTCAGCCCGCGCGAGGTGGCGGCGCGGGTCAAGGCCATTCTCAAACGCATGGCCCCGCGTGAGCCGCTGGTCGCAAGCCCGGTCAGCGGGCCGTTTCGGCTCGATAGCGAACGCGTGCAGATCCACTACCACGGCCAGTTGCTGGGCCTGACCCGGCATGAATTCCGTCTGCTGCAACAGCTGCTGGCCCAGCCCGAGCGGGTGTTTTCCCGCGAGCAGCTGCTCGATGGCCTGGGCGTGGCCGCCGATGTCGGTTACGAGCGCACCATCGACAGCCATATCAAGAGCCTGCGCGCCAAGCTGCGCCAGGTGGCGGCTGCCGCCGAGCCGATCCAGACGCACCGCGGCCTGGGCTACAGCTATTCGCCGAGGCACGCCTGATGCCCTTGGGGATTCGCATCTTTCTGGTGTATTTCCTGTTTGTCGGTCTGGCCGGCTGGTTTGTGCTGAGCACGGTGATGGACGAAATCCGTCCCGGGGTGCGCCAGAGCACCGAGGAAACCCTGGTCGACACCGCCAACCTGCTGGCGGAAATTCTGCGCGATGAGGTCAAGGCCGGTCGTCTGCAACAGAGCCGCCTGCCCGAACTGCTCAAGGCCTACGGCCAGCGCCAGCCGCGGGCACAGATCTGGGGCCTGGAAAAAAACCGGGTCAATCACCGTATCTATGTCACCGACGCCCAGGGCATCGTCCTCCTCGACTCCACGGGGGCGGCGGTGGGCCAGGACTACTCGCGCTGGAACGACGTGTACCTGACCCTGCGCGGCGAATACGGCGCGCGCTCGACCAAGGAAGACCCGAACGATGAGGGCTCGTCGGTGATGTACGTGGCCGCGCCGATCATGGACGGCGCGCGGATTATCGGCGTGGTCTCGGTGGCCAAGCCCAACAGCAGCCTGCAGCCCTATATCGAACGTTCCGAGCTGCGCCTGGCCTGGCTCGGCGGCGGCCTGATCGTGCTCGGCCTGCTGATCGGCGCGCTGCTGTCCTGGTGGCTCAGCGCCGCACTGCGCAAGCTGACCCGCTATGCCCAGGCGGTCAGCGCCGGGCAGCGCGCCGAATTGCCGAGCCTGCACGGCGGCGAGCTGGGGCAACTGGCCGAGGCGGTCGAACGCATGCGCACCGAGCTGGAAGGCAAGGCCTATGTCGAACGCTATGTGCACACCCTGACCCATGAACTGAAGAGCCCCCTGGCGGCGATTCGCGGCGCGGCGGAACTGCTCGACAGCGAGATGCCCAGCGAACAGCGCCAGCGTTTCGTGGCCAATATCGAACAGGAAAGCGCGCGCATGCAGCAGCTGATCGAGCGTCTGCTGCACCTGGCCCAGGTCGAGCAGCGCCAGGGCCTGGAGGAGCAGGTGGCGGTGCCGCTGCAGGCGTTGGTCGACTCCCTGCTGCAGGCGCAGATGGCGCGTATCGAAGCGGCGGGGCTGCAGATTGAAAACCATATAGACGCTGACTTGAGCGCACGCGGTGAGGCCTTTTTGCTGCGTCAGGCCCTGGCCAATCTGCTCGACAATGCCCTCGACTTTACCCCGCACGGCGGCTTGCTGCGCTTTAGTGCCAACGCCCGGGACGGGCAGATCGAGCTGCTGCTGTTCAACCAGGCCGAGCCGATTCCCGACTACGCCCTGGCGCGCCTGTGCGAGCGTTTCTACTCCCTGCCGCGTCCCGGCAGCGGGCGCAAAAGCACCGGTCTTGGCTTGAACTTCGTCGCGGAAGTGATGCAGCTGCACGGCGGCGCATTGCAGATCGCCAATACTGCCGACGGCGTGCAGGTGCGCCTGCTGCTGCCCCAGGCCTAAAGCCGGGCAGTGCCCCTGGGCGAGCGTAATCCCTTCAGCGTCATCATCATGGTGGCGCTAAAGGACAGGCGGCCTGGCAATAAACGCCTGCTTTTCGAATCGATCAAAACCGGCGGCCTGGTAGAACTGCCAGGTGGCCGGGTCTTTACTGCTGGTGCTCAACATCACCTTGTAGCAACCCTGGGACCAGGCGAATGCCAGGGCATGGGCCAGCAGTGCCTGGCCATAGCCGCGTTTGCGGTATTCGGCCTGGGTGACCACATTTTCAATCAGACCATAGGGTCTGCAGCCATGGGTAAGGTTGGCCACCAGGCTGATGCAGCAGCTGGCGCGCAGAGCCGCGTCCTGATACAGGCCAAAGTAGCGATAGCCCGGGTTGCCTGTGATCGATTGCCATACGGCTTCAATCTGGCTGCGTGGCGGCAGTGCTTCATCCGTCGGGTGCAGGTGCTGATAAAGGGCCAACAGTGCATCCAGTTCGCTGGGCGCGATGCAGCGTATTTCCATGGTTGACGTCCTTGTATGAAGCGATTTGGCGCTGCGACCTGATCGGCTGGTGGGCGCAAATGATTAAGTCAGCAGGCGTTGCGGCGATATATACAACAGCCTACCGACCCGGTCGAGGGGCAGGTAGGAGGCTGGGGCGCGGCTAACTATGGGGCGGGGCGGAATAGGCGGTATATGCGCTCGTCACTCCGGGCTGCGGCGACCCGATGACAGCAGTGGGCGGCGACAGGCACCTGCCCGGATTGGCGCTGCCATGCCTGACTATGCTTAATGGGGCAGCGATGCTTAATAGGTCAGGCGGCCTGAAGGTATGGTTATCTCCTGACTCAGGTGCGGCCTGGGATCGCCAGTGCACCTGCTCTGTTTATCGGTCTGGCGGTTTGTCCGTGCGCCTGGCCCAGCCGGATGAATTCCGAATGAGAGTGCGTCGTCCGCTCAAGCTGCTTTTCTATTGCAACGTGCTGATTGTTGGCCTGCTGCTGGGTTACAAGGCTTATCTGAACCTGGTGCTGTCGGACTTCGAGGCGGAACACACTTCCCAGGTCGAGGCGATTCAGGCGCGACTGGCGGGGCGGGAGAATTTCAGTTTTGCGGTGGTGGGCAATATCAATAATTCCATCGGCATTTTCGAGCGGCGCATCATTCCCCTGCTGAATGACTCCGGGGTCGATTTCATGGTTTCCGCGGGCAATGCGGTCAGTGGCGGCGGCGAGGACAAGTATCGGGCGCTGCACGGCAGTCTGGGCCACTTGCGGATACCCTACCTGCTGACCTTTGCCGCCCATGAATACGAAGAGTTCGGCAGCTACCGTTTCTATGAGCATTTCGGCCCGCATTTCTTCAGTTTCCGTGCCGGTGCTCGTCGTTTTATCTTTCTCGACAGCACCGGCAAGACGCCCTGGCGCTGGCAGGTTCTCTGGCTCAAGGAGTTGTTGGGGCAGGAGGACGCGCAACAGATCTTTCTCTTCACCGGCAAGCCACTGCTGTCTGATGAACCGTTGACCGGCGCTGTCGAGGCGCAGGATTATCTGCAGCCGGCGGCGTTTCGCGATGCGCTGCTGGAGCTGATCGATCGGCACGCGGTCACGGCGGTGTTTGCCGCCGAGGTGCCGCTGTTTGCCGAACAGCGCCGCGGTCGCACCCGCTTTATCGCCACCGGCGGTGCGGGCGGCCTGCTGTTGAATGACCCCGCCAGCTTTCCCCATTATGTGCAGGTGTCGGTTACTGCCCAGGGCATCGAAACCCACCTGCGGCGTCTGGAGGGGGAGCAGCATCCACTGTTCAAACGGGTCGAGAGTCTGTGGCTGTTCATATACTCGCTGTTCTACGTCAGTTACCTGAATTTCATCCTGCTGGTCAGCGGCCTGACCATCGCCGCGATCAAGCTCTATGTACTGGCCTTCGCCGAACGCGACTATTACCCGAACTTTGACCTGGACCCTTCGCCCTGGGTCGACAGACCACTGCGCGTGGCCATGTTCAGCAACAACTACCTGCCGTTTATCGGCGGCGTACCGGTTTCGATCGAGCGCTTGCGGCGCGGGCTTGAGGCCCTGGGCAATGCCGTGCTGCTGGTCGTGCCGCGTTATCGCGAGCAGCCGCGCGAGGAGGTGGGGGTACTCAGGGTGCCGTCGCTGCTGGCCCTGGGCGAGAAGCGCGAATTTCGCCTGGCCAATATTTTTCTGGGTCGCATCGGCCAGGCGGTCAGGGCCTTTCGCCCCGACCTGATACACCTGCACCATCCGTTCTGGCTGGGTTCGCTGGGCCTGTTGCTGGCCCGCAGGCTGCGTGTGCCCACGGTGTTCACCTACCATACCCGGCTGGAACACTACGCCCATTTCGTGCCACTGCCCGGCACGTTGTTCCGTAATCTGATTTCCCATGCGCTGATCAAGCGCTTCGCCAACAAGTGCGAAGCGGTGATAGTGCCGACTTACTCCGCCGAAGAGTATCTGCGCATGATCGGTGTGAAACAGCCGATCTTCGTCCAGCCCACTGGCATCGATTTCCAGCGCTTCCAGGCGGTGACAGCGGCGCAGGTCGAGCAGCTGCGGCAGACACTGGGCATTGGCGAGGAGAGGGTACTGCTCAGCGTTGCCCGCCTTTCTGACGAGAAGAACATCGATTTTATGATTGATGCACTCGGCAGTCTGCGCGGGCAGTGCATGCAGACCTGGGTCTTGCTGATGATCGGCGACGGGCCGCAGCGTGAGCGGCTGCAGGCACGTATCGACGCGTTGCAGCTCGGCCGCCACGTCCGCCTGCTCGGCGCGGTGCCGCCCGAACAGATGGCCCTGTATTACCGCCTGGGCGAGGTGTTTATCTTCGCCTCCAAATCGGAGACCCAGGGCATGGTGATCCTTGAGGCGATGGCCGCGGGGCTGCCGGTGGTGGCGGTGCGCTCGAGTGGTATCGATGATGTGATCAGGCAGGGCTATAACGGCTTCAAGACTGCAGAGAAACTGTCCCCCTGGTGCGAGCGGGTGATCCAGTTGCTAGACGATGAACGCTTGCGCAGTGAGATGTCCGGGCACGCCCTGCTGGTGGCGGCGGAGCATTCCATCGACAAGTTCGCCGAAGGGGTCAAGGAAGTTTATGGCACGGTGATGGCCGCTTCGCGGCTGCAGCAAGGCCGACGCTGACGGGGGGGCGGCATACTTCTACAGTCGTCCTTCGCGGCGCAGGCGACGCAGCACCCAGTAGCGATAGCTCCAGGACAGCATGGGTTTGAGGACGGGCAGGCCGACTAGCCAGGCCAGTGGACGCAGCAGCGGGATACGCGACATCAGCAGGATATAGGCGTCCAACTCGCGGTGGATATGACCCTGGGCGTCTTCGACGTGGAGTTCGGTCAGGGCCAGGTACGGGTCGATGCCGGTCGCCCGCAACTGTTCTTCCTTGCCGCTGATGTCAACCCATTCCACGCTGTCGTCGCTACGTGTGCGCAGCTTTTCATAACGGTGCCGGTCAGCCACACAGCGCGGGCAGGCACCGTCGTAATAGACCTTGAGCTTGGCCATGGGGTTGGCCCGGTTGTTGGACTTAGCAGCAGTTTAGAACAGCAGCGTATACCCCCTCGTCAGGACGACGAGGGGGTATGCGGTTTAGATCAGATCGGCCCACAGGTCGTACTCGTCGGCATCGACGATGCGTACCCGGACCTTGTCGCCGGGCTTGACTGCGGTGCTGGCGATAAACACGCTGCCATCGATTTCCGGGGCGTCGGCGTAGCAGCGGGCGACTGCGCCCTGGTCGTCGACTTCGTCGATCAGCACGTCCATTTCCTTGCCGACTTTCAGCTGTAGACGGGCAGTACTGATGGCCTGCTGGTGGGCCATAAAGCGGTCCCAACGGTCCTGCTTGACGTCGTCCGGCACCACGTCCAGATCCAGGTCATTGGCCGGCGCGCCTTCCACCGGGCTGTACTGGAAGCAGCCAACGCGGTCGAGCTGGGCTTCGGTCAGCCAGTTGAGCAGGTACTGGAAGTCTTCTTCGGTTTCGCCGGGGAAGCCGACGATAAAGGTCGAGCGGATGGTCAGTTCCGGGCAGATCTCGCGCCAGTTTTTGATCCGCGCCAGGGTCTTGTCTTCGAAGGCCGGGCGCTTCATGGCCTTGAGCACTTTCGGGCTGGCGTGCTGGAAGGGGATGTCCAGGTACGGCAGGATCTTGCCAGCGGCCATCAGCGGGATCAGCTCGTCGACGTGCGGGTAGGGGTAGACGTAGTGCAAACGCACCCAGACGCCCAAGGTCGAGAGCGCCTGGCAGAGTTCGGTCATGCGGGTTTTCACCGGCTGGCCGTTCCAGAAGTCGGTCTTGTACTTCATGTCGACGCCGTAGGCGCTGGTGTCCTGGCTGATCACCAGCAGCTCCTTGACCCCGGCCTTGACCAGGCGCTCGGCTTCGCTGAGCACTTCGCCGACCGGGCGGCTGACCAGCTTGCCGCGCATCGAGGGGATGATGCAGAAACTGCAGCTGTGGTTGCAGCCTTCGGAAATTTTCAAATAGGCGTAGTGGCGAGGGGTCAGCTTGATGCCCTGTGGCGGCACCAGGTCGATCAGCGGGTTGTGTTCCTTGTTCGGCGGCACCACTTCATGCACGGCGTTGAGCACCTGCTCGTACTGCTGCGGGCCGGTTACCGACAGTACGCTGGGGTGCACCTTGCGGATCGCGCCTTCTTCCACGCCCATGCAGCCGGTGACGATAACCTTGCCGTTCTCGGCCAGGGCTTCGCCGATCACTTCCAGGGACTCGGCCTTGGCGCTGTCGATAAAACCACAGGTATTGACCACCACCACATCGGCGTCCTGATAGGTCGGCACCACTTCATAACCTTCCATGCGCAACTGGGTCAGGATACGTTCGGAATCGACCAAAGCCTTGGGGCAACCTAACGATATAAACCCTACACTCGGGACTTTTTTAGTTTCTAATGTGGTCATGGGCTATTCACGGGAGAGCAAAAATTAGGGCGCGAGTATACAGCTATCTGCGGTTTTCTGATCCGCGGCAGGCGACGGGAAGCAGCGCCGACCGTCAGCTGCAATATGCGCAGCGGTGGGCGGCTGAGCGGGGGTTGGTGCTGGATGAGTCCCTGTCGTTGCGTGATGAGGGGTTGTCGGCCTATCACCAGCAGCACGTCAAGCAGGGGGCGCTGGGCGCGTTCCTGCTGGCTGTGAGTGAGGGGCTTATCCCTGATGGCTCTGTCCTTATAGTTGAGGGGCTTGACCGTTTGAGCCGGGCTGAGCCGATCCAGGCCCAGGCGCAGTTGGCGCAGATCATCAACGCGGGTATCACGGTGGTGACTGCCAGCGACGGGCGGGAGTACAACCGCGCCGGTTTGAAAGCGCAGCCGATGGACCTGGTTTACAGCCTGCTGGTGATGATCCGTGCGCACGAAGAGTCCGACACAAAGAGCAAGCGGGTAACGGCCAGCATTCGCCGGCTGTGCGAGGGCTGGCAGGCTGGCACTTATCGCGGCCTGGTGCGCAATGGCAAAGACCCGGCCTGGTTGGAATGGACAGGAAGCGAGTGGCACCTGGTGCCTGAGCGTGTAGCCGCAGTTCGGCGGGCGCTTGAACTTTACAAGCAAGGGCTTGGCGCTGGTCGTGCATCGAAACTGATGCACGCGGAGGGTTATGCGCTGACGGATTGGGGTATCGCCGGCCAGCAGATCTACCGGCTGATAAAGCTGCCGGCGCTACGGGGTGCCAAACGCATCAGTGTCGGAGGCGAGGATTATCTACTCGAGGGTTATTACCCTGCACTGTTGACTGATGCCGAATTCGACGATCTGCAGTTGCTGGCTGGGCAGCGGTACCGGCGGCGCGGTGCGGGTGAGATACCAGGAATCATCACGGGTATCGGCCGCACATTCTGCGGCTATTGCGGTACCGCATTGGTGGCCCAGAACATCATGGGGCGCAATAAGAAGCCGGATGGCAGCTTGTTGGATGGTCATCGCCGATTGCATTGCACGTCCTACAGCAAGCAGGGTGGATGCGGAGCTGGCGGCAGTTGCAGCGTGGTGCCCATCGAGCGCGCGATTCTCAATTACTGCGGTGACCAACTCAACCTGCAGCGTTTGCATGAGACGCCGGACGATGGCCGCGGTATACGTGAGCAGCTGGCCACCGCCCGCCGCAAAGCAAATGAGCTGGAGCGCCAGCTGGGTAAAATTACGGATGCTGTGCTGGCTGATGACAGTGGTGCAGCGCCGCTGGCATTTGTGCGGCGGGCGCGTGAGGTTGAGCAGCAGTTGGGAGAAGCGCAGGCCGAGGTGCAACAGCTTGAGCGGTTGCTGGCTGCCCGATCGACAAATGTGCAACCCGCGCAGGCGGCGCGCTGGATGGCGCTGACGGCTGAGGTTGAAGCCAATGACTATGCTGCGCGGGATCTGGTGCGGCAGCTGGTGATGGATACGTTTGAGCGCATCGTCGTTTATATGCGTGGCATCGGTGAGGAAGGGCGGCAGAGTAAAAACATCGATGTGATGTTGGTGCCGAAAGCTGGCCGGCCTCTACTGCTGCGGGTTGATCGGCGGAGTGGTGTCTGGATGGCAAGTGAAGGTGTACAAAGTTAATCGAGAGTGTTGGGTGCATATCTGTTTGTGAGTTCAGGTCGCGATATATTATTCATATTTTTGTCAATATCAATTTGTCTCTGCGACAAAACTTCATGCTTAAGACTGAAAAGTTGTTTTTCTGTTTCCATTTTCGGAGTATCTAAATAGTCCTCAACAACAAATGAGGGCACCCTCATGCGATATCGTCTTGCTGAATTCCTTCTAGATATCCTCGCCAGCGTGCTTGCTGAGCTAATGCTGCGGTTAATTGACTGGATCAGTATTCCGCCCTGGCTTTAGCAAGGGCGGATCGATTACTTATGCCGCATTGGAAACCTTGCTCTGGCCCGGTGGTGAGCTGTGCACCACCAGGTGGCCCTGGCCGATCCAGAAGTTCTTTTGTACGGCGATGCAGACGTTCCAGGCTTCAAGGGCAACTGCTGGCCCCGCCTCGATGACGTTACCGTCTGCATCGATAATGACTAGACGGGCTGGGCGGCCATCGGCAGTGGTGACTTGGTAGCCCGTGTTGATGTTGGCGCTGATGCGCGCCTTCTCAAGGGTGTCTGTTTCGGGGATGCCGATCACGCCGCTCCCTCCAATGCGAGCCCACGCTGGTGCAGGGCATCCATGCAGGCGGGGTTGATCCATAGGCATTCCTGGCGGGTGCTGCCGCCTCGGCCGGCGCTGATGCGCGACGTGGTGGTGTTCATCGTCCAGCGTGCCAGCTCGGCTTGATACAGCTCGCTTGGGTAACCGCTGACGACAACGAAACCGCGCAGGGCTTTGAGGGTGGCCAGCAGCTCGCCGTGTTCCCGGTCGCTCATTTCATGGCGATAGTACCGGCCCTTTTGCGCGCCGCGAACGCGGGTGTCGTGCATGTATGGCGGGTCAACGTAGTGAAGGGTTTCGGGTGCGTCATGGGCCTGCAGCACTTCAACAGCTGGGCGGTTCTCGATCAACACACCGGCAAGACGTTGGCAGACCAGCACCAGGTGCTCCGGGTAGCGCGCCCACAGCTGCTGGGCAGTGCCGTAGGCGCGGGCTGTATCGATGCGAAAGCCTGTGATGCCCTTGCTCGCGACGGCCGAGCCGAAACCCATCTGGGCACGGATGATCAGGCGACGGGCGCGCTCGACCGGATCTTCAGTGGCTTGCCATGCCAGCTCGAACTCGGCGCGGGCATAGGGTGTGATGGCCAGTAGCTCGATCAACCGCCGGCTGCTCTGCTCGTCCTGCAGCACGCGGAACAGGTTGACGATATCGCCGTCCAGGTCGTTGTAAACCTCGGCATAGGCGCGTGGCTTCTGGACCAGCACGCCGGCTGCGCCGCCGAAGGGTTCGACGTAGCATTTGTGCGGCGGAAAGTGATCGAGCACCCAGGTGCCCAGACGAAACTTGCCGCCGTGGTAGCGGATGACGGGCGTGGTGATGCTCATGCTTCACCTCGCTGGACACGGTGGTGAGGTGCCGGCAATCTCGCTTGACCTTCTATGCCAAGGATTTGCGCATGCTGCCCGAAGAAATCACGATCCAGTTCAACCCCAAGTCGCTGTTGGTGTCCCCGGTGGCTCCACTCTTGCTGTTTGGGCTGTTCTTTGTGCCATGGGGTAGTCCCAGTGCGCCGGCTTGGGTGCAGGCTATCGGCACGGTGCTTGCGTTGATTGGCGCTGCTGCTCTCCCGATCTATCACAGTCGTCATGCTGAGCTCCGGCGGGAGCGCACGGCGGCGGGACAGCTCCGTCTGCTTTCGGAGGAGTGCTACGAGAAGTTGTGGATGCTCAGTAACTGCTTTCTTAATAGAGAAAGGGAAGGCCATGCGATAGAGCTCTTCATCAGCGCTGGCAGACCTGAAGAATGGCAAGTGTTGGAGCTGGCGGTCTCCCAGTATCCAATGGAACTGGTCCCTGCAAAGCATCTTTCTGCGCTGAATACTTTGCGAAATAGCGTGAGCCATGCTCGGTTGATCTGTAGTCAATTGCGCGATTGGAAGGAGGGCGGGTCTAACCCAGGGTCGGTTAGCCTTTTGCGCTCCCGCCGGGATCTCCTGGGGATAACTAAGGACGCACTGCCCTGGCCAGATGGGGCTGCCGTGCTGTTGGATAAGTTTCACCAGGAGCGAGGCTGCGCAGCTGAGTTGTCTTCGCCACCGCCTGGGCCAGTAAACCGAAGTGGGGCAAAAGTCTACATAACATGGCTTGGTCCGAAGACTCAGCCGCATTCCGCTATGGTTCAGATTGTCTGGCCATACGGGGAGCCAGAAGTAACTAACTTTACATATGAGGGCCAGGAGCAAATGGGTTGGGAGAATCGGGCTGCAGCTGAAAAGACGCTCTGGAGCAAGATCGATGAGGTTATATGTGAGGAGTACGTCGACCGGTCCTTCTAGATTCATGTTCATTCCGAATCCCTCGCTTTGTGTGGGGTAGCCATCAGCTGTAGCAATCGGTGGTAGTGGATGGCGATGTAGCTCGGCTGCCAGGACGATGGCCACCAGCAGGGTGGCGCGCGGGAGACGCTGACGATATTTCGGATGGTCATGCTGCACCTCGCTGGACGCGGGCGCGATGAAGCTGCAAGCTCGCCTGATTATGAATGCCAAGGAAATGTGCATGCTGCCCGACGAGGTGACGATCAAGTTCAACCCCAAGTTGTTGCTGGTTTCTCCACCGGCCGCATTCTTGGCTATCAGTTTGTATTTCCTGCCTTGGAGTGCCGTGACCGCTCCTGCGTGGGTGCAGGCGTTCGGCTCTATTGCCGCCATCGTCGCGGCGTTTCTGGTTGCTGAAAGGTCGCATGCCAGAGACCGAGAAAGTGCAAGGATGGCAAGCCTTGAGAATGACCTGCGGGCCGCAAAACTGGTTGAGTCTGCTGCTCATGAGGCTGCTTCGTCTGTTCAAGGAATTTATGTTCAGCTTCAGTCTGGGAGTGCTTTTCTCCATCGGGATGGAATCAGCACCCTGAGACTGATTGAGGCGGATAAGACCCTCAGGTCCCTGCTGACTCAGCCATTGTCCCCAGGTGTTATTGGCTGCATTTTCATCATCATCAACCACTTGGCTGAGGTCTTTCTTGAAATCAAACAATGGCCCGCCCTCGGGCCCTCTAACCTCGAGGTAGCAAGGGGCAATCTGTTGAAACGGCAGTGGGCTATTTCTGACTGCCGTTCGACGATTGAGCAGGATTACTTGCGGATCGCTGGCCTTATTGGTACCCCTGTTTCCATCCGCCCTGTGGGGTGATGAGGTCTCATACCCCACTGCAAGCTGCGCGGGCGGGCGGGTAGTAGAGCGGAGCGAGGTGCTCATTTTTTGCGCCCAGCGCACGCATGTCTTGGGGTATTCGAGAGTCGCGGAGTCGCTGGGAGCAAAGGCAATGTTGCCTGCTGCTCCGCAGCAGAGACTTTTTATAGCGCCCCCGCTCGGGCACTGATGGCGGCTGCGCAAAGCGGCACGCGGCTGGGTGGCCTGTACCAGGCCGCCGCCGTGCTGACGCACGGCCTTGGCTATAGCGGTGGCGGTGGCTAGGTTCAGAATGCGGGCGGGGCATAGAGCACCGCTGCTGCTAGTACCAGTAGGGCCAGTCCGGCGCGTATTGCTAGTCGTGTCATGAGCTACTCCTGTGAGGGTTTGCCTCAACAGCTCGCAGGTGCCGGCGCTGCTGCCGGCCCTGAGTGTTGGGTAGCTCAGTACTGTATGGATGAGTTTTCCCCTTGGGGTCCGAATCTGGCCCAGTTTTGGGCATAGTTCCATTTGGCCATCACTCGCTGGGCTCATGCCGCAATCTCCCGTTTCAGTTGCTGGGCCAGCGCTGCATTGCGCGCGTTGGTGCGCAGTAGGTGCAGAATTTGGGGGCCGAACTCGGTGCGTACCTGAAGCTCCAGCGCGGTTAGCTCGTTCCTGAGCCGTTCGAGGTTGGCTAGGGCGCGGGTGTGGTCGTGCTGGAGTTTGCCAGCGGCCTCGGGGCTGAGGCGCAGAAGGGGGTAGTGGCGTTTCATCTGGGCGGCCCTCACATGCACATCGCTATGGCGGGCTGGGCGGCATCGGTGCGCTCCCAGGTCGAATCCTTGCTTGCCTGCTCGGCCGGCAGCACCGCGTGCAACTGCGGTGTGGGCTCGCAAAGTGCCAACGGCTCGTCCAGGGCCTCTTTCACTCGGTTGGCCATGTCATTGATGCGTGCCTGCGCCAAGCCCGCCTGGTTGATCCTGCTGCTGCCGGACTTGGCGAACTGGTGGGCAGTAACGCCGAGCTGCTTGGCGGCCAGCTTGAGGGTGAGCCAGTCGTCGTGGGTGAGCCGGTTGGCAATTTCGTGCTGGAGCGTGGCCCGTAACTGATTGGCTACCGTGTCGTGGTCGGCCTGTTCCTCTCGTAAGCACTGGCGCAGCTTGGTCAGGGCCGCTTCGCGGCTGTCCAGCAGACGATTGGTTTCAACCAGGTCGGCGGTGCGTTTAGCCAGACTATTGCTGGTAGCTGCGTTGATCTTCTCCAGCTTGCCGATCAAGTCGTCGGCCGACTTGCGGCCGGTTTTCAGGCCGGCGCAGTAAGTGATCCCGATCAGCACCGCGATTGCGGCGGCAATGGCAAACAGGGCGTAGATCTGTGGTGTCGTGAGTTCCATGGTGTGCTCCTGGGTGGTGGCGCTGGTGGTGGCAGCGGTTGTCGGTCAGTCGTTTGGTTCGGTGGCGTCGCCCTGTGGCCGGGGCATTTCCTCGTCCGCCTTGTAGGCGCGGATGTCGATCAGCGCGGCAACGTGGCGGATGTGCGCGTACTTGGGGGCCTTGCGGCTGCTGTCCAGGGTGGTGATGGGCAGTTGAATGCGGCCGCTGTTGATCTCGGCCACAAACGACTGCTCGTTGAGGTTGCGGAAGTACTGCACGCGCAGCCTTTCCAGGGGCACAAGCACATCGCCGAAAGTGCGATAGAGCAGTTCGATGGTGGCAGCCTCTGGAGCCTGCAGCAGGCGCAGCGGTGTTTGGTTTGCGCTAGTCATTGGCTGGCCTGGCCTCCTGCTTGGGTGCGTATGCCGGGTGGCCCCATGTATTGAGGCAGTGGCGTTTGGTTAGCGCGCGCAGGTGCTCGGGCACCTCCCGCAGGGCGGCGTTGCGCTCTGCGAGGGTGCCTTTCGCGATGATCTGCCTGGCGTACTGGCGCGGCCGGGTTTCCAGCTGTTGGCTGCTCATGCCACCTCCCGAGGGTCCGGCTTGAGTGGCGGAGCAGGGCGCTCGATGCCGAGTTGCCGTGCCAGCCATGCCAAGCCGCCAGGCTTCAGCCGGGTGGTGTAGCTGTACTGCTGGCCCAGTTCGGCGTGCTGCCAGGGCGTTTCCTTCACGCGCAGGTATCGCGCATCGCGTGTTGGCTGAGCAGGCAGGTTGTCGGCACCCAGTAGCCCCTTTTCCCGCATGAGTTGCATCAGCTTCGGGCGTGTTGTGCCGAGCCGCTCGGCGGCGCGCTTGAGGTCGAGTTCCATAGCGACATCCTCAAGCTGCAGCCGCGAGGCTGTCGCGGTAGCCGGTGAGGAAGCGCCGTAGGTTCTCGGCCAGCATGGCGTAGGCGCGGCGTGTGTCTGCGGGCAGGGTGAGCATGCAGGCTGCGCCGTGCAGCTCGATTTGCGCTGTGTAGCCGCCGAACCGGTTACGGCGGATCAGCAGGCATGGCTCCAGCTCATCGGCGGGCAGGTAATACGTGCCGTGGCCTCTGCGCAGGGCCTGGCGCAGGGTGCGCTCCAGGTCGGTGACAAGCAGGCACTCGTCCACGTCCGGCACGTTGGTTGGGGCGTGGCCGTTGGCGATTTGCTCGATAAAGCGCGCGACGCGCCTGCCGTTGTCGGTGCGGTACTTGTCCAGCGCTACGCTGTTGGCGGTGTTGCCGATACGCACCTTCACATCGATAGCTTGTGCGCATTGCTCGATGCTGACCGTTGCCGCCACCGACACACGCTCGGCATTGCTCAGCGTGTGGGTGAAGGTGCCGTTGAGGGCGACCTGGGCCTGCAGGCGGATAAAGCCCGGAGTGGTGAGGGTTAGCTGGCTCATGCGGCGTCACCTCCCCATGGGTTGCCAGGGGTGGGCTGCGGCGCAGTCGGACGGTTTTGCAGCTTGGCTTTACCGCCGGTGATCACGACCAGGCAGCCAGTGGTGGCTTGCAGCTGCTCGATCAGGCGGCGGTTACTGGCGCAGGTTGGGTGGACGTGCAGGGTGGCTGTGGTGGCCATGGTGTTGCCTCGCTCTGTGGTGGAGAGTGAGGCAAAGCTACAAGCAAAACTGTTATCAGGTCAACAGCTTTGTTTGTAGTCTGTTTGTTGGGCGCTTGTTAGTTTGCGAAATTGTGCTGACGTGACCACCCATTTTGCGCAACCACTGACGAGCCAAAACCATTCCTGCTGACCAAGCGTTCACATTCGACTTGACCAGCGCACGCCCTAGTGGCGACCGGCAGATAGCGGCCAAAAGTGACGGGCTGTTTTGTTAGTTGACGCGAAACCTTTCACGGGCAATGCTGGCCAATAACCAGCACTTGGCAGTTGAAGGGACTCAAGATGAACGACATCACCGTCACACCTGCAGAAGATGAAGAACAGGAAGAGTTACTAGTCGCGCTTCCGAAAAAGGGGAGAGACAAAGAAGCTGAAAAAATGAGAGTGCTCTCTGCAATTGCAAGCAACAGTCCGGCCCGGGTAACAGATAGGGTTGCCTGGATTCTTAACCATTACCCCCAGGCCCGCGACTCAGACATAAAGTGTCAGGTTATTTATTGGAAAACCTTTCAAAGTGATTTGTACAGTGGCGGTGATATTTCATTCGAAAACTATCCAAAACTACAACGGCTTCACTCTGTCGCGCGTGCTCGCGCTGTAGTACAGAATGTACTTGGCCTTTTCATCGCGTCACCAGAGGTCAGAAAGTTTAGAGGAAAGCTTGAGGAAGAAGAAAAACAGCGCGCACTTGAAGTAAGACCTTCCTATCCGGTGTACTGCATCTATGCTGATGAAAGTGGCAAAACCGGAAAGTACTTGCTTGTCGGAAGTCTTTGGGTTTTGCGTGGTTATGAAACAATTAAAATAACAGCCGCAATCAATCAGAAGAAAAAGGAGATCGGATTCAAGGGCGAAATGCACTTTAAGGAAATTGGTAAAGGTAATCTAGAAGCCTACGAAGCACTTCTTGGCGCTATCATTAAAAATTCGTCCTCCATTTCCTTTAAGGGGCTGGGTGTCGTTAGAAGTGGCCTCTACAATGTGGACGACACTCTGAATAAATTATTCTACCATATGGTCATCCAAGGGATTTCCGAAGAGAACAAGTCGGGGCGAGCCGTGCTTCCTCGAAACCTTCAGTTTAGAAAGGATGCAGAAGAGGCATCCAAAGATAAGCTGTCCATGATGGAGATTGAGCTTCAATTGCAGAATGCTTCGAAAAGCTTGTTTCAAGGGAGCGTATACATCGACTTAGTTGAAGTCGAGGACTCTAGCATTTCACCTCTTATGCAGATCGCCGACCTTTTCGTCAGCTCGATCTCTAGGGTTCTCAATAAAGAGGAAGGAAAAGAAGGCCCGAAAGATATCTTTGCGAAGAAATTTTTGGAAGCTTTTGGTGTGGACACCAAAGATGAGCACCTAGATGGATTAAGCGAATGCGTGCGCTTCTCCTGATGAGAGTGGGGGGAAGGGTACAGATTTATTTTTCTGCTGATGGTGTGGGGTAATAAATAAATCTCTCCCCTTTTAGCCAAAGAAAACCCTTCGTTTATCCTGGTGCTTAAGAGAAGTACAAGATTTGCATCAAAATTAAAGATAACTAGCAAGCGACACTTTGAAGGAAAATTATTGCATGCTCGCTAGCTGTGTCTGCTGGTGTCATGGGGTTGTGCGTATTACTACATGGATCTGTAGTCTGGAATGGTTCTGCAATTATAATATGACCTTGGATGGAAGGGTGTGAAATGACGAGATGGATCCGTGAGTTTGAGCAACACCCATTTAATACTATTTGGTCAGCTTTGCTCGACATCATTGCATCGCTAGATGTTGATGATCAGACGGTATCAACAACTGTTGAAGAGTTGGCGAGGTTGAAAAAGGTACTCACCTTTGTCGAAGGCATAATTGCTAACGCAGATATTGAGCTTACCCCAAAGTCCGTCTGGGCAAACTGTCAAAATCAAGCCGATGCATGCTTGCAGCAAGTTCGAGCATATGCATCAAATCGTAACGACAGGCATCTTATTCAGGCCAACGAGCACGCCGACAATCTCCTAACTTATGTGCGGCCATACATGGTTCCTCCCGAACAGGCCTTAGAAGCATATGGCGCAGCTGTTAAGGCATTTTCCAGCCAGGTATCGGCTTACATAGGGGCCTTCCAAGAGCAAGCCTCACAGGTCCAAGCGAATCTGAAAACCGCCATGGCTGAAGTCGTCAGCCAGCAGGGGGAGATTACAGCTATCGGGCAACGCGTGAAGCAGTTAGACGAGTACCTATTTGTAGATGTTGAGGATAACGCCTCAGCAGAAAACTATATAAAACAGATGGTTTCTAATATCGAAACTAACCACAACGCAGTAGCGTCTTTGCATAAGGAACTCCTCGAAGGCCCTGAGTCAACATCTCAGAAAATTACGGTCCTAGTGGATGCAGTCCATCTACTGAACGATTCATTTAATGATTTGCTGGATTCGTCCACCTCAAGAGACAAGGAGCTAGAGCTCTTCTACGAACGAATCTTCGGGCGTAAGATGGTTGAGGGCGAAGAAGTGCAAAAGGACGGGTTAAAACAAGAATTAGACGCTCGTCTTGAGCAGCTTGATATGCACGAGGAAGAGCAAAAGACACGTCAAGCATCTTTGTTTGAAAGCATTGAGGCCTTATTGCCTGGTGCCACAAGCGCAGGTCTAGCCTCTGCCTACAAAGCGTTAAAGGAAAATTTTAAAACCCCTATTGCTAGGTACACGCAGGCCTTTTATGTGTCTATGCTGGCCTTGTTTCTGGGTGGGTTAGTATTGGTTCTGGATAACATTACTTTTTCACCACTGCACCTCGAGCTCGTAAAAACGAGCAGTTGGGAGGACGTGCTGCGGACACTACTTACGCGGTCCCCGATTATCCTGCCCGTGGTTTGGATCGCCATATTCTCAGCGACACGTCGTAGCCAGTATGAAAGGCTTCAACAAGAGTACGCGCACAAAGAGGCTTTTGCTTCTTCGTACGAAAGCTATAAAAAACAGCTTCAGGAACTACAGGCAGATGCAGGTGATTTGCAAAAAGAGTTGATTGCAAAAGCTATTGAAGCTATTTCTTTCAACGCGTCCACAACACTGGATGGCAAACATATTGAGAAACCGCCTACACACCAGCTGTTTGAAAAAATTAACATTGAAGAGCTTAAAAGGCTGTTGGAGCTTGTAGCAAAAAAGTAACAGTTCCAAAGCGGCTGTCAAAAAAACATTGTTAGAGTAAGAGTCTTTTAGTTCTGGATGTGCCTTTTCCGCAAACGTAGGGTGGGCAAGGTTTACTTGTCCACCAGCTTTTTCGATTAGACGATAGCTGCCTGTTTCCACCGTCCGCAATGGGTCAGTTGCAGTCTATATGCACTTGTCTCAGCTCTGCCGTTCAGTGACACCTGCTGGCACCGATCAACTGTTAGTAGCTGTTCAGCGAGATAGCTAACGACTGGTAAAGCCAGTGTGATTTCGCACTGGCTTACCTGTTAGAGCTTCTGAACCTTCCAGAGCGCCTTGCCGCAGATGTGCCACTCTTCGGTCATGCGCATGTATTTAGGTGACCAGTCTGGGTTTATGGCTTCCAAAATCCACTCGCCGTCCTCCTGCTGGAGGCGCTTGAATGTAACCCGGTCAGAGCTTGTCAGTTTAGCGGCTACGAAGTCACCCTTGGATGCCTCAATAGATGGGTCAATGACAACCTTGTCACCGTCAGCAAAGCTGACCGAACCGGTTGGGTTGTACATGCTGATGCCTTCGATTTTTAGGACAAATGCCTTTGGGCCCACTGGGCCGGGAGATTCGATCCATTCATCTGCATCGCCTGGCTGAAACTCATCTATGGCTTCGCACCAAGCCCCAGCTTTAATTGAGCCTATCACTGGCAATTTTCTCACTACGTCCTGCATGACTGTCGCCCGCTCTCCGTAGGTGATTCTAGTTGTACTAGTGATCTGCGGGCCTTTGGCGCTGGGGTCAACTGCTTGGGGTGGAATGCCCAAAACCCTCGCTATTTGGGCGAGGTACTTTGAGTGCTTAGTTTTACCCGATTCGATGGCGGCATAGGACTGCTGTTTGAATACCTCACCGCCCAGCAGCTCTTGAACCCCTGCCGCTACATCGGCCTGAGACATTTTGAGTTCCGCCCTGCGGCGTTTGAAAAGGTCAGCGATGGCCTTTTGTTTTGCGGTTTGAGTAGTCATGGGGCAAGGCTACAAAGAAATTTGTTATCTCTCCAACAGTATTGTCTGTTGCGTGGCGACAGTTTTGTTTGTAGATTGCTCGGGAGTTTTGAGTGAGGAAACCTCATGAGTACCCCTTGTGACATGAAAGTCGCTTTTGAAAAGGCGATTGAGCTGGCCAAAGGGCAGACCGCTCTGGCCAGGATCCTTTCCACCCCAGGTAAGCCTGTCACCCAGCAACGATTGTGGCATTGGCTGAAAGTTAAGGGCGCTTGCCCTGCTGAGTTCGTGCTGCGAGTTGAGGCTGCTACTGGCGTTTCGCGCCATGAGCTTCGCCCTGATGTGTTTGGTGATGTGCCTACGGGTGCTGTCGCCGCTTAGAAAAAAGGCGACCCAAGGGCCGCCCAGTTCCTCCGGCACACACCACAGTGCTGCCGGGGGATGCAGTAGTCAGCGGAGCACACCACGTACCACACGCTGATTTACCGCACCCGCCAAGGCACGGATGCCTTGGGTTGCCTGCCTCTCCACCACAGAGCTGCAGGCTTTAACAGCGGGGCGCATGCGGAGCATGTACCTCGCCATTGGGTTGCAAGCGGCCTTTCCACCACAGAGCCGCCGCTTGCATGTCGCCACCTTGCGAGTGACCACGGCGCTACTCTAGCAAAGGGAGCTGCACGTGGCACTGGCAACCTGTAAGGGTTAATGCCATGAGCCGAGCTTCATCCAGTTGCGTCGACCGAGCCAAGCGGGAAGTGTTGCCGCTCGATTTGGCGCTGTACCACGCCGCGCGGGACTACCCCGGCGGTGCTGCTGCCATTGCGGCCACCACAGGCCGCAACCCCACCACGTTGCAGCACAAACTTTCGCCAACGCACCCCACCCACAGCGTGAACATCCAGGAATTTGGCGAAATTCTGGAGCTGACCAAGGACCGGCGCATTTTGGATGCGGTGCATGCCTTGGTGGGCGACACCATGTGGCAAGAGCTGGCCGAGATGTACACCGAGGATATGCCGGCCACCCTGACTGAGGGCGTGCCGACATACCTGCGCCAGGTGGCGGGCTTTACCGAAACCTGGGCCAAGAGCATCAGCGATGGCCTGGTGGACGACGCCGAGCTGGCGGCCATTCGCTTGCAGGTGTTCCGCGGGGTGCAGGTGCTGTTGGCCATGCTGAACCGTGCGGCCTATGTGAACCGAACCACGCGGGGTGGCGAGCATGGCTGACATTGCCGATGTGGCGAACGACCTGATGCTGGAGCGCATCGATAACGCCTTGGCCGCACGCAAGCCTGCGCCGGTGAGTGCCTCGTTTGAATATTGCGTCGATTGCGCCGATGCCATCCCCCAGGCCCGCCGTTTGGCTGCCCGCGGGTGCATGCGTTGCGCCGCTTGCCAGCAAGCGCTTGAGAAAAAAGGGGCGCGTTATGCTGGGTGAAGTGTTGTTGCAGATGGCCGATTACGGCCTGGAGCCCGTGCAGCCGCTGGCGTTCGGCAAACTCACGCGCTGCAAAACCGCGCAGGACAAAGGCAAGGAGAAGAACGGTTGGTACGTGGTGCACGAGCACCGCACCGAGAAGGGCGAAACGCTGATTTTCGGCAGCTTCGGCGATTGGCGCACCGGGGAGACGCAGAAGGTAAAAGTGAAGCCCGGGCGCATGAGCGCCGAGGAGCGCGAGGTGATGCGCGCCCGGCAGGAGGAAGCCAAGCGTCGGGCTGCTGAGATTGCCGCCAATGCGGCGAGGCGAGCGGCCAGCCGGGCAGCGGCGATGTTTAAGCGCATGCCGGAGAAGGGCCGCAGCGATTACCTGGATAGAAAGCAGATCGTCGGCTTTGGCGTGCGTTATGCGCCGCGCTCCGGTGCGGTGCTGGTGCCGATGTGCAACGTGCGCGATCAGATCGTCGGCCTGCAGGTGATCTATCCGGCCAAGCAGCCGGAAACGGGGCGGGACAAAACCTATTGGCCGTATGGCATGGCCAAGGAGGGTGCCTTTCACCTGATTGGCCCCCACCCGGAACCGGGCGAGCCGGTGCTGGTGTGCGAGGGCTATGCCACGGGCGCGAGCCTGCATATGGCGACTTCGGCCACGGTGGCAGTGGCGTTCGATGCCGGCAATTTGCGTGAGGTGGCCAAGGCGATGCGCGAGCGCTTCCCGGGGCGGGCGTTGATCATCTGTCGCGACGATGACTGGAAGACCAAACGCCCGAACGGCGAGCCATGGAACCCAGGGGAGGAGAAGGGCAGCAACGCGGCGCTGATCGTCGGTGGCCAGGTGGTTGGGCCTATCTTCGCCGGGGTGCGGGAGACCAAGTGGACGGACTTCAACGACCTGCATTGCGCCGAAGGGTTGGAGGCGGTGCGCCGCCAGGTGCTGGCGGTGATCAAGCCGCCTGCGGCCGGTGGCTGGAAGGACCAGCTGGCGCGCACCGAGAATGGCGCGTTGATCGCGCACATGCAGAACGTGGAGCTGATTCTTGGTAACGATGAGCGCTGGGCGGGGGTGATCAGCTTCAGCGCCTTCAGCTCGAAGATCGTCAAGTTGCGGGCCGCGCCTTATGGCGGCGGTACGGGCGACTGGGCGGACATCGACGATACGCGGGTGATGAAGTGGCTGGCGCAGCAGTACAACCTGCGGGTGAAGCCTTCGAGCGTGATCGAGGCCGTTAGCGTGGTTGCGCATGACCATGCCTTCCATCCGGTGCGCGAGTACCTGGACGGATTGGTGTGGGACCGAGTGCCGCGGCTGGAAAGCTGGCTGACCGAGGTGATGGGTGTGCAGGCCAGCGGTTACACCGCGAAGGTGGGCAAGCGCTGGATGATTTCGGCGGTGGCGCGGGTGATGCAGCCAGGCTGCAAGGCCGACTCGGTGATGATTCTGGAGGGCGGGCAGGGCGAGGGTAAGTCCACGGCGATGAGCATCCTGGGCGGCGAGTGGTTTATGGATACGCCGTTTGCCCTGGGCGATAAGGACGGTTTTCAGGCCATCCGGGGCAAGTGGATTATCGAGCTGGGCGAGCTGGATAGTTTCAACAAGGCCGAGAGCACCAAGGCCAAGCAGTTTTTCTCCGCCTCGACCGATACCTACCGCGAGAGCTACGGCCGCAGAAGTAATGACGTGCCACGCCAGTGTGTGTTCGTGGGTACCACCAACCAAGACGAGTACCTGAAGGACGCGACCGGCAACCGCCGTTACTGGCCGGTGGCGTGTACCCAGGTGGACTTGCAGCGCCTGCGCGAGATCCGCGACCAGCTGTGGGCCGAGGCGATGGTTTGCTATGAGGCCGGCGACATTTGGTGGGTGAACCGCGACGAGGCGGCGATGTTTGCCGAGGCGCAGGACGAGCGCTTTGTGGTGGACGAATGGGAAGGGCCGATTCTGACCTGGCTGGAGGAGTCGCAGATCGGCGAAACCACCACGGGCAGTGAGGTGCTGGGCGGCGCGCTGAAGCTCGACTTCGGCCATTGGGGCAAGCCCGAGCAGATGCGCGTTGGCGCGATCATGCATCGGCTGGGTTGGCGGCGCGTTCGCCTGCCGCCGCTGGTTAAGAGCGGTAAGCGGCCTTGGGCTTACAAGAAGCCTGACGACTGGGGCAGGGCTTCGGCGTTGCTGGTGATGAAGACCGAGGAGCCTTGTTTCGATGATTAAACGCATCGACGAGATGCTGAAGCTGTGGGCCGAAGAGTTGCACAGCGAACGGGCAGCCACCGAGTTTGGCGGCGGCAACATGATTGCGATGCTGATGGCCTGCAAGGGGGAGTTGATACGCGGCACGCGAGGGAGCCGGGTGCTGCTGGACGAGTCGGCGGATATCGAGCTGATCGTCAATAAGCACCTGCCTGCGCAGCTGACGGTGGTGGTGCGCGAGCACTACTGCAACCACGACAGTTTGCTCTCGCAGAAGATCACCTATTGCGGCTGCAGCCGTAAGGCGTACTACGAGCGCTTGCACGAGGCGCATGAGTGCATCGCCAGTTTGCTGATGGCGAAGGCAGCGTGATGCCGCGCGCTGCTGCTTTGTGTGCGCCGCTGGCCGGCCTTGTCCCGCTACGCTTTGGCGTGGTGGGTCGCGCCGGGGCCGCGCTGTTGCTGGGCTGTCCCACTGTCCCGGCAACTTATGCCCACCGCGTATGTGAGCGTAGCGGGCAGCAGCACGCGCCTGTGGCGCGCATGCGTGTTGTTCGATTTATCTCTTTATGCGAGGAAGGAGGAAAAAAGGTAGGACAGTGGGGCAAAGCCCCGAATCTAGGCGCTTGCAGCAATCCCACTTCGCTTTCAAACAGTGGGGCTGCTGGGACAGCGCCGCAGGCGCTTAATGCCGCGCTGGTGTATTCGCCGACATTGCCTAGGCGTTCATGCGGCGTTACCCACATATTCGCGGGTGGCGTTAATTTCGGGTTGCTGCCAGGAAATTCCACCTGTAAAAAGTAGTCATCTTCGATAGGTGCGACCGCAGAGAGCGGCAGGCGCTACACACAAAACCCGGCCATTGAGCCGGGTTTTTTGTTTGGTGGGTTTGGTGTTCCTAGGGGGGTTATTTACAGGCTTCGATGAGCGCTTTGGCTTTTGCTTGATCGGCAGCCTCAGCGGACGCTGCAAGCTTGGCTACTGCGCTGGATATCGCGGTGACGCAGCCGCGCGAGGCGTTGAAGTCACGCGACACATTCTGCGCGGCCATGCCCGTGGCGAAGACTTTGCCCACGCCGATTGACTCCCGAAATATTGAGTTCGTATCGACAACGGAGAATACGGATAGCGCGTCTTTTCGGTCTATGGACTTGAGTAGCGCTTCGGAAAGCGTTGCCACAACATTTTGCTGAGCTTGCACGGCTTCTTTCTTCAATTTCTTCTCTTCGTCTGTCGCTGTGCTAGCGGCGATCATTCTTTCGTACGAATCAAATGATTTTTTGTACAGCGATGTAGCTGTAACTAGCTCGCTGGCAATGGCTGGCGCAACAGTGGATTCTGTTTCAATAGCATTGCCTGTGTTCGTATCCTTATTTGCAAGTGCTTCAGTTATCTTTGTTTTCAGATCCGTAACCTTTTGTTCTTTTTCGGGCTTTTTATCTGCTGTCGCGCTGGCGAGCTCTTGCTGCGCTGTTTTTAATTGTTCTTGTAATTTATTTATTTCTTTGCGAAGTGCGTTCGCATCTTCTGGTTTTTCGTAATCCTTAGCGTTGTCGCCTGACAAGACCAGGTGGAGGTCTTTCTCTGTATCGATTATCTCGACCACTGGGACATACGCAGCGTCGAGGGATTTCCATCCAAAGTTGACGCTGATTTCGGTACTGCCTGTGGTGGGTGTCGATACATCCAGACCCACCGAGGTTTTGGAAACAAACAGCAAGGGCGATTCGTTTGCGCAAGCTGACATCAGTGCTGCCGATGCGATTAATGCGGAGAGTCTTAGGGGCTTCATAGGGCTTCCTTGTCGTTGGTGCAGGCATGCTTGAGGGCATCCCCCAGGATCTGTTTCGCTCGTTCGAGCTCCTGGTGGTCTCTAACTATGAGGATGAGTTCACACCCGGCAGCGTTAGGGATAACAACCACCTCTTGGTCGACATAGCCGACGTTGGTGGTGCCTTGGAAGTTTGTTGCGCCCACGCCGAGCGTAGAGGTGACTATCGCGCGTGCGGGTTGATCGGTTTTGAGTATTACGGGGCCGACGTTAATAAAGCGCTCGGTTGTTGTGGCACCAGAGACCGAGACAAACGAACAGCCAGACAAGCCCACGCTCAAGCCCAGCAGGGTGATGAATATGCGCATTTAAAGTCCTTTTTGAGCGGGGCTTTTGATCTATAGCTGCAGGTTTGCATGCTGTCAAAGTAGTGGCCCGGAAAAATGCTGAGCGCTATCTGCGCCGCAGCAGCCGGCTCTCTCCAAGCGCCAGGCTATCTGTATTCGGCTCAGGTGCTTTGGGCCGTTCTCCATTCGCATCAATAGGTGATCACGATGACTCATGAGCAACAGCAGGCGCTGGCTGACCTGCCAATCTGGGTGGTGATCGCGGTTGCGGTTGCTGCCGGCTTCAGTGGCGAGATGTGGCGCGCTGACCGCGATGGGTTGCGTGGCCGAGAGCTGGTGTACCGGGTGATCCTGCGGGCCGGGGCGTCGGTGGTTTTCGGGCTGTCGACCATGCTGTTGATCTGGGCTAGTGGCGCGCATGTGCTGGTGGCCGCGGCCATCGGCTTTGTGGTCGCAACCATGGGTGCAGACGTGGCCAGCGGGTTATACGAACGCTGGCTGGCCAAGCGGGCAGGGGTGTGCGAAGTGCCGGCCAAGCCTGACGCGGATGGGCCTTCGTGAGGGGGTCCATCACTGCCAATGACCTGGATGATGCGCTGGCATCGTTGCGGCAATTGGACGCTGGGCTGGCTAGTCGTGCGCTGGCCGATGCTTTGAACCACTCAGCCAACCAGGCCAGGCAGGCGCTGCAGGCTGAAATGACCAGCGTGTTCGACAGGCCAACGCCCTGGGCGCTGAACTCGATTCGCGTACTGCATGCCAAGCCATCGGCAGATCCCGAGTCGGCTGTGTGGGTGCAGGACTGGGCGGCGGGCAAGAATCCATTTACTGCCGAAGACTACCTGCTGCCGCAGGTGGAGGGCGGCGAGCGCATCCAGCGCCGTAGCGAGGGATACCTGCGCGAGTCGGGGATTCTGCCCGCTGGCCGATTCGTTGTGCCTGCCGCCGGGGCGCGGCTGGATAGCTACGGGAACATCCAGAAGGGCCACATGCTGCAAATCCTGTCGGGCCTGAAAGCTATGAAGCTATCGGGTTCGGACAGCGCGGCGACCGAAAGCAAGCGCTCGCTGCGTAAGGGCCACGCGCTGGCGTTCTTCGTGATGAAGCGCGGCAAGACGCCCATAGGCATTGCGGAGCGGCGGGGCGAGAACGTGATCATGGTTCTCGCGTTCGTCCGCCAGCCGCAGTACCGCGAGCGCTTCAAGTTCCATGACGTGGTGCGGCGGGTTGCCGAGAACGATGGACAGCTCGAAGCGAACATAGACAAGGCCATCGCCGATGCGCTGAACGGGCGGCTGCCGAAGCTGCGCGGCCGGCGGCGGTAGGCAGGGGCGGGGCCTCAACCTGCCGGGGCCCCTGGGGCGCTGGAGGCGGCAAGGGTAATTCAAGCCCCGCTCTCGCGTTAGTGGGAGGCCCAGGAGGTTAGTTAACAGGGTTAATTTGGTTAACCCTTAGCGTGTTTCTGGTTAACAGGTGAATTCATGACGGTCATGAAGAAGTCAGAGTTCGCAGACAGCCAGGGTTGGTCCAGGCCCTATGTTTCCAAGCTGGCCGGACAGAATCGTTTGGTCCTGAACGAAAAGGGCCACGTTGAGGTCGAGGCAACTCTGGCGCTGCTCGGCGAGACCGCCGACCCCAGCAAGGCCGCTGTTGCCGATCGCCACCAACGTGAACGCGCCGACAAGGGCGTGCATTCCCTGGTTACGCCGTTGGCCCCGCCGTCGTCGCCCACACTGACCAGTGGGGGCGATACCTACCAAAAGGCCCGGGCACACCGCGAGACGTACCTGGCACTGCTTGCCGAGGACGAGTTCCTGAAAGGCCGCGGCGAGCTGGTTGAGCGCATTGCGGTTGACCGCGCCGCCTTCGCCGCGGCACGCACCCTGCGCGATCTGATCCTCGGCCTGCCACCCAAGGTGGCTGGCGAACTGATCGCTATCACCGATACCTGGGAAATGGAGCGCCGCTTGACCGAGCTGCTGCGCGGCGTCCTTGAGGATGCTGCCAGCCTGGTGCAACTGGACGCCGACTTGGAACAGGGGGCCAAGGAGCCGAACTAGCCATGCAACACCCGTATGCCGACGGTGCCGCCACGTACCGTGCGGCATACCACCGCGGCCTCGAGCTCGATCCTGAACTGTGGATCGACGAGTGGGCCGACGAATATCAGCGCATCCCGAAGGACACCGGCGCAGCAGAGCCCGGCAAGTACCACACCGCCCGCACGCCGTTCGCGCGCGAGCCGATGCGCTGCCTGTCGCCGCTGCATCCCTGCAAGCGCGTGGTGACCATGGTCGCCTCACAGATGATGAAAACGCAGATCGCGCTCAACTGGATCGGCGGCAACATCCACATGGCACCGGCGAACATCCTGGCGCTGCTGCCTAGCGAGAAGCTGGCGCGCCGCGTATCCAGCCGGATAGACAAAACGATCAAGGCAGTCCCGGACCTAGCCAAGCGCGTCGCCAAGCCGCGGTCGCGCGATGCTCGCAACACCCTCGACACCAAAGAGTTCGAGGGAGGCACGCTCTACTGCACCACAGCCGGCTCGGCCGCCAACCTGGCAGAGCTGTCCGCCCGTTACGTGTACGGCGACGAGATCGACCGCTGGGATGTGGACGTCGACAGCGAAGGCGACCCCATCGAGCTGGCCGAAGCCCGCGGTACCACGTTCGGCCGCAAGGCAAAGTTCTACTTCTCCAGCTCGCCGACAATCAAAGGCGCGTCGCGCATCGACGACCTCTACGAGGCCAGCGACAAGCGCCGGTATTTTGTGCCGTGCCCCCACTGTGGCCAGCACCAGGTGCTGGAGTTCGGCAACCTGAAGTGGAAAGTAGACTACTCGCGAGTCGACTACCTCTGTAGCAACCCTGACTGTGGCGCGCTGATCGAGGAGCACCACAAGACAGCAATGCTGGCCGCTGGTGAGTGGCGCGCTACCGCACAGGGCGACGGCGAAACGGTGGGTTTCCACCTCAACGCCCTGTATTCGCCGCTGGGTTGGATGGCCTGGCAGAGCCTGGCCAAGCAGTACGACAAGGCCAAGCTGGCCGCCGACCGTGGCGACAACGAACCCATGCAGGTGTTCTACAACACCCGCCTGGCGTTGGTGTGGGATTCCGCGCAAGCGATGACCAAGGCCACCGAGCTGAAGGCCCGCGCCGAGGATTACCGGCTGGGCTCGGTACCGCCCGGCGCGTTGATTCTCACCGCCGCGGTGGACGTGCAGCACAACCGCCTGGAAATGCTGGTGATCGGCTGGGGCGAAGGCCTCGAACGTTGGGTTGTCGACTTCCAGGTCGTGGCGGGTGACCCCGCCGATGAGCGCACCTGGAATGCACTCGACGAACAGTTGAAGCGCCGATATCGGCATGCCTCTGGCGTTGAGTTGGCCATTTGCGCCACGGCCATCGACTCCGGTGGCCACCATACCGATGAGGTTTACAAGTTCACCCGCCTGCGCCGCTGGCGCAACGTGATTGCCGTGAAGGGTGCGAGCAAGCCGGGCCGGCCGGTGCTGGCCCAGCGGCCGTCGAAGGTCGACGTGAAGCACAACGGCCAAACCGAGAAACAAGGCGCAGAGCTGTGGATCATCGGTACCGACACGGCCAAGGACTGGATCTACAACCGCTACCCGTTCGCCGATGGCCCTGGTGCGCTGCACTTCTCCACTGACCTGCCTGATGAGTTCTACGACCAGGCTGTGGCCGAGAGGAAGATCACCGTGTACGTCAAGGGCTACAAGCGCACCGTTTGGGTCAAGGGTAAGGCCGAGCGCAACGAAGTGCTCGACCTGCTGGTTTACAACCAGGCCGCCGCTCAGTTCCTAGGGCTGCACCGCTACCACGAATCCGAGTGGGGCCGGCTACGTGCTTCGGTCAGCCAGGGCAGTTTGTTCGCCCAGCCAGCCCAGCCCGCGCCGGGCCGTGTCGCGCGAGCAGATGATGAGCAGCCCCCCCGGCCTGCGCCCGTGCCTTCCAGCAAGCCCGCCCCGCAACCACCCGGCCGGCGGGTATCCCGCAGCACCTACCTGAAACGATGACGAGAGGGCACCCCATGGCAAGCGCACAACAGCGCCTGGATGAAGTCCGGGCGTCGATTACCGAAATCCTTGAAACAGGGCAGAGCATCAGCAAGGGTGATCGCCGTCTGGATCGCGCCGCGCTTGCCAGCCTGCGCATGTTGGAGTCGCAATATGCAGCCGATGCTGCCCGTGAGGCGAGCGCCGGTAAACCCCGGCAAGTGCGGCTCTACAGCCGTGGCAAGGGGGCGTAATGGGCTACCGAATCCGCGCCAACCCGCGCCGCCTGCAGATGCTCAACAGCTACGAAGGTGCTGGCCATGGTCGGCGCTCGCAGAGCTGGGACGCCCCCGATGCTGCGCTAAACGCAGTGGCCATACCGGCGCTGCCCACCCTGCGCAAACGCTCCAAGGCGGCAGTGCGCAACAACCCCTGGGCCGCAAGTGGTATCTCCAAACGGGTTAGCAGCCTGATCGGTACCGGCATCACCCCGCGGGCGCAGATCAAAGACCCCGCCCTGCGCAGCGCCATCAACCAGCTCTGGAGTGACTGGACCGACGAGTCGGACGCCGACAACCTCACCGACTTCTATGGGCAGCAGAGCCTCATTGCCAGAATGGTCGAGGAGGCCGGCGAGTGCTTCGTGCGGCTGCGTTACCGCAGGCGGGAGGATGGCCTGGCGGTGCCGCTGCAACTGCAGGTACTCGCCGCAGAGTTTGTGCCGCTGGATCGCAACTTCGTCACCCGCCGCGGCAACGTGGTGCGCGCTGGTATTGAGTTCGACCAGGTCGGCCGGCGCGTGGCTTATTGGATGTGGAAGAACCACCCGGGCGACCCGCGCGCTCTGGGGGCCACCTACAACACGCTGAACCGCATCCCGGCCAGCGAGGTGCTGCACATATTTGAACCGGTGGAAGGTGGCCAACTTCGCGGCATCCCGCGCTTAGCGCCTGTGTTGTTGCGGCTCAAGTCGTTGGACAACTACGACGACGCGGTGCTGTTCCGGCAGGAGGTTGCCAACCTGTTTGCCGGCTTCATCACCAAGCCGCGCGGCGAAGGCCCCCCGGCCCTGGACCCAGTAACCGGCCAGCCGTTCACAACGGACACTGACGGCGTGCCAATGGTGGCGATGGAGCCGGGCACCCTGCAAGAGCTGATGGAAGGGGAGGAAGTGAAGTTCTCCGACCCACCAGCAGCTGGCGATACCTACGTTGACTTCATGCGCCAACAGCTGATGGCCGCCGCGGCGGGTATCGAGCTGCCCTACGAGTTGCTTACTGGCGATATGGCCGACATCAGCGACCGCGTGTTGCGCGTGCTGCTCAACGAGTTCCGTCGCCGCATCGAGCAGCTGCAGTTCGGCGTGTACGTGTTCCAGCTCTGCCGCCCAGTGCGCGCCGCCTGGCTCGACGCTGCCTGGCTCGCCGGGGCCATCCAGCTGCCGGACTACCAAGCCAAGCGCCGCGAGTACCTGCGCACGCGCTGGGTGCCACAAGGCTGGGCCTACATGCACCCCGTCCAGGACGTGCAAGGCAAGTTGCTGGAGATCAAGGGTGGTTTGGCCAGCCGCAGCGAGCACGCGCTACGCAGCGGCTACGACGCCGAAGTGATCGACCAGGAAAACGCCGACGACAACCTCCGAGCTCAAACGCTCGGGCTCGACTACACCACCGATACGGCCGCGCTGGCGGACGATAAAGAGGAAAAGCCATGAACATGACCAACCGACTGGCGCTGGCGGTAATGCTCGGCGGCTTGGGTATCAGCACCCTTGAACAGCCGCGCATTCTCAACCGCGCCGAAGGGGTGCCAACCCTCAGCGCCGAGCACTGGTACAGCATCCAGGCTGCGGGCGAAGAGGGTGGCAAGCCGATCGAGGTCTACATCTACGGCGAGATCGGCTTCTGGGGCGTGACCTCCGGTGATTTCATCCGCGATCTCAAGGAAGTCGATGACGGCGTTTCGGATGTATTGGTGCACTTCGACACGGTGGGCGGCGACCTCTTCGACGGCATTGCCATCCACAACACCCTTCGCGCCCTGGGCGAGCGCTGCACCGGGCAGATTGACGGGGCGTGCTTCAGCGCCGGCAGCGTTGCAGTGTGCGGCGCGCACCGCGTGACCATGGCCGACAACGCCATGTTCATGATCCACAACCCCTGGACCTGGATGGCCGGCGACAGCGAAGAGCTGCGCAAAATGGCCGACATGATGGACAAAGCCTTCGAAGGCATCGTCGTCAGCTACCAGCACCGCGCCCTGAACATCGATGACGCCGAGCTGCGGCGCATGATCAACGACACCACCTGGCTCACAGCCAGCGAGGCCAAGACGCACGGCTTTGTTGATGAGGTGTTCGGCGAGGTGGAACCGCTGGTAAACAACGCGGCCCTGGGCAAGATCCTCAACCGTTACCGCAATGTGCCAGCGGCAGCGCTGCTGCTGGTGGGTGAGCCCGATACGCCAGCAGAGCCCGAGCCCGAGCCCGACCCGGCCCCGGAACCTGACCCCGAACCAGCCCCGGCACCCGCCACCCCGGAAGCCTCCGAGCTGGCCGCCAAACTGGCAGCGGACTGCGAGCAAGCCGGGCTGAGCAACTGCCTGCCCTATCTGATCCGTACCAGTGCCCTGGCCAGTACCGATGCCGTGCAGGCGCACTTCAACCGCGCCAAGGAAGTACGCGCCGCCTGCTTGGTGGCCAAGCTGCCGGATGAAGCCCAGGGTCTGATCGAGGCCGGCCTAACCGGTGACCAGGCCCGGGCCAAGCTGTTCGACAAACTGGCCAAAAACAGCAGCACGGTCGAGATCAGCAACCTGCCGCCGCTTGATGATGGCCCCCAGGCCAGTGCACACCAACCCCCGACGCCGACTCAGGTCTACGCCCAGCGTCGTAATAACCAAGCCTCGAAAGGAGGAAAACAAGCATGACCATCAAAACCGAAGGCGTGTACACCGGTGAGTTCCTCCTTTCGGAGGCCAACGGCTCCCGCAGCCGCGAGGAGGTGGTCATCGCCGCCGGCTCCGGCATTCTCAAAGCCGGCACCCTGATCGCACTGATCACCGCCGCCAACGCACTGACCCCGACCGCCAATGGCAGCAACATCGGTAACGGCACCATTGGCTCGGTGGCTGTCACCAGCGCAGCCATCACCGGCGACTACGTGCTGACCATCATCGAGGCGGTCGAAAACGCCGGCACGTTCGAAGTAGTCGACCCGACGGGCTTCCTGCTCGGCGAAGGCACTGTAGGCCAGCCCTTCACCGGCGGCGGCTTGACCTTCACCCTGGCCGATGGCGCTACCGACTTCGCCGTTGGCGACAGCTTCACCCTGGCGGTGCTGGCCAACCTGGGCGAATACACCGCCTATGACGACGACGGCACCGACGATGGTCGCCGCGCCGCCAGCGGCATCCTGTTCGCCTCGGTGGACGCCACCGTGAACGACGTGCGCGCTGTAGGTGTGATGCGTGACGCCGAGGTGATTGAGCACCTGCTCACTGGCCTGGACGCAAACGGCAGGGCGGACCTGACTGCCCTGGGCATCGTCATCCGGTCTTAACACCAACCGCCGCCCGGCAACCCCCCATTACCCCAAGCCCCGCATCTGCGGGGTTTTGCATTTCTAGGAGCCCACCATGGCTGAGATTACGATTTTCCAGGACGAAGCGTTCGGCGTTGACGCGCTGCTCACCGTCATCAACGAAGACCACGTGCTGCCGGGTCAGATCGCCGCGGCGGGCCTGTTTGAAGAGCAGGGTGTCAACAGCACCGTCGTGCAGATCGAAAAGGACGGCATGACCCTCGCGCTGGTAAAGGCCGCGCCGCGCGGTAGCATTGGCCAGGTCGTGACCGGCAACAAACGTAACCTGATCCCGTTCAACACCGTGCACCTGCCGGAAACTTTCCAGATCCTGGCTGATGAAATCCAGGGCATTCGCGCAGTCGGCAGCCTGACCGAGCTGATGCAGGTGCAGGCCTACGTTGCGCGGCGTGTGGAAAAGGCGCGCCGCCAGCTGGACCTGACCCACGAGTTTCAGCGTATTGGCGCTATCAAGGGCAAGGTGGTCGATGCGGATGGCCAGAGCGTGCTGTTCGACATTTTTCAGCGCTTCGGTATGACGCGCCCGAAGGCGTTCAGCCTGGAGCTGGATAACCCCGACACTGATGTTGCTGCCAAGTGCGTCGAAGTGCTGGATGCACAGGAAGATGCTCTAGGCACCGTCACCAGTACAGGTGCTCATGCCTATTGCGGCAAGACCCTCTGGGCAAAGCTGATTGCACACAAGAATGTGCGCGAGGCCTACCTGGGCTGGGAACGCGCTGCACAACTGCTGGGTGACCGTCGCCTGCCGTTCGAGGTCGGCGGCATCACCTGGGAGCGTTACAAAGGCAAGATCGGGAACATGCCATTCGTGGCAGACGACCGCGCCCACGTAGTGCCCACCGGCGTGCCGGAGTTGTTCATCAGCGCCTTCGCCCCGGCCGACTACATGGAAACGGTCAACACCGAGGGTATGCCGTACTACTCCAAGCTGGAGGTGATGAAGTACGACAAGGGCGTGGAAGGCGAGGCGCAGTCCAACCCGCTGCACCTGTGCACCCGCCCAGCGTCTGTCCGCGAGCTGACCATCTAAATGGCCGGCTTCGGTGCCTGCATCGCTGCGCTCGACGCTGCAGTGATGGCCAGCCTCAACGACGGCAGCGGCGATTACCTCAACGCCAGCGGTGCTGTATTGGCCGCTGGCCTTGAGGTGATTTTCGACAAGGACGTCGAGCGCATGGACGTTGTCAGCGGCATGGTGGACCGAGCGGTGACCATCACCGTGCGCCGCCACTTGCTGCAGCCGCTGGATCGCGCGGGTGCGTTCCGCCTCGACCCCGAGGATTGGGGCGCAGATGGCAAAACCTGGCACATCGACGGCATTGCCGATGATGACGGCCACCTGATCACCTTCTACGTGGTGCCCTGACCATGCCCATTGACATGCAATCCGCCATTGTCGCGGAGCTGCTCACGCGCCTGGCTGCCGTGGATTCCTTCGGCGGCCTGGTGTTCGAGGACAGCGTGCTGCGCGTGCTCGACTCCGCCGATGAGACCCTGCCGGATGACTTCATCGTCATCCAGCCCGGCCCGACCGAGGAGATCGAGCGCGCCGGAACGGGTGGTGCGCGCGAGCGCATGACCCTGACCCTCGCCGTCATCACCAAGCGCCGGGACTTTGCCCCGGCGCTGCGTGCTGCGCGGCTTGGTATCAAGGTCGCGCTGCCCGGCACCAAGGCTGGCCTGGTTGCCCAGGGTGTTCAGCTGGTCAGCTTCCAGGCGGAAACCCCCATGCCACCTGGCGAGGGCCGCCGCTGGGCCGTCCATGTCATGCCGCTGCAGGTCACCTACGTTCAGTCCTTCAAGTGAGGAACATGCAATGCCCAAGATCACCGTTACCGAGCCGTTCAACTTCGCTATCGGGCCAGTCGTTAAGCACTACGCCAAGGGCGAGCAGGACGTGCCCGCGGCTGTAGCCGCCCACGCTGAGGCCAACGGCTTCATGGCCAAACCCAAAGCGCAAGCTGAGGCAGCTGCGCCGGTTGAGGCCAAGTAGTAATCCGCTTTCCTTCTAGGAGATATTTCCATGCCCCAGATTGACCGTTCCTTTGCTGGCGAGGGCATCATCTACGCCCGCGCCTACCAATCCGCCGACCCGCTGCTGGATATCGGCAACTGTGACACCTTCAACCTGTCGTTTACCACCAACCAGACCAAGCTACCGAACTACCGTGGCGGCGGTGGTAACCGCAACACCCGCGAGGTGGTGACCGACGTCGTAGCTGCTATCGGTATGTACGATCTCACTGCCACCAACGTGGCCCGCGTAACCCGTGCAACTGTCACTGCGGTGGCGGCTGGCGTTGTCACCGCCGAGGTGCTGGCCTGCGCTGGTGTGGAAGGGGAGTTGATCCCGTTCAAGAACCTACCAGACCTCAGCGTTGCTCCGGTAATTGTCACCGCGGCCGATGCTGCCCTGGTGGCCGGTACCGACTACCTGCTGAGCCCGCACGGCATCATTGTTACTGCCGGCAGCGCCATCACCGTGGTAGGTATCAAAGCCACCTACACCAAGCTGGCGGCCGACGCCATGCAACTGCTCAACGGCAGCCAAGTGGAGCTGGAGTTCTACATCGCCGGCCTCAACGACGCCCAGTCCGGCGAGCCGTTCAGCTTGCGCCCACGCCGTGCCAAGCTGGGGCTGATCAACCAGCTCAACGTGTTCGGCCAGGAATACATCAAGCTGGAAGCCAACGCCGAACTGCTGGCCGACCCGCTGGTGATCAGCAACGACATCTCCAAGTTCTGCGAGATGCAGATGGTCAATAAGGCGGCATAGATCCCGGCTAAGCTTTGTTGGCCGGTCAATACCCGTGATGGCACTCAGCTGCTAGAGTTGCCATCATATTTAATGTGGGAGGGAGACCATGAAGCGTAAAGCGATTCTTGTAGCAGTCACTGCGATATTACTAACCGGGTGTGGAGATCCTAGGCTCGATGGAACGAGCGAGGAGGCCATGAAATCCTCTGTGGCGAAGATATCAGCGAAGCTGGATGAGACAAAGAAGGCATCATTTGAGGAGGCGCTTCAGGTTGTCGCCTTCAGCAAAATGGATATCGGCTCTGTTTTGTCTGGTAAAAAAACAGCAGAAGGCATGGCCGGCGACATGATGGTTTCGCTGAACGGTAAGACTGCTGATGAGGTGATTGCGCAGGCGAACGTAATCAAAGCGGAACGCGCGGCCCGTGAGAAAGCGCAGGCGCTGGAGGAGATTGCGGAGCTTGAATCTAAAATGGCCAATGCTGAGGTCGCTAAGGCAGAGCTTGCGAAATTTGTGGTGAGCCGCTCGCGCTTCTCCCTGCGCGACAAAGAGTACTCCTATCGCAAGGAGCCAATTATTGAGCTTACTGTACACAATGGAACTGCCCACCCTATTTCTCGCGCTTACTTCATCGGAACAATTGCTAGCCCCGGTCGTTCAATTCCCTGGCTAGTGGAAACATTTAACTACTCGATATCAGGTGGTTTAGAGCCGAATGAAGGTGCCGAGTGGGCTCTGGCCCCGAGCATGTTCGGCGAGTGGGGCAAGGTTGATGCTCCTGCCGACGCCATATTTACTGTTGAGGTTGTTCGGTTGGATGGGGCCGGCGAGGAAGCGCTATTCGATGCCACGGGATTGTCCGAGCACAAGCAGCAGCGGCTCGCAAAACTTAAAGCGCAGTATCAGGTGAACTGATTCTGCAGAGTACTTAAACGAACCCCGCCCTTGCGGGGTTTTTTTACGCCCGGAGAAAAGTGAATGGCCGGCATCAAAGAGCGCCTGATCCAGTTCGTGCTGCGCGGCAAAGACGAACTGTCGCCAGAGGCCAAGAAAAGTACGGCCGCGCTGGAGGATCTGCGCCAGGAGGCTGAGGGCCTGGGCAAGGCGCTGGACACGGCCAAGGATGCCCGCGGCCTGGCCAGGGCGCTGGAAACCACCCAGCGTGCCGTCGACCAATCGCAGCGCTCGCTTGAGCAAACCGAGCTGCGCGTCACCGAGTTGCGCGAGGCGCTGAGCGCCAACCCGGAAGCCGCTGGCCTGCAGCAGTCGCTCAAGGGTGCCGAGCGCGAGGCGAGCCGCACGCGCAAGCAGCTGCTGGGCCTGAACACTGCGCTGGCCGATCAGGAAGCCGCCGCCAAGGCAGCCGGCATTGACACCAGCAAGCTGGCCGACGAAGAAAAGCGCCTAGCCACCGAGGTGGACAAAGCCAAGGGCGAGTTGGCCGAGAACAGCCAGCAGCTCAAGGCCCTGCAGCGCGAGCAGGCCGCCGCCAGCCGCTCGGCTGCCGAGCATACCTCCCGCATTGCCGCCGGGCGCGAGGCCATGTCGCGCGGGGCTCGGCAGGTGCTGGCCTTTGCTGCCGCCTATATATCGCTGAATGCGGCCTTCAACCTGGTGCAGCGCGGGCTCAACCTGGTGCGTGATGGCATCTACTCGATGCTGCAAACCGGCGACCAGTTCGAGTTGCTCGACAAGCGCATGGCATCGCTGATGGGCAGCATTGCCGGCGGTGAGGCGGCCACGGCGTGGATTCGTGACTTCGCCAAGAACACTCCGCTGGAGGTGGCGGACGTTACCGAAGCCTTCGCTCTGCTCAAGACCTATGGGCTAGACCCGATGGACGGCGTGCTGCAGGCCGTGGTCGACAAGAATGAGCAGCTCGGTGGCGGTATGGAACGCCTCACCGGCATCGCCTCGGCGCTCGGCCAGGCCTATGGCAAGCAGAAGCTGCAGACCGAGGAGATCCTGCAGCTGGTCGCGCGCGGTGTGCCGGTGTGGGGCCTGCTGGAAAAGATCACCGGCAAGAACGCAGCACAGCTGAGCAAGCTGGCAACCGAGGGTCGCCTGGGCCGGGATGTGATCAAGGCCCTGATCAGCGAGATGGGCAAAAGTGCCACGGGTGCCGCCGCCGAAAACATGAGCACCCTGACCGGGCTGGTTAGCAACATGCGCGACGTGTGGTCGGATTTCCTCGACCGCATCTCCAATTCCGGGGCCATGGACTACGTCAAGCAGAAGCTCGGCGAGGTAGCTGTCAAGATCGATGAGATGGACAAGGATGGCCGGCTGGACCGGCTGGCCACGTCTCTGTCGGATACCTTCGTTAACGGTGCCAAGTCCGTCGAAAAATATATCCAGACGCTCGGCGATATCGACTTCAACGACCTGGCCGAAAAAGCCAGCGGGCTGGCAAAGAAGGTTGGCCCTGCAATTGATCAGGTACTGACTGCCGGGCAATACACCACGGCCACGCTGTCTACGGTGTGGAATAGCTTTTCCATTCTGGTCACCGGCAGCGCTGCGGTACTTAGCAAGGCGGTGCAGCTGACCCTCGGCTCGGTGCTGCTGGCGGGCGGGCAGATTGCCGGCTTCTTCGGCGGTAGTGAGATCAAGGCTAAGGCGGAAGGGCTTTACACCTTCCTGGGCGACTTGAGCTCTGCCTATGCCAGCCAGGCCAAGATTGACCTGGGCCAGATCAATCGCGCTTGGGATTTCCTCGACGAGAAGAAGGCCGACAGCACCAAGAAGCAAACAGCTGCCGAGGCCGAAAAAACGGCTGCCGTGAAGACTGAGCTTGAGCAGCAGCGCATGCTCAACCAGGCTCACGCGGGTGAGTTGATCGCAAATCAGCAGCGTGTTGTCGATGCTGCTGCAACAGGCAGGGCAGCCATCACCGATATGGCCAATGCGGTCAACCTGATCGGCACGGCCAAAACAGTTCAACAGGTCGAGGGCCTGCGCACTGCGCTGCTCAGTGCATACCAGGACGGCAAGCTCAGCCTGGAGGAATACCAGCAAGCCACGGCCCTGCTGGGCGACAAGCTCAAGGCTATAGGCACGGCCGCTGGCGGTGCCGCCGACCTGGTATCCGACCTTGACGAAAAGCTCGGCGACCTCGCCCAGGTGCAGGCCGCCATCAGCAATGCAAAAACCGATGTCGACATCAACAACATCCGCGCGGCGCTGAAAAAGCTTTACGGCGACGGCGCGATCACTGCGCAGCAGTACAACGAGGAGCTGAAGAAAACCAGCGATCGCCAGAAGGAACTCAAGGGCGAGATCGAGAAAACCGGCAAGGCCGGCAAGGATGCAGGTAAGCAGCTCACTGATTCGCAGAGCGCCTACAACGAAGCGCTCGAAGACGGCATCGTCACCAACGAAGAGCTGCGCCGTATTTCCGGCAAGCGTATGGATGAAGAGCGCCGCGCCAGTGGCGAGGCCATGGAGCGCAACCGTAAGGATGGCGAAGATACCAAGCGCGATATGTCCGCCTTCGCTGATTTCTTCGGTGGTGTGATCAGCCGCGCCCGTGAGCCGCTCGCGGCCCTAAGTGCCGCGGCCCTGGCTGCCTACGACAAGCTGCAGGGTGTGACTAGCGTCGATCTGTCGATGGATACCAGCGACCTGGATGCAACCACCCAATCGTTGATGCGCGCCCGTGAGGAGCTGGGCAAGCTGCAGGCCCAGGCCAACACGGTGGGCATGAGTGGCTTTGGCCGCTGGATGACCCAGAGCCAGGTGCAAAGCCAGCAGATCCAGGTGCAGTACCTGGCGCAAAAGGCCAGCCTGCAGCAGCTGATGTCAGGCTATGAGGATGGCAGCATCACCCTCGAAAGCTTCGTGCGGCGCGCGGGTGGTGCTACCAGCAGCCTGAACCTGCTCGACAAGGCAGACTTGAGCGGGTTGGAAAGTGCGCTGGAGTCCGCCAAGCAGCGTATGGAGCAGCTCGGCGACTCCACGCGCGGCACCCTGGAGAGTTTGCAGATGGAGCTGCTGCAGCTGCAGGGTACGCAACAGGAGATCGAGCGCGCGCGCTTCGACAGCCGGCGCAATGAACTGCGCGCCCAGCAGGCCCAGGCGCAAACAGCCGGCGACTCGGCTGCGGCCACCAACCTGCGTAAGGCCCTGCAAACCCTGGACGAGATCGAAGCCGCAACCGCCAACAAGCGCCTGCAGGATGCCCAGCAAAAACGCACCGAGGAGGCCGCTAAAGCAGCGCCCACACAGGCGCAGCCGCAGCAGCCGCTCAAGGTCATCCAGCTGGTTGGCCCTCGCGGCCAGGCGGTAAACGTAGCAGTGCAGAGTGACCGCGACGAAACCAACCTGCTGAGCATTCTTGAGGATGCCGCGCTGAGGAGTCTGTAAATGGCCGTGATGCTGGACAGCATTCAACTGGACGAACACGCCGACCTGGCCGGCGACCAGCTCGAATGGACGGACGAATTCGAGTGGGACGCCGTGGCCCAGGAACAAGAGCGCTCCCTGGCCGGCAACATGATTGTGCAGGAGGGCATCAAGATACACGGCCGCTCTATCACCCTGGCCAGCAACGGGGCCGCCTGGTTTATGTTGAGCTTGGTGCGGCAGCTGGAGGTACTGCGCGACCAGCCCGGCCGGGTGATGCCGTTGACGCTGGCGGATGGCCGTGAGTTTCACGTCATCTTCAACCGCATCGGCGGGGCGGCGCTGGATGCCAAGCCGCTGGAGCGGCAGGTAAACCCCGGCCCTGATGCCCTGTACGAGCTCACCATCCGCCTGCTTACCGTTGCGCCGCCCGTAACCCCGTAACCCGCACCCATCCCCGAACCCGCCCCGTGCGGGTTTTTTTATGCCCGGAGATTGGCATGACGATCAACAGCACAGATGTAAAGCTGCTCAAGCCCGAGCGGCTCACCGATGAAGATGACGGCGGTGGTCGCGCCACTGGCGTGGCGGTGGTCGATGGCGAGGTGAACAACCTATTTCCTGACATCTCCCGTCTCGACCGAACCCTGGGCCGCGTCAATTTGCGTAAGGGGTTTGCAGGCGTACTCACCGATAACGCGGATGCCTACCTGGGCGCACATGCAATCGTGATCGAGCGCCCGGCTGATCCGCGTGTCGACGTGCTGCTCTTCAGCTCCGGCAGCCAAACCGATGAGCGCCTCGATGCGCGCAATGCCATCGAGAACTATGTGGTCCAGGCCACTGCCGCGCAGTGGGAGTTGCTGGGTAACCAGCTCACCGGCCAGCGGGCGATCACTGGTGTGCAGCGCGAGGAGCACCGCGTGCCGGAGATCGGCGAGGTATACCGCCTGGTCACCGCCAGCAACAGCCAGTACGTACGGCTGACCAGCGTCGACACCGTGGTCGAAAACTTCATCTACGAATACGCCAGCGGTCAGTACCTGACCCTGCCGCGCCGCCGCCTGACCATGGGCATAAGCGCGCCACTGCTGAAGGACTATCCGGGTGGGTCGGTCACTCCCTCCGGTACGTCGGCCACCTCTGTGACCGGCCTGGTCAAGGCGCAGGTGCTCAGTACCCAGGTGGCTGACGCCGCGCGTTACTACGGCATGAGCCCCTTGGCCGATGCCGTTGCCCAGGGCGACCTGAATCTTAAAGTGGAAAGCGTTTACGCCCACCTGGTGCCGAGCAACACCAAGGAAACCCCGCTGATCGACCAACTCGGTGGCTACAGCCGCCGGCAGATGCTCGCCAGTGGCCCGGCGCGCTCGCCCGCCTTGACCTTCGCCCTGGTGGTCAGCGGCCAGTCGCGCAGTTTCCTCTCTACCGGCGCGTTGCCCGGCAGCATCACCCTGACCATCAGCGCCGGGGTGTATGCCGATAACGGCAAGGGCGAGTTCTACTTCGTCAGCGGCAGCAACAGCTTCAGCAAAATCACCATCGACTACCAAACCGGCGAGCTAAACGCCTACCGCGCCACCACCTACACCGGCTCGGCCAGCGTCACCTACACCCCGGCGGCGGGCGTCACCGGGGTGACGGTAACCGGTGAGATCGTGATCACCCTGGGCAATCGCGGCTTCGCCTACACCCTGGCACTGGCCGATGCCAAGCCGCGCCCAGGCACATTGACGATCAGCTTCCTGGCGCTGGGCAAGTGGCAGGATCTGCGCGACCCGGGCAATGGCGAGTTGACCGGGGAGGGCAGCGGCACCATCGCCTTCGGTACCGGCAGCGTGGCGTTTACCTTGTCGGCCTTGCCCGATGTCGGCTCGGCCATCATCTACAGCTACATCGCGCAGAACGATGCCGAGTTCACCCAGCGTACCGGCGCAGGCGTAGCGGCCAAGGCGCGGGTGCGTTACCGCCTGCCGCACGATGGCATCAACCCGGGCAGCCTCAGCGCGACTTACCTGGTGGCGGGTGTCAGCAAAACCATCACTGACAACGGCATGGGCGCGCTGACCGGCCAGGCAACGGGCAGCATCATCTACGCCACCGGTGAGCTGGACATGGAACTGACCAGCACACCCGATGCCGGCAGCAGCATCCAGTACAGCTATCAGCAGGGTGCCGTTGCCGACACCGCGCTGAACCCCGCGCCCGACGCTTCGGGGCTGGTCACGGGCACCATCCCGGGTGCACCGCTTCAGCCTGGCAGCGTGCAGGCAAGCTGGTCGGTACTGCGCAAGCAGGCTGTGCCCTCGGTCGCGACCAGTACCAGCTTTGATCAGACCGTGGTGGTCGACAAGTCCGCGCGTGATGACGGTGCCGGCGGCTGGGTTGGCTACACCGGCACCCTCGACTACGCCACTGGGGCATTCACCCTGCGCGTGCGCGAGGACTACCCGTACACCGAATACACCTATCAGGACGAAAGCCGTCTCTGGTCCATCGCCGGCTAAGGGGTCACCATGTCCGACATCAAACTGATCAGCACAACCGTCAACCTGCAAGAGCAGTTCGGCGGCACGCTGGTAATCCGTGCCCAGGCTGCCGGTGCCAGTTATGGCCCACAGACGGCCACCCAGGCCACGCCGCCGGTCACGCTCGATCTGCTGCCTGCGACATCCGAGCCGATTCTGCCGGGCTCGCTGATCGTCGCCTGGGGCGGCGAAACCTACGTCGACCGCGACGGCATTCTGTATAAGAACATCAGCAGCCAGACCAACGCCGGCGTAGCCGCGGGAACTGTCGACTATGCCGCCGGGGAGGCCACGCTCGCCAGCTACCCAGCAGCAGCGGCCCCAGGCGTTACCCTTAACGCCTGCCTGACCACCAACGCTGGCTTCGCCATCACCGGCGCGACCTTCCGCACGCTAGGCGCGCCACTGCGCTCAGGCAGCCTGCAGGTGACAGTGGTGCGTGTAGACAATGCCCAGGTGGTCACCGCCATCGCCGATGCCAATGGCAACTTCGCTGGGCCGGTGGTTTACGGCCGAGTGGATATCGCCACCGGCATTGTGCGACTGCGCTTCACCAGCAACCCGGCAGATATCAGTGGGGTCAGCGAGATCCCGGTGATCCCGCTGCTGCTGCGCTACAACGCCGTGCTGTTCACCAGCTTGCCGCTCGATGCCAGCCTGCTCGGCCTGGACCCGGTGCGCTTGCCAGCGGATGGCCGAGTGCCGATCTACCGTGACGGCGACGTGCTGGTGATCCACCACACGGCGGAAACGGTAGTGGCTAGCCCCACGCCGGGCGCGACCGAAACCCTGGCGCGTGAGCTGCAAGCCGCCATCGAGGTTGTCGACAGCAACGGCGTGGCGCTAGCCGCAACGCAATACACCGTCGACCGAGCGCTGGGCACTGTCACCTGGGCCAACCCGTTGCTGCTGCAAGATGCCGAAGGCACACCGCTCAGCCTGCCGCTGGTGATCCGTGATCGAGTGGAGCACATGACCTCATGCACCGAGGTGCAGATCAGCGGTGCCCTGAGCTTCAGTTCGCCCATGCCTTGGGATTTGCCAGCGGGCGCGGCCAAGGTTTCAAGCGCGGTGGTCTGGGGCGATCTTCAGGCGCGGTTGTTCAAGTGGTTTACCCAGAAAACCTGGAATACCGGTGCGCCCAACTGGACCGACCTGCCGATTGGCGACAGCACCACCAGCAACTACAACAGCCTCAACTACCCGCAAGTGGTGACCAATAAGGGCAGCATCGCGGGCAAGTGGGCCATCGTCTTTACCAGCGCCACGGCCTTTCAGGTTGTCGAGGAAAAGCTCGGGGTGCTCACCACCGGCACCACCTCCAGCGATCTGGCACCAATCAACCCAGCCACCGGGGTGCCGTACTTCACCATCCTGGCCGCCGGCTGGGGCTCGGGCTGGGCCGCCGGCAACGCCGTGCGCTTCAACACCGATGCCTGCCTGGGGCCGCTGTGGATCTGCCGCACGGTGCTGAGCGGGCAGGGCACGGTCGAGGATGACCAGTTCAAGCTGCAGATCAGAGGGGATGCAGACTGATGACAGTGCGATTCTATTCGAGCCTCGACACCGGGGCACCCGCACTGAGCGGTGACCTGTACGACCGCCTGCGTGCGATCTTCGTGGCCTGCCTCGTCAATGGCTATGGTGCCAAACCTGCTGCCGGCTGGACTATTGGCCATGACGTTAGCGGGGGGGTCAGTCTGTCCAACGGAGATGGGGTGATCAACCTCGTCAGGACGGCCACGCACGGTGTGGCGGTGTACATCATGGAAGCCATCACAGGTGGAGGCTCGGCGCTAGCGGAGGGGGTGAATCGTCGGTCTGCCGGCTGGTATGACGGCAGCTCGGTTACGGAGCGCTTCTATCTATTCAACAACGGAGGGCTGAACGGCGGGAGCAACCCTCACTGGGTGCTGGTGGCTGATGGGAAGACCGTAATGTTCTGCGGCGGGGGCGGTATCACTAGCGCTGACCAGACAAGCTCGGGGTTTTCGACAGCAATTTATTTCGGCAGCTACCTTAATTCACTTGGGCTGACGGGGGCGGCCACGTTCTGCTGTCTCGGGGGTGCTAACTCCGCTGGCAGCGGATCTACGCAATGTCTGGGCAATCCTAGTTACCGATTTGGCATGCTCTTGCGCAATCCCTATACCGGCGTGGTCGACCAAGGCGTGAGTGCGCGCTACGGTGCGTCGGCGGCTATGCACTCGCGTGCTGTGAGCAGCATGACGGCGATCCCAACCCTACAGATTGAACGGCTGCTGCCGGTACGGGCCGGCCTGATGTGCTACGGGGCGGGGGTCAACGGATCGGCAACTGGCACCACTGCGGCGCTATGTGGGTATCTGCGCGGATTGATCAGCGAGCCGATGCTTTGCACGGGGAAGCTGTCCAATGTGCTCGCACTGCTCGGGCTGTCCAACGTCTGGCAATCGCGGTGCGCGGCCATCGGGCTTCCTGGTGGCCGCAGTTGGGTGCCAATCTACCCTCATGAGCAGGACATTGGTTTTTTCGCCTCGCTCGATGCGGCCGACTGGGAGTGATCAATGATCGTCATCGACCCTGTGACCATTCCATTTGCCCTCGGCCTGGCGCTGCGCCAGATAACCGTGCAGCTCACACGTGACGGTGAGCAGACGCCGACCCCCAAGCTGGCCCGGATGCTAACGCCAGGGAACCTGACGTTAGCGGCGTCATTTGTAGCGCCCGATGGTTACAGCGCTTCGCAGTGGTTTCTGGCGTCAGCGGTTGATGGTGCCTACCTGATCCTGGCTATTGATAACGTTGCCCCTCCGCGCGCTGCTGGTCGCTATGTACAGATCGCCGAGGATCTCACCCTGGCTATCGACCTCAATGACGGCACGGGTGGCGGCACAGTCGGCACGCCGGCTAGCCTGGGGGCTACCGTCCGGGTGGCGGGGCTGGATGCCGAGCGCACCGTGGTGGCGGTTGAACAGCAGTCCGATGGTGCTTGGCGCGTGGCTGGCAGCGGGCGCACCGATGCGCAGGGTGAGGCTGCCCTCGACCTGCGTGTCACGCCCTCCGGCTTGATGTACGCCATGGCGCTGGATGACTGGGGTACGCCGTTCCAGATTGACCAGATGGTGACTGTCGGCATGACGATACGGCCGAGCCTGTTCGTTGGCTGGCTGTATCTCATCACCGAGGCGGGTCAGCTGCCGAGCGCTGAGCCTGCCTGGTGGCCCATCGATGGTGACAACGCCCCGCGTGAGCTGGGCACCGCCCGCGCAGTGGCCGTGCGCTATTACCGCCCGCTGGCCCATGGCCCCGTGCCTGTTGAGGTGAGTTGATGATCGTTGCCGATATTGCTGCCGGCTGGCGGCGAGCGCGTGCGCGCCTGGATGCCAAGCGGGGCGTGCCGTGGTCAGCCCTGCACGCACTGCAGGTGCAGCAGGGGCTCGTATGGCAGCCCGCGCAAGTGGCAGACCGTGCCAGTCGCCAGCCTTGGGCTGACGTGCCTGCGGCCGATGCCCGGCGGCAGCTGCGCTGGGAGAACGGCCAGCCGCGCAGCAATGCAGCGGCCAGTGGCTGGGATCAAGTGCCCGCCCAGGATGCCTGGGTAGTGCCAAATTGGGATCACAGTATTGGCCCGCGCGATGCTCGCCTGCGGCTCATCTATAACCCCAGGCCAGCCCGCAAGGATGTGGGCAACCGCCAGGCCTATCAGCGCTGCGATGAGTACGCCCCGCGCTATGACGCCGCGCTGCAGCTGCAGTCGAGCCTGTATGTACCGGCCCTGCTGGCGTTTGCATTTGCAGGCGCTCGCTATACCCCAGGCAGCGCGCCTGAGGTGTTCTTCGACTTCCGCTACGTGGCCCCCGCTCGGGCCATCCAGCCAGTTGACAGTGGCGCGCCGGTGGGGTGGGGCGCGGCTCGCCAGCTCAACCGCTACCTGCGCCTGCCGTGGGGGCGCGCTCGCGTACTGGACGGTGCGCTTACCGGCATTGCCTACCCGGACTACAACGGCCCGGTGCAGGAGATAGACCTGCCCGATGAGCCAGACATACTGGAGACTTACATGATCGCCAACAGCGTCAGCGTTGTGGTGTTGCCGGATCGAACGCCGCTGGATATCAGCGACATCAAGCTGGGTCTAGACACGGACAGCTTCAGCTGGCGGTTCAGCGGCGCGCTGTTTGGTGCCACCTCGCTCAACCTGGTGCGGCCAGATGCCAGCGGCGCGAGAACACTGGAGATCACCATCAACGGCTGGGTCTGGCTGGTGATGGTTGAGCGCTATACCCGAGCTGCGGCGTTCCCGGCGGAGCGGTACAGCATCACTGGCACTAGCCGCACCCAGTTGCTTGCGGAGCCCTACGCCCCCAAGCGCAGCGCGATGAATGGTGTGGCCATCAATGCCCAGCAGGCGGCCGATGACCAGCTGTACCTCACCGGGTTTACTCTGACGTGGGACGTCGCGCTCGGCCTGCCTGACTGGACAATCCCAGCGGGTGCGCTGAGCTACCAGGACCAGACGCCAATGCAAGTCATCGCCCGTATAGCGGCGGCTGCCGGGGGCTTCATTCGCCCGGCGCGCGATGCCGATGCACTCGCTGCGCTGCCGCGCTATCGGGAGGCGTTCTGGCTGTGGGGCGCAACGATCATGGATCGCATCATTCCGGCCGAGATCATCACCAGTATCGATGGTGCCTGGACGCCGCAGCCGGCCTGGAATAGCGTCTACGTCAGCGGCACTAACTATGGCGTGGCAGTTGATGTGCGCCGCGCCGGCACTGCTGGCGACAAACCGGCCCCGGACGTGCTCGACGATCTGATCACCGCAACTGATGCCGCTCGGGCGCGCGGCATCAGTGAGCTGAGCAAGGGCGGCAATCAGGAGTTGGTGCCGTTGACCATCCCGCTGTTCCCTGTGGGCGGCAGTGCGCCAGGTCTGGTTGAGCCCGGCCACCTGTGCGAGGTGCGCGAGGTAGGCGAGACGTGGCGCGGGCTATGCCTTGGTGTGGAAATCAGCGCCGCCGGCACCGGCGCAAGCCGAGTCAGTCAGGTGCTCACGCTCGAACGCCACCACGCAGGAGGTGCCTGATGGCCACGGTAAACCCCTGGACGAAATTCATCGGCCTGCTGCCCGGGGGTATTCGCAGCGTGGGCGAGGTGATCAGCATCAGCACCGCCACAGGTACCAGCATTATCGAACTGCGCAACGGCATCCAAATCGCCGCGCGCGGTACCGGCGTGGCGGTGGGGCTGAAGGCCTTCATCATCGACGGCCAGATCACCGGCCAGGCACCGAGCCTGCCGCAGTATGACGTGGAGGTTTAACTACAACATCTAGTGCCCTGCCAGCCAGTCACTGCCACTACATCTAGTATCCAGCCCGCCGCGCGCGGGCTTCTTTTTGCTCGGAGATTATCCAATGCCTCGAATCTCAGCTGCCCAAGCGGGCGGCACGAACGTGCTCGCCTTTCTGGATATGCTCGCCTGGAGCGAGGGCACCGACCGTCCCGGCCAGTCGACCCACGATCAGGGTTATGACGTGATTGTGGGTGGCGGCCTGTTCACCGGCTACGTCGACCATCCACGCAAGCTGATCCCGTTGCCACGGCTAGGCATCAAGTCCACGGCCGCCGGCCGCTATCAGCTGCTGTCTCGCTACTTTGATGCCTACAAGCGGCAGCTCGGGCTACAGGATTTCAGCCCCGCCAGCCAGGATCTGATCGCCCTGCAGCAGATCCGCGAGCGGCGGGCGCTTCCCGATATCCATGCCGGCCGCATTCATGAGGCCATCGCCAAGTGCCGAAACATCTGGGCCAGTCTGCCTGGGGCGGGGTATGGGCAGCACGAGCACAAGCTCGATGAGCTGTTGGCGCACTACCTGGCAGCTGGTGGGGTGCTGGCATGAGCCTGCTCGATCTGATTCCCGCACCCCTGCGCATGTGGCTGGTGTTCGGCCTGCTGGCTGCGTTGGTGGCCGGCTCGGCCGGTGCCACCTGGTGGGTGGCCAGCCCGCGCATCGAGCTGCAAACCCAGCGTGCCGACCGGGTCGAGCAGGATCTCGACCGCGAGCGGGATCTGACAGCCCTGCAGGCGCGCGTGCTGGAGGCGCAGCAAGGCCAGTTCGAACGGATGGCGGCGGTCGAGCTGAGCATGCAGCAACTCGGCCAAACGATTCAGCGCAACGCATCCGCCCACAATCGCGCCCTTGAGGAGCTGAAACGCAATGACAAAGCGATCACTGACTATCTGGCTCAGCCTGTGCCTGCTGGCCTCGGCTTGCTCTACGCCCGCCCCGAAACCACCGACCCCGCCGCCTACGTCGCGCCACCAACCGTGCAACCTGGTGCCGTGCATCCTCCCGGCCCGCGCGCAGCTGCTGGTGAATGACCACTGGCGGCAGGCGCTGGACGAAACCGAAGGCGCTCTGCTGAGTTGCGCGCTGCAGGTTCGCAAGTGCATCGGCCAGCAGGAGGTGCAGGTGGAGCTTCTCGCGCCTTAGGCAATTTGTTCTATGCTTGCCCGGCAACCATAGGCCACGAAAGGGACTTGTTATGGCTTACCTCGTACTCACCCGCCAGCGTGGTGAAAGGCTCCAGCTAAGCATCCGTGACGGTGCCGACGACGCCGCACTGCTTGAGCAGCTACGTTCAGGCGGTATCTACATCGACGTGCTTGAAATCGGTGAACGAAATGTGCGCATCGGCCTGGACGCTCCGAAGGACATACTGATCCTGAGGGAAGAAGTAATTTCAGGTTAGGCGCTGCCTTTACCCCGCACTCACATCCGAGTTTTCACCTGCAACCGTGCTGCGTTTGTGCATGTACGGCTGCCCGCAAAAAAAGAGAAGCGACCGGCCCGTGTGTTCCAGCACCCAGGCCGGCCGCTTGACCCGCAGCTACTCCTGCAAGCCAAGCCAAGGCTCCTCACTCCGTGCACGAAGCGGGGTGGAGCCTAGCACCTGTTTATTTATACAGTAAAGGTTTGCATTCTATGACCAGTCCCATCATCCCCTGGATGGGCGGCAAGCGCCGCCTGGCCGACCGTCTTATCCCGCTGTTCCCTCCGCACGAATGCTACGTCGAAGTGTTTGCCGGCGGCGCTGCTCTGTTCTTCTTGCGTCCCCAGCCAGCGCCCGTGGAAGTGCTTAACGATATCAACGGCGACCTGGTGTCGCTGTACCGGGTGGTGCAGAACCACGTCGAGGAGTTCGTGCGGCAGTTCAAGTGGGCGCTATCCAGCCGGCAGCTTTTCGAGTGGCAGAAGATCACCCGAGCGGAAACCCTGACCGACATCCAGCGCGCTGCGCGGTTCTTCTACCTGCAGCACCACGCCTTCGGTGGCAAGGTGTCAGGGCAGACGTTCGGTACCGCCACCACCGGGCCGGCCCCCAACATCATGCGCATCGAGGAGAACCTGTCCGCTGCCTGGCAGCGCCTGGCCGGTGTGTATGTTGAGAATCTGCCGTGGCTGGAGTGCGCCGAGCGCTATGACCGCGCCCACACCTTTCACTACATGGACCCGCCGTACTGGCAGACAGCGGGCTACGGCGTCGACTTTCCCTATGAGAACTATGAGCGCATGGCCGACTTTATGCGGCGCTGCAAAGGCAAGGTGATGGTCAGCATCAACGACCACCCCGACATCCGCCGGGCGTTCGCCGGCTTCCATATGGAGCAGCTCGATATCCGCTACAGCTGCACAAACCAGCGCCAGGGCGTGGCTGAAACTACGGGCGAGCTGGTGATCATGAACTGGGAGCCGGCATCACTGGGAGGCCTGTTTGATGGCGTCTGATTCGCTTGCTATGCCTCGGCACCAGAGCGTTACTGGTGCCAACGGAAACCACAAAGGAAACGGCCATGAACCTGCTCGAGCACCTCCAACCCCTGCCCACCGAACTGCTGAACGCCATGGCGAAAGGCGAGGTGGACACCCAAGCGATTGCAGCGCAGCTGATGGCTGGCCGCGGCTTGGATCGGGATGGCAAGTGGGTGGGGTTTGAAAAGGCTGCGGAGGTTTGGCAGCTCTAGAGCCAAACCAAAAGGCCCGGCGCTGTAGGCATTGCCTGCGGTGCCGGGCCTTTTTTTGTGCCTGCAATCTGGCTTCTGGTGTGGTGGCCGTGCCCGGGGCGTGATGCTGTTCAGTCTGCAGCAGCAATAAGGGAATGGCCCTGGTTCTTTACGTTCCCTACCGCCTTGCCTACTCGGTACCAGCTGAATGCCTCCGCTGTTAGGCCTGCTCTCGCTACGATCTCTTCAATGCGTTCTGCAGGGGTGGCGTTGTCTAGCCACTCGGCGACACCAGCTGGCTGCAGAACCAGTGGGCGGCGGTCGTGGATGTCCAGCAAGCCGGCGTCTGCGGCCCCGGTCACGATGGCGAAGCCGTCGTCATCCTGCTGGGCTCGGGTCTGAGTGGGGAACAGCCCGATAGCTGCAAGGTACAGCGGCGTTTTGTCGGCGGCATGGATGTAGTACGGCTGCTTTCCTTCAGCTGCGACCCATTCATACCAGCCATCGGCAGGCACTATCAGCCGATGGTGTCTGGCCGCCGCCCAGAACTTGCTGGTCCATAGTGTTTCCGCCCTGGCGTTGATCGCCGGAGGCTTCCCGCCTTTTGCCCAGTGCGGCTCCCATCCCCAGCGCAGTGCCTGCGATCTGACACCGCCATCCTCACTCGTCAGCACCCATACACCAGTGCTGGGCGCGACGTTGTAGCGCTCGATCGGGGTATCGGTTACCTCTCCGAACAGCTCGCCTTGCAGGCTGAGTGGTTTCACGTAAGCCCCAGGTGCCGCTGCCTGCACAAAGCGTCCGCACATACATCCTCCAGTCGCTCTCGATTGACCATCGTCCAATTCACGAATACTGTGTTTATATACAGTTATCATAATCTGGACAGCATCACATGGCCTCCGCAACCATTATTGGCCCCCTGGGCGGCTCGACACTCGAGCTGCCCTTTTTTTCCTTCCGCATTCCTGCGGGGTTCCCAAGCCCTGCACAGGACCATCTTGAGCAAAAGCTATCCCTTGATGAGCTGTTGGATATCGATGCGCCTCATACCTACCTGGTGCGCGTAATCGGCGACAGCATGATCGGCGCGGGAATCTTCGAAGACGACATCCTGGTGGTGAGCAAGGCCATACCGCCGCAGCCAGGCGATATCGTCATTGCCGAGCTGAACGGAGAAACCTTCGTAAAACGCCTTACCCGCCAGGGTAACCAGTATGTGCTGTGCTCGGAGAATGCCAAGTACCGGGCGCGTTTTGTCATGGAGGGTGATGAGCTAGTTATTTGGGGTGTGGTGACTGCCAGCATTCGTCGGCACCGCTGCCATGCCTGAGCACATCGTCGCGCTTATCGACTGCAACAGCTTCTATGCCAGTTGCGAGCGGGTGTTTCGGCCGGACCTGCGGCGCACCCCGATTGTTGTGCTGAGCAACAATGACGGCTGCGTGATTGCGCGCTCGGCCGATGCCAAGCCCTACGTGAAGATGGGCGCGCCCTGGTTTGAGATTAAGAATGACGTTGGCCGCCGGGGCATCGTGGCGTTCTCGAGCAACTACGCGTTGTATGGCGACATCAGCGAGCGCGTGATGACTGTGATTGAAAGCATGGTGCCGGCCCTGGAGGTGTACAGCATTGATGAGGCGTTTGCCGACCTGACTGGCATACCTGGCTCCATCGAAGCGCTCGGCCGGGATATCCGTGCCCAGGTGCTGCAGCGCACTGGCATACCCACCGGGGTTGGTATCGCCACAACCAAGACATTGGCCAAGCTAGCGAACCACGCCGCTAAGAAGTGGCAGCGTCAGACGGGCGGAGTGGTTGATATCCGCGACCCTGAGCGACGCGACAAGCTGCTGAAGGTGGTGCCGGTCGAGGATGTGTGGGGCGTTGGCCGGCGCATGACCGCTCATCTGCTGGGCATGAATATCAAAACGGCCTGGGAGTTATCCCAGGCCGACCCCTGGACCCTGCGCGCGAAGTTCAGCGTGGTGATCGAGAAAACTGCCCGCGAGTTGCGTGGTACTCCCTGCCTGGCGTTAGAAGAAGTGGCCCCGCCGAAGCAGGAAATCTGCTGCAGCCGCGCGTTCGGCAAGCGGTTACGTGAGATCGAGCCAATCCGTGAGGCGGTGGCCACGTATGCCGCCAGGGCCTGCGAGAAGCTACGCGCGCAGCAGTCTCTAACCAAGCGGGTGCGCATCAGCATCCGTACCGGCATGTTCAACCCGGACGAGGTGAAGTATTCGAAGGGCATCATTTGCGAGCTGCCATACCCGACCGACGATACCCGGCTGATTACCCGCGCTGCCGTGGCCGGGCTTGATCATCTGTTCAGGGACGGCTTCGCCTACGCCAAGGCCGAGATCCTGCTGCTCGATCTGCGCCAGCGCGGCGAGTTCACCGACGATATGTTTGCCGAGACCCAGCCGGTGGTAGCAGAGCAGGTGATGGGCGTGCTCGATCAGATCAACGCCAAGTGGGGGCGCGGCACATTACGCCCGGGCAGGGTGCCGGTGGCACCGGACTGGGGGATGAAACGCGAGATGATGAGCCCGAGCTATACCACCAGGTGGGATCAGCTGTGGGTTGTGTCTTGTAAGTAATGGCCTAGAAGATTTTGGAGGGATAATTGCATTTCGGTGATTTGCATGATAATGGATATATAAAATTGATCAGCTAGTAAAATACTACAGCTTCGCCAATTGCATCAAATTGCGAAGGAGAAAATTGAAAAGTTGGAGTGATGATTTGTTAAGAAAAAGCCCCGCAAAGGAAGGCGGGGCTGTTTGTGTTTGATAAGTATATGAAGCAATCGATTTCGGAGTGGCTAGGTAATAGGCATGCACTACAATTCATTCTTTTCTAGTTTAGGCGGCAATAAGCCAACCTCAAATTTGTAGGTGATTTTTTTCTCCCCGTCAAACACGAACTCAACAGTATGGGTTCCGATCTCTTTAAAGGTAATTCCCGAAAATTTAAGGCCGGTAGTGATGGGGATGTTGTTGTAAACTTTTATATCCTGATCTGGCCCTTTGACTAAAATTTCACCTGAAGGGGATTTTATGTTTATGGACAGTCTGAAGTCTGTATCTGGTGATTCAAATAAACCATAAATGGCAAATTGGGGTGTGTATAGTTTGTTATCAGGTGTGTCGTTGTTGAAGTAAACTCCGTTAGAGTATACGCCTGAGATTGTAATCTTGCCTCCGGCTTCGGCCCGGATGTCGTCGCAGATTAAAATGGCGATTTTCTTAGGTGCTTTAGCTAACATTTAAGTACGCGCCGCATATTGGAGGAAGCCAGGGTAAATGTTTACAGGTAAATCGAGTATGTCCAGCGGGAGTGGAGTGGCAGCAAGTGCTGTGGGCCCTTCATTCAGAGCTACAATCGTGACGTTGGTAAGCGAGTCTATGGATAGACCTTCGCAGGCAACTGCTCTTGGATCCAACCCTATGTTGTGAATTGGGCCGTTAATTTCTAAGAAGTTAGATATGTAATTGTGAGCCTCACCCACTATCGCAACTTCAAGTGACGATGGTGTTCTATGCCAGCTTGGCGTGGTTAGCAGCGGTGAGTAAGAAAAGCAGTAAGCTGAATCATTGTTAGGTGTTAAAAGTGCGTCATTGATTTCAATTAATGTTTGAAATATAGAGGGTTGGTGTGCAATAAGAATTATTAGTTTCTTTGCAATCGAAGATGGGGATATTTCCCCTTGCTCATATTTTGAAATCGTGTTTCCTGTTGCTCCAATCGCTTCAGAAAAGCGTTTTTGGGAAACACCTAAGCTGTTTCTTAATAGCTTAAGAAGCGTTGGGAAAACGTTTGGATCATCTGCATGTTTCGCTAGCCATAAAATTTTGGTTCTGCGAATGGTTTCATCATTCGCTTGCAGAAGTTTAGGTGTTTCAATTTCTTCATTACAATATGAGCAATGTAGAAATGAAAGTTGTACATCTATATGGATATCTGGGATAGGTCTGACCTTAACGATGGAGACTTTCTCACGAAGCGTTCCTTTGCTTTCACAGATTGGGCATTTCATAATTCACGCTCTGGTAGGTGAAACGATTCCACTGTTACGATTATCTGGTTTTGTGATGTAAGTTTTAACTTTAAATAAATCTTACATCTATCTCCATTGGGTGCGGTGATTGTTGGAGTGTAAACGTCGTACTGAATTACGTGGCCATTGGCATCCAGCTTTACCCGTTTCCTTTCATCTCGAAGCACCCACACATGGTGAAACTCGTCCGGTGTCAAAGCTATGACCACTGCTCGCACAGCTTCGCTTCCATGGTCGAGGTCCTCGGCTTGATTTCTAGCTCGACGGGTCATCATGAAGCTTTCATTTCGCTTGGCTGCTTTTCGAATGGCATCAAGGTCGAAAACAGGCTGTTTGGAATGAGTATTAACCATTATGGTCAGTAAAACCAGAGTCCTTGGAGTGGAAGGCTCGGATGAGTATTCGGCCAGATAATCCTTGGCGCTACCCGTAGCGAGCGGAGGGTAGCAAAACGCCAGCCAGCGTGCCATTGCTCGGCCGGTATTTGGTTGAAGGCCGCGGCAGCCTATTTCGTAGGGTTAGGGTGTCATAATCGGAGAGGGGGTCCCTGCACAGGTTGGAGTGGGTTCGTCCGGTATATTTTTTAAGTCGTAGGGTCAACCGAGGCTGACGAAGCCGACTTTTGGCGTGGCGGGGGTGGACATGGGGGTAACCTCGGGCGTGTACGGATGGATGCCGGGCGCTGGCTGCGCCTCTGATCAAAAAGTGCGCAATTCTAGCGGCGGATTGCCGGATTGGCCAGCACTTGCGGGGGCTGTGAAAAGACGCTCGCCTGCTGCGAGCGCCTCCATGTGTGCTATTACCTTGCGCCATCCGTATCCGTAGCCTGTCACACGCCGCAGGCCGTGCAGCGTGTGACGTCGGTGGTCAGCCCCGGCGCGGCAGCATGCGCTGCAAGGTGTTGTCGCGGCTTACAAAGTGATGGAGCAGGCCGGCGGCTGCATGCAGGCCGATCAGCCAGTAGCCCGCGACCCCGGCCCATTCGTGCCATTCTTTTATGGTGCTGGCGAGATTGGGGTCTTTTTCGACCAGTGCCGGCAGTTCGAGGCCAAAGAAGGGGATAGGCTTGCCGGCCGCGCTGAGGATCAGCCATCCGGCCAGTGGCGCGCCGATCATCAGGGCGTAGAGCGCCAGGTGCATGATCTGCGCGGGCAGGTTTTGCCAGGCGGGCAGGGCGGGCTTGATCTTCGGTGTCGGGGCGACGAAGCGCGCCAGCAGGCGCAGCCAGACCAGCGCGAATACCGCCAGGCCGAGCATAAAGTGCCACTGTTTAAGCAGCTCGCGGATGTCGCTGCCTTTGGGGAAGTTGCCTTTGAGTTCGATACAGGCATACACGCCTGCGATCAGCACCAGCATCAGCCAGTGCAGGATGATCGATAGACTGCCATAACGCGTGTCGGTGTTTTTCCAGGACATGGTGGTGCGGCTCCGTTGGTTTAAACAGCGCAAGCATAGGCACCTGAAACTTAAGCTTTGCTGAGCGGAAACGATGTTCGCGCCTGGAAACCAGAAGGGCGGAAAACAAAAAGGCCACTCGATTGAGTGGCCTTTCTGAGTATCTGGTTGCGGGAGCCGGATTTGAACCGACGACCTTCGGGTTATGAGCCCGACGAGCTACCAGACTGCTCCATCCCGCGCCGGCCATTCTATATAGAATTCGATGGCTGTCAACAAAATAGTTGTTTTTAATCAATCGCTTAAGTTTTGCAGGAGGGCTAAAGCAAAAAAGGCCACTCGATTGAGTGGCCTTTTCTGAGTATCTGGTTGCGGGAGCCGGATTTGAACCGACGACCTTCGGGTTATGAGCCCGACGAGCTACCAGACTGCTCCATCCCGCGCCGACCATTCTATACAGAAATGCTCTTCTGTCAATCGATTGTTGCTTTTTAATCAATAACTTAAATGATCAAGGCGCAGAAACAGAAAAGGCCACTCGATTGAGTGGCCTTTCTGGGTATCTGGTTGCGGGAGCCGGATTTGAACCGACGACCTTCGGGTTATGAGCCCGACGAGCTACCAGACTGCTCCATCCCGCGGTCGCCATTGTAGCGGCAAAAATCAGGCTGTCAACCTGACGGGCAAGCAAAGTGTTTTTTATTCAGATGCTTAGCAGCGGGACAGGTAAAAATGCAGGCGAGGTGAGCGGTGCTTATCGCCTGGGACCGCTCGCCTGCCTGGGCGGGCGTCTTTAAACTGTATTGCAGTCCATATTCGGCATAGCCCCTGTGAGCGTTGTTGGGCTAGAGTCCCGAGCCATTTTATGGAGCAAGCCCATGAGTAGTGAATGCAAAGCCTGTGGTGCACAGGTAACCGATGAGGCAACAACCTGTCCGAGCTGCGGCGCTGCCCTGGCGGCGAAGATGAAACTGCTGCCGTTGGCGGCCTTTATGTTGATCGTCATTCTGATCATCCAGTCCTATATCACTAAGGACGAGGCCGGCTCCGCCACCGTAGAACCTGCCGCACCGGCCAGTTCGGCCGAGCAGTAGGGCACGCCTGCGTACCATGACGAGCCGGAAGATCATTCATGTCGATTGCGACTGCTTCTATGCCGCCATCGAGATGCGTGACGATCCCGCCCTGGCTGGCAAGCCGCTGGCGGTGGGCGGCTCGGCGGACAGGCGTGGGGTGATTGCCACCTGCAACTATGAGGCGCGCGCCTATGGCGTGCGTTCGGCCATGGCGTCCGGGCAGGCCCTGAAGCTTTGCCCGGATCTATTGATCGTCAAGCCGCGGATGGATGCCTACAAGGCGGTATCGCGGGAGATCCAGGCGATCTTTCGCGAATACACCGAGCTGATCGAGCCGCTGTCGCTGGATGAGGCCTACCTGGATGTAACGGGCAGCCCGCATTTTGCCGGCAGCGCCACGCGTATCGCCCAGGATATCCGCCGGCGGGTGTCCCAGGACCTGCATATCACCGTCTCGGCCGGGGTGGCCCCGAACAAGTTCCTGGCGAAGATCGCCAGTGACTGGAAAAAGCCCAACGGCCTGTTTGTGATCACCCCGGATCAGATCGAGGATTTTGTCGCCGCCTTGCCCGTCAGCAAGCTGCATGGCGTCGGCAAGGTCACTGCGGACAAGCTCGCGCGCCTGGGGATTCGCACCTGCAGCGACCTGCGCGAGTGGAACAAGCTGGCCCTGGTCAGGGAATTCGGCAGTTTTGGCGAGCGCTTGTGGGGGTTGGCGCGGGGCATCGACGAGCGTGCGGTGCAGACCGACAGTCGCCGGCAGAGCGTGAGCGTGGAAAACACCTACGACAAGGATCTGCCGGATCTACCCACGTGCCTTGAGCAGCTACCGCAGCTGCTCGCCGAGCTGGACCGACGCATGGCGCGGCTGGACCAGAGTTATCGGCCGGACAAGCCCTTCGTCAAGATCAAGTTTCACGACTTCAGCCAGACCACCCTGGAGCAGGCCGGGGCCCGGCGCGATCTGCACAGTTACCAGCTGCTGATAAGTGCGGCCTTTGCCCGGGGCAACAAACCGGTGCGGCTGCTCGGGGTAGGGGTGCGCCTGCAGGATCTGCGCGGCCGCCATGAGCAGCTGGAGCTGTTCGCGCCTTAGGGGCAGGCTTGTCCACCTTGAGGCCTGGTGTGGCGAGCCCTCTGTGGAGCACGCGGCGCACCCTAGGTATGGACGGGGCTTAGTTGTCTTCAGGCCACAGCCGGATCGGCTTGCCGTTGGCCGGCCACAGTTGCAGCTGACCGATACTGTTGAGGTCCCAGCGCTGGACCTTGCTCAGGCTGTCGAGAAAACGCGCTTCCTGCTCCATCAGCGCCTCTGCGCACATCTTGCGGGTGCTGCCGGCGGCGCTGAAACTGAGCGTGTCGCCATCGAGCTGGTAACCGGCGAACCAGTGGTTGCAGCCGGCGTTGCCATAGGCGCGGCCGTCGTCGCCGAGGGTGATGGTCAGGTGGCTGCGGTCGATCAGCGGACGTTCGCCGATCCATTCCACCTTGTAGCTGTGTTCAGTTTCCAGCTGCGGCGCTGTAGCGGCGCAGCCGATCAGACCGGCGGCCAGCAGGCCGGCAGCGAGTAGGTGTTTCATGCAACCTCCTTGTCGATGCATTGCGGGCACAGGTGCCGGTTGTTCTGTTTGCGCCAGCCGAGTTCATTGATGCGCGCTTCGGCGGCCGGTGCCTGGGCTTTCTTGCCGAGGGCCGCATCCACGGCGAATTCGAAATCCAGTTGCGCCTGGCAGGCGTCGCACTTGACCTGCCAGTTGAAGATCGCCAGTTCACCGAAGACCGGGCCGCTGGCCACTGCCACCCACTGGCCGCGGGGGTTGATCAGGTGGCGGACCTTGTCGGCCTGCAGGCGCATGGACAGCTCGCGGCTGCCCTTGAGGGTGACCAGTAGAACGTCGCCGCTCTGGATCGAGCCGCCGTTGCCGGTGACCTGATAGCGACCGGGTGCCAGTGCGCGGCATTCAATCAGGGTGTGTTCGGGGTTGAGCAGGTTGTAGCGAAAGTCGTGTTCGGCCATGGGTCCTCCGGAAGGGGCTGTTGACGTTTCGTTCGTGGCCGCGACGAAGCGTCAACAGACCTGGGCGCAAATGCTATCACGCAGAGGCGTGCACCAGATTGATCGGCGTGCCGGCCAGCCAGGCGGCGATATTGTCGCGGGTGGTGGTGGCAATCGCGGCCAGGGCTTCGTGGGTCAGAAAGGCCTGGTGTGCGGTGATCAGGACATTGGGGAAACTCAGCAGCCGTGCCAGCACATCATCCTGCAGCGGCAGGTCGGAATGGTCTTCGTAGAACAGCTCGGCTTCCTCTTCATAGACATCCAGGCCGAGATAGCCCAGCTGACCGCTTTTCAGCGCGCCAATCAGCGCCGGTGTGTCGATCAGTGCGCCGCGCCCGGTGTTGATCAGCATCACCCCGGCTTTCATCTGCTGCAGGCGCGGCGCATTGATCAGGTGGTGAGTGGCGGCGTTGAGCGGGCAGTGCAGGCTGATGATATCGCTGCGCTCGATCAACTCGTCGAGTTCGACCTGGCGCGCGCCGAGGCCTGCCAGGTTGGCGACGGGGCGCGGGTCGTTGATCAGTAACTGGCAACCGAAGCCGGCCATGATCCGCGCGAAGGTCAGGCCGATCTGCCCGGCACCGATGATGCCAACGCTCTTGCCGTGCAGGTCGAAACCGGTCAGGCCGTGCAGTGAGAAGTCGCCCTCGCGGGTGCGGTTGAAGGCGCGGTGGGTGCGGCGGTTGAGGGTCAGGATCAGGGCCAGGGCATGTTCGGCCACGGCATGGGGCGAGTAGGCCGGGACCCTTACGACGCAGAGGCCGAGCTGCTCGGCGACGGGCAGGTCGATATGGTTGTAGCCGGCCGAGCGCAGGGCGATCAGGCGCGTGCCACCGGCGGCCAGACGCCTGAGCACAGGTGCGCTGAGGTCGTCATTGATAAAGGCGCAGACCACCTCACAGCCGGCGGCCAGGTCGGCGCTGGCCAGGTTGAGGCGCGCCTCCTGAAAGCTCACTTGCCAGTCGTCGGGCAGCTTGGCGGCCAGAAAGCTCTGCTGGTCGTAGCTTTTGCTGCTGAACAGAATCATGCGCATGGCGGTTTCCGGTGGTTATGGGTCAGGCGCTGACGCTGGCTTCACTGGCCAGGCGCTCGATGGCGGCGTCGAGTTCGTCGAGGGCCTGATTGGCTGCCGGGTCATTCTGTTTCAGCAGGGTTTCGCTGCGCTGGCAGGCGGCGCGCAATTGCGGTACGCCACAGTAGCGGGTGGCCCCGTGCAGGCGATGCACGCGCTCGATCAGGGCAATGCGCTCGCCAGCCTGGCGCGCCTGGCGAATGGCCTGACGGTCCGTCGGCAAGCCGGCCAGCAGCATGTTCAGCATATCGGCGGCCAGGTCGGGTTTGCCGGCGGCCAGGCGCAGGCCCTCGGCGGCATCCAGGACGCTGAGGTCGTAGCGCGGACCGCTTTCGTTCGGCTGTTCGACGGCCTGATTGCGCAATGCCAGGCCGGTCCACTTGAGCACCACCTGGGCCAGCTGGCGTTCGCTGATGGGTTTGGTCAGGTAGTCGTCCAGGCCGCTTTGCAGCAGGGCGCGTTTCTCGTTGGCCAGGGCATGGGCGGTAAGGGCGACGATGGGCACCGGGTTCTGGCCGCGCTCGCTTTCCACCTGGCGGATCGCTTCGGTGGCCTGGCGGCCGTCCATGCCGGGCATCTGCACATCCATAAAGATCAGGTCGAAGACCTGCTGCTTGGCTTTTTCCAGGGCCTCGTAACCGCTGCTGGCGGTACTGACGGTGGCACCCATGTCTTCCAGCAGGGTGTGCACCAGCAGCAGGTTGGCCGGGTTGTCGTCGACGCAGAGGATCAGTGGCGGGCGGCTGGGGGCAGTGTTCTGCGGTTCGCTGCGGGTATGCCGGGGGCTGATCAGCTCTGCCAGGGCGCGCTGCAGCTTGCGCGTGCAGGCCGGTTTGGCCTGCAGCTGGCTGTAGGCGTTGGGCAACAGGCTGTGGTACAGCGCCTGTTCGGTGGTGGGGCAGAGCACCAGGGCCTTGCAGTCGACGCGATCCAGGTCCCAGATGTACTGGCCGAGCCGCTCCGGCGGCAAGGCCTGGGTGCTGACACCGAGCACCGCAAGTTCGATCGGTTGTCCGTTGTGGCGCGCGGCGATAACGGCGGCGAAAAGGCTGTCGAGGCTGTCGAAGGCGCTGACCTGAAGGCCGCAATCTTCCAGCTGGTGCTGCAGGGCCTGGCGGGCCAGTTCGTGGCTCTCCAGCAGTGCGGCGCGGCGACCCAGCAGCGGCGCGCGCGGCAGGTCTTCGGCATCGTCGCGGGCCTTGGGCAGGCTCAGGCTGATCCAGAATTCCGAGCCTTCGTCGGGGGTGCTGTCGACGCCGATCTCGCCGCCCATCTGTTCGATCAGACGCTTGGAGATCACCAGGCCCAACCCGGTGCCGCCGGCCTGGCGCGACAGCGAGTTGTCGGCCTGACTAAAGGCCTGGAACAGTTCGCCCAGGTCCTCGTCGGACAGGCCGATGCCAGTGTCCTGCACGCTGATGCGCAGCTGCGCGCGGTCGGGGGTTTCGTCCTCGAGCATGGCGCGCAGGATGATGCTGCCTTCGCGGGTGAACTTGATGGCGTTGCTGACCAGGTTGGTCAGCACCTGCTTGAGGCGCAGCGGATCGCCAATCAGCGACAGCGGGGTGTCACGGTAGACCAGGCTGAGCAGCTCCAGCTGCTTTTCGTGGGCGGCGGGGGCGAGGATGGTCAGGGTGTCCTGGAGCAGGTCGCGCAGGTTGAAGGGGATATTTTCCAGCACCAGCTTGCCGGCTTCGATCTTGGAGAAGTCGAGGATCTCGTTGATGATCGCCAGCAGGTTGTCGGCGGATTTCTCGATGGTGCCCAGGTAGTCCTGCTGGCGTGGGGTCAGCTCGCTTTTCTGCAGCAGGTTGGTAAAGCCGAGGATGCCGTTGAGCGGGGTGCGAATTTCGTGGCTCATATTGGCCAGGAACTCGGACTTGATTCGGCTGGCCTCCAGGGCCTCCTTGCGCGCCAGATCCAGCTCGATGTTCTGGATTTCGATGGTTTCCAGGTTCTGCCGCACGTCCTCGGTGGCCTGGTCGACGCTCTGCTGCAATTCGTCCTGGGCGTTCTGCAGGGATTCGGCCATGCGGTTGATGCCCGAGGCCAGCTCGTCCAGCTCGTGACTGCCCAGCGGCGGCAGGCGGGTTTGCAGGTGGCCGTCCTTGAGCTGGGCGACGCTTTGTTTTATCTGCCGCAGCGGGTCGTTGATGGTGCGGCTCATGCGCACCGCCAGCAGGGCGGTCACCGCCAGGCCGGTGGCAATCAGCAGCAGGCTGGCCAGCAGGCTGCGGTAGCCGCTGAGCAGGGTGCTGTGGTGTGACAGCTCAAGCTCGACCCAGCCCAGCAGGTTGTTGCCGTTTTCGCCGACGGCTTCGCCGGTCAGGCTCAGGTGCTGTTCGAATACCGGCAGGAGAAAGCGCGTGGCGTCCTGGCTGCTGTGCTGCGCGGCAAGCAGGCTTTCGCCACTGGGCACGCTGTTGAGCATGCGCGGGCCAGCGTGAGCCAGGGTCGTGCGTTCGCTGGCGAGAAAGCTCACTGCCCGTACGTCCGGCTGCTCCAGCGCCTGGGTGGCGATGCGCTGCAGCAGGATGCTGTCGCCGGCCTGCAAAGCGGGGGCGGCGAGGGGCGCGAGCTGTTCGGTGATCATCTGTCCGCGCTGCAGCAACTGGGCCTGCAGGGCGGACAGTTGCACCCAGGTGAAATAGCCACCCAGCACCAGTGCCAGCAGGCTGGTGGGCAACAGGGTGAGCATAAGCACACGGCCTTTGATGCCTAGATCCTTTAACACGCGCTGCCTCCTTGGGTGATGTGTGGGCAGTGTAGCGATTCGGCCGGCGAGAATCTGTAGGTGAGTGCGGTGCAGTTAGTAGGTAGAATTATTCTCATTTGTCTCGGTGGTTTTCTCGTGCTCACTGGTAACCGTCCCGCCGCGCGGATTCTTGCGGTCGAAGATGATCCTCTGCTGGCCAGTCATTTGCAGCAGCACCTGCAGGGCAGTGGTTACTGCGTCACCCTCAGAGGCGATGGCCGTGAAGGGCTGCACCTGGCGACCGACGGCGATTTCGACCTAGTGCTACTGGATATTCTGCTGCCCGGCATCGGCGGCCTGGAAGCCTTGCAGCGCCTGCGGGAACGTCGCGGCGTGCCGGTTATCCTGATGTCGGCACTGGGCGGCGAGCAGGATCGGATCAGCGGTTTCAGTCAGGGTGCCGATGACTACCTGCCCAAGCCGTTCAGCATGGATGAGCTGAACGTGCGTGTCGCGGCGGTGCTGCGCCGGGTGGCTTATGAGCGCCGCGAACTGACGGTGCTACCGCAGAGAGGCGGGCTGTTCTTCGATGAGCCGCGTATGGACATAAACCTGACGGGCCGTTGGGCCGGGCTGACGCCCGCGGAGTATCGCGTGCTGGAGCTGCTGGCGCGCAACCTGGACGAGGTGCTGAGCAAGGCGTTCCTTTATCAGCAGGCATTGCATCGTGCCTATGCGGTGCATGACCGCAGTCTGGATATGCACGTCAGCCATATCCGCCGCAAATTGCAGGCCCTGGGCGACACTGGTCTGCGTCTGGAAACCGTGTGGGGCAAGGGTTACCTGCTCAGCGGGCAGGATTGCTGAGGTGGCGCTGCCTGGCCGGCATTCAATGTTCTGGAAACTGGCGGCGTTGCTGGTCACCTTCACCCTGCTGCTGATTTCCCTCAGCTGGTTCTGGAGCCAGCGGGTCGAGCTGCACACCTCCTACCTGTCCAAACCGGCCAAGCAGCAACTGCAGGCTTATGCCGATGCGGCCGAGCAGGCCTGGCTGGAGGGTGGCGCAGCTGCCGCCGATGACTTTCTGCAGCGTCTGCGTGAACGTGAAGCGAGCGCTGCGCTGCTGCTGGACGCTGAGCTGCAGCCGCTTGGGAGTCAGGCGCTGACCCAGACGCAGCGTGAACGTCTGACCTTTATGCGCCAGCTGGACTGGCCGATGAGCCGCCGCTCGGCCGAACTGCCTTATATAGATATTCCCTTTGCCAACGCTGGCGGGCATCTGGTTATTCAGCTGCCGGAACGTTTTCGCCCCTGGGAGTACCGTCAGCCCCTGTTATGGCTAACCCGCGCGTTGTTGCCGGGGATGCTGGCCTTGCTGTTCTGTATCGGGCTTTACCGGGTATTGATTGCCCCGCTGGTGCGTTTGCGCGAGCAGGCCAACGCGCTGCATTGCGATGACTTGTCGGCACGGGCCGGTGCGGTGGCGCGGCGACAGGACGAGCTCGGCGAGCTGGGCCGCGCCTTCGACCATATGGCCGAGCGTCTGCAGGGCACGGTGGAGTTGCAGCGCCAGTTGCTGCGCGACCTGTCCCACGAGCTGCGCACCCCGCTCAGCCGTTTGCGGGTCGCCGCCGAGGGCGGGCTGCAAGGCCAAAGCCTGACGCAGCGGGTGATGCATGAGGTGCAGCTGATGCAGCGGCTGGTCGGCGATACGCTGGAACTGGCCTGGCTGGATACCGAACGCCCTCGCTTGGCCGCCGAACCGGTGGATCTGGAGGCGCTCTGGGACATGCTCTGCGAGCGCGCCTGCTTCGAAAGTGGCTGGGAACCCGAGCGCCTGGTGTATGCCGTCGCGCCGGACTGTCATCTATCCTGCAACCTCAATGCCCTGGCGCGGGCGCTGGAGAACATCCTGCGCAATGCCATCCGCTATTCGCCCGAGGCCGGGCTGATCCGCCTCTGCGGGAAGGCGCAGGGGAGCGAGTGGCACCTGTGGCTGGATGACCAGGGGCCGGGCGTGCCGCCGCAGCAGCTGGCGCAGATATTTCTACCCTTTACCCGCCTCAACGGAGCCCGGCCAGGTGATGGGGGCTTTGGTCTGGGGCTGAGTATCGCGCGCAGCGCCATCGACGGGCAGAGTGGGCGTATATACGCCGAAAACGCTCATCCGGGTTTACGCATCCATCTGCATTTGCCTTCGGTCTGAGGCCGTGGGTGCGACTGCCGTTATGGCTGTCGTCGGTTTGCCGTTATCATGGGTGCCTTCTTTGCCTATGGATCGCCACGTTCGCCATGAGCCCGCAATACCCCACTATCGCCGATTGCATCGGCAACACCCCGCTGGTGCGCCTGCAGCGCCTGCCGGGTAACACCAGCAATACCCTGCTGCTGAAGCTGGAAGGCAATAATCCGGCGGGTTCGGTAAAGGACCGCCCGGCGCTGTCGATGATCAATCGCGCCGAGTTGCGCGGCGATATCCACCCCGGCGACGTGTTGATCGAGGCCACATCCGGCAATACCGGTATCGCCCTGGCCATGGCGGCAGCGATCAAGGGCTACCGGATGATCCTGATCATGCCGGACAACTCCACCGCCGAACGCAAGGCGGCGATGAGCGCCTATGGTGCCGAGCTGATCCTGGTTGGCGGTATGGAGGAGGCCCGCGACCTGGCCCTGCAGATGCAGGCCGATGGTAAAGGCAAGGTGCTCGACCAGTTCGCCAACTACGACAACCCGGAGGCCCATTACCGCGGCACCGGCCCGGAAATCTGGCAGCAGACCGGCGGTGAAATCACCCACTTCATCAGCTCCATGGGCACCACCGGCACCATCATGGGCGTGTCGCGTTTCTTGAAGGAACAGAATCCCGAGGTGCAGATCGTCGGTCTGCAGCCGATGGAAGGCGCGGCGATTCCCGGCATCCGCCGTTGGCCCCAGGAGTACCTGCCGAAAATCTATCAGGCCGAGCGGGTTGATCGCATCATCGACATGGGCCAGCAGGAAGCCGAAGAGGTGATGCGCCGCCTGGCCCGTGAAGAAGGCATCTTCTGCGGGGTGTCCTCCGGTGGTTCGGTGGCGGCCATGCTGCGCCTGTCCCAGGAAGTCGAGAACGCGGTGATGGTGGCGATCATCTGCGACCGTGGCGACCGTTATCTGTCCAGTGGCGTTTACGACGCACCGAGCAACTGATGGCCAAGAAAGACGGCGGTCTGCGCTTTCAACCCAGCGGCGGTTCCCGTGCGCCCCAGGTGCCGGTGGGCAAGAAGCAGAAACTCACCATCGAGCGCCTGGCCAATGATGGTCGTGGCATCGCGTTCAGCGAGGGGCGTACCTGGTTTGTCAGCGGTGCGCTGGCCGGCGAGCAGATCGAGGCGCGGGTGCTGGGTGCCCATGGCAAGGTGGTCGAGGCGCGGGTCGAGCGGATTCTCACGGCCAGTACCGAGCGCCGCAGCGAGGCCTGCGCCCATGCCAAGGTCTGTGGCGGCTGCAGCCTGCAACACATGCCTCATGCCGATCAGCTTGCCCTGAAACAGCGCATGCTTGCCGAGCAGCTCAGCCGCCTGGCCAATCTTGAACCGCATGAGTGGGCCGCGCCGCTGGTTGGCCCGGAGCTGGGCTATCGCCGTCGCGCGCGCATCGCCGTGCGCTGGGACAACAAGGCCAAGCGCCTGGATGTTGGTTTTCGCGCAGCGGCGAGCCAGGACATCATCGCCATCAGCGATTGCCCGGTGCTGGTACAGCCCTTGCAACCGATCCTGCGCGCGTTACCGCTGGTGTTGCGTGAGTTGGATAAACCCCAGGCCATTGGTCATGTCGAGTTGTTCAGCGGCAGCTCTAGTGCTGTGCTGATACGGCATACCGCTGCATTGAGTGAGGCGGATCTGGTCCGTTTGCAGGCGTTCTGCACTGAGCAGAAGGCGCAGTTATGGTTGCACGGCAGCGCCGAGCCGCAGCCGTTTGAGCCAGCGCAGCAGCTGAGTTATCGCCTGGAAGCTTTTGATCTCGACCTGGCTTACCGGCCCGGCGACTTTGTTCAGGTCAACCAGCCGGTGAATGACGCCATGGTTGCCCAGGCCCTGGACTGGCTCGCGCCGCAGGCCGATGAGCGGGTGCTGGATCTGTTCTGCGGCCTGGGCAACTTCGCCTTGCCCCTGGCCCAGCGGGTGAGTGAACTGGTGGCGGTGGAGGGCGTGCAGACCATGGTTGCGCGCGCCGCCGAGAATGCCGCCAGCAATGGCCTGGGCAATGCGCACTTTTTCCAGGCCGACCTGTCCAACCCGCTGGCCGGCGCAGCCTGGGCTCAGGGCGGTTTTGCCGCCGTGCTGCTGGACCCGCCGCGCGATGGCGCGTTGCAGGCGGTCAGGCAAATGACAGCGTTGGGCGTCAAGCGGGTGCTGTATGTGTCGTGCAACCCGACGACCCTGGCCCGCGACAGCGCCGAGTTGCTGGCGCAAGGCTATCGGCTGGAACGCGCCGGTATCCTCGATATGTTTCCGCAAACCGCGCACGTCGAAGCGATGGCGCTGTTTGTCCGGCAGTAGCAGGTCGTTGAAAACGTAGGCGAGGCAGGCAAGACAAGGCAAAAACGGCCGAGGAAGCGGAGTTTACGAGCTGTAAATGAGCATTCCGAGGCCGTTTTTAACGCAGTATTGCCAACGCAGGTAGTTTTCAGCGGTCTGCTAGATGAACGCGCCTGGATCAGGCGGCAGGGTGCTTGGATTTATCCGCGCCCGCCCTTATCTAGGTGCTGCAGGGGCGCGAAGGAATTGCGCCTTAGGTGGTTAAACCGACTCGCCCGTAAGGGCCGTCGACAGTCTGGCTGCCCCGCGGAGCAGCCTATGGAAGGTAAGCAAGATGGTTCAGGTTAGAGCGCATCAGCCGATCAACGACGACGGCAGCATCAACCTCGAGGCCTGGCTCGGGCATGTACTGAGTGTCGATCCGGCACTGGATCGCGAGGCCTTGCGTGAGGCCTGCGAGTTTGCCCGCGAGGCCGAGCAGCAGGCCAATGCTGCACAGAATCTGTGGACCGAGGGTGCGTCGAGCTTCCGCTCCGGTCTGGAAATCGCCGAAATCCTGGCGGACCTCAAGCTCGATCAGGACTCCCTGGTCGCAGCCGTAATCTACCGCTGCGTGCGCGAAGGCAAGGTGCCCTTGGCGTTGGTCCATCAGCGTTTCGGCCCGGTGGTGGCCAAGCTGGTGGAAGGCGTGCTGCGCATGGCGGCGATCAGCGCTTCGATGAACCCGCGCGACTCCCTGGTGCTCGGCTCCCAGGCGCAGGTGGAAAACCTGCGCAAGATGCTCGTGGCCATGGTCGATGATGTGCGCGTGGCGCTGATCAAACTGGCCGAGCGCACCTGCGCGATCCGAGCGGTGAAAGAAGCCGATGACGAGAAGCGTCAGCGCGTGGCCCGCGAAGTATTCGACATCTATGCGCCGCTGGCTCACCGCCTGGGTATCGGCCATATCAAGTGGGAGCTGGAGGACCTGTCCTTCCGTTACCTGGAGCCGGAGCAGTACAAGCAGATCGCCAAGTTGCTGCACGAGCGGCGGATGGACCGCGAGCAGTACATCAACGAGGTGATGGGCCAGCTGCGCGAGGAGCTGGAGGCCACCGGGATCAAGGCCGATATCAGCGGCCGGGCCAAACATATCTACTCGATCTGGCGCAAGATGCAGCGCAAGGGCCTGCAGTTCAGCCAGATCTACGACGTACGCGCGGTGCGCGTGCTGGTTCCGGAAGTGCGCGATTGCTACACCGCCCTCGGTATCGTGCACACCCTCTGGCGGCATATTCCCAAGGAGTTCGACGACTACATCGCCAACCCCAAGGAAAACGGCTACCGCTCGCTGCATACCGCCGTGCTCGGCCCGGAAGGCAAGGTGCTGGAAGTGCAGATACGCACCCAGGCCATGCACGAGGAAGCCGAGCTGGGCGTATGCGCGCATTGGCGCTACAAGGGCACTGACGTCAAAGCCAGTTCCAACCATTACGAAGAGAAGATTTCCTGGCTGCGTCAGGTGCTCGAATGGCACGAGGAACTGGGCGATATCGGCGGCCTGGCCGAGCAGTTGCGGGTGGATATCGAGCCGGACCGGGTCTATGTGTTCACCCCGGACGGTCATGCCATCGACCTGCCCAAGGGCGCGACGCCGCTGGATTTTGCCTACCGCGTGCACACTGAAATCGGCCACAACTGCCGTGGCGCGAAGATCAACGGCCGGATCGTACCGCTCAACTACAGCCTGCAGACCGGCGAGCAGGTGGAGATCATCACCAGCAAGCACGGTACGCCGAGCCGCGACTGGCTGAACTCCAACCTGGGTTACGTCACCACCAGCCGGGCGCGGGCGAAGATCGTCCACTGGTTCAAACTGCAGGACCGCGACCAGAACGTCGCCGCCGGCAAGGTCCAGCTGGAGCGCGAACTGGCGCGTCTGGCGCTGCCTCATGTGGACTTCGACAAGCTGGCCGAAAAAGCCAATATGAAGACCAGCGAGGACCTGTTCGCCTCCCTCGGCGCGGGCGACCTGCGCCTAGCGCAACTGGTCAACCTGGCCCAGCAACTGGTCGAGCCGGACCGGGTCAACGAGCAGCTTGAGCTGATCCCGCGCAAGGCGCTGGGCTTCAAACCAGGCAAGCGCGGCGATATCCAGATTCAGGGCGTCGGCAACCTGCTGACGCAGATGGCGGGCTGCTGCCAGCCGCTGCCGGGCGACCCGATCGTCGGCTATATCACCCTCGGGCGTGGAGTCAGTATCCACCGCCAGGACTGCGCCTCGGTGCTGCAGCTTGGCAGTCGCGAGCCGGAGCGGATTATCCAGGTCAACTGGGGCCCCGTGCCGGTGCAGACCTACCCGGTGGAAATCATCATCAAGGCCTACGACCGTTCCGGCCTGCTGCGTGACGTGACCCAGGTGCTGCTTAACGAGAAACTCAATGTGCTGGCGGTGAACACCCGCTCGAACAAGGACGACAACACCGCGTCCATGTCGATCACCGTGGAGATTCCCGGGCTGGATGCATTGGGCCGGCTGCTGGGGCGTATCTCGCAGCTGCCGAATATTATCGAGGCGCGCCGCCACCGAGTTTCCTGAGCTGCTGCGGTGCCGTCGTAGGATGGGTTAGGCGCATGCCACAGTTACGATAACGGGTGGTGGATCGGGTGCGCCGTAACCCATCATCGGTATTAGCGCTGCATTGGTTCGATGGGGTACGCGGCGCGCTGGTTTTATCATGGCTGCGAGATTAGTTTCCGCGCCGCTAACCCATCCTACGGATGCGTATTAACCGGAATCTGTCATGTACCAACTCGACGACCTGCTGCACCTGATGGCCCGGCTGCGCGACCCGCAGCACGGCTGCCCGTGGGACCTCAAGCAGAGCTACGCGACTATCGTGCCGCACACCCTCGAAGAGGCCTACGAGGTGGCCGATGCCATCGAGCGCGGCGACTTCGATCATCTGCCCGGTGAGCTGGGCGATCTGCTGTTTCAGGTGGTGTATTACAGCCAGCTGGCCCGGGAAGAAGGGCGCTTCGAGTTTGCCCAGGTGGTCGATGGCATCACCACCAAGCTGATTCGCCGCCATCCCCATGTGTTCCCCGATGGCGATCTGTATGGCGCAGTGGATGTGGCCAAGCTGGAAGAAGCCGCGGTCAAACAGCGCTGGGAAGAGATCAAGGCCGAGGAGCGTGCCGAAAAGGCTGCAGCTCCCGAGCAACTCTCACTGCTCGACGATGTGCCCGCGGCGCTGCCATCCCTGAGCCGGGCAATCAAGCTGCAGAAGCGCGCCGCCCAGGTTGGTTTCGACTGGCCCGAGGCTTTGCCGGTGGTCGACAAGGTGCGCGAAGAGCTGGATGAAGTGCTCGAAGCCATGAGCGAGAACGACCCCGAGGCGATCAGCGAGGAAATAGGCGACCTGCTGTTTGTGGTCAGCAACCTGGCGCGGCATCTCAAGGTCGATCCGGAAACCGCCCTGCGCGCCGCCAATGGCAAGTTCGAGCGGCGTTTTCGTTTTATCGAGCAGGCATTGCGCGAAGCGGGGCGCAACATGGAAGATTGCGCCCTGGATGAACTGGACGCGCTCTGGGGCGAAGCCAAGAAGCTGGAAAAGCAGCAGGCCCCGGGTTGCTGAGCACCCGGACGGGATGCTGCGTAACGATTCTGGTGGGTACGCCCACCCAATATTGATTGTTGGAAAGGTAGGTTATGGCTCTCTCACTACGCGATCAGTTGCTTAAAGCCGGGCTGGTCAACGAAAAGCAGGCCAAGCAGGTCAGCAAGGAAAAACAGAAGAAGCAGCGTCTGGAGCAGAAAGGCCATATCGAGAAGGATGAGTCGCAGAAGCTCGCCGCTCAACAGGCTATGGCCGAGAAGGCCGCCCGTGACCAGGAGCTCAACCGTCAGCAGCAGGAGAAGATCGAGCAGAAGGCCCGTGCCGCGCAGATCAAGCAGCTGATCGAGGTGTCGCGCCTGCCCAAGTTGACCACCGAGGACTACTACAACTTCGTCGACGACAAGAAGGTCAAGCGCCTCTCGGTAAACAAGCTGATGCGCGACAAGCTCAGCAGCGGCTCGCTGGCCATCGTGCGCCACGGCGGCGGCTACGAAGTGATTCCACGCGAGGCTGCGCTAAAGATTCAGGAGCGCGACGCTCAGCGCGTGGTGCTGCTCAATACCCCCACCGAAGCGCCGGATGCCGACGATCCTTACGCGGCCTATCAGGTGCCGGATGATCTGATGTGGTGATGGCGAACGCCGTTTAAACAGCCATTGGGTTCCCGGATTGTGCTGACGCTTATCCGGGCTACACACTGCCAGCACGCATCACCAGGCAAAAAAACCGAGCCAGTGGCTCGGTTTTTTTGTAGCCGGCGTGTGCTCAGTCGCGGCGGCCTTCGACCGGCTTGCCATCGACCGTGCCTTCCTTAAGCATGATCTGGTATTCCTTGCCGTCGGTTTCCACCTGGTGCAGGCGCACCAGCAGGTAGTTCCAGTCCTTGGCGAACCAGAGCACGGTCTTGCGGGTGGTCTGGGTCGGGTCGCGTACGCGCTCGACCTTGATTGCATCGACCATGCCGGCCTTGGTGCGCACCACTTCTTCGCCCAGGACGCGGAAGTCGTAGGTTTCCACCTCGTCGCCGTCGACCACCTGGTAGCTCATGCTCTGCTTGCCGGCAGCCACGTCGTACTGCAGGGCCAGTTGGTAGGACGACTTGTCCAGCAGGCCGCGATTGAGCGGCAGGCGCACGGGGTTGCCGCGATCCGAGCCGACGACCTGCTTGCTCTTCCAGTCGAAGCTGTGTTCGATTTTCTTGCCCTTGCCCAGGCCGCTGCGTTCATACAGGTAGGACTGAGGCAGCAGGGCAGAGTTTTCGAAGCGCAGGGTGCTTTGCTCGGTAAGGCTGGCGACCAGCATCGAGGCTTCGAAGCTGAGCTTCCACTGGTCGTTGCCTATAGCCTCCAGGCTGCGTGAGGCCGTGCCGCTGACGGGCAGTTGCTTCCAGTCGGCAGTGTAGCTGGCGGAGAAGGGCTTCAGCGCACCGGCGGCCAGGGCCGGCAGGCTGAACAGTGCAAGTGCGAACAGTAAGGCGCGACGCATGTTCTCTCCTAGATTCGAATTATCTGGCCGGTACTTGGCAGTGCCTGTCCGTCGAGCGTTGCCCCCTGGGCTTCAAGGTGCAGGCGACCTTCGGCAAACCAGGTCACGGCCAGCGGATAGATCAGGTGTTCCTGGGTGTGAACCCGCTGCGCCAGGCTTTCTGGCGAGTCGTCCGACTGTACCGGTATTACTGCCTGTACGACCAGTGGCCCACCATCGAGTTCCTCGGTGACGAAGTGCACGCTGCAGCCATGCTCGCGATCACCGGCCTCCAGGGCCCGTTGATGGGTGTGCAGGCCTTTGTATTTGGGCAGCAGGGAGGGGTGGATGTTCAGCAGGCGGCCGGCGTAATGACGGACGAAGCCGGGGGTGAGGATGCGCATAAAGCCGGCCAGTACTACGAGCTGCGGGTCGAACGCATCAATGGCCTCGACCAGCGCGGCGTCGAAGGCCTCGCGGCCGTCGAACTGCTTGTGATCGAGGATCTGGGTGGCGATGCCGGCATCTTGCGCACGCTGCAGGCCGTAGGCATCGGCGCGGTTGGAAATCACCGCGACGATGCGAGCCGGATTGCCGTCATGGGCGATGCTATCAATCAGCGCCTGCAGGTTGCTGCCGGAGCCGGAGATCAGCACCACCACATTGCACTGTGCCGACATTAGTGCTGTTTCAGATTGTTCAGTACGACCTGGGCGGCACCTTCGGCGGCTTCACCGATCTGGCCGATTACCCATGGCTGCTCGCCGGCGGCGGTCAGGGTTTGCAGGGTGATCTCGACCTGATCCTGCGCCACGCAGATAACCATGCCGACGCCGCAGTTGAGTACGCGGTGCATCTCGTGCTCATCGACGTTGCCTTTTTCCTGCAGCCAGTCGAATACCGCCGGGCGAGTCCAGCTGGCCACGTCGACCACGGCCTGTGCGCCTTTTGGCAGTACACGCGGGATATTGTCCAGCAGGCCGCCGCCGGTGATATGGGCCATGGCTTTGACTGCGCCAGTGTCCTTGATCAGCTTGAGCAGCGGCTTGACATAGATGCGGGTCGGGGCCATCAGCAGGTCGGTCAGCGGCTTGCCGTCGACCTGGGTGGTTTCGATTTCGGTGCCCGACACTTCGATGATCTTGCGGATCAGCGAGTAGCCGTTGGAGTGCGGGCCGGAGGACGGCAGGGCGATCAGGGCATCACCGGTGGCGACTTTCGAGCCGTCGATGATTTCGGCCTTTTCCACCACGCCGACGCAGAAGCCGGCCAGGTCGTAGTCTTCGCCTTCGTACATACCCGGCATTTCAGCGGTTTCACCGCCAACCAGGGAGCAGCCAGCCAGTTCGCAACCGGCACCGATGCCGGTGACAACGGTGGCAGCCACGTCGACATTGAGCTTGCCGGTGGCGTAGTAATCGAGGAAGAACAGCGGCTCGGCACCACAGACCACCAGGTCATTGACGCACATGGCGACCAGGTCCTGGCCGATGCTGTCGTGCTTGTTCAGGTTCAGCGCCAGGCGCAGCTTGGTGCCCACGCCGTCGGTGCCGGACACCAGTACCGGCTGCTTGTAACCGGCCGGGATCTCGCACAGCGCGCCGAAGCCGCCCAGCCCACCCATGACTTCCGGACGGGCGGTGCGCTTGGCCACGCTTTTGATGCGCTCGACCAGGGCTTCGCCGGCGTCGATATCCACGCCTGCGTCCTTGTAGCTGATGGAGGGTTGCTTGCTCATAGATCCAGGCCTTTAAGGAGGGAATTCGGGTATGCAACGGCGCTGCTGTGCAGCCCGTCTACGAAGGCGCGCGATTTTATCAGGCTTGCCGGGCAGCGGCCACCCGGGCGGTGCGATGGTTGCGGGCGTTGGGGCGGCTGTTTAAGGTATAGGCCTTCGCGCGCGGCCTGCCAGACCGTCGTGCGCCATTTTCCGTCCGTCGAGAATCTCCCATGCGCTTGTCTGCTCGCCTGCTCCTTGTGTGTTTGCCGCTGTTCAGCCTGCCGGGTCTGGCTGCGCCGATGGCCGATCTGTATCAGGTCCGCGAACCGGTCGCCAGCCAGCAGCCGGAAGAGCGCGACGCGGCGCTGGGGCGCGCCCTGGATATCTTGATCCAGCGTCTGACCGGCAAGGCCGATGCGCCGCAAAGCCCGGCACTGGCGCAGCTGCGCAAGGAGCCGCAGCAGGTCGTGAGCAAATACGGCTATGAAGGCGACGCCTTGCTGGTCGAGTTCGATTCGACAAGCACCGAGCGCGAGCTGCGCCAGGCCGGTTTTGCCCTGTGGGGGGCCAATCGCCCGGCGATTCTGGCCTGGTGGTTGAATGATGCCACTGATGGCAGCAGCCTGGTCGGCGACGGTCAGAGCAGTGCCCAGGTATTGCGCCAGGCGGCGCAGTACCGCGGTTTGCCGCTGCGTTTGCCCTTGGCCGATCTTGAGGAGCAACTGCTGGCGACCCCGGAGAACCTTCTGGCGGGCGAGCCGGATACCCTGCGTTCGGCCTCGGAGCGCTATGCCGCAGATGCGCAGCTGGCCGTGCTGGCCCGCGAGGCCGACGGCCAATGGCAGGCCGAATGGCGCTTGTGGCTCGGCGATGAGCGCGAGCAGGGCAAGGCCCAGGGTGCTGATCAGGCGGCGCTGGCCGATGCGCTGCTGCTGGCCGTCAGTCAACGTCTGGCCCCGCGCTTTCTTGTCACACCGGGTGCCGCGACCAGTCTGACTCTGGAAATACAGGGTGTTGACCTCAAGCGTTACGCCGAACTGCAACGGCTTCTCGAACCCTTTGCCGCTCAGCTGAGCAGGGTCCAGGGCGAAACCCTGACCTTCCAGGTGAATGCCAGTGCCGAACAGCTGCGCGCCCAGCTGGCCTTGGCGCAGCTGCATGAGGTCACCGAGCCGGCTCCGAGCGCTGAATCCGATGCGGCTACCGCCGCCGGCGAACCCGCACCACGCCTTCTGCCGCGCACTGATGTACTGCGCTTTCGCTGGTAGACTGCGGGCCTAAGCCCGGCCGGCGGCAGGGTTGCTCTGTCGTTGCGCCCTGGTCGCCCGTGTTCGGGCATCCCCCCGGTTGGACTGTTTGGCTAAAGGAGAGCGCGGCATGATCGAATCTCAGCGGTGGTTATGGATAGCAGGGGTGTTGCTGCTGGGCTGGTTGCTGTATCTGCTGCATCCGATTCTCTCGCCCTTTCTGATCGGCGTGCTGCTGGCCTATATGGGCGACCCGCTGGTGGATCGCTTCGAGCGCTGGAAGCTTTCGCGCACCTGGGGTGTGGTGGTGGTGTTCGCGCTGATCGGCCTGGTGATGGCCATTCTGCTGCTGGTGCTGGTACCCATGCTGGGCAAGCAGTTGATGCGTCTCTACGAAATGGCTCCCGAGATGCTCGACTGGCTGCAGAACCAGGCGCTGCCCTGGGTGCAGCTCAAGCTCGGCCTGGACGAAGGCTTCTGGCGTTTCGACAAACTCAAGGAAGCCTTTTCCGGGCAGGTGGATAAAACCACCGATATCCTTGGCATGCTGCTGTCCAAGGCCACCGCTTCGGGGCTGGCGCTGCTGGCCTGGCTGGCCAACCTGATGCTGATCCCGGTGGTGAGCTTCTACCTGATGCGCGACTGGGACCTGATGGTGGCCAAGCTGCGCAATCTGCTGCCGCGCGGTCGGGAAGGGCTGGTGGTGAAGTTGTTCAGCGAGTGCCATGAGGTGCTGGGCGCATTCCTGCGCGGCCAGTTGCTGGTGATGCTGGCGCTGGGCGTGATGTACGCCAGCGGTCTGATGCTGATCGGCCTGGAGCTGGGCCTGCTGATCGGTGTGCTGGCTGGCCTGGCCAGTATCGTGCCGTACCTGGGGGTGGTGGTCGGCATCGGCGCGGCCCTGACCGCCGGGCTGTTCCAGTTCGGCGTGGATTTCTACCCGCTGCTGGGCATTACCGCAGTGTTTGTGGTCGGGCAGATGCTCGAAGGCATGCTGCTGACTCCCCTGCTGGTGGGGGATCGCATCGGCCTGCACCCGGTGGCGGTGATCTTCGCCATCATGGCGGGCGGCCAGCTGTTCGGCTTTACCGGCATCCTCCTGGCCCTGCCAGTGGCTGCGGTGATCATGGTGCTGGTGCGTCATCTGCATGTTTTCTACAAGCAGTCCGAGACCTATGGCGCGCCAACAACGGAAGACTGATTTGCGCAGCAGAGGCTGACAGCGCGGTTAGGCGCGCCGAGGGACTGAATAACGCCATCCAGGCTTATGTGTTCGGCAACGATCAACTTGCGCATAGCGTTCACCAGGTGCGTCCTCGTAAAGGGTATGCCTCTGCAATCACGACAACCAAGCAGCTGCATTCCCTAACGGATAGTCGAGCAAGACTCTGCGAAATCGACAAGGTGATATTTTGTGGGGCAGTCCGTCCTTGCGGCGACTGGTTAGACGGCAAGATAGACGGGCTCGCAACGCACTTCTGTTTTTACTGAGTTGGCAATAAAACACTCTTGATGTGCTTCATGGTGCATTTTTTCGATCTGTTCTCGGTTCGGCACTCTTTCACCTGAGAAGCTCACGGCGGGTTTGAGTGTGACGACTGTCATGGCCAGTTTTCCGTCTGGATTTTTCTCCATTACGCCAATGGCTTTGTCGGCGTAGCGATCTACGCAAAATCGCCGTTTGGCTGCGATGGAGAGAAACCAGAGCATGTGACAGCTTGAAAGTGAGGAAACGAAGGCTTCCTCGGGATCAACCGCTGCTGCGACCGACATGGGGATGGGTACTACATGCGGCGATGAAGACCCCGGCACGTCTATACCGCCATCAAAGCGGAGGATGTGTTCTCGGCTGTAACGATTGCCGAGAAAGTCTTGCCCATTGCGTGTCCAAATAACTTCAGCAACATACTCGGCCATAAGGTTTCCTTCCCGTGTTTGAGTCCTTCGGTCTGCGCGGCGCTATAGCTCGGTCCGGTAAGCGCCACGAGCAGCTTAAACCGTATTGACCTCGATAAACCACTTGGGCTGCATAGTCTCGAAATCCTGGCGGATATTGGATGGCAGATAGCTGGCAGAATCCAGTACAAAAGCTTGGCCATCCATACGCTTGAATACCACCCAATGCCAGAAGTCTTTACCTTCCTCCTGATGATGCTTGATGGCCAATAACGCCAGGTCGGGCAATGCCTGCCAGGACTCAAATGGAACTTCGTCTTGAGAGATTTGAACGCCTGCACTGGACAACAGGCGTCTAACATACTGGGTATCGGACCACAGCGATTTATCTGACGCATAAATACCCATGGAATTGGCTATGGCCTTCATCTCTGAGTACGGTTTACCCAGAATGTTGGCAATTGATGCAATTCCGCATCCCGTGGTTTCTTCCTGCACTATCGCTTTGCGCATTGATAATCCCTTGCTGTCTGAAGAGCTGATTGTGCGGCACCTGGAGTATTCAAGAGTGCTATAACTGCAATATAGGTCAACGCAAATAATGGGATATTGGACAAGGCGAAAAGCAAGAAACGTATTTCGATTTTGTTGACCAGCGACTGTACAAGGCTATGCCCAATGCGTAGGAAGGCATACGCCCACGCAAACAGCAGGCTTGTTTGAGATTGAACATCCAGTAGCATCTTGATTTATGGTGAGTTCCAGTGTTTTTCTTAGTTTCTTGAGGTCGTTTAAATTTGTGCGTCCGGACAAGCCAAGCAGTAACGTTAATATAATTTTTTCATGGCGGCATTCCGCGTGTTTTAATTTTCAAGTTATAGCTATTAATTAGGCGGCATCGCTGTCACATAACACACCAGCCGGTGTCTGATCACCTTCCCTGTCACACGCTAAGCTTTTGAATTGCCTATAAGCCCGAACGCTAAACGCGACACGGGGGGGGCGCAAAGCGACATAGAACAAGCCCGAGTGCCGGGCACTGCACCATTCCGCTAGAAACTACTGATCACCCCTGCAACTGTCTAGCAACGGTGTTGAAAAAGTGCCGCACATATCCCCCGCGTTGGCAGGCTGGGGCCGAAGTCGGGCGGGTAGGGGCGCTGCGGCCAGTAAAGACTCGCTTTATCCATCAATGACTTAGCGCTAAGAAGGCTATAAACTTTGCGGACTTTATGGAGACCCCCTGCGGTTCCGACGGACCGCTCAGCCTGTATGACACCCATCCAACTGCCATTAGGTGTGCGTTTACGCGATGACGCCACCTTCGCCAACTACTACCCCGGAGCCAACGCTGCGGCGCTTGGTTATGTCGAGCGTCTGTGCGAAGCGGATGCGGGGTGGACGGAAAGTCTGATCTATCTCTGGGGCGGTGCCGGTGTGGGCTGCAGCCATCTGTTGCAGGCGGCCTGTCTGCGTTTCGAGCAGCGTGGCGAGCCGGCGGTGTATCTGCCACTGGCCGAGGTGGTCGAGTACGGGCCGGCGCTGCTGGATAACCTGGAGCAGTGCGAGCTGGTCTGTCTGGACAATCTGGATGCGGTGGCCGGGCGTGCCGACTGGGAGGAGGCGCTGTTTCATCTGTTCAACCGCCTGCGCGACAGTGGCCGGCGGTTGCTGCTGGCGGCCAATGCCTCGCCGCGGGAGCTGCCGGTGCAGCTGGCCGATCTGCAGTCGCGCCTGACCCTGGCGCTGGTGTTTCAGCTGCAGTCACTGTCCGATGAGGACAAGCTGCGTGCCCTGCAGTTGCGCGCCTCGCGCCGCGGCCTGCACCTGAGCGATGAAGTCGGGCGCTTTATCCTGACCCGCGGCGAGCGCAGCATGAGTGCGCTGTTCGACTTGCTCGAGCGCCTCGACCAGGCCTCGCTGCAGGCCCAGCGCAAGCTGACCATTCCCTTTCTGAAAGAAACCCTGGGCTGGTAAGGGCCTGCCATAGGCAGCAAGCCAAAGCCATAAGCCGTCAGTAACAGCCTGATGCAGTCAGCGCGCGGGCCGCTCGCTGACTCATGCAGCTTGCAGTTATTCGCCGGCCAACTTGCGGTCGTACTGGAAGCGCCAGCGAGTGAACATCAGGGCGGCGCAGAACAGGCTGAAGCTGAGCAGCGTCAGCAGCCAGCCATAGAGCGCCTTGGAGGGGTCGAAGGCGGCCAGCACGCCCTGGATAAAGTACAGGTTGACCACAAAGCAGGCCCAGGCGTGAGCGCGGGCGTTGCCCAGGAATATCCCGGGTGCCAGCAACAGCAGGGGAGCCAGCTGAAAAGCCAGGATCACCCAGAGCAGCGTGCCTGGTATCTCGGCGAACTGCAGATTCCACACCACCAGCAGCAGGGTCAGGGCCAGGAAGCTGAGCAGGCTGGCGGTACGGCTGATGGCCAGGCGCGGTTTGAGCCATTCCAGCGACGGCAGGGGCTTGGGGGTTTTAGCCACGGCGGCTCTCCAGTTTTTCTGCGGTTTGCGCCAGGCGCTGGCCCAGGGCGCGGCACAGGGTTATTTCATGCTCGTCCAGCGGGCGTTTGCCATCGGCACCGGCATGGTGGCTGGCACCGTAGGGCGTGCCGCCGCCACGGGTCTCCAGCAGCGCGGCTTCGCTATAGGGCAGGCCGGTAATCAGCATGCCATGGTGCAGCAGTGGCAGCATCATCGACAGCAGGGTGGTTTCCTGGCCGCCATGCAGGCTGGCGGTGGAGGTGAACACGCCGGCCGGTTTGCCGACCAGGCCGCCAGTCAGCCAGAGGCTGCTGCTGCCGTCGAGAAAATACTTGAGCGGCGCGGCCATGTTGCCGAAACGGGTCGGGCTGCCCAGAGCCAGGCCGGCGCAGTTCTTCAGTTCGTCGAGGCTGGCGTAGGGCGCGCCTTCTGCCGGGATCTGCGGCGCGACTGCTTCGCACTCGCTGGAGATGGCCGGGACGGTACGCAGGCGCGCTTCCAGGCCGGCCATCTCCACGCCGCGGGCAATCTGCCGGGCCATTTCGGCGGTGGCACCGTGGCGGCTGTAATACAGGACCAAGATATAGGGAGCGCTCACGGCAGTACCTCCAGGACTTTCTCCGGCGGCCGGCCGATCACGGCCTTGTCGCCGGCGACCAGAATCGGCCGCTCAATCAGTTTCGGGTGTTGGCTCATTGCCTCGATCAGCTGCGCGTCGGTCAGCGCCGGGTTGGCCAGGCCGAGCTGCTGGTAGGCGTCTTCGCCGCTACGCAGCAGTTGGCGCGGGGCGATCCCGAGCTGGCGCAGCAGGGTCTGCAACTGGCCGATATCGGGTGGCGTTTCCAGGTAGCGCACAATGCTGGGCGTCAGGCCGCGTTCTTCGAGCAGCTGCAGGGCGGCCCGGGATTTTGAGCAGCGCGGATTATGGTAGAGCGTAAGGTCGGTCATATTCGGGTCGCTTGTTGCCGTGGATGGCGGCTATTCTAACCGCTTACGGCAGCTGCGCCTTCGTCTGAAGCGGGTTGTCGCGGTGCAAGTGGCTAAGGAGAGGGCATGCGTCAGCGCATTAACAACTGGTGGGAGTTCTGGCGTTTTCTGCTGCAGCGCTTTCTTGCCGACCGGGGTGCCAACAATGCCGCGGCCTTGACCTACACCACGCTGTTCGCCGTGGTGCCGATGATGACCGTGACCTTCTCCATGCTGTCGGCCATTCCGGCTTTTCAGGACACCGGCGAGCAGATCCAGAGTTTTATCTTTCGCAACTTCGTGCCTTCGGCAGGGGAGACCCTGCAGCAGTACCTGCGCGACTTCACTACCCAGGCCCGCCAGCTGACCTGGATCGGGGTGGTGATTCTGGCTGCGACGGCCTTCTGGATGCTGGTAACCATCGAAAAGGCCTTTAACACTATCTGGCGCGTACGCCAGCCGCGTCGTGGCGTGTCGAGCTTTTTGCTGTATTGGGCGATCCTCAGCATGGGGCCGATCCTGCTTGGCGGCGGCTTCGCCATCAGCACCTATATCGCCTCGCTCTCGCTGATTTCCGGCCCCGATGCGTTACTTGGGGTGCAAACCCTGCTGAAGTTCATGCCCCTGCTGTTCAGCGTAGCGGCCTTCACCTTGCTCTATGCCACGGTGCCCAATGCTCAGGTGCCGATGCGCCATGCCTTGCTGGGCGGCCTGTTCGCCGCGGTCCTGTTCGAAGTGGCGAAGATGCTGTTCGGCCTCTATGTGCGGTTGTTTCCGGGTTATCAACTGATCTACGGCGCGTTCGCCACCGTGCCGCTGTTCCTGCTGTGGATTTATGTGTCCTGGCTGATCGTGCTGTTCGGTGCCGAGGTGGTGTGCAACCTGGGATCTTCGCACCAGTGGCGCAAACGCGCGGTACCTCGCCTGCTGGTCGTACTGGGAGTCTTGCGGGTATTCCACGAGCGTCAACAGTCGGGCTTCAAGGTGCGCCTGCGCGATGTGCAGCGCCAGGGCTGGATGCTGGCCGAACATGAGTGGGAGGAGGTTCTGGAGTTTCTCGAACAGCAGCAGCTGATTGCCTCGACCGGTTCGGGCACCTGGGTGTTGAGCCGTGATCTCGGTCAGTACACCCTGGCCCAGTTGCTCAGCCGCAGCCCCTGGCCGCTGCCGCGTCTGGCGCAGTTGCCCGAGCAGCTCGACGAGCCCTGGTATCCGGCATTGCGCAGTGGGCTGGAAAAACTGCATGAGGAACAACTGGTGCTATTTGGCGAGAGTCTCGCGCATTGGCTGCACCCGGAAGCGGAGCCGGTCGAGTAGGTGACAAAAAACGTCAGTTTGCGGCGCGCTGTCGGGGTTGTGGTAGCGCGCAGTTAAGAGGGGATGCACTACCAGGCTGTTGAAAAACTACCTGCGTTGCCGATACGGCGTTAAAAACAGGCTCGGAATGCTCATTTACAACTCGTAAACTCCGCTTCCTCGCCTGTTTTTGCCTTGTCTCGGCTGCCTCGCTTACGTTTTTCATCGGCCTGCTAAACGCGGTAAAGGAGGCTGGCACGCTTCTGGCAATCACTCGATTGATTGCAATCAGATTGCCAGCATGGCAGGGATTGATGGAGTGCGAAGAGCGCTATGACAGCCAGCAAAGGCAATGTGATTCATCTGTACCTGCGTGACCCGCAAGAGGCGCTGGAGCGGCTTAACCGGATTACCGGTTTGCGTTTCTCGAGTTGGCCGCAATCGCTGGTACCCCCGAGCGATCCCCCTGGGCAGGCGCAGGCCGAGGCTTGCACCCAGGTGCAGGACGCTACTCAGGTAAGCGGTGTGTCGGGCTGAATGCAAAACCCCGCGTCGATGCGCGGGGTTGGTGGCAGAGCCAGTATCACTTCAGGCAGTGGCCCGGCGAGGGCTGGCTAGCGCCAGTTCGACGGCCTGGACGAAGAGCTCTTCGACCGCCAGGCTTTGCGTGGTGACGGCCGAACGCAGGCGTACCTGCATGTCTTCGATCTTCTGTTTCACCGGCAGGCGAGCGACGCCGGAGAGGAGGATCTTGTTGTGCTGGCTGACCTTGCCGTGATCGATCATCACCTCACGGCGGGTGGTGCCATCGAGGTAGCTGATAAGCAGGGAAACCGGCAGGTTGGCCAGGCCGGGCAACTGCAGCCAGGCGGCGACGTTGAACTCGGCAACGCGGCCTTCATAAGGCGTGACCTGCAAGCGGGCCAGGTTGACGATCTGGGAAGGTACCGGGCCAATCAGCTTGTCGTGGGCTTGGGTCATGATTGCGTTTCCAGGCTAATAACAGATCGTATCGAGCACGAGTTCGAAGAATTATAAGCGTGGCCTCGCCGGCGAAACTGTGCGCTTGGCCGAGTTTGAGCGTGACCGCTCTCGCAGTTTCCGTTGTTTATGCCAGCTGCAGCGGGTAACGGGTCACTGCATTGGTGCTCAGGTTGATCGTGGGCAGCGGCAGTGTCCGCTGGTTATTGGCGTTGGCCAATTGCAGCCAGACATTTTCCCCTTCGACAAATTGCCCGTTGGGCAACCAAAGGCCGTGATGCCAGCCATTGCCGGGGGCCGGGGTGCTCTGCAGGATGCCGGGGTGGGTCTGGGCGCTTGGTGCGCGCCTTAGCCAGGCTGGGCGGGGCAGCCCTTTCAGGTAGCGCAGGCCCAGGTGCAGGCCCTGGCTATTGAGGTGACGCCAGCGCACCAGCGCCAGGGTCGGGGTATCGCTGGCGGTCAGCAGCAATACCAGTTGGCCGACGGCGAGCTGCCCGGCCTGTTCCTTGTCGCAGAGCAGGCGTGCGCCGCCAGGACTGGTATCGAGCATCTGCGCGGCCGCATGCAGCGGACGTTGTTCCAGCAGTTGCGCGTGAATATTGACCAGGCCCACCACCAGCCGGCACTCGCTGGCTTGCTCGGCGCGCGGATGACGGCGTTGCTGGCGGCCCAGCCAGTGCTGCTGGACGCGTTCGAGTACGGCTCGTTCCTGGTGGCTTTGCAGTGGGGCCGGCTCATACAGGGCTACCAGCAGTGCGCCCAGTTCGAAGCGGCGCAGAGTGTCGTGGTCGCCGTCGATGACCTGTTCAGGGCCCAGGCAGGGGTAAGACTCGGTCAGGTCGATAGCGGGACCTTCGGCCCCTTCCTCGTCGTCCCATGGCAGTAGGCGCGCCAGCCCTGCCAGGGGCGAAAGAGCGGCAAACAGCACCAGGCATTCGCCTTCGGCCAGGTGAAACGGGTTGCTCAGGGCCAGCAACAACATCTGCTGGTAGAGGCCGCGAAGGGTGCTGGCCGGGGCGGGCTGAAAGGGTGCAGCTATGGGCTCATCCAGGCAGTTCTGCTGTTCGCCAACCCAGTACAGCAGGTGGCTGTCGCGCCATAGCCCCGGGGGCGGTTCCTGGTACAGCTGGTAATGGCGCAGCTGGCACTGGCCGAGAAAGTGCTGCGCCATATACAGGCACCAGGCCAGGTGCGCCTGCGAGGGTTGCCGGCCCTGGAGGATCTGCAGCAGCAGACGCTTGAATCCCATGGCCAGCTCGCTGCACAGGTGCACAAACAGCGCCGGCGGCGTGGTGTCGGCCTGGCAGGCCTTGGCGTAGTGGCGGTATTCATCGCTGAAGCTTTGCAGTGCGCGCTGCCTTTCAAGTAAGGTCATGGCGCTGCGGTTGCAGCGCAGCAGCAGGCTGAGCACCTGCTGCAATGCGACGGCCTGCTTCTCCGCGCGGGCCTGGGCCAGCAGCTGGTTGAGTTCGGCGAGCGAGACCGGGCTTTCTTCGACGATGTCTGGCACTTCCAGACGCAAGGCATCTATTGTCATATCAACCTTGGGTAAGCGGGAGTGAATGCATGGATATGCGGTTCCAGACGGTCATTCGTGCTGTTGCAGGCATAGGCATGGCACTGATTCTGGCGGCTTGCACCGAGGATGTGGGCGTCGATCAGCATGGACGAAAGGTAGCGGCTGAGCGCCTCGATGGCCAGTGGTTAGTGATTAATTACTGGGCCGAGTGGTGCGGGCCCTGCCGCACCGAGATCCCTGAACTGAATGCCCTGGCGCGCCAGCACGAGGCGCAGGCAGTGACGGTGCTGGGGGTCAACTTCGATGGCTTGCAGGGCGAGGCGCTGAATCGTGCCGTGCAGGCCCTGGGGATCGAATTCACCGTGCTCGAGCAGGACCCGGCGGCGCGCTACGAGCTGCCCCGCAACGAGGTGCTGCCGGTGACCTATATCGTCGATAACCAGGGCCGTATGCGTGAACGCCTGCTCGGTGAGCAGAGCGCGGCGGGGCTGAACGCCCGCCTGCTGGCCCTCAAGGCCGAGGAGTAAGCCATGGCGCACTTGTGTATGCATGCCTATGTCAGTGGTCGGGTACAGGGCGTGTACTTTCGCCAGGCGACTGCCGAACAGGCCGAGCGCCTGGAGCTTGCCGGCTGGGTGCGCAACCTGGATGACGGCCGCGTCGAGGCACTGTTCGAGGGCGAGGAGGAGGCTGTGCGCGAGTTGGCGACCTGGCTGCAGCAGGGACCGGAGCAGGCCGAAGTTGCCACCCTTGAGCTATATGAACAGCCGCTGCAGGGCATTGCCGGTTTTCTGGTGCGTCGCTGAGGTCAGGGTTTGACGTACCAGAAGTCGTGCCAGAAACCGACCACCTTGGCGGAGTAGCTGTGTTTGCCCAGGCTGCCATTATAGCGCGCCAGGGCACGGTTCAGGTCGCCGTTTTCCTTGCGCAGATAGAAGCTGAGGATGGTGCAGCCATAGCGCAGGTTGGTGGCGTTGTCGGTCAGGTTATCCTGGGGGCGACCCAGCTCGGCTTTCCAGAAGGGCATCACCTGCATCATGCCCTGGGCTCCGACCGAGGAGATGGCGAAGCGATCGAAATGGCTTTCGGCGTGGATCAGGGCAATCACCAGATCGGGGCGTAGGTCGGCTTTGCTCGCCTCGCGATGTACGAGCCGCAGCAGACTCAGGCGTTCCTCGGCATCCGGAATATAGCGGCGCATGCGCGTGGACATGTCCAGCAGCCAGACCTCGGCGTCGAAACGGTCCTGAAAACTGTCGGCCTGGGCCACGGTGTGCTGCAGCAGCTCGCGCAGCTCGGGCTCGGCGGCCTGGCGCACCTGGGCGTGCGCGGCGACGCACAGCAGCAGGCTCAGCAGTGCGACCAGCAGGCGGGCGGCCATGGGGTGTCAGTCGTTACCCGGGTCGGCCACCAGGCGTCCGGCATCCTGGGTCAGGGCCTTGAGGAAGAGCTGCTGCAGCTCGGGGTCGTTGCGCGTCAGCTCGATCAGGCTCTGCTCCAGCTCGCTGGCCTCCTCCTCGAGGCCCAGTTCGGACAGGCGCTTGACCCGGTGTACCCACTGCGCGATGTCGTCGTCTTCCAGATCGTCGTAAATCAGATCGTGGGCTTCCTGCAACTTGCCGCGCAGGGTACGGCTGACCATCAGCGAGGCGTCGGCGCGGGCGCTGCCCTGGTCGTCCTCCACGCTCAGCAGCAGGGTGCTGATGCGGGTGACATCCTGTTCGGCAAAGGGGCTGTCGAGCAGGTTGAGGCGCAGAATGCCGTTACGGTCGGTGAGCAGTTCATGTACTTGTTCGCCGGCCTTGACCCGTACCGGACGTTCGGCCCAGGGCAGGCTGGAGTATTCGGTGCGGGCATCCTGGCGGCGCTCTTCGAGGCTGGCGAGGTTCTGCTGGGAGCGGCCATTGGACTCGACGTTCATGGCCGGATTGAGCCCGGCAAAGCCGTAGCTGATCCAGTCTTTGGTGGCGGAGTCCGGCAGGCTGCCGAGCAGGGCCACATTGAGCACATTGGCTCCGATACCGCCGACTACCGCCAATGCACCGAGGGGCACCTCATACAGCTCGCGCCAGGGCTGGTAGGGGGTGTAGCGGTCATAGCGGCGGGTGACTTCGAAAGCGGTGACCTCAAAGGATTTCTGTTCATGCACGCGCACCCGGCGTTGTGGCAGCTCCAGTACGCGAGGTTCGCCGACTTCGATCTGCAGGCTGTGATCGAGCAGTTTTCGCTCGATGCGTTCCTCGTGTTCGCTGCGCTGTGGCAACTGGTTGGCGCAGCCGGTGAGCAGCAAGGCGGCGCATGATGCGCCGCCTATAAGGTTGAAGGTGCTTCGCTTGAACATGATGGCTCTTGTTGAAAGGGCTGAGATCAGTGACTGATGCGGGTCTGGATATAGCTGAGGATGTCGGCGACAGGCACGGCCTGGGCCACGGTGTCCTGGCGGCTCTTGTATTCCAGATTGCCTTCGGCCAGGCCGCGGTCGCTGACGACGATGCGGTGCGGGATGCCGATAAGCTCCATGTCGGCGAATTTGATCCCCGGGCTGGTTTTCTTGTCACGGTCATCGAGCAGCACTTCATAGCCGGCGGCGGTCAGCTCGGCATACAGCTTGTCGGTGGCTTCGCGGACGATCTCGGTTTCATAGCGCAGTGGCACCAGGGCGATCTGGAAGGGGGCCAGGGCGTCGTTCCAGAGAATGCCGCGCTCGTCGTTGTTCTGCTCGATGGCGGCCGCCACCACGCGGGAAACGCCGATGCCGTAGCAGCCCATGGTCAGGATCACCGGCTTGCCGTTTTCGCCGAGTACCTGGCAGTTCAGCGCTTCGCTGTACTTGGTGCCCAGCTGGAAGATATGCCCGACTTCGATGCCGCGCTTGATCTCCAGGGTGCCTTTGCCGTCCGGGCTCGGGTCGCCGGCCACAACATTGCGCAGGTCGGCCACCTCGGGCAGGGGCAGGTCGCGCTCCCAGTTGACGCCGAAGTAGTGCTTGTCCTCGATATTGGCACCGGAAGCGAAGTCGCTCATCAGGGCCACCGAGCGGTCGATGATGCAGGGGATCGGCAAGTTGACCGGGCCCAGGGAGCCGGGGCCGGCACCCACTGCGGCACGGATTTCGGCTTCGCTGGCCATCTGCAGCGGGCTGGCGACCTGCTCCAGGTTGGCGGCCTTGATCTCGTTGAGCTCATGGTCGCCGCGCACGATCAGGGCAACCAGGGTGCCTTCTTTGGCACCGTGCACCAGCAGGGTCTTGATGGTCTTCTCTATGGCCAGGCCAAAACCTGTCACCAGGGCGTCGATGGTCTTGGTATTCGGGGTATCGACCAGGCGCATGCTTTCGGTTGCCGCGCCACGGCTGCTTTCGCGCGGAACGGCTTCGGCCTTCTCGATATTGGCGGCGTAATCGGAGCTGTCGCTGAAGGCGATATCGTCTTCGCCGGACTCGGCCAGCACGTGGAACTCATGGGAGCCGGTGCCGCCGATGGAGCCGGTATCGGCCTGCACCGGGCGGAAATTCAGGCCCAGGCGGGTGAACACGTTGCAGTAGGCCTGGTGCATGCGGTCGTAGGTTTGCTGCAAGGACGCCTGGTCGACGTGGAAGGAGTAGGCGTCCTTCATGATGAATTCGCGGCCACGCATCAGGCCGAAACGCGGACGGATCTCGTCGCGGAATTTGGTCTGGATCTGATACAGGTTGATCGGCAGCTGCTTGTAGCTGTTCAGCTCATTGCGCGCCAGATCGGTGATCACTTCCTCGTGGGTCGGGCCGGCGCAGAAGTCGCGGCCGTGGCGATCCTTCATGCGCAGCAGCTCGGGGCCATACTGCTCCCAGCGGCCGGACTCCTGCCACAGTTCGGCCGGCTGGATTCCCGGCATCAGGACTTCGAGGGCACCGGCGGCGTTCATTTCCTCGCGCACCACCTTTTCCACCTTGCGCAGCACGCGCAGGCCCATGGGCAGCCAGGTATAGAGGCCGGAAGCCAGTTTGCGGATCATCCCGGCGCGCAGCATGAGCTGGTGGCTGATTACCACGGCATCGGAAGGGGTTTCTTTCAGGGTCGAGAGCAGGAACTGACTGGTGCGCATAGTTGGCCGTTCTGTCGGTTGCAAGAGGATTTCAATGGCCGGCATTGTACGGTGCCTGTACAGATGCGTACAGGACGGGACAGTGGTAGTGCAGGCAAGTGGATATGCAGCGCTGGGCGAGACATCTGTAGGAGCCTGCTTGCTGGCGATCAAGGCTGAGAAAGAGCATCGCCAGCAAGCTGGCTCCTACAGGGGGGCAAAATCGCTTGTCCATGAACATGAGATATATGGGGAGCGAATTGAGGAGGAAAATGTGTCGACATTGACGGCGGAGCAGGTTCAGGCGCTGATTCGGGCAGGTTTGCCCATGGCGGAAGATATCAGTCTGTGTATCGATCGGCTGGACGAGGCGGGTGTGCTGGCGCGAGTGCCCTTTCACAGCAAGCTGATCCGTCCTGGCGGCACGCTGTCGGGGCCGACCATCATGGCCCTGGCCGATGCAGCCATGTATGCAGTGGTGCTGGGGCGGCTGGGCAGGGTGGAGATGGCGGTGACCTCGAACCTGAATATCAATTTTCTGGTCAAGCCAAAACCGGTAGACCTGTTGGCCGAAGCGCGGATTCTGCGGTTAAGCCGGCGTCAGGCAGTGTGCGAGGTGTCGTTATATTCAGCGGGTAATGAGGAAGAACTGGTGGCTCATGTGACGGGGACCTACGCATTGCCGCTGTGATCGATAAAATCATCGCCCATAAAAAAAGCCCGACCAAAGTCGGGCTTTTTTATGTAGCTATACCGCTAACTGAATGACCTGAATTACAGGACGCTCAGTGGGTACTCGACGATCAGACGGAAATCGTTCATGTCGTCAGCATAGCCAGCGTTGTGCGAGCTGTTGGCGCGATAAATCGCGTTACGAACGCGGAAGGACAGGTCCTTGGCGGCACCTTCCTGAATCACGTACTTGGCTTCGAGGTTCCACTCGTGCTCTTTACCATCTTCAACGCCAGCGCCGTACTCAACTTTGTCACCGGTGACATAGCGAGTCATGAAGCTCAGGCCAGGTACGCCGTAGGTGGCCATGTTCAGGTCGTAGCGAGCTTGCCAGGAGGTCTCGTCCTGCTGGTCAAAGTCGGAGATCTGAACGGAGTTGGCCAGCCAGATGGTGCCGTTGCCGTCGATACCGTAAACATAACCGGTGTCGCCGGAGGAGCGCTGGTGGGCCAGAGTGAAGGTATGAGCGCCCAGGTTGTAAGCGGCGGCCAAGCTCCAGATCTTGTTGTCGATTTCGTTTGGATTGTTACCGGTGTCGGTAGTCCGGTAGGCGTTGAAATCGAAGTTCAGCGACTGATCTTCTGCCAGTGGCAGGTTGTAGTTCAGGTTCGCGTAAACCTTTTTGAAGTTGTCTTCAACATCGGAGGCGTGGATAGCGCCGCTGAAGTTGTCGGTGAAGCTGTAGCTGGCACCGAGGATGTCTGCTTCGGTAAGACCGAAGGTGTCACGGTCAGTGCTGCGTTGGCTGCTCAGCGCAGTGAACCGACCGGCGGTCAGTTCCAGACCTTCGATTTCATTGCTGGTGATCAGGGTGCCGGTGGCGACTTCAGGCAGGATGCGGCTGTCGTCGGTGGAGAACACCGGGCTGCCTACAAACTGATTGCCGTACTTGAGTACGGTGTCGGATACGCGGAATTTGATTGCGCCGCCAACTTCAGTCTGAGTGTCTTCTGCACGACCTTGGCTGTTAGTGTCGAACTGGCCGAGGCCTACGCGACCGCGGCCGGTATCCAGCTTGATGCTGGACAGGGAGTGAGCGTCAACACCCACGCCTACGGTGCCTTGAGTGAAGCCCGACTCAAGCAGGAGGCGGATACCCAAGCCAAACTCTTCGCGAGTGCGGCTGTCTGGGACGTTTTTGAAATCACGGTTGTGGTAAAGAGCGCGATTGAAGATGTTGAAGCTGGTGTCTTCAATAATGCCTTTGGATTCGGACTGGCTGGATGCCACTGCCATTTGGGTGGTGCCCGCGGCTACTGCCAGGGCGATTACGCTCCACTTCATCACTTGCATCGTGATTGCTCCTTTGGTTTAGAAAAGTTGCGCCAGCCATATCATTGTTGTATGGACAGCTCTTTCTTTTTGTGTCGGCGGTAACTTATAGCATGCCACCCGAGTTGGCGATAGTTGCAATCTATTCGTTACGAAATCTTCATGACCATGTCGCAAATTATGAAGGGAAACGTCGCAAATCTGTAGATTCCAGCGCGGGCATCTGCTGTTGGTCGCCAACTTGAACTCATTAGCCGTTTTGCATCGGGCAGCTCTTGGTGGCCGTGGCCTCGTGGTGCAAGGGCTGCGGAAGCGAAAGCAAGAAGCGCGCCTAAAACCAATCCAGGCGCTTCGCGCGCTGAGGCTATGACTGTTTTCGTAGCTTGATTTGGCATCTGATCTGGTTTTGTTGATTTTTTTTAGGTGTTTTTTCTGTTTTATAGGGTTTTGTCTGTTTTTTTGCCTTATTTGCAGGGTTATCGGCGAGTGTTTTCTTTATCCCGGTTCGCCTGCCCTGGCGGTCGCGGTAACGCCATGGTTGGCGTGTGCGATTACTGAAAGGAACAAAATGGTGCAGGCTGCTGGGGTTGGCAGGTCGGTTTGCCGATTCGCGGTGCATTGCGCTCTGCTGGTTCGGGTGGGTGAATATGCCGAGGCTTATGGGTATCCTGCCGGGCGCTTGCGGGGGGGGGGCGCGCCGCGGCCTTGCTTGCTAGGCTTGGATAACGATTACGGCAGGAGGTTTTGACATGTTCGTTCTGGATTCGAGGTTGCAGCAGGACACGCTGCTGGTGGGCGACTTCCCGCTGTGTCGGCTATTGCTGATGAATGACCGGCAGTACCCGTGGTTTATCCTGGTGCCGCGGCGGGAAGATGTCAGTGAGTTGTTCCAGCTCGATGCTGGCGACCAGCTGGCGCTGTGGCAGGAAACTACCGGCCTGGCCGAGCTGCTCAAGGATACCTTTGCTGCCGACAAGATGAATGTGGCAACCCTGGGCAATATGGTCAGCCAGCTGCATATGCATGTGATTGTGCGCCGTCGCGATGATGCCGCATGGCCTGCACCTGTATGGGGCAAGCACGCGGCGCAGCCCTACAGCGAAGAGCAGGTGGCGGCTGTAAAAGCGCGTTTGCGTCTGGTGTTGACGGACGATTTTTGTTTTGCAGAGGACTGAGCACGTGGATCTGGAGGAGCGAATCAATGAGTTGGAGAGTCGCCTGGCCTTTCAGGATGACACTATCCAGGCCTTGAATGATGTGCTGGTTGCTCAGCAGCGGGTGCTGGAGCGCATGCAGCTGCAGATTGCAGCCTTGGCCAAAAGGCAGGAGGAGACCCATTCGCAGTTTGGCTTGAATGAGGATGAGGCACCGCCACCGCATTATTAAACGCCGGGGGTTGCCTACAACAATAAGAAGGTTGTGTTGAATTAAACAAAACGCCGCTTATCCCTGCTGGGGTAAGCGGCGTTTTGTTTTGCAAGTCAGGCCAGTCCGGTCTGACAGTTAACTAACTGTATTGTGCAATGAGTTGCGCAATGTGCGGCTAGTGTTGTCGCAAGTTAGCGGCGTGCGGGCAAGGCTGCAATTACATCTTCGGCTTGCAGGCCCTTGTCGCGTTGCATGACGGCGAATTCGACACGCTGGCCTTCGACCAGTACGCGGTGGCCTTCGCCGCGAATGGCGCGAAAATGCACAAAGATATCGTCTCCCGAGTCGCGGGAAATAAAGCCAAAGCCTTTGGAGGTGTTGAACCACTTGACGGTGCCGGTTTCGCGGTCGCCCATATCCTGGCTGGGGTTATTGCTGTGGCTATGGCTGCGGGGCTGCATGCGCAGGTTGGTGGCCAGGTGTACAGCGACCGCCAGGGTGATGATCAGCAGGCTGAAGAGGCTGGCGGGCTGGTTGGCAATCAGCTCCAGGGGGGCCAGGAGGATCAGTGCTTGCAGCAGCGAGCCGAGGATCAGCAGGGCGGACACCAGGTTCTGCAGTTGGTGGCGTGCGCCGGCGTGCCAGATCGGCAGCTGGGGGGCCAGGATCAGGTTGAGCAGGCCAAAAAGGGCGAGGCACAGGGCGCTGGGTTGCTGCATGAGGGTCAGGGCGTTGGCAGCGAGACTGGGGCTAAACGACAGGAGGAGGGCGGCGAAGCCCGTAACCAGGTGGACAATTTTCAGCATGTTGAGTGAGCTCACTTATTGAACAAGGATCACGAAGGAAGAGCTGGCTGCGTATGCGCTGTGATTAATAAAGGAAGGATATTGCTGCGCACGCGAGGCCGGCCTATGCGCTGGCTCGTCATTTCGAGCCGGCGACACGGGGCGTATTTAACAGCAAAGAGAGGGGCTTCTCAATCAGGCGCTGAGTGCGGTTTTAGCGGGGTCTGGGTTTATCTGGTTGCGGCCATTGCGTTTGGCCTGGTAGAGCGCGTCATCGGCGCGGGTGAGCAGGCTTTCGACGGTGTCTCCGGGGGCGGCGAGGGCGAAACCAAAGGAGGCGGTAATGCTGTCGAGCACTTCATCGGTGCGGCGGACCTTGATGCGTAGAGCCTGGATCTTCAGGCGTAGCTTCTCGGCAAAGGCGTGGGCGCTTTCGGGGTCGAAGCAGTCGCGCAGGATCACGCAGAACTCTTCGCCGCCATAGCGGGCGGCCGTGGCGCGGGGGGGGAGCAGGTCGCGCAGCAATTGGCCGACATGCTGGAGCACGCGGTCGCCCAGGGGGTGGCCGTACTGGTCGTTGAATTGCTTGAAGTGGTCGATATCCAGCATCACCAGGGCCGCGCCGTGGTGGTCGTCGCGCAGGGCTTGCTCCAGCAGCTTGTTAAAGGCGCTGCGGTTGAAGACCTGGGTAAGGCTGTCGAGGGTCGCCGCGATATGGGCGCGTTCCAGCTGGTTGCGCAGGTTTTTGATTTCGTCCTGGGCGGCACGCAGGCTGTAGAGGAATTTATCCTGCTGGTCCTGCATCAGTTGCGTGCTTTGCTGCAGTTCGTTGAGAACGCTGGGCAGGTCGTCGATGATCGGTTCTTGTAGCGCTGCCAGGCCATGCTCCAGGCTGGACTGGTAGTTGCGGCTGCCGAGCAGGCTGCGTGATACGTTGCCCTCGATGTCATCGACCAGATCGATCACCTGTTGCTGCCCGGCGCGGGCCATCTCCAGTTCGTCGTGGATGATGTAGTCGCGAAAGAGCTTGGTGGCTGTTTCGGGGGGGAAGCAGTCAAAGTCGCTGACGGTTTTATCCAGGCGGCGATTGAGCTCCGGCTCCAAGCCTTTGCAGTAGGTGTACCAGAGGGCGTAATGCACCGGATTTGGCGGAATGTCGTGGCGCATCATCAGCGGCACTGCCTTCTTCAGAAGAGCCGCAGCTTCGCGGGTCTCCTCGGGGTACAGGTCAAGAATGCCGGGCGCTTGGTTGGGATTGTTCATGCACGTCACTGTGGCAAATTACAATTGCCCAAAGGATAGAACAGGTGCAGCGTGTGCGCCTAGCAAAAGGCTTGATGTGTCGGGCCTTTTGCATGATTTGCCTGGTGCGGGGTTGAGAAGCTATCTCTGTTGTCCTCTGTTATGGAGAGGGCAGAGGTGTTTAAAGCGGGCTCTAGGCCTAGAAAAATGCCGCTTGCCTGTTAAGGGAAGCGGCATTTTTGTTAAGTGAGCAGCGTTGTGACGTACCAGGCTTTTTGCATGATTGGCCTAGGCGTCGAGCAGGCTGCGCAGCATCCAGGCAGTTTTTTCGTGCACCTGCATGCGCTGGGTGAGCAGGTCGGCGGTGGGTTCGTCGCTGACTTTGTCCAGCAGGGGGAAGATGCCGCGGGCGGTGCGGGTGACGGCTTCCTGGCCCTGGACCAGCTGCTTGATCATGTCGGCGGCGCTCGGCACGCCTTCTTCTTCCTTGATCGAAGACAGGCGCGCGTAGGCGGCGTAGGTGCCCGGTGCCGGGAAACCCAGGGCGCGGATGCGCTCGGCGATCTGGTCGACGGCCAGCGCCAGCTCGGTGTACTGCCCCTCGAACATCAGGTGCAGGGTGTTGAACATCGGGCCGGTGACGTTCCAGTGAAAATTATGCGTCTTGAGGTACAGGGTGTAGGTGTCGGCCAGCAGGCGCGACAGACCTTCGGCGATGGCGGCGCGGTCCTGTTCAGCGATTCCGATATTGATTTCCATACCATTTCTCCTCTCTGGTGACTCGGGGCTGTGCTGCCCGCAATAATGCCCAGAGCCTAACATGGCTGTTCTGAGCGTTAGCCTGATTTACCTCTATGGGGTCGATGGTTGGAGGCTATCACTGCTGCGGGGTTCAGTTTTTCTGTAGCAGTTTGGCCAGCAGCTTGGGGTAAGCGGCCGGGAACAGGCGCTGGATCCAGTCGAGCAGGCGCGCGTCATTGCCAATCAGGATGCGCGTGCGCTTGGCCTTGATGCCATCGACTATGACTCTGGCGGCCTGTTCCGGAGTGGTGCGGGCCAGTTTGTCGAAGTCGGCGGCGGCGCGGTCGGCATCGCGCTGGCCGTTGATGCCCTGATAGAAGCGCGCCGCCCGGGCGATATTGGTCTTGATGCCGCCGGGGTGTACGCAGCAGGCCACGACCTTGCTGCTGCAGAGTTCCTGGCGCAGCGCTTCGGTAAAGCCGCGCACGGCAAACTTGCTGGCGTTATAGGCCCCCTGGCTGGGCATGCTGATAATGCCGAAGATGCTCGAGACATTGACGATATGTCCGGCGTTGTTCTGCAGTAGGTGTGGCAGAAAGGCCTTGGTGCCGTGCACCACGCCCCAGAAGTTGATCCCCATGATCCACTCGAAATCGCTGTAACTCAGCTCGGCAATCCGTTGCGAGACGGCGACGCCGGCGTTGTTGATGATCAGGTAGGCGCTGCCATGCTGGTTCAACACGTCGTCGGCAAAGGCGTACACGGCAGCGCGGTCGGCCACGTCGAGGGTGTGGCAGCTGATGCGGCGGCCGTGCCGGCTCAGTTCGTCGGCGGTGCTCTGCAGGTTTGCCTCGTTGATGTCGGCCAGGGCCAGGTCGCAACCTTCCTCGGCGAGCAGTTGGGCCAGTGCCCGGCCCATGCCTGAGCCCGCGCCGGTGATCACGGCGACCTTGCCTGCCAGTGTGTGCATGGTAATTCCCTTTATTGATGCGGATTGGCAATGGGGCCGCAGCCAGGTGGGGCCCCGCAGTCAAGCAGGGTAGTGCGGTGCCGGTGTGGGGGCAATGGGCTGGAGCCTGAATGTCGTGGGGCGTGATTGTCCGCAGGTCTGCGCTCTCAGCGATGGGCCAGCTCCGGGTGTTGCTGCAGGGTCTGGTTGAACAGCGCCACCCAGCGACTGCTGAACTGGCGGCCGGCAAGGTTGTTGATCTCCAGGATGGCGCGTAGCAGAGGGCGTTTGTTCAGGGCTTGATGGGCGCGCTCGTGGGTGCGGGCGTCGAAGGTGTCGACGATGCTGAGGATCAGTGCGCCCGGGCAGGTTTCGAGTTCGCTCAGGCCTTTGGGGTAGCCGTTGCCGTCGGCGTGCTCCTGGTGTTGCAGGCAGATTTCTGCTGCCGCGCGCCATTTCGGCATGTGCTTGAGCAGCTCGTGGGACAGGCGCGGGTGCGACTGCATCTGGCGGCGCTCTTCGCGGATGAGGTGCGCCTCCTTATGCAGCAATTCCAGAGGCAGAAAGGCCATGCCGATATCGTGCAGGCATATCGCGGCGGCCAGCTGGGCCGGTTGTTCCGGGTTGCCGCCGAGCCGGTTGATCGCCAGGGCCAGGTCCAGCTGGCGTATGCCGCGGCCTTGCCAGTAGTGCGAGCGGCGTTCGCTGGCCTGCATCAGCTCGATAAAGAACAGCAGGTCGGGGTCGGCCTCGATGGCGTGGCGCTGGAGCAGTTCACTGGCGCTGGGTTGCGCCGTCTGTTGTACCTCGGGTGGGCGCGAGCTGGGGTCAAGCTGCTGCAGCAGGGCGCTGCGAAAACTGGTCTGCTGGGTGGCCGGGGCGGTGGCCAATGCGCTCAACGCCTGGCTGAGGGCCTGGCTCTGTTGTGGGCTCAGCTGAGCCGCGGGGCCGCCAAGGGTCTGCTGGATCAGGGCCTTGAGGTGATCCAGGCTGAGCAGCAGGATATCGCCCAGCAGGCTGTCGAATTGCAGTTGCGATTCGCGCAGGCGGGCCAGTATGTCTTCCAGTGCCTGGGGTACCGGCATCAGTTGGGCCAGGCCGATATAGCCCAGGTTGCCCTTGAGGGTGTGTACCAGGCGAAACAGCTCACGCAGGCGTTCGGCGTCGTCGGGGGCGTGCTCGAGCTCGATCAGCAGCTGTTCACAGCGCTGGAATTGTTCGGCGCTCTCCAGGCGGAAGTCCGCCAGCAGGTCGTCGGTTATTTCGCCGGGGTTGGGGGTGGACATGACCCTCTCCAGTGCGGCCTTGGTCTGCCTGAGTATAGGAAGGCTTGGCAAAAGCGCGTGGCCTGGCGGCTGCAAGTGGCGGCTTAACCATATATAATCTTGCGCTTTGCCGCGTTCTGCGGGGGTAGGGCGTCCGCTTCGGACCTTTTGCCTCGGCATAGACAGCGCAATTGCAGCATATGGCGCATGCGCCAGCTGTTGCGGTTAACGGCCTGTCAGTCCGGCCATGAGCGTCGCCAGCAGTGCGGCCCAACGAATTCAAGACTCAAGAGAAGCGACCACCATCATGATGCGCAGCCATTATTGCGGCCAACTGAACGAGAGCCTGGACGGCCAGGAAGTCACCCTTTGCGGTTGGGTACATCGCCGCCGTGACCATGGCGGGGTGATTTTCCTCGACATTCGTGACCGTGAAGGTCTGGCCCAGGTGGTATTCGACCCGGATCGTGCCGAGACTTTCGCCACTGCCGACAAAGTGCGCAGTGAATATGTGGTGAAGATCACCGGTAAGGTGCGTCTGCGTCCGGCCGGTGCCGGCAACGCCAACATGGCTTCCGGCGCTATCGAAGTGCTGGGCTATGCGCTGGAAGTGCTGAACGAAGCGGAAACCCCGCCGTTCCCGCTCAATGAATACACCGACGTGGGCGAAGAAACCCGCCTGCGCTACCGCTTTATCGACCTGCGTCGTCCGGAAATGGCGGCCAAGCTGAAGCTGCGTTCGAGCATCACCAGCAGCATCCGTCGCTACTTGGATGACAACGGCTTCCTCGATGTGGAAACGCCGATCCTCACCCGTGCCACCCCCGAGGGCGCGCGTGACTACCTGGTGCCGAGCCGCACCCACGCTGGCAGCTTCTTTGCCCTGCCGCAGTCGCCACAGCTGTTCAAGCAACTGCTGATGGTCGCTGGCTTCGACCGTTACTACCAGATCGCCAAATGCTTCCGCGACGAAGACCTGCGTGCCGACCGCCAGCCGGAATTCACCCAGATCGACATTGAAACCAGCTTCATGGATGAGGCCGACATCATGGCCATCACCGAGAAAATGGTCCGTCAGCTGTTCAAGGAAGTGCTGGACGTCGAGTTCGGCGAGCTGCCGCATATGACCCTGGCCGAGGCCATGCGTCGTTTCGGCTCGGACAAGCCGGACCTGCGTAACCCGCTGGAACTGGTGGATGTTGCCGACCAGCTCAAGGACGTCGACTTCAAGGTGTTCGCCGGCCCTGCCAACGATCCCAAGTGCCGCGTCACAGCGTTGCGCGTTCCGGGCGGGGCGAGCATGCCGCGCAAGCAGATCGACGACTACACCAAGTTCGTCGGCATCTACGGTGCCAAGGGTCTGGCCTATATCAAGGTCAACGAGCGTGCCGCTGGCGTTGAAGGCCTGCAGTCGCCGATCGTCAAGAACATCCCGCTGGATAACATCAATGTGATCCTCGATCGCGTCGGTGCTGTGGATGGCGATATCGTGTTCTTCGGTGCCGACAAGGCCAAGATCGTCAGCGAGGCCCTGGGCGCGTTGCGCATCAAGCTGGGCCATGATCTCAACCTGCTGACCTGTGAATGGGCACCGCTGTGGGTTGTCGACTTCCCGATGTTCGAAGAGAACGACGACGGCAGCCTGACCGCCATGCACCACCCCTTCACCGCGCCGAGCTGCAGCCCGGCCGAGCTGGAGGCCAATCCGGCAGCCGCACTGTCGCGCGCCTACGACATGGTGCTTAACGGCACTGAGCTGGGTGGCGGTTCGATCCGTATCCACGACAAGTCGATGCAGCAGACTGTGTTCCGCGTGCTGGGTATCAGCGAAGATGAGCAGCAGGAGAAGTTCGGCTTCCTCCTCGACGCCCTCAAGTTCGGCGCACCGCCCCACGGTGGCCTGGCCTTCGGCCTGGATCGCCTGGTGATGCTGATGACTGGTGCGCAGTCGATCCGCGAAGTGATCGCCTTCCCGAAAACCCAGAGCGCGGCCTGCGTCATGACTCAGGCACCGGGTGAGGTGGATAACAAGTCGCTGCGCGAATTGCACATTCGCCTGCGCGAGCAGCCGAAAGCGGAATAAAGCGTCAAAAGAAGCCTGGTTTTCCAGGCTTCTTCTTTATGGCAGGACGGAGAGGCTTGAACTCTCACGCCCCGATACTGAATGTGAAACAACCGGAGTGAGTTATGGCTGGTCATTCCAAGTGGGCCAACATCAAGCACCGCAAAGGGCGTCAGGACGCCAAGCGCGGCAAGATCTTCACCAAGCTGATTCGTGAGCTGACCGTTGCTGCCAAGCATGGCGGGCCGCTCCCGGCAGACAACCCGCGCCTGCGCCTGGCGGTGGACAAGGCGCTGACCGCCAATATGTCGCGTGACGTCATCGACCGCGCCATCGCACGGGGTGCCGGTAACGACGAAGCCGACAACATGATCGAGCTGACCTATGAAGGTTACGCGCCAAGCGGCGTAGCGATCTTCGTCGAGGCCATGACCGACAATCGCAACCGCACCGCAGCCGAAGTGCGCCATGCCTTTACCAAGTGCGGCGGCAACCTGGGCACCGATGGCTCGGTGGCCTATATGTTCGAGCGCAAGGGGCAGCTCAGCTTTGCCGCAGGTGTCGATGAAGACGCCCTGATGGTGGCGGCGCTGGAAGCCGGTGCTGACGATGTGGAGATGGGCGAGGATGGTTCGGCACTGGTGGCCACCAGCTTTACTGATTTCCATGGGGTCAACGAGGCGCTCAGCGCCGCCGGTTTCAAGGCCGATGAAGCCGATATCGCCATGATCCCCTCAATCAGTGCGCCGGTTGCCGATCTGGAAACCGCGCAGAAAGTGATCAAGTTGATCGATATGCTCGAAGACCTAGACGATGTGCAGAACGTCTACCACAACGCAGAAATCCCCGACGAGATCATGGAACAGCTTGGCTGAGTCCTGGCGCAATAGACGAGCCGGAAGCGCAGGGGTGAGATTCCCAGGCGCTGCCGGCTTTTTTGTGTCCTGCCATTCCTTCGGGGGCGTCGCGGTGCGACGTCAAAAATCGTTCCTGGCGATTTTTTATAGCCGCTACCCGGGTGACGGGGTCGTGGGCTGGCCCTATACTCGCCAACTGGATAAATAGACAGTGTAACGGCCGCCGTTGGTCGGCACTTGGGGTGGAGCAGAGGCATGACGCTGATACTCGGTATCGACCCGGGCTCGCGCATTACCGGCTACGGTGTGGTGCGCGACACCGGGCGCAGTTGCGAATATATCGCCTCCGGTTGCATCCGTACCGGCAGCGGCTCCATGCCTGAACGCTTGCAGATCGTGTTTCGCGGGGTGCGCGAGGTGATCGAAACCTATGGTCCGGTGACCATGGGTATCGAGCAGGTGTTTATGGCGCGTAACCCGGACTCGGCGCTCAAGCTCGGTCAGGCGCGAGGCGTGGCCATAGTCGCGGGGATTGAAGCGGGGCTGGATATCGCCGAATACACCGCGACCCAGGTCAAGCAGGCGATTGCCGGCAGCGGCGGGGCGGACAAGGAACAGGTGCAGCTGATGGTCATGCACCTGCTCAAGCTGGTGCAGAAACCGCAGATCGACGCCTCGGACGCCCTGGCGATTGCCCTGTGCCATGCCCATCACCGGCAGAGTCTGATTCCCCATGGTCTGGTCGGTGCCAAACGGCGCGCCGGGCGCCTTCGTTTGTAATGTAATTTTTAAGGAAAGCAGCGGTGATCGGACGTTTGCGCGGCACCCTGGCGGAAAAGCATCCGCCCCACGTGATTCTTGACATAAATGGTTTGGGTTATGAGCTGGAAGTGCCCATGACCACCCTGTACCGTTTGCCCTCGCTGGGCGAACCCTTGACCTTGCACACCCATCTGGTGGTGCGTGAGGATGCGCACCTGCTCTATGGCTTTTTCGAGAAGCGCGAGCGCGAGCTGTTTCGCGAGCTGATCCGCCTCAATGGTGTGGGGCCGAAACTGGCGCTGGCGCTGATGTCCGGGCTGGAGGTCGATGAGCTGGTACGCTGCGTGCAGGCGCAGGACACCTCGGTACTGGTGAAGATACCCGGGGTCGGCAAGAAAACCGCGGAGCGTCTGCTGGTGGAGCTGAAGGATCGCTTCAAGGCCTGGGAAACCGTGCCTGGAATGACCGCCCTGGTGGTGGAACCTCGGGGCGCGGGTGCAGTCTCAAGCGCGGAGAATGATGCGGTCAGTGCACTTATTTCGCTCGGCTACAAACCCCAGGAAGCCAGTCGCGCCGTCTCAGCTATTAAAGAAGACGGTTTGAGCAGTGAAGATATGATTCGTCGTGCCCTCAAGGGAATGCTGTAGTGCTAGAAGCCGATCGCCTGATTACCTCCACCCCGCGCGACCGCGACGAGCAGGTTGACCGCGCCATTCGTCCGTTGAAGCTGGCCGACTATATTGGCCAGCCCAGCGTGCGTGAGCAGATGGAGCTGTTTATCCAGGCCGCCCGTGGGCGTAGCGAGGCACTGGATCACACCCTGATCTTCGGTCCGCCCGGGTTGGGCAAGACCACCCTGGCCAATATCATCGCCCAGGAAATGAACGTCTCGATCAAGAGCACCTCGGGCCCCGTGCTGGAGCGGCCGGGTGATCTGGCGGCGCTGCTGACCAATCTCGAGCCGGGCGATGTGCTGTTTATCGACGAGATCCACCGCCTTTCGCCGATTGTCGAAGAGGTGCTGTATCCGGCCATGGAAGACTTCCAGCTGGATATCATGATCGGCGAAGGGCCGGCGGCGCGTTCGATCAAGCTCGATCTGCCGCCCTTTACCCTGGTCGGTGCCACCACCCGTGCCGGCATGCTGACCAATCCGTTGCGCGACCGTTTCGGCATCGTTCAGCGCCTGGAGTTCTACAACGTCGACGACCTGACCACCATCGTCATGCGCTCGGCCGGAATTCTTGGCTTGCCCATCGAAGTGCAGGGTGCCTACGAAATTGCCCGCCGTGCCCGTGGCACGCCGCGTATCGCCAACCGTCTGCTGCGCCGGGTGCGCGACTTCGCCGAAGTGCGCGGGCAGGGCGATATCACCCGGCAGATTGCCGATCTGGCGCTCAACCTGCTGGATGTCGATGAGCGTGGCTTCGATCATCAGGATCGGCGTCTGCTGCTGACCATGATCGAGAAGTTCGATGGCGGCCCGGTCGGGGTCGACAGCCTGGCGGCGGCCATCAGCGAAGAGCGGCATACCATCGAGGATGTGCTGGAGCCTTACCTGATTCAGCAGGGCTATATCATGCGCACCCCTCGCGGGCGCGTGGTGACGCGGCACGCCTACCTGCATTTCGGCCTGAATGTGCCCAAGCGTATGGGCGAACTTCCCACCGCCGACCTGTTTGACGGCGACGATGAATAGGAAAAAATACTTGATCAAGACGATTGGCAAGAGCAGGAGCTGGCACTAGAGTATGCGCGCAGAAAACGGAGTTCAGTCTTTCGCCCATCGTTGTCGGGTTTACTACGAAGACACCGATGCCGGCGGCATCGTCTACTACGTCAATTACCTCAAGTTTATGGAACGGGCTCGCACCGAGCGCCTGCGCGATCTGGGTTTTCTCCAGTCGGCTCTGGCAGGTGAGGGCCTGTTATTTGTCGTGCATTCGGCTGAGGCGCGTTATCACGCCCCGGCACGTCTGGACGATGAGCTGCTGGTAAGTGCCGAAGTGGTGGAGTTGAACCGCGCCAGCCTGCGTTTTCGTCAACAGGTCAGGCGAGTGCAAGACGATGTGCTGCTCTGTGAAGGGCAGTTTTTGGTGGCCTGTGTGAGCGCCGACAATTTGAAACCCCGGGCCATTCCCCCAGCTCTGCGTGCGGCCTTTGCCGAGCAGGGCGGCGCGGGTACATCTAGAGCAGGAGAGTAAGCGTGGAAGCCAACGCCGTTGACCACATGTCGATGTGGAGTCTGATCAGCAATGCCAGCCTGGTAGTACAACTGGTGATGCTGACGCTGGTGGCCGCATCGGTCACGTCCTGGGTCATGATTTTCCAGCGCACCGCGCTGCTGCGCGCGGCCAAGCGTGCCCTGGATAACTTCGAAGAGCGCTTCTGGTCGGGTATCGATCTGTCCAAGCTTTATCGCCAGGCCGGCAGCAATCCGGATCCGGACTCCGGTCTGGAGCAGATCTTCCGCGCCGGCTTCAAGGAGTTCTCGCGTCTGCGTCAGCAGGCTGGGGTTGATCCGGATGCCGTGATGGATGCCGTGGCGCGCGCCATGCGCGTGGCCATCTCGCGTGAAGAAGAGAAGCTCGAGCAGAGCCTGCCGTTCCTCGCCACCGTCGGTTCCACCAGCCCTTATATCGGCCTGTTCGGTACCGTGTGGGGCATCATGAACTCCTTCCGCGGCCTGGCCCAGGTGCAGCAAGCGACCCTGGCCACCGTGGCTCCGGGTATCGCCGAGGCGCTGATCGCCACCGCCATCGGTCTGTTTGCCGCCATTCCTGCGGTTATCGCCTACAACCGTTTTGCCTCCCGCGGCGAGATGCTGATTGGCCGTTACTACACCTTCGCCGACGAGTTCCAGGCGATCCTGCACCGCAAAGTGCACACCAGCGACGACTAAGCCTTAGGCATTCTCAATACAGGTTTCTCAAGCCATGGCCAGAATTCGCAACAGACGCAAGCCCGTCGCCGAGATGAACGTGGTGCCTTACATCGACGTGATGTTGGTACTGCTGGTGATCTTTATGGTGACCGCGCCCATGCTCAACCAGGGGGTCAAGGTCGATCTGCCGCAAGTCAGCAGTGAGGTCTTGCCACAGGACAATAACGCCCAGGTGCTGACCATCTCGATCAAGGCCGACAAGACCTATTTCTGGAATATGGGCACCGAGGTTGATGTCGATACGGTGCAGGACCAGGCCATGACCCTGGATGAAATGACCCGTGCCGTCACCGCGATCATCAACCAGAGCCGTGCCACGGGTAAGCAGGTGCAGGTGTTCGTGCGCGGTGACAAGTCAGTGGATTACGGCACGGTGATGGCGGCCATGGGCGGCCTGCAGCAGGCCGACGTGGGTAACGTCGGGCTGATTACCGAGGCCCCCTGATGCAATACCAGCGCGAGCCGTCGCCTTCGGAAAATCTGTTCTGGCCTGTGGTCTGGGCTGTGGGCCTGCACGTCATCATGTTTGCCATGCTGTTCGTCAGCTTCGCCTTTGCCCCGGATTTGCCGCCGGCCAGGCCGGTGGTGCAGGCAACCCTGTACAAGCTGCAGTCACAGAGCCAGGCGACTACCCAGACCAACCAGAAAATTGCCGGTGAAACCAAGAAAACCACTGCGCCGATCTATGAGACCGAGCAGCTCGAGCAGAAGAAGGCCGATCAGGAAAAGCAGCAGGTAGCGGCCAAGGCCGCGGAACAAAAGAAGGCCGAGGAGGCTCGAAAGGCCGAAGCGGCGAAGAAAGCGGATGCGGCGGCCAAGGCTGCTGAGCAGAAGAAGCTGGCCGACGTCGCCAAGAAAAAGGCGGCGGATGAGGCGGCAAAGAAAAAAGCCGCTGAGGATGCCAAGAAAAAGGCCGCCGAAGAGGCCAAGAAGAAGGCGGCAGCAGAGGCCGCGAAGAAAAAAGCTGCGGATGACGCCAAGAAAAAGGCAGCCGAGGCGGCCCAGCGTAAAGCCACAGAGGACAAGAAGGCTGCGGCCCTGGCCGAATTGCTGTCCGAAGATGTGGGTCGTCAGCAGGCGCTGGCCGAAACCCATGGCGACCAGGTGGCAGGCAGCCTGGATGATCTGATCGTAAAACTGGTCAGCGAGCAGTGGCGACGTCCGCCATCTGCGCGTAATGGCATGAGCGTAGAAGTGCTGATCGAGATGCTGCCCGATGGCACCATTATCAATGCCAGCGTGACCCGCTCCAGCGGCGATGGCCCATTCGATAGCTCAGCGGTACAGGCGGTGCGCAATGTTGGGCGCATCGCGGAAATGCAACAGCTGGATCGTGCCACTTTTGATCGGCTCTACCGGCAGCGTCGCGCTGTCTTCAAACCGGAGGATTTAGGTCTGTGAATACCCTGATGCGTATCGTCCTGCTCGGCCTGACCCTGATGGTCGGCTCTGTGCAGGCGGCTGATCCCTTGGTGATCAGCAGTGGTACCGATCGTGCGACACCCATCGCTGTGGTGCCGTTTGGCTGGCAAGGTGGCAATATTCTGCCCGAGGACATGGCCGATATCATCGGCAAGGACCTGCGCAATTCCGGCGTGTTCGAGCCCATCCCGCGGCAGAACATGATCAGCCTGCCGACCCAGGCCAGCGAAGTTATCTACCGCGACTGGCAGGCCCTGGGGGCCCAGTATGTAATGGTGGGCAATATCGTACCGAACGCCGGTCGCCTGCAGATTCAGTTCGCCCTGTTCAACGTGGCCACCCAGCAGCAGGTGCTGGCCGGTAGCGTGGGTGGTGCCGTCGATCAGCTGCGCGACATGGCTCACCATATCGCCGACCAGTCGTTCGAGAAGCTGACCGGGGTCAAGGGCGCGTTCTCCACCCGTCTGCTGTATGTGACGGCCGAGCGCTTTTCGGTCAATAACACCCGCTACACCCTGCAGCGTTCCGACTATGACGGTGCCCGCGCGGTGACCCTGCTGCAGTCGCGCGAGCCGATTCTGTCGCCGTCCTTTGCGCCCGATGGTCGGCGTATCGCCTATGTATCGTTCGAGCAGAAGCGCCCGCGCGTCTTCGTTCAGCATATCGATACCGGTCGCCGCGAGCAGGTCACCAATTTCGAAGGCCTGAACGGCGCACCGGCCTGGTCGCCGGATGGCAATCGCCTGGCCTTCGTGCTGTCCAAGGACGGCAATCCGGAAATTTATGTGATGGATATGGGCAGCCGCCAGCTGCGCCGGGTCACCAATCAGGGCTCGATCGATACCGAGCCGTTCTGGGGCAAGGATGGGCAAACCATCTACTTCACCTCGGATCGTTCCGGCAAGCCCCAGATCTACAAAACCAATATCAACAGCGGTGCCGCTGAGCGGGTGACCTTTGTAGGCAACTACAACGCCAACCCCAAGCTGTCCGCCGATGAAAAGACCCTGGTCATGATTCACCGCCAGGATGGTTACACCGTGTTCAAGGTCGCGGCGATGGATCTGCAGCGCGGCAATTTGCGCATTCTTTCAGACACCAGTCTGGATGAGTCGCCTACTGTTGCGCCCAATGGCGGCATGCTAATCTACGCGACCCGCCAGCAGGGTCGGGGAGTCTTGATGTTGGCGTCCACTAATGGTCGCGTAAGGCTCCCTCTGCCTACCGCTCAAGGCGAAGTTCGAGAGCCTTCTTGGTCCCCTTACCTGAACTGATGCGGCGCTTCACCGTTTTATCGCTACAAATGCTTAACACACTGGGGTTCATTAGGAGTTACATGATGGAAATGCTGAAATTTGGTAAGTTCGCTGCACTGGGTTTGGCTCTCGCCGTGGCTGTAGGTTGTTCCTCCAAAGGCGGCGACGCTGCTGGCGAAGGCGCTACCGATCCTAACGCTGGTTACGGTGCCAACACTGGCGCTGTCGATGGCAGCCTGAGCGAAGAAGCTGCTCTGCGCGCTATCACCACTTTCTACTTCGAATACGACAGCTCTGACCTGAAGCCAGAAGCCATGCGCGCTCTGGACGTTCACGCCAAAGACCTGCAAGGCAATGGCGCTCGCGTCGTTCTGGAAGGCCACGCTGACGAGCGCGGTACCCGTGAGTACAACATGGCTCTGGGCGAGCGTCGCGCCAAGGCCGTACAGCGCTACCTGGTGCTGCAGGGTGTTTCCCCGGCTCAGCTGGAACTGGTTTCCTACGGTGAAGAGCGTGCAATCGCCACCGGCAACGACGAGTCCTCCTGGGCTCAGAACCGCCGCGTCGAACTGCGTAAGTAATTCGATATGCGTATTTGCCGCCGTGTCATGACCGTTATAGCGCTCAGCCTGCCGTTCGCGGCCCAGGCTGAGATTCCCGTGGTGGATAACAGTGCCGGTTACGGCAGCAGTAGTTATCCCCCAGCTGGTTATGGTACGTCCGGCACCTACGCCGATGCAGGGGCTGCGGCCCCTGTTTCGGCGCAGGGCATGCTGTTCAACCAGTTGCAGCAGATGCAGCAGGAGATCGCGCAACTGCGCGGCCAGCTTGAAGAACAGCAGAATGAAATCCAGCGCCTGAAACAGGAAAGTCTGGAGCGTTACCAGGATCTTGATGGACGTTTGCGTGGCGGTGCAACAGGTACCGCGAGCAATCAGAATTCTTCAGCCGCTGGCGCTATCGATGCCAGCGGTACGCCGACCCCTCCAGCGGGTCAGCAGGCCTCTGCCGGCAGTGAACCGGCCGACCCGGCCAAGGAAAAACTGTTCTATGAGGCCGCCTTCGACCTGATCAAGGCCAAGGACTTCGACAAGGCCAATCAGGCGTTCAGCGCCTTTTTGCGTAAGTACCCAGATAGCCAGTACGCGGGCAATGCCCAGTACTGGTTGGGCGAGGTGAATCTGGCCCAGGGCAATCTGCAGGGTGCCGGCCAGGCCTTTGCCCGCGTAAGCCAGGCCTACCCGAGTCACGCCAAGGTGCCGGACTCGCTGTTCAAGCTTGCCGATGTCGAGCAGCGCCTGGGCAACACCGACAAGGCCAAGGGGATTCTGCAGCAGGTGATTGCGCAGTATCCGGGTAGCTCGGCGGCGCAGTTGGCCCAGCGCGACTTGCAGCGTCTGCCGTAAAGTCGAATAGCCCATCGAAGAACCCGCGCCTGGCGCGGGTTTTTTATGTCCACCATCCCTGGCGGGCCACCCTTCGGGCCGCCGCTGTGCGACGTTAAAGGCTGCTCCCGGCAGTTTTTTATGGCCCACCATCCCTGGCGGCCACCCATCGGGCCGTTGCTGTGCGACGTTAAAGGCTGCTCCCAGCAGTTTTTTATGGCCCACCATCCCTGGCGGCCACCCTTCGGGCCGTTGCTGCGCAACGTTAAAAACTGCTCCCGGCAGTTTTTTCGTATACAATTCGCGGCCCTTTTCCCGCAACGGAGGCGGATGGCCTGTTTAGCCGTCACGCCCGTGGCTGATATGCAAGAAACCCTGCGCATTACCGAAATTTTCTATTCGCTGCAGGGCGAAACGCGCACCGCCGGCTTGCCGACCGTGTTCGTTCGCCTGACCGGCTGTCCCCTGCGTTGCCAGTATTGCGACACCGCCTATGCCTTCAGCGGCGGCGAGATCCAGTCGCTGGACGCCATCGTCGAGCAGATTGCCGGTTATAAGCCGCGCTATATCTGCGTGACTGGTGGCGAGCCCCTGGCTCAACCCAACTGCATTCCCCTGCTCAAGCGTCTGTGCGATGCCGGCTACGAGGTGTCCCTGGAGACCAGCGGTGCCCTGGATGTGTCGGCGGTCGACCCGCGGGTCAGCAAGGTGCTGGATCTGAAGACCCCCGGCTCGGCCGAAGTAGCGCGTAACCGTTATGAGAATATCGAGCTGCTGACGCCCAATGACCAGGTCAAGTTCGTCATCTGTTCCCGGGAGGACTACGACTGGGCGGTGACCAAGCTGATCCAGTATCAGCTGGACAAGCGTGCCGGCGAGGTGCTGATGTCGCCCAGCCACCACGAGCTGGATGCACGCTCCCTGGCGGACTGGATAGTGGCGGACAACCTGCCCGTACGCCTGCAGATGCAGCTGCACAAGATTCTCTGGAATGACGAGCCGGGACACTGATATGAGCGACAAGAAAGCACTGATTCTTCTCTCCGGCGGCCTCGACTCGGCCACCGTGGTGGCATTGGCCAAGGCCGATGGCTACAGCTGTTACAGCATGAGTTTCGATTACGGCCAGCGCCATCGCGCCGAGCTGCAGGCCGCCGAGCAGGTGGCCCGGCATCTGGGTGTGGTCGAGCACAAGGTGATCGGCCTCAACCTCAACGGCATCGGCGGTTCGGCGCTGACCGACGCCAGTATTGAGGTGCCGGAAAGTCCGACCGAAGGCATACCGGTGACCTATGTGCCGGCGCGCAATACCGTGTTTCTCTCCCTGGCCCTGGGCTGGGCCGAGGTGCTGGGCGCGCGGGATATCTTTATCGGGGTCAATGCCGTGGATTACTCCGGCTACCCGGATTGCCGCCCCGAGTTTATCGAGGCCTTCGAGCGCATGGCCAATCTGGCCACCAAGGCCGGTGTAGAGGGGCAGGGCTTTCGCATTCAGGCCCCGCTGCAGAATATGAGCAAGGCCGAAATCGTTCAGGCCGGTATGCGCCATGGCGTCGATTACGCGCTGACGGTGTCCTGCTACCAGGCCGATGATCAGGGCCGCGCGTGCGGCAAGTGCGATAGCTGCCGCCTGCGTGCGGCGGGTTTTGCAGCGGCCGGGTTGGATGATCCGACCCGTTATTTCTAAAAAAACTTTCGCTAAGTGTTGAATTACTGAATTAAATCAGTATCATGCGCCTCGCGTCGGGTCGTTAGCTCAGTTGGTAGAGCAGTTGGCTTTTAACCAATTGGTCGTAGGTTCGAATCCCACACGACCCACCATATTCCCTTCTACGGAAGGTCGAGAAAGCCTGAAAGTTCTGATTAAAAGAATTTTCAGGCTTTTTTTTATCTGTCACTTTTACCACCGGCGCGTGGTTGCAACCTGTCTGCTCCAGCGCTATCCAGGCGGGTATACTCGTTGCACTGAAAGCACATTCAGAGCCTGATGATATGACCCAGATTTCCGAACGCCTGCTCGTGCAAGCCCACCTCGACGCCAAGCAGCCCAAGCCGCTGACGCCGGAGCAGGAAGCTTTTTACCGGGCCGAGATTGCCGCCGAGCTGAAAAAGCAGAACGCCGTGCTGGTGGCGCACTACTACTGCGACCCGGTGCTGCAGGCCCTGGCCGAAGAAACCGGCGGCTGCGTTTCCGACTCCCTGGAGATGGCCCGTTTCGGCAATGCCCATCCGGCGCAGACGGTGCTGGTGGCGGGCGTCAAATTCATGGGCGAGACGGCGAAGATCCTCAATCCGGAAAAGCGCGTGCTGATGCCGACGCTGGAAGCAACGTGCTCGCTGGATCTGGGCTGCCCGGTGGAGGAGTTCGCCGCGTTCTGCGACCAGCACCCGCAGCGCACCGTGGTGGTCTACGCCAACACCTCGGCAGCGGTAAAGGCACGGGCTGACTGGGTGGTAACTTCCAGCTGCGCGGTGGAAATCGTCGAGCACCTGATGGACAACGGCGAAAGCATTATCTGGGCACCGGACCAGCACCTGGGCCGTTATATCCAGAACAAGACCGGGGCCGACATGCTGCTGTGGGACGGTGCCTGCATCGTCCACGAGGAGTTCAAGGCCCGGCAACTCGAGGACATGAAGGCGCTCTATCCGGATGCTGCAGTGCTGGTGCACCCAGAGTCGCCGACCGCGGTGATCGATCTGGCCGATGCCGTGGGCTCCACCAGTCAGCTGATTGCCGCAGCGCAGCAGCTGCCGAACAAGACCTTTATCGTCGCCACCGACGCCGGCATCTTCTACAAGATGCAGCAGCTGTGCCCGGACAAGGAGTTTGTCGCCGCTCCCACGGCCGGTAACGGCGCGGCCTGCCGCAGCTGTGCCCATTGCCCGTGGATGGCCATGAACACCCTGCAGCGCACCCTGCAGTGCCTGCGCGAGGGCAGCAACGAGGTCTTCGTCGACCCGGCGCTGATCCCCAAGGCGATCAAGCCGCTCAAGCGCATGCTCGACTTTACCCAGGCGGCGCGGCTCAAGCTCAGCGGCAACGCATAAGCACGCGACACAAAAAAGCCAGGCATTTGCCTGGCTTTTGCGTTTCTAGTGCGTAGCCCGGACCTGTGCAGCCCGGGAGCAGTGTGGCGGCCGGAGCGGCTAGAGGTGGCAGGCCGCCGCGTCACTCCGGGTGCTGAGTGTTTCCCGGATTGCGCCAAGGCTTATCCGGGCTACTTCCCGTGAGCGGTGTTCCAGGGTTTTCCGGCCTAGCGCAGCATCTGCTCGATAATCCGCTTGTCTTCCATCAGCTCGCGCTGGCGGGCGTCGATCCGTGAGGCCAGCTGGAAGTTGTTGACGGCGCGGCGTTTGGCGAAGTCCAGCTGTTCGATGGCCTGGTTGTAGTCGCCAACCAGGGCGAAGAACTCGGCGCGGGCCTGATGCAGGCCGATGGTGTTGCCACTGAGGCCACGTACTTCGGCGACCTGGTACCACACGTCGGGGTCCTTGCTGCGGTCCTTCAGTAGCAGGTCGAGGTCGCGTTCGGCGTCCTGGGTGCGGCCCTGCTTCATCAGCAGGTCGATACGCGCCTGTTTCAGCGGGTAGTTGCTCGGGTACAGGGTCTGCAGGCGCTCGATGCGGCTCTGCGCCTCGCCAAGGCGGTTGGAGGCCATGTCCAGTTCGATCTGGGCCAGGTTGTAGACCACATCGTTCGGGGCCTTGGTCAGCAGCGGTTGCAGGGTTTCGCGGGCCTGCTTGTACTGGCCGCCCTTGATCTGGGCGATGGCCAGGCCGTAGCGAGCGGCCTCCAGTTCGGGGTTTTCATCGAGCATATCGCGAAAGCGCTTGGCGGCCAGGCCGGTGGTGTCTTCATAGGTCAGTTGTACGCGGGCGCGCATCAGCTGGTAGCGCACGCTATCGGTGGTGCCCTGGCCGCTGTACTGCTCGGCACGGTTGCGCGTGTCGGCGATACGTGATTCGGAGACCGGGTGGGTGAGGAGGAATTCCGGCGGCATGCGGTCGTAGCGATACTGGCGCATCAGGCGTTCGAACATGCTTGGCATGGCGCGCGGGTCGAAACCGGCTTTCTCCAGGTTGACCAGGCCGATGCGGTCGGCTTCCTGTTCGTTCTGTCGGGAGAAGCGCCGTTGCTCCTGCATGGCCGCCGCCTGGGTCGAGGCGATGGCGGCAATGCCCAGATCGCCTGCGCCTGCTGCGGCGGCGACTATGCCGGCGAGCATGCCGGCCATGACCGGGATCTGCATGCGCTGCTGGGCTTCCAGGCCGCGGGCAAAGTGGCGTTGCGACAGGTGAGCCAGTTCGTGGGCCATGACCGAGGCATATTCGGCTTCGGTCTGGGCATACAGGAACAGCCCGCCATTGACCCCGATAATGCCGCCGGGGGCGGCGAAGGCATTGATCTGCGGGCTGTTGAGCAGCACGAATTCCAGGCGGCGGTCCTGCAGCTGGCTGGTTTCGCTGAGGCGATACACGCTGGTCTCGACGAAGTCCTTGAGTTGCGGGTCGGACAGCTGGCTGACCTGGCCGCGTACCAGGCTCAACCAGGCACGACCGAGTTGGTGCTCCTGCTGGGGAGAAACCATGGACGAACTGGCGTCGCCCAGCGATGGCAGGTCGCTGGCCATGCCGGGTGTGGTCAGCAGGCAGGTGAGCATCAGCAGGGTAGGGCGCAGAAGATTCATGCACAAAGCTCGTGTCGAACAAAGCCGCTACTGTAGCTGCCCGGCTGCTCCGCTGGCCAGGCCTGTGCGGCCTTGGGTATCCTTATCCACTTCCAGGAGTAGAACATGACCGATATTGAATGGCCGGCCGAGAGCTGCGATGCGCAGTTGGACGCCCGTGGCCTGAGCTGCCCACTGCCGCTGCTCAAGGCCAAGCTGGAGCTGAACCGCCTGGCCAGTGGTGCGGTGCTCAAAGTAGAAGCCACGGATGCGGGTTCGCAGCGTGATTTCCGTGCCTTCGCCACCCTGGCAGGGCATAGTCTGCTGCGCGAAGAAGTCGACAATGGCGTTTATCGCTACTGGCTGCGTAAGGCCTGACTGCCTGCGGATGCTCCGCTTGCAGCGTATTTAAGGAATGCTGATGGTTAAGGTGTTACGCGATTGGCTGCATCGCTACTTCTCGGACGAGCAGGCAGTTGTGCTGGCGGTGTTGCTGATTCTTGGTTTTGCCGCGGTATTGACCCTCGGCGGCATGCTCGCCCCAGTACTCACCGGGCTGATTCTGGCATTTCTCATGCAAGGGCTGGTCAATGCCTTCGAGCGCTTGCGCCTACCCCAGGTGGCCGCAGTGTGGCTGGTGTTCACCTTGTTTATGAGCATGCTCGGGCTGTTTCTGCTGGTGCTGATGCCGCTGCTCTGGCAGCAGCTGAGCACCCTGTTCAACGAGTTGCCGCGCATGCTCGGCGAATGGCAGTCGCTGTTTCTGCTGCTGCCGGAGCGTTATCCGACCCTGATTACCGATGCCCAGGTGCTGCAGCTGATCGAGTCGGTGCGTGGCGAGGTGGGCAAGTTCGGCCAGTGGGCGGTGTCCTTCTCGCTGTCCAGTCTGCCGATGCTGGTCAGCATCATGATCTACCTGGTGCTGGTGCCGATCCTGGTGTTCTTCTTCCTCAAGGACCGCCAGCTGATCGGCGAGTGGTTCCGTGGCTATCTGCCCCGCGAGCGCACCCTGATCAGCCAGGTGGCGCAGGAAATGAACAAGCAGATCGCCAACTATATCCGTGGCAAGGTGATCGAAATCATCATCTGCGGTGTGGTCACCTATATCGCCTTCGCCTATCTGGAGCTCAACTATGCCGCGCTACTGGCGCTGCTGGTCGGCCTGTCGGTGGTGGTGCCTTATATCGGCGCGGTGGTGGTGACCGTGCCGGTGGCGCTGATCGGCTTGTTCCAGTGGGGTTTCAGCGACCAGTTCGTCTACCTGATGGTGGTCTACGGCATCATCCAGGCGCTGGATGGCAACGTGTTGGTGCCGCTGCTGTTCTCCGAGGCGGTCAACCTGCATCCGGTGGCCATTATCTGTGCGGTGTTGCTGTTTGGCGGTCTGTGGGGCTTCTGGGGGGTGTTCTTCGCCATCCCTCTGGCCACCCTGTTCAAGGCGGTGATCGACGCCTGGCCGCGCCGCGAGCAGGTGGTGGCGGAGTAGGTCGCAGCAGGTACAAAAAAGCCGGTCACTCGACCGGCTTTTTATTGCGCGAAGGCTCAGGCTTTGCTCGCTCAGGCCTTGTTCAGCGCCTGGGCGGCGGCCAGTACGGCATCGACGTGGCCCGGTACTTTGACGCCACGCCATTCCTGGCGCAGTACGCCGGCTTTATCGATCAGGAAGGTGCTGCGGTCCACCCCCAGGTATTCCTTGCCGTAGAGCTTCTTCAGCTTGATCACGTCGAACAGCTGGCACAGGGCCTCGTCCTTGTCCGAGATCAGCTCAAACGGAAACGCCTGTTTGCACTTGAAGTTCTCGTGGGACTTGAGGCTGTCGCGCGACACGCCAAATACCAGGGTGTTGGCTGCCTGGAAGGCCGGGTACTGGTCGCGAAAGCCCTGGCCCTCGGTGGTGCAGCCCGGTGTGCTGTCCTTGGGGTAGAAGTAGATCACCACTTGCTGGCCCTGCAGCGCAGACAATTGCACCTGCTGGCCGCTGGTGGCCTGGGCCTGGAAATCGGCTACCGGGGTATCGAGTGCTACGGCCATAAGGCAATCCTCAAGGGGTCTGTGGGCGCCAGGGTTCGATCAGGGCGTCCAGGTTCAAGGCATCGGCAAAGTCCAGGAACTGGTCGCGCAGCCAGCTGATCTGGGTGCCGGCCGGCAGGGTCACGGTCAAGGTAGCGTTGAGCATGGTGCCGCCGGTCTGCGGAGCCTGATAGGTGTCGCAGGTCAGGTTTTCCAGTTCGACATGGTGGTCGATAAAGAACTGGCACAGTTCGTTGAGAATGTCCGGGCGGTAGGCCGAGCTGACGTAGGCCACATAGGGCAGGGCCTGCGGGCGGGTTTCGGAGGCCGCGCTGCGGATCACGTTGACCGAGAAGCTGTGCTTCTTGGCCAGGGCGGGCAGGCTTGCCTCCAGGCGCGCCAGGGCATCCCAGCTGCCGGAGATCTGCAGCACCAGGGCACTGAACTCGCCATGGCGGCTCAAGCGGGTGCTGACCACGGCGCAGCGATTTTCATGACTGGTACGGCAGAGTACGTTGGTCAGCTCCATGGCGTTGGGGCCGAGGGCGCTGATCAGGAGGAATTGTTCGCGAACTGGGGGGGTGGACATGCAGCCTTCCTAAAACGATGGGCGGTCGGCTTTTACAAGCAGCGCCGAATAAAGGCTGAAGGGTAGCGAAAAGCGCTGCTCAGGGGAATGCTCGCGGGCACCGCAGGCGATGCTTTGCCAATAAAGATTGCTTGTGCCGGGCCGCAGTACTTCGCTTGTACAAGGCAGGTGGCCCCAGTACCATTACGGCTCTCTTTTTCCGGCAGGAGCGGTTGCATGATTGCGGGCAGTATGGTGGCACTGGTTACGCCCATGGATGCGCAAGGTGGTCTTGATTGGGACAGCCTGAGCAAACTGGTGGATTTCCACCTGCAAGAGGGCACCAATGCCATCGTCGCAGTCGGCACTACCGGCGAGTCGGCGACCCTTGAGGTGCCTGAACACATCGAAGTGATCAAGCGCATTGTCGATCAGGTCGCCGGGCGCATCCCGGTTATCGCCGGCACCGGTGGCAACTCCACCCGTGAATCGGTCGAGCTGACCCGCGCCGCCAAAGACGTCGGTGCCGATGCCTGCTTGCTGGTCACCCCCTATTACAACAAGCCGACCCAGGAAGGCCTGTACCTGCACTTCCGCCATATCGCCGAGTCGGTGGCCATCCCGCAGATTCTCTACAACGTGCCGGGCCGTACCGTATGCGACATGCTGCCTGAGACCGTCGAGCGTCTGTCGAAGATCGACAACATCATCGGTATCAAGGAAGCCACCGGCGACCTGCAGCGCGGCCAGGAAGTGCTGGACCGCGTGAGCAAGGACTTCCTCGTCTATTCCGGCGATGACGCCACCGCCGTCGAGCTGATGCTGATGGGCGGCAAGGGCAATATCTCGGTAACCGCCAACGTCGCCCCGCGCGCCATGAGCGACCTGTGCGCCGCGGCCATGCGTGGCGAAGCGGCGATTGCCCGCGCCATCAACGACCGCCTGATGCCCCTGCACAAGGCACTGTTTATTGAATCCAACCCGATTCCGGTGAAATGGGCTCTGCACGAAATGGGTTTGATGCCGGACGGTATCCGTCTGCCACTGACCTGGCTCAGCCCACGTTGTCATGAACCGCTGCGTCAGGCCCTGCGCCAGTCCGGCGTATTGGTTTAATTGAGGAATTACTACGCATGAAGCGACTCACCGGACTTTCAGCACTGGCCCTGATCATTGGCAGTGCCAGTGGTTGTGGCTGGATCTATGGCGAAGACGGCTACTTCCGCGACCGCGGTAGCGACTACCTCGAAGCGCGCCAGACGGCACCGATGCAACTCCCAGCCAATGTCGAAGCCAAGCGCCTCGACCCCCTGCTGCCCGTACCGCAACAGGTTGCCAGCAGCACCGTGGTTGGCGAGTTTGAAGTACCGCGGCCCCAGCCCCTGGCTGTGCTGGCTGATGCCAGCGAATTCAGCCTGCAGAAAAGCGGCGAGTCGCGTTGGGTTGTTGCCCAGCGAGTGCCGGCCGAAGTCTGGCCGGTGGCGCGTCAGTTCTTTGCCGACAACGGCTTCCAGATCAGCGAAGATCGCCCGCAAACCGGCGAGTTCAGCACCGCCTGGCAGCGTTTCGATGCTCTGTCCGCGTCCATGGCGCGTCGCCTGAGCAGCCGTGTTTCCGGCGTCGCGCCGGATGCCGAAACCCGCGTGCGGGTGCGCATCGAGCCAGGCGTGCAGCGCAATACCAGCGAAATCTTCGTCGTCAGCGCCGAGCGTCCAGCCGGTAGCACGGCCGATGTCGCCTTTACCAACCGCAGCAGCAACCCCAGCCTGGATGCCGCGCTGCTCGACGAAATGCTGGTGGCCCTGGCGCGTAGCGCCGAGCAGGGCGGTTCGGTGTCTCTGCTGGCCGCCCGCGATTTCGATGCGCCGAGCCGTGTCAGTCTGAGCGAAGATGGCAACGGCAACCCGCTGCTGAGCCTGGGTGCCGACTTCGACCGCGCCTGGTCGGGCGTGGGCCGCGCCCTGGAAATGGCCGATATCCGCATCGACGATATCAACCGCAGCCTGGGTGTGTACTACGTCAACCTGGCCGAGGGTGCACAGAAGAAGGACCAGGAGCCGGGCTTCTTCGGCAAGGTGTTCGGCAGCGAGCCGAGCAAGGAAGAGATCGACGCCCGCGCCGAGCGCTATCAGGTACGCCTGACCGCCGTTGGTGACAACGTGCAGGTGACCGTGGACAAGGACATCGACACCGTGGCCCCGGCTGATGTCGCGCGCCGCGTGCTGATTCTGATCCAGGACAACCTCGGCTAACCCCGGGTTGGTGCCGTACCCGCAATACCGATAGGCGAAACCCAGTGGGTTTCGCCTGTTTCGTTTACCAACCGGCCCGCCAGCAATGGCAGCCAGACCCATGAAAGCCGTCGCGGCGCGTCCGCTGCCCTTACCCGGCGCAACGTGCCACCTTCTCCCCGGGAGAAGGGCACAGGGATGGCGTCGCTACGCGACTTTCACGCTATAGGCGGAAACCTCGATATGACCACAGCCTCGACCCTCAGCCTGAAGAAGATCTACTCGGGCAAAGTTCGCGACCTTTACGAAATCGATGACAAGCGCATGCTGATGGTCGCCACCGACCGCCTTTCGGCCTTCGACGTGATCCTCAACGAGCCGATTCCGGAAAAGGGCAAGATCCTCACCGCCATCTCCAATTTCTGGTTCGACAAGCTGGCCGGCCTGGTGCCCAACCACTTCACCGGGGACAAGGTCGAAGACGTGGTGCCAGCCGCCGAACTGCCCCTGGTCGAGGGCCGCGCAGTCGTTGCCAAGCGCCTCAAGCCGGTGGCCGTGGAAGCCATCGTGCGCGGCTATATCGTCGGTTCCGGCTGGAAGGAATACCAGAAGAGCGGCACCGTCTGCGGCATCGCCCTGCCGGCCGGCCTGAAAGAAGCCTCCAAGCTGGCCCAGCCGATCTTCACCCCCTCGACCAAGGCCGCCGTCGGCGACCACGACGAGAACATCTCCTTCGCCCAGTGCGAAGCCATCATCGGTGCCGAGCTGGCGGCCAAGGTGCGTGATACCGCCATCGCCCTGTACAGCGCTGCGGTCGAATACGCCGCCACCCGCGGCATCATTATTGCCGACACCAAGTTCGAATTCGGCCTGGACGAAAACGGCACCCTGACCCTGATGGACGAAGTGCTGACCCCCGACTCCAGCCGCTTCTGGCCCGCCGACAGCTACGTTGAAGGGCAGAACCCGCCGAGCTTCGACAAACAGTTCGTACGCGACTGGCTGGAATCCACCGGCTGGGACAAACAGTCCCCAGCCCCGACAGTGCCCGCCGACGTCGCGCAGAAAACCGCCGACAAATACCGCGAAGCCCTGACCCGCCTGACCGTCTAACCCGGCTTCAAAACGCTGTCACAGCGACACAGAGGGGCACTGCGGTGCCCCTTTTTGTGGGCGCGGGCTCAGGCTGTCGTCACCCAGGCTTCACCCCTGATTACGGCTTTTGAGCGCAAGCATCTGAAAGCATGTGAAAAATTTCAAAACGGGGGTTCGCCAAAAGCCATTCAGCTGCTATCATGCGCGCCGCCATGGGAAGATGCCGGAGTGGCCGAACGGGACGGATTCGAAATCCGTTGTGTTAGCGATAGCACCTAGGGTTCAAATCCCTATCTTCCCGCCATACATAGAAAAGCCCTGTAATTCAATGAGTTACGGGGCTTTTTCTTTTCTGTTCTATCCACTAACTATCCAAAACAGTACCCACCATTTTTGCTGAATTGTGGCGAATATCTGCGCCCGGTCTACGCTGGCCGAGTATCACCACGCATGACAAAGGAGTGTCGAACGTGTCTTACCTAGCCAAATCTCTATTTGAAGGGCAATCAATCATTGTTCGGCTTTGTCCTGAAGCCGACCGGGAGGACATGACCCGCCGTCTGTCATTAGATGGGATCAGGTTTAAGGTGCTTACAGGTGCAAAGCCTGGGGCTATCCGTATCGGCTGCACAGCGCCGCACGGGCTGATACCAAGCAAGATCGAAGGCACACCAGAAAGAAGGGATGACGTTGGTTGTTTGGCCCTTGCTCGGTCTGTTGGTGACAGCGTAGTGGTGACGCTACAGGAAGGGGCTGATGCTGTACTCGATTGGCTGGCCTCTGATGGGCTGGTCTTCAAGCTGAATCAGATCAAGACGGGGCAGGCTGTCTATCACGTCATTGCCCATGATGGGTTGCTGGTGCTGCGTGAAGAGCTGGCTACGGGCTGACAATTATTGTCACTCCCCATTTTAAGATGCACACCACACTTCCCCCGGACAGGCTGTGGCAGTGTCAAAAATATCTGCTGTGTGCAGGTTGGAAAATATCCTGAGCTTGGCGAGCATTCTGCTGTTGTCACTGGCGCGGGTGGTCTATTGCTTGGCAGGAGCGTGGTCAGCCGTACCACCCCGTCTAGGTTATGGGAAATATCGACACCCTCACCCTGTCTCTATGCCCATGCTTAGCATAGCAAAGGGCTATTGAGCGGGTCTGTACGCTTGTATTTAAGCCGTTTGCACTATTCCCATACCATCTATGGCCTAGGCATAGAACGCCTGTTTAGGGGCTATTTTTACTAAGGAATTGACTGTTTTACGGGCAAAGAAAAGCCCCAATGAAGGGGCTGTGTGTGGTGTGTGTGCCTATGACCATAAGCGCTTAACAGTAGACAGGCTTACATCTAATTCCTTAGCCACTTGGCTTTGGCTTTTACCCTCAAGCTTCAACGCCTGCACTTGCTCACGATTAGCAGCAGTGGGGCGACCTAGTGTCTTACCTTCTTTCTTTGCACGCTCTAAGCCTGCCTGTGTACGTTCGATCAGCAGATCACGCTCAAACTCTGCTACAGCAGCCAGAACGCCCATTGTCATCTTGCCCGCTGCACTGGTCAGGTCTACGCCACCCAAGGCCAAGCAGTGAACACGGATACCCTTAGCTTCAAGCATCTGCACTGTCTGCTGTACGTCTATGGCGTTACGGCCTAGGCGGTCTAGCTTGGTCACTACCAATACGTCCCCAGCCTCCATACGCTCTAACAGCTTGTTAAACCCTTTACGCTCACTGGTGCTGGTGCTACCTGAGATAGTCTCTTCAACAATGCGCTGGGGCTGAATGTCAAAGCCTGCTGCTTGCACTTCCTGCACTTGGTTTTGTGTGGTCTGGTCACTGGTGCTAACACGGCAGTACAAGAAGGTACGGGTCATGGTGGCTTTCTCCTTGGTATCAATAACGTGGTGTCATTATACGTAGTAGGTTCAAAAGTGCAAACCCTATTTTATGACACCAAGGAGGGAGGGATTCTAAGAGAGGTTCAAAATCGGTCGTTTGTGACACCTTGGCATAATCAGGATTGATTGATTGTGTTACAGGGTGGCACTCTGCCTTATCACGTAAATCTGAGGGACTAGGGATGGCTCTAATTGACTGCTATGAGTGCGGTAAAAAGATCAGCGACATTGCTCCAGCATGCCCAAGCTGCGGGGCACCATCCAAGGCGGACAACCCCAAAGGCCGTGGTGAGCGTATTCCTGCAAACCTCAACCCTGTTAAGAAGCTATTCGTCATTGTGGTTGGGTGTGTCGTTGGTCTTGTTGTACTTGGCCTTATTACCAGTCAAGGGAAACACACGCCCAAAGAGAAGACCCTCGAAGAACAAGGCATTTATCTTGATAGCTCAGCCAGCTATGCCGCTGTAGATGCTCAGGTGGGTTGCAGCAGCAACTACAGCGACGATAAGAAAGAGGATTTATTCAATTCCAACTACCGTAACAGGTGGATGGAATGGCAAGGCGAAATCACATTACTTGAAGCCGATGAAATGTCCCTGAATGTAGACGGGAAAGGCACTCAAGACCTGTCTGTGAAATTTGATGACCCATCTGCTGGTTACGATCTAAAGAAAGGCAGTCTAGTTACGGTCAAGTTTCTGATGACAAGGGCCGGGGGATGCTTCCTCCCGTTCTCTGGCGTGAGAGCAAGGGTTGTTAATTGGCCTCAGAGTTAAGGGCAATGCATCATGCGAGCTAGTTTCAGGCGACATAGATCGCTTTCAGCCCGTACCAGCCTAACGGTTTTTGCTGCCTTGGCGTTTCTCACTGTTTGTTCACGAGTCGTCGGGATTTTTCCTCGGTAATTTACGAGGTCGTTTATGTCTATCAAAGGGCTTAAGCCTTTGCCATTAAATGACGAACTGAGAGAGTTGATCTATCTGCTGCTTGTTAAAGCATCAACTCTGAGGGTTCTGCCCGGAATGAATGGAGAGCCATGTCCTGAAGGTGAGTTGCAGATAAGCACCATGCTCGGTCGGCGCCTGGATGGGGAAGCTCTATATAGATGCGCTGATAACTCTTCTTATATAGATAACCTTAAGGGAGTTAAGCCTCGTGACTACGAAGAAGATATGAGGGAATACTTTTATAAGGTCTGCAAGGCTAGAGGGTGCTTCCCTCAGGATTATTACTATATTGATGCTTTTGTTCAGGTTGACATTTATTGCAGGAATGAGGATAACTTTGGAATTGATGAGGCTGGTTACGTGAGGAAGATGTTTAAGAAGATATACAAGGACGGCGGTATCATCCTTGATAAATTCAAGTTATTTCTTTTCGGCTTTAGTGATATTCGGGATTACACTGGTTATAGCATGGTTGCCCCAGACGGGTTTAGTCGAGTGGCTTTTGATATATATTTTATAATCGGGGTTCTGAATGAAGATTAAGGCTGTTCGTTTTAGAGAGGGGGGCAGTATTGCTTAACCTAGCAGCCTGCAACCCAGTAAATATGTTAGATTTGAGTGCTTCGATTAAAATTTAGAAGTCCACCTTTTGAATATTTTGATGTTCTAGTCATGTTTAAGGCTGAGTTTGCTCTTGTTTAATAGTGTGAATCGATTGATTTTTTGTTTTCCGAAAAATCGCTCAAGGTTGTGTGGTTTTTGTGATTTGATAGCCGAAGCCATCCGGGCTTTCCTTTCTTGAGTGAGTTCCTTTTTCAATATGTTGCATGGCGCATGCATAGCTACCTTCGCAGCACCTGCGAGAGCGTCGCGAGCGTTTATGGTCGTCAGAATCACAAGATATGCCTGCAATCCGCCATCCGGATTGTAAGCGGTTCTTTTATTGAGTAATTGTATGCGGATCAAGAATGGTTGGCCTGGACACTTGCGTCTCAGCACTTGCTTGAATTTAATCATTTCATCCAGTAGGGCTTTGCTGTCAGCACCATCCTCATAAAACAGGGAGTGTTGGTAGTTCCATTCATGATTTTTAAGCAATCGTAGATAATTACGTTTGCTCTTTTCATCACTTGTTTCACTCATTCTTACTCTTTCTCTCTCTTAGATCAATGAATCAAAGTCTTTCCTATACCTACTTCAAAGATTAGTAACGCGAAATGGCTGCGTGCAGCACCAGCGCTGACAGTGAGTCTTAAGTTAGTGCCGCATACTACGCATTACTTGTGCGGTATGTTTTTGATTTTTCTGGACTAGTGCTATGTTAGAAATTGTACTCAAGCAAGGCGATTGCCTGTGCCTTTTGTTCAAAGCTTGGGCCTTTGGAATACTGAGCAAGGCTGAACGCCCCTGTCTCGTGCCCAAGGATGTAAGGCAGCACCTCGATACTCACACCTTCTTGATGCAGCAATGTCGTGACTGAATGTCGGATGCTATGGAATGTGTGGTCTTTGCCAAAGTCTTTGCTTTTCAGTCTGCCAAACTGCTTGCTGAGGCCGTCCAGGCGATTTCCGTACTTATTCTGCCCGCCGGGGAATAGGTAGCCGTCATTCTCTGATGCCTTCGCTGACAGCTCTCTAAACAAATGTACAAGGGCTGGGTGTAGCGGTATGTCACGGACGCCTGCCTCTGTTTTGCTTTCAGTGATCTTGAAGCCTACAGGCTCGCCGCTACTGTCGAATATCGTGTGTTCTGGCTTGATCCTGCCAATCTCTTCAAGACGTGCACCCGTATAGGCAGCAAACTGAATCAGTTGGGCAAGTGCTGTGCTGCCTTTCTCTACCGACTTGCGGTGAAGGGCTTCAATTTCTTGTTTGCTGAATGCCTTGCGCTTGCGGCCTGCTGCCTCGCCTGTCCTTGGTAATTCGTGACCATCAAAGGGGCAAGGCTGCTTGCTAAATTGATCCCTGAAAGCAGGCTGATACTTGTTGGCCCATTTCCAGAAAGTGCGTCCTGACCATAGGTAGTTAGAGCGTGTCTGGCGGGCTTCTGGCAGGGTGCTAAGGAATGCGTGGACTGTATCGAAGTTGAGGGGTAGCCCCTCGCGGCTGAGATAATTACTAAAGCGCAGGATTGATGCCTTGTGTCTATCTCTAGTCTTTGCAGTCGGGATTTGGCTCTCTAAGTGGGTCACCCAGCTATCAAGCATTGTTCGGGTGATAGGGCTTTTAGGTTTGTAGGCCTTAGGGTTGGCAAGAATGGTTGAGGCTTCCGCTTGCTGGCTGCTGGTGAGTCTATAGCGATTAGATGCAGCCTGTAGGCGTGCTTCGTTTAGCAGTGTGCTGGTGCTTTGAATCGTGGGGATCGACTCAAGGCCGCTGGTTGTTAACTCTGTCCTGATGTTTTTAAAGATTCTATCTAGAAGCTCATCGGGTACACCGTCTTCTCTGAGGCCTTCTGCCATCTGGTCATGCACAGATTTAATGGCTTCTAGTACGCCATCCACATACTCAGCACCCTTGCTCTCAAGTAAGGAGGGCTTGCCTTGAACGGCTTTCATCACCTTGCGGGTTAAGCTGCGCTGACTGAGTGTTCCCACCTTTGCAAGTTCCTCTCGCCATTGTTCAGCCTGTGACGCGTGGGCCTGTTTGGCTTTTGCAATCTGGTCTTTCCAGTCCAGTAGGATGGGTCTTGCCCTGTCCTTGGCTTCTTGCTGTAGGCCAGTCTTTAGCGATTGAGACAGTAGCTTCCGATTACCAAAGAAGGGGCGAACATCGGCAGGGAGTGCCAATCTGACGTGGTAGGTGTTGCCCCTCAAAATCAGATTGTCACGCATGGCGCTGGTGCCTTCTTGGGTTGCTGTATTTTGGCTAACTCTATCCAAAATCTATCCAAAAGAGTACCCAAAACTTGCTGTAACTCCCGTAATATGCGGGGTTGCTGGGCTTGAGGGGTGTTATCTGAGAGTCCCTATCTTCCCGCCATATCGCAGTACCGAAGCCCTCGAAACTCTATAAGTTTCGGGGGCTTTTTCGTTTCAGGTATTGAGGGCAGCTGAAGTGCCCTGAGCAGGCTCAAGCCAGTCCACTTGAGCGGCTTAACATTGAGCGAGATCGCCAGGTACTGACGCGCTTAAATACAAATTCAAGATCCCGCCTTCCCTCCATTCGCTTCACCTCGTCCACTGTCGAAAATCGGCCCGAGCCTTAGCGCATCCAGCCGGCGCTCAGGCATCAAGCGGGCAGGGCATAGCGGGCCGCCAATCCGTTCGCAGCCACATCTGAGCCAAAGCCAGGCGCTAACAGCGTTTGCGATTATCGCGCACCAGTTCGATAATCGCCTGGCGCTGTCCCCTTGCCCTGGAGGCCCCATGAGCGAAAATCGTCCGCCGCTGTCCACCCTGGCACCGCCGCCCTATGTGTCGCCGGCCAAGCGTATCGAGGAGTTCACGGGCGATCCCAACTTTATGTCCTCCCTGGCCCGCGGCCTGGCGGTGATCAATGCCTTTCAGGAGCGCAAGCGCCACCTGACCATCGCGCAGATCAGCCACCGCACCGAGATCCCCCGCGCTGCTGTGCGCCGTTGCCTGTATACCCTGATGCAGTTGGGTTACGCGACCACCGACGGGCGCACCTATTCGCTGTTGCCCAAGGTGCTGACCCTGGGCCATGCCTATCTGTCTTCGACGCCTTTGGCGGTTTCGGCGCAGCCCTATCTGGACAGGATCAGCGAGCAGCTGCACGAGGCCTGCAACCTGGCCACCCTGGAAGGTGAGCAGGTGCTGTATATCGCCCGCTCGGCGATTCCGCAGCGGCTGATCTCGGTGGATTTGAGCGTCGGCAGTCGCCTGCCGGCCTACTGCACCTCCATGGGGCGGGTACTGCTCGCCGCGCTGGACGACGACAGCCTGCACGATTACCTCAATCACGCCGACCTGCAGGCCAAGACCAGCCGTACCCTGCATACCCCGGATGCGCTCTGGGAGTGCCTGCAGCAAGTGCGTGAGCAGGGCTGGTGTCTGGTCGATCAGGAGCTGGAGCAGGGCCTGCGCTCGCTGGCCGTGCCGGTATACGACTCAGCGGGCCATGTGCTGGCCGCGATGAACGTCAGCACCCACGCCGGCCGCGTGCCCGCCAGCGAGCTGGTGCAGCGCTTTCTGCCGATCATGCTCAATGCCAGCCGCGAGCTGAGCAGCCAGCTGTTCAAGCCGCTCTAAACCGCTGCCTGCGGCTGGTTGCAGCGGCTGCCGGGCGTGGAGGGGAATGCCATTAATGGTTCGATAATCGAACAGTAAGACGATTATCGGATTGTTTGCCGATGTCCCTCGGCCTACTGTTGACTCACTCGCCACCTGCAAGCGGTGGCACTGTCCAACCAGTGAGAGCAGCACCGATGGCCGAAATCATTTCCCTCGCCGAAGCCATACAGCGCTTCGTCAACGACGGCGACAGCATCGCCCTCGAAGGCTTTACCCACCTGATCCCGACGGCGGCGTCCCACGAACTTATCCGCCAGAGCAAGCGCGAGCTGACCCTGATCCGCATGACCCCCGACCTGGTCTATGACCTGCTGATCGGTGCCGGCTGCGCGAAGAAGCTGGTGTTCTCCTGGGGCGGCAACCCGGGTGTCGGTTCCCTCCATCGCCTGCGCGATGCGGTGGAGAAGGGCTGGCCGCAGCCGCTGGAAATCGAGGAACACAGCCACGCCGCCATGGCCAACGCCTATGTCGCGGGTGCCTCGGGCCTGCCATTCGCCGTGCTGCGCGGCTATCAGGGGTCGGACCTGGTCAAGGTCAACCCGCGAATCAAGTTCATCGATTGTCCCTTCACCGGCGAGAAGCTGGCGGCGGTGCCGAGCGTGCGCCCGGATGTCACCGTGATCCACGCGCAGAAGGCCGATCGCCAGGGCAACGTGCTGCTCTGGGGCATCCTCGGTGTGCAGAAGGAAGCGGCCCTGGCGGCCAAGCGCTGCATCGTTACCGTGGAAGAAATCGTCGACGACCTCAATGCGCCGATGAACGCCTGCGTATTGCCGAGCTGGGCGCTGACTGCGGTCTGCCAGGTGCCCGGCGGTGCCCATCCGTCCTACGCCCTCGGCTACTCCGAGCGTGACAACCGCTTCTATCAGGCCTGGGACCCGATTGCCCGCGACCGCGAAACCTTCAGCGCCTGGATCGACGAATACATCCGCGGCACCGCCGATTTCGCCGCGTTTCAAGAAAAACTGCGCCAGGCCAAACTGGCTGCCCAGCAGGAGACCAACTGATGAGCGCCTACAGCACCAATGAAATGATGACCGTGGCCGCCGCCCGCCGCCTGCAGAACGGCGCGGTGTGCTTCGTCGGCATCGGCCTGCCATCCAAGGCCGCCAACCTGGCGCGTCTGACTTCCTCGCCAGACGTGGTCCTGATCTACGAATCCGGCCCGATCGGGGCCAAGCCGACGGTGCTGCCGCTGTCCATCGGCGACGGCGAGCTGGCCGAAACCGCCGACACCGTGGTGCCCACCGGTGAGATTTTCCGCTATTGGCTGCAGGGCGGGCGTATCGACGTCGGCTTCCTCGGCGCGGCTCAAGTCGACAAGTACGGCAATATCAACACCACGGTGATCGGTGATTACCACCAGCCGAAAGTGCGCCTGCCCGGTGCCGGCGGCGCGCCGGAGATTGCCGGCAGCGCCAAGCAGGTGCTGATTATCCTCAAGCAATCGCACCGCACCTTTGTCGACAAGCTGGCCTTTATCACCTCGGTCGGCCATGGCGAGGGCGGCGATCACCGCAAGCAGCTGGGCCTGCCTGGCGCGGGGCCGGTGGGCATCATCACCGACCTGTGCATCATGGAGCCGGAAGCCGGCACCAACGAATTTATCGTCACCAGCCTGCATCCAGGCGTGACCCGCGAACAGGTGATCGAGGCCACCGGCTGGCAGATCCGCTTTGCCGACAGCCTGAGCGTCACCGCCGAGCCGACCGAGGTCGAACTCGCTGCCTTGCGCGCCCTGGAAGCCCGTACCGCAGCCGCCCACGGCCAGGCCGGGGGTGAGGAATGAGCCGCGAAGTCTTTATCTGCTACGCCGTGCGCACCGCCATCGGCCGCTTCGGTGGCGGCTTGGCTCCGGTGCGTGCCGATGACCTGGCGGCTGTGCCGCTGAAGGCGCTGATCGCGCGTAATCCGGGTCTGGATCTGACGGCGGTCGACGAAGTATTCATGGGCTGCGCCAACCAGGCCGGCGAAGACAACCGCAACGTCGCGCGCATGGCCCTGCTGCTGGCCGGCCTGCCGGACAGCGTGCCGGGGGTGACCTTGAATCGCCTTTGCGCTTCGGGCATGGACGCGATCGGCACGGCCTTTCGCGCCATCGCCAGCGGCGAGATGGAGCTGGCGATTGCCGGCGGCGTCGAGTCGATGTCGCGCGCGCCCTATGTCATGGGCAAGGCCGACAGCGCCTATGGGCGCAGCCAGAAGATCGAGGACACCACCATCGGCTGGCGCTTTATCAACCCGCTGATGAAGGCCGAATACGGCGTGGATGCCATGCCGCAGACCGCCGATAACGTCGCCGACCAGTTCAATATCAGCCGTGCCGACCAGGACGCCTTCGCCCTGCGCAGTCAGCAGCGCGCGGCAGCCGCCCAGGCCGCCGGTTTCTTCGCCGAAGAAATCGTCCCGGTGCTGATCAAGGGCAAGAAGGGCGACAGCGTGATCGATCAGGACGAACACCTGCGCCCGGACACCACCCTGGAAGCCCTGAGCAAACTCAAGCCGGTCAATGGCGCGGACAAAACCGTCACCGCCGGCAACGCCTCGGGGGTCAACGATGGTGCTGCGGCGCTGATCCTGGCCAGTGCCTGCGCGGTGAAAAAACACGGCCTGACGCCGCGGGCGCGGGTGCTGGGTATGGCCAGCGCCGGGGTAGCGCCGCGGATCATGGGCTATGGTCCGGTGCCGGCAGTGCGCAAGCTGTGTGAGCGGCTGGATCTGCAGGTCAACGATTTCGACGTGATCGAACTCAACGAAGCCTTCGCCGCCCAGGGGCTGGCGGTAACCCGCGACCTCGGCCTGGCCGACGACGCGGCCCAGGTCAACCCTAATGGCGGTGCCATCGCCCTCGGTCATCCGCTGGGTATGAGCGGCGCGCGCCTGGTGCTGACCGCCCTGCATCAGCTGGAAAAGTCCGGCGGCAAGCGCGGCCTGGCGACCATGTGTGTGGGCGTCGGTCAGGGCCTGGCGCTGGCCATCGAGCGGGTCTGAGCCCCTGCGGCGCACCTTGCTCCGTAGGGTGGCGCGGGGCCGCCTAGGCCGTGCGCACCGCAGGCTAACCTCGTTGTATCGACCATAGCTGGCCTTCACTATTGCATGTAGGGGCCCATGGCAGCGGGCTTTGCCGCTCGGACGCACGCGTCCTGGCCGAACATCGAGTTCCATTTATTTGTAGGAGTTTTCCCGTGCCTGTTGTCCACCTCGCCGATGGCGACCTGAATTACCAACTCGAAGGCCCGGCTGGCGCGCCGGTGCTGCTGCTGAGCAATTCCCTGGGCACCGACCTGGGCATGTGGAACACGCAGATGCCGGACTTTACCGAGCATTTCCGGGTGCTGCGTTACGACACCCGCGGCCACGGCCAGTCGCAGGTCAGTGATGGCTTTTACAGCATCGAGCAACTGGGCCGTGATGTGCTGGCCCTGCTTGATCATCTGGATATTGCCAAGGTGCACTTCTGTGGCCTGTCCATGGGTGGCCTGATTGGCCAGTGGCTGGGCATCCATGCCGGCGCGCGTCTGGACAAGCTGGTGCTGTGCAACACCGCGGCCAAGATTGCCAACGACGAGGTGTGGAACAGCCGTATCGACATGGTGCTGCAAGGCGGCCAGCAGGCCATGAGCGACCTGCGCGATGCATCCATTGCCCGCTGGTTCACCCCTGAATTCGCCGCGGCCGAGCCGGCCCAGGCCAACCGCATTACCGCGATGCTGGCAGCCACCTCGGCCCAGGGGTACGCCGGCAACTGCGCGGCGGTGCGCGATGCCGATTTTCGTCAGCAACTGAGTGCCATCAAGCAGCCGACCCTGATCGTCTGCGGCACGGCCGATGCGGTGACCACCCCCGAACACGGGCGCTTTATGCAGCAGCAGATCGCCGGCGCGCAGCTGGTCGAGTTGCATGCCGCGCACCTGTCCAATGTCGAGGCCGGCGAGGCTTTTACCGCCGCGTTGCTGGCCTTTCTGCAGCCCTGATTGCCACTGCCTTAACGCCAATCGACGACTTATCACCTCACCACACGCAATGGCTACCTGACCTCTCTACCAGCCTGAGCCGCCACTAAAGCGTTCGATTATCGCGCGCTGGGCGGCCGGGTCTGCCCGCAATCCGTGGGGGCTGTCGCATAATGATTTGGCTTCCAGCTTCGTGGCGCTACCCGGCCGAGGCCCGACGTATGGCCGTGGGCTACCATTGATCGTGTGCAGCTGCCACTTGCATGGCTCTGGTGTATTACTAGCGTTTTCGGTGCGACTACAACTATAAGAGTGCCTGCGTGATGGTGTTTCGTCTGTTGAACGACAAGAGTCGGATCTTCGCCGATGCGAGTCCGTACGAGGTGTCCGATTATGTGAACCAGCATGTGGGTTCGCATTGCATCCGTTTGCCGCAAAACGGCAGTGCCCAGGCCAGCCTGAGCCACCGCACCTTCGGCAATCTGGACCTGTGTCGGCTCAGCTATGGCGGCAGCGTGCGGGTCACCTCGCCGGCCCTGGAGACCATCTACCATCTGCAGGTGCTGCTCAGCGGTCATTGCCTGTGGAAGGGTAGGGGTAATCAGGAGCACTACTTCACCCCGGGCGAACTGCTGCTGATCAACCCCGACGATCAGGTCGACCTGACCTATTCGGACGACTGCGAGAAGTTCATCGTCAAACTGCCCGCCACCACCATCGCCAAGGTCTGCAGCGACAATCACTGGAGCGTGCCGAGCGAGGGCGTGCGCTTTGCCCCGCGGCACTATCTGGAACATATCGAGGGCTTCGGCAACCTCCTGGCGCTGGTCTGCGAGGAGGCGGAAAGCGCGCAGCCGCTGCCCCAGGTCACCGAGCAGTTCACCCGCATCATCGCCACCAAGCTGCTGGCCCAGGTGGCCAATAACGTCAGTCGCCTGCCCCAGGATGAGCATTCGCCATCGTTCGAGCGCATCCTGCAGTTTATCGAGGACAACCTGAAGCAGGACATCAGCCTGGAACAGCTGGCCGAGCTGGCGCGGATCAGCCCGCGCTCGCTCTACGGCATGTTCGACAAGCATGTGGGTACCACGCCCAAGCACTTTATCCGCCAGCGCAAGCTGGAGAAGATCCATGCCCAGCTCAGCGACCCGGGCGCACGGATTCGCAATGTCACCGAGGTGGCCCTGGACTATGGCTTCCTGCACTTGGGGCGCTTCTCGGAAAACTACAAGAACGCCTTCGGCGAGTTGCCCTCCGACACCCTGCGCCGGCGCTGCTAAGCCCGTCGCAGCCCCCATGGCGTAAGGCTTCGCGACGACTGCAGGGATGCAGGAGGTAGCGCGACGCAGGAGGCCGAAGCCAAGTACGCCCCACGTCCTGAACTTCCCTCCCGCGCCCGGTTTCCCGCTCATACCGTCTATCGGCTTTCGCTGCCCTGCAGAAAACGGATAGAGGTCGCGTACAAAGCGGATATTGTCGGACAGTTTTCAGCCGTAGCCTTAATTCCGTTGAAACAATAATAACGGAGCCATGGCGATGACCCTGCGACTCGATTACCTGAACGGCCTGCTGCAAGAAGATAAAGACAAGGGCATTTTCCGCTGCAAGCGCGAGATGTTCACCGACCCGCGGTTGTTCGACCTGGAGATGGAGCACATCTTCGAGGGCAACTGGTTGTACCTAGCCCATGAAAGCCAGATCCCCGAGAACAACGACTACTACACCACCCATATGGGGCGTCAGCCGATCTTTATCGCGCGCAACAAGGACGGTGTGCTCAATGCCTTTATCAACGCCTGCAGCCATCGCGGTGCCATGCTCTGCCGCTTCAAGAGCGGCAACAAGGCCACCTACACCTGCCCGTTCCACGGCTGGACCTTCAACAACTCGGGCAAGCTGCTCAAGGTCAAGGACCCCAAGGAAGCCGGCTATCCGCAGAGTTTCGATTGCGACGGCTCCCACGACCTGAAGAAGGTCGCGCGCTTCGAGTCCTACCGCGGCTTCCTGTTCGGCAGCCTGCGTGAAGATGTCGCGCCGCTGGCAGACTTCCTCGGCGAGTCGAAGAAGATCATCGACATGATCGTCGACCAGTCCGCCGATGGCCTGGAAGTGCTGCGCGGCTCCAGCACCTATGTGTTTGAGGGCAACTGGAAGCTGCAGGCCGAGAACGGTGCCGACGGCTACCACGTCACCGCCGTGCACTGGAACTACGCCGCCACCCAGCAGCAACGCAAGCTGAAAGAGGCGGGCGACGATATTCGCGCCATGAGCGCCGGCGGCTGGGGCAAGAAGGGCGGTGGTTTCTACTCCTTCGACAACGGCCACCTGCTGCTCTGGACCCGCTGGGACAACCCCGAGGATCGGCCGCTGTTCGCCGAGCGCGAGCGCCTGGCCGCCGAGTTTGGCGAAGCCCGCGCCGACTGGATGATCGGCAACTCGCGCAACCTGTGCCTGTACCCGAACCTGTATTTGATGGATCAGTTCGGCTCGCAACTGCGCATCGCCCGGCCGCTGTCGGTGGACAAGACCGAAGTGACCATCTACTGCATCGCGCCGAAAGGCGAGTGTGCCGAGGCCCGCGCGCGGCGTATCCGCCAGTACGAAGACTTCTTCAATGTCAGCGGCATGGCCACCCCGGACGATCTGGAAGAGTTCCGCGCCTGCCAGCAGGGCTTCGCCGGCCGCGCCATGGAGTGGAACGACATGTCCCGCGGCAGCGAGCACTGGGTTGACGGTGCCGACGAGTCGGCCAGGGAGATCGACCTGCATCCGCTGATGAGCGGCGTGCGCACCGAGGACGAAGGCCTGTTCGTGCTGCAGCACCACTACTGGCAGCAGCAGATGATCAAGGCGCTGCAAGAGCAGCAGGACCAGTTGATTCACGTGGAGGGCGCGTAAATGAGCCTGACTTATGAAGCCGTGCGCGACTTCCTCTACCGTGAGGCGCGCTACCTGGACGACAAGCAGTGGGACGAGTGGCTGGAGCTGTATGCCAGCGACGCAACCTTCTGGATGCCGGCCTGGGACGACCGCGATCAGCTGGTGGAAAACCCCCAGACCGAGATTTCGCTGATCTGGTACGGCAACCGCAGCGGCCTGGAAGACCGGGTGTTCCGCATCCGCACCGAGCGCTCCAGTGCGACCATTCCGGACACGCGCACCTCGCACAACATCAGCAATATCGAGATCGTCGAGCAGGCTGAGGGCCTGACCAAGGTGCGCTTCAACTGGCACACCATGAGCTTTCGCTACAAGGTCGTCGACCACTTCTACGGCACCAGCTTCTACACCCTTGATAGCTGCGGCGAGAACCCGCTGATCAAGGCCAAGAAGGTGGTGCTGAAGAACGACTACGTGCGCCAGGTCATCGACGTTTACCACATCTGAATCCGCTGCAGGGCTGCCGGCGGGAGGCGTTGCCTCCTGTCACGGGCCCGTGCATGCCGCAATCCGCCCGAACAGCTACAGCGAGGTGTGCCATGAGCCACAAGATCGCACTGAATTTTGAAGACGGGGTCACCCGTTTTATCGACGCCAAACTCGGCGAAACCGTGGCCGATGCCGCCTACCGCCAGGGTATCAATATCCCCCTGGATTGCCGCGACGGTGCCTGCGGGGCCTGCAAGTGTTTCGCCGAAGCCGGCCAATACGACCTCGGTGAGGACTATATCGACGACGCCCTCAGCGCAGCCGAGGCCGAACAGGGCTATGTGCTGACCTGCCAGATGCGTGCCGAGAGTGATTGCGTGGTCCGCGTGCCGGCCTCAAGCGACCTGTGCAAGACCCAGCAGGCCAGCTTCGAGGCGGCGATCAGCGCGGTGCGTCAGCTTTCCGATAGCACCATTGCTTTGTCGATCAAGGGTGAGGCGCTGAGCAAGCTGGCGTTTCTGCCGGGGCAGTACGTCAACCTCAAGGTACCCGGTAGCGAGCAGAGCCGCGCCTATTCGTTCAGCAGCCTGCAGAAGGACGGCGAGGTCAGCTTTCTGATTCGCAACGTACCGGGCGGCCTGATGAGCAGCTTCCTCACCAACCTGGCGAAAGCCGGCGACAGCATAAGCCTGGCCGGGCCGCTGGGCAGTTTCTACCTGCGCGAAATCAAGCGGCCGCTGTTGCTGCTGGCCGGCGGCACCGGCCTGGCCCCCTTCACCGCGATGCTGGAGAAGATTGCCGAGCAGGGCAGCGAACACCCGCTGCACCTGATCTACGGGGTGACCCACGATTTCGACCTGGTCGAGATGGACAAGCTGGAGGCCCTGGCCGCGCGTATCCCCAACTTCACCTACAGCGCGTGCGTGGCCAGCCCGGATAGCAGTTATCCGCACAAGGGCTACGTCACCCAGCACATCGCGCCCCAGCACCTCAACGACGGCGACGTGGATGTCTACCTGTGCGGCCCGCCGCCGATGGTCGAGGCGGTCAGCCAGTACATCCGCGAACAGGGCATCCAGCCGGCCAATTTCTATTACGAGAAGTTCGCCGCCAGCGCCTGAAACCTCGCCCTTGTAGGCGCGGACTTGTCCGCGAAGGTGTTGCAAGCATCGCGGGCAAGCCCGCTCCTACAGGTTGCAGGCGCGCCGCAAGCATTGATTGAGGTCGGAACTATGAAGATGCGTTTTCAAGAGAAAGTTGCCGTGATCACCGGTGCCGCCCAGGGCATCGGCCGGCGCGTGGCCGAGCGGCTGCTGGAGGAGGGCGCGCTCGTGGTGGCGGTGGATCGCTCCGAGCTGGTTTTCGAGCTGGCCGAGCATAAAGGTGTCCTCTGTCTGACTGCCGATCTTGAGCAGTTTGCCGAATGCCAGCGGGTAATGGCCGCCGCTATCGAGCGCTTTGGCCGCCTGGATATCCTGGTCAACAACGTCGGCGGCACCATCTGGGCCAAGCCGTTCGAGCATTACCAGGCCGATGAGATCGAGGCCGAGGTGCGCCGTTCGCTGTTCCCCACTCTGTGGTGCTGTCATGCCGCGCTGCCGCAGATGCTGACGCAGGGCAGTGGGGCCATCGTCAACGTTTCCTCCATTGCCACCCGTGGGGTCAACCGCGTGCCCTATGGCGCGGCCAAGGGCGGAGTCAACGCCCTGACCGCCTGCCTGGCCTTCGAGACCGCCGAGCGCGGCATCCGCGTCAACGCCACCGCCCCGGGCGGCACCGAAGCGCCGCGACGGCGCATCCCGCGCAACACGGCCGCGCAGAGCGAGCAGGAACAGCTCTGGTACCAGCAGATCGTCGATCAGACCCTCAGCAGTAGCCTGATGAAACGCTACGGCAGCATCGACGAGCAGGTTGGGGCGATTCTGTTTCTGGCCTCCGATGACGCCGCCTATATCACCGGCGTAACCCTGCCGGTGGGTGGCGGTGATCTGGGCTAGCAGCTTCGTAGGATGGGTGGGGCCGCCTAGGTCGGGCCGCGCAGGTTGAGCCGTAGGCGATACCCATCAAGCCGGGCGATGGGTATCGCTGTGCTCAACCCATCCTACCCAGCGCAAACAACGCAGTTCACAACAAAAAAAAAAGAGAGAACCCATGCCATGCGACAGATAGATGTTCACCAAATCATCGACAACGCGCGCTTCTCGCGCTTCCACTGGATGGTCATGGCGCTCTGCGCCTTGCTGTTGATCTTCGACGGTTACGACCTGTTTATTTACGGCGTGGTACTGCCGTCGATCATGCAGGAGTGGGGGCTGACCCCATTGCAGGCCGGCGCTCTGGGTAGCTATGCGCTGTTCGGCATGATGTTCGGCGCGCTGGCCTTCGGCACCCTGGCCGACAGGATCGGGCGCAAGAAGGGCATCGCCATCTGCTTTGCCCTGTTTTCCAGCGCCACCATCGTCAACGGTTTCGCCAGCAACCCCACCGAGTTCGGTATCTGCCGCTTTATCGCCGGTCTCGGCTGCGGCGGCCTGATGCCCAATGCCGTGGCACTGATGAACGAGTACGCGCCCAAGCGCCTGCGCAGCACCCTGGTGGCCATCATGTTCAGCGGCTACTCGGTGGGTGGCATGCTCGCCGCTGGTGTCGGCATCTATATGCTGCCGCGCTTCGGCTGGGAGGCGATGTTCTTCGCCGCCGCCGTACCCCTGCTGCTGTTGCCGCTGATTCTGTGGAAACTGCCGGAATCGGTGGGTTTTCTGGTGCGTCAGGGCCGTCATGAGCAGGCCCGCGAGATGCTGCAGAAGATCCAGCCGGGCCTGCACATCGACGCGGCCGACCAGCTGCATATGAGCGATAGCAAAGGCAAGGGCGTGGCGGTGTTCGAGCTGTTCCGTGACGGCCGCGCCTTGCGCACCTTGTGCCTGTGGCTGGCGTTCTTCTGCTGCCTGCTGATGGTCTACGCACTGAGCTCCTGGCTGCCCAAGCTGATGGCCAACGCCGGCTACAGCCTGGGGTCGAGCCTGTCGTTCCTCCTGGCGCTGAACTTCGGCGGCATGGCCGGTGCCATTCTCGGCGGCTGGCTGGGCGACCGCTTCAACCTGAGCAAAGTGATGGTGGCCTTCTTCGTTGCCGCCGCCGTGTCGATCAGCCTGCTGGGCTTCAAGAGCCCGACGCCGCTGCTGTACCTGCTGATCTTCGTCGCAGGTGCCACCACCATCGGCACACAGATTCTGTTGTACGCCGGGGCTGCGCAGCTCTATGGCCTGTCGATCCGCTCCACGGGCCTGGGCTGGGCCTCGGGCATCGGCCGCAACGGGGCCATCGTCGGCCCGCTGCTGGGCGGCGCGCTGATGGGCATCAACCTGCCGCTGCAACTGAACTTCCTGGCCTTCGCCGTACCCGGTGCCATCGCCGCCATCGCCATGACTGTGTTCGCCATCAGCGCCAAGCGCCGGCAGCACCCAGCCATGCTGCTGAGCGGTGCCAAGGCCTGAGCCTTTAGCCCTCACCCCGACCCCTCTCCCACAGGCGGGCGAGGGGGACTGACTGGAAGATTGAAATGAGCCAAACCCTGATCGAAAGCCTGTCGGCGATCATCGTCGACCTGCCGACCATCCGCCCGCACAAGCTGGCGATGCACACCATGCAGCAGCAGACCCTGGTGGTGATTCGCCTGCGTTGTGCCGACGGCATCGAAGGCCTTGGCGAAGCCACCACTATCGGTGGCCTGGCCTACGGCAACGAGAGTCCGGAGAGCATCAAGCAGAATATCGACAGCCACCTCGCGCCGCTGCTGATCGGTCAGGACGCGGCCAATATCAACGCCTGCATGCTGCGCCTGGACAAGGCCGCCAAGGGCAATACCTTCGCCAAGTCCGGGCTGGAAAGCGCGCTGCTGGATGCCCTGGGCAAGCGTCTCGGTCTGCCGGTCAGCGAACTGCTCGGCGGGCGGGTACGCGACAGCCTGGAAGTAGCCTGGACCCTGGCCAGCGGCGACACCGCCAAGGACATCGCCGAAGCCGAAGACATGCTGGGTCTGCGCCGTCACCGCATCTTCAAGCTGAAGATCGGCGCGGGTGAGGTCAGCCAGGACCTCAGGCACGTGATCGCGATCAAGCGCGCCCTGGGCGACAGTGCCAGCGTGCGGGTCGATGTCAATCAGGCCTGGGATGAGTCCGTGGCCCTGCGCGCCTGCCAGATGCTCGGCGACAACGGTATCGACCTGATCGAACAGCCGATTGCGCGGATCAACCGGGCAGGGCAGGTGCGTCTCAATCAGCGCAGCCCTGCGCCGATCATGGCCGACGAATCGATCGAAAGCGTCGAGGACGCCTTCAGCCTGGCCGCCGACGGCGCGGCGTCGGTGTTCGCCCTGAAGATCGCCAAGAACGGCGGCCCGCGCGCCGTGTTGCGCACCGCGGCGATCGCAGAAAGCGCCGGTATCGCCCTCTACGGCGGGACCATGCTGGAAGGCTCGATCGGCACCCTGGCCTCGGCCCACGCCTTCCTGACCCTGAACAAACTGACCTGGCACACCGAGCTGTTCGGCCCGCTGCTGCTGACCGAGGAAATCGTTCAGGAGGCACCGCAGTACCGCGACTTCCAGCTGCACGTGCCGCGTACTCCGGGCCTTGGCCTGACCCTGGACGAAGAGCGCCTGGCGTTCTTCCGCCGCCCCTGACCCAAGAGGAGAGCCCCATGCTGTTCCACGTAAAGATGACCGTAAAACTGCCGCCGGACATGGACCCGGCCAAGGCCGCCCAGCTCAAGGCGGACGAGAAGGAATTGGCCCAGCGCCTGATGCGCGAGGGCAAGTGGCGTCACCTGTGGCGCATTGCCGGGCACTACGCCAACTACAGCCTGTTCGACCTGGACAGCGTCGAGGCGCTGCACGACACCCTGCTGCAGCTGCCGCTGTTTCCCTACATGGATATCGAGATCGACGGCGTCTGCCGCCACCCCTCGTCGATCCGTGATGACGACCGTTGATTCGCCTTAAAACAAAAAACCGAGGAAACCATCATGACCGTTAAAGTTAGCCACACCGCCGAAATCCAGAACCTGTTCAACGAGGCCGCCGGCCTTAACAACGATCAGGGCAGCCCGCGGGTCAAGCAGATCATGCGGCGCATCATCAATGATGCGGCGAAGATCATCGAAGACCTGGAAATCACCGACGACGAATTCTGGTATGCGGTGGACTACCTCAACCGTCTGGGTGGGCGCAACGAAGCCGGCCTGCTGGTGCCGGGTCTGGGCCTGGAGCACTTCCTCGACGTGCTGCAGGACGCCAAGGATGCCCAGGCCGGCCTCACCGGCGGCACTCCGCGCACCATCGAAGGCCCGCTGTATGTCGCCGGCGCGCCGCTGGCCGAAGGCGAAGTACGGATGGACGATGGCAGCGAGCTGGATAAGGCCACCGTAATGTTCCTCGAAGGCGTGGTGCGCGACACCCAGGGCGCACCTGTGGCCGGTGCGGTGGTCGACCTGTGGCATGCCAACACCCAGGGCAACTACTCCTACTTCGATAAGAGCCAGAGCGACTACAACCTGCGCCGACGCATCGTCACCGATGCCGAGGGCCGCTATCGCGCCCGCAGCATTGTGCCTTGCGGTTATGGCTGCTCCCCGGATGGCCCGACCCAGGAATGCCTGAACCTGCTCGGCCGCCACGGCCAGCGCCCGGCGCATATCCACTTCTTTGTCTCCGCCCCGGGCCACCGCCACCTGACCACCCAGATCAACCTGGCCGGCGAGCAGTACCTGTGGGACGACTTCGCCTACGCCACCCGCGATGGCCTGGTCGGCGACATCAAGTTCGTCGAGGACGCCGCAGCCGCCCGTGACCGTGGCGTGCAAGGCAGCCGCTTCGCCGAACTGCAGTTCGACTTCCAGCTGCAGAAGGCCCCGGCCGCCCAGGCCGAACAGCGCAGCAAGCGTCCGCGCGCCCTGCAAGGGGCCTGACCACGCCGCGGTTCGCTTTGGCTCCCTCTCCCTCCGGGAGAGGGTTGGGGTGAGGGGCCGTAGGGGGCGCGGGGCCGCCTAGGCCGTGCGCACCGGGATCCTTCTGCAGGCGGCTTTTTGTAGGAGCGGTCCATGACCGCGATCGCGGGCATGAACTAGGCGTCCCCGCCGCTCCTACGGGGCCGCCTGCGCACCCTACGTTACAACGAGAGCGCTCCCCGAGGAGCGCCATCCATACCTTGCGAGGCCCTATGAAAGCCTTGATCAACGATTTCTCCCTGTCCGCCGTGGTGGCCGGTTTTATCGCCACGGTGATTTCCTATGCCGGCCCCCTGGTGATCATCTTTCAGGCGGCCGAGAGCGCGGGCATGTCGCATGCCGTGCTGTCGTCCTGGGTCTGGGCAATCTCCATCGGCAGCGCGGTGCTGGGTATCGTCCTCAGCCTGCGTTACCGCGTGCCGATCATCATCGCCTGGTCGGCTCCGGGCTCGGCGCTGCTGGTTTCGCTGCTGCCGCAGATCAGCCTGAACGAGGCGGTCGGTGCCTATATGGTTGCCAGCCTGATCATCTTCCTGGTCGGTATCAGCGGCACCTTCGACCGGCTTATCGGCAAGCTGCCCGCGGCGATTGCCGCCGGCATGCTGGCCGGCATCCTGTTCAGCTTCGGCACCGGGCTGTTCGTTTCACTGCAGACCAAGCCTTGGCTGGTGCTGGCGATGTTTGCCAGCTACCTGCTGGTCAAGCGTCTGTCGCCGCGCTATGCGGTGCTGGCGGTGCTGCTGGTCGGTTGCGGCATCGCCTTCGCCACCGGCGAGCTGCGCCAGGAGGCCCTAGTGATCGGCCTGGCCACGCCGGTGTGGATCAGCCCCGAATTCAGCCTGTCGGCCAGCCTGAATATCGCCTTGCCGCTGGTGATGGTGGCCCTCACCGGGCAGTTCGTGCCGGGTATGGCGGTGCTGCGCAATGCCGGTTACCAGACCCCGGCCAGCCCGATCATCGCCAGCAGCGCCCTGGGTTCGCTGTTGCTGGCCCCCTTCGCCTGTCACGGCCTCAACCTGGCGGCGATTACCGCGGCCATCTGCACCGGCCGCGAAGCCCACGAAGACCCGGCCCGGCGCTATGTCGCCGGGGTGGTCGGCGGTTTCGCCTACCTGCTGCTGGGGCTGTTCGGCGCGACCCTGGTGTCGCTGTTCAGCGCCTTTCCCAGAGAGCTGATCGCCGCCCTGGCCGGGCTGGCGCTGTTCGGCGCGATTGCCGCGGCGATGGCCAGCGCCATGGCCCAGCCGGATGACCGCGAAGCGGCGCTGATCACCTTTCTGGTGTCCGCCTCGGGCATGTCCTTTCTCGGCCTGTCGGCCGCCTTCTGGGGGCTGATGTTTGGCATCGCCGCCCATCTGCTGCTTGGCGTTCGGCGCAACAAAGCGCCCGTCACAGCGCCGCTGCATAGCGCCAATCTGGCCGAGAAGGAGGCGGTCGGTTAGCCCGCTCTGGCCCTCGAGCATTGCCGCCGCGCCAGGCCTGAGCTCGGCGCGGCGACAGTCACACCACCCACTTGCGTTGCCGGGTTTGTCCCCGGCAAGGGTGGCGCAACAGCCCACTTTCAATAACAACAATGAGCTAAACCATGACTCACTATCCGAATGTGAAGCCCGTCCTGCTGTCCGCTGTCCTGGCCCTGAGCCTGCCAGCCCTGGTCCAGGCGGGTGGTTTTATCGAAGACAGCAGCGCGACCTTGCAGGCGCGCAACTACTACTTCAGCCGCGATTTCTCCGATATCGTCGGGCCCAATAAACAGTCCAAGGCCGAGGAATGGGCCCAGGGTTTTATCCTCAACTTCAAGTCCGGCTACACCCCGGGTACCGTCGGTTTCGGCGTCGATGCCATCGGCCAGCTGGGGCTCAAGCTCGACAGCAGCGCGGATCGGGTCAACACCGGCCTGCTGCCGACCCGGGAAAGCGGCAAGGCCGCCGATGATTACAGCCGCCTGGGCGCGGCGCTGAAGGTCAGGCTGTCGAAGACCGAGCTGAAGATCGGCGAACTGCAGCCCAACCTGCCGGTGCTGACCTTCTCCGATATCCGCCTGCTGCCGCCGACCTTTCAGGGGGCCAGCATCATTTCCCAGGAAATCGACGGGCTGACCCTGCAGGCCGGCCAGCTGCGTTCCACCAGCCTGCGCAACGAGGCCGGCGACGACAGGATGCTGGCCATGCTCGGCCATCTGCCGCAACGCGCCGGCAGCAGCGAGCGCTTCAACTATGGCGGTGCCGACTATGCCTTCAACGCCAGCCGCACCTCGGTCGGGGCCTGGTACGCCCAGCTGCAGGATATCTACAACCAGCGGTTTGTCAGCCTCAAGCACAGCGAGCCGGTGGGCGACTGGGTGCTGGGGGCCAACCTGGGCTTCTACGACTCCAGCGAGGACGGTCAGCAGCTGATCGGCGCAATCGACAACCAGGCCCTGTTCTCTCTGCTGTCGGCCCGGCATGGCGGCCATACCTTCTACCTCGGCTACCAGGCGATATTCGGCGACAACGCCTTCCCGCGGGTATTCGCCAACGTCACGCCGCTGGGCAACGAGGTGCCGACCTTCGAGTTCGCCTCGGCCGACGAGCGCTCCTGGCAGCTGCGTTACGACTACGACTTCAGCGCCATGGGCGTGCCAGGGCTGGTCGCCGGGGTGCGTTATATCCAGGGCGACAACGTCGATGCCCAGGCCACCAGCCGGGGTGGCCCACGCTACGAGGGCAAGGACTTCGAGCGCGATCTGGATCTCGGCTACACGGTGCAGAGCGGTGCGCTCAAGGGCCTCGGCGTACGCCTGCGCAACGTCACGGCGCGCTCCAACTACCGCAGCGACATCGACGAGAATCGTCTGATAATCAACTACAGCTGGAATCTGCTCTAAGCCCTGGCCCTGCGCGCACCTAATGGGGCGCGCAGGAGCTGTTCGGCCGGCTATTTCGGCCAATTGTCCGGCCATTTCCCGGGGTCGCCGGCTTGTTTGATCTGAATCAACGGATGCGGCCATTTGCCATTATAAAAAGCACTCCTTTTCCAAGGGAGTTGGCTCGCATGAATGATTCCGGGCAGCAGGCGCGAATTCTCTGTAACGATCGGCAACTGGCCAGCACCCTGCGCGAGCTACTGGGCGCTGAGGCGGCGCAGCAGGTGCTATGCGAGGCCGGCGACTGCGGCGATGCGCCGTTCTGCCGTTGGCTGGGTGAAGCGCAGCTGGGTCAGTTGGGACGGGTGCAGGCGGCGCTGGCCGAGGTGGTGGATATCCTGCAAGGCACCCGACATGCCTTCAAATCCCGGGAAGTGGGGCGCGCGCGCCGACGTCTGAGTGAGCTGATGGCAGAATTGTCAGGCCCGTAATGATGCTGTAAACATGCCCTACAGTAGGTTCCGCCTCGGGCGGGAACCGGCTTTGCCGGGCAGGACACAGGGCCTGCAAGACGAAGCGCCGCAATGATCGTTCCTTTATCGAACGGGTCATCGCGGCGTTTTTTTTTGCTTGCGCATTGACCCAGGATGGCGGTGATGACGATGAAGATAAAAGAGACTTTGGCCGAGCTGCTCGGGCGCTTGCGCCTGGATCAGCAAGAGATCGGCGAGCGCCTGCGTTTTCTCGACTGGAGCCGCGAGGATGCCCGGCGGCTGCAGGCCCATGGGGCGCAGATGGCCGAGGCGCAGTATGCCTTTGTCGAGGAGCTCTATGGCCATCTGGAACAATTCGCCACGCCCTCGGCCCTGCTGCGTTCGCCGGCGACCGTGGCCCGCCTCAAGCACAGCCAGGGGGCTTACTACCGGGATCTGTGGGAAGGGCGCTTCGACGCCGATTATGTCGACGGGCGCTTGCGTATCGGCATGGTCCATCAGCAGGTCGGCCTGGAACTGAAGTGGTACCTGGGGGCCTATCGCCTTTATCTGGACCGCATGCTTACCAGCCTGTTCGCCGAGCACCCACATTGCGAGCTGTATGCCAGCCTGCTGAAAGCGGTGTTTTTCGATATCTCCCTGGCCATCGACACTTACAGCGTGGCCCAGCACAGTGCCCTGGAAGACAGCGAGGCGCGCTTTACCCGAGCCCTGCGCGGGGCCAACGATGGCCTCTGGGACTGGCATGTGGGGCAGGACCGGCTGTATGTCTCGGAGCGCTGGGCGAATATGCTCGGGGTCAGCCGCGACGCTATCGGCGATGCCAGCCAGGGCTGGTTTGCCCGGGTCCATCCGGACGATCTGCCGGGCCTACGCCAGGCCATCAATGCTCACCTGAGCGGCGACACGGCGCTGTTGCACCACGAGTACCGCATGCGCAAGCGCGATGGCGACTATGCCTGGGTGCTGGTGCGTGGGGTGGCCGAGGAGAGCGAGCCGGGCCAGCAGCGCATGGCCGGCTCGCAAACCGATATCAGCGCGCGCAAGCAGGCCGAGCAGCACCTCAGGCATGCGGCCCGGCATGACCCGCTGACCGGGCTGGCCAATCGCACCGGGCTGGATGAGCAATTGCAGCAGGCCGTGCAGCGTCAGCACCAGCTAGGGGCGCGAGAGGCCGCCTTGCTGTTCGTCGACCTGGACCGTTTCAAGCTGATCAACGACAGCCTCGGCCACGCGGTCGGCGACCGCGTGCTGGTGGAGGTGGCGCGGCGTCTGAGTGGTTGCCTGCGCCCGGGCGATCAGCTGTTCCGCTTTGGCGGCGACGAGTTTGTCGTGCTGCTCGACAACCTCAACTGCAGCAGCGATGCCGAGCGGGTGGCCCAGCGTATTCTCGATGGTCTGCACCAGCCGCTGCAGCTGGATGAGCGCACCCTGGTGGTCAACGCCAGCATCGGCATCGCCCCGCTGCAGGACAAAGGCAAACTGCTCGACGCCCTGCAGGCCGCAGACCTGGCCCTGTACCGCGCCAAGGCCGCGGGCAAGGCGCAGTTCGCCCGTTACAGTGAGGAATTGCAGGTGGCGGCGCAGCACAACCTGGCGCTGGAGTCGGCCATGGGCCAGGCCCTGGATAACGGCGAACTGGAGCTGCACTACCAGCCGATCTGTCGCCTCGATGCGGGCCAGCCTTATCTGGCCGGAGTCGAGGCTTTGCTGCGCTGGCGCAGTGGCGAGCGGCTGATCCCACCGATGGAATTTATCCCGGCGCTGGAGGAATCCGGGGAAATCATTCGCGTCGGTGACTGGGTGCTGCAGCAGGCTTGCGCACAGACCCGGGCCTGGCAGCTGGCCGGTCAGCAGCAGCTGCGCTGCTCGGTGAATATCTCCAGCCGCCAGCTGCAGCAGGCAGCTTTTATCCCGCGCCTGATCGACATTCTGCAGGCCAGCGGCCTGCCGCCCGCCAGCCTGATTCTGGAAATCACCGAGAGCCTGCTGATGGAGGACAGCGAACACACCCTGGCCAGCCTGCGCGAACTGGCCAGCCTGGGGGTGGTGCTGGCCCTGGACGACTTCGGCACCGGCTACAGCTCGCTGAGCTACCTCAAGCGTTTCCCGCTGCAGATTCTCAAGGTGGACAAGAGCTTTATCGACGGCACCTGCGGCGAGGGCGAGCTGAGGGTGATCAGCCGGGCGATTATCGGGCTCGGCCACAGCCTGGGCATGGAGGTGGTGGCCGAAGGGGTGGAAAGCCCCGAGCAGCTCGATTTCGTGCTCGGCGAGGGCTGCCGCTATGCCCAGGGCTACTGGTTCGGTCGGCCCAAGCCTGCCGCCGAGCTGCAACGTCTGTTCAGCCAGCCGGACGGCCGCGCGGGCGTCGTCTGCCTGCTGCCGGAAGCCGCCGCACAACCTGCAAGGAGCCAGGCCCAAGCATGAAAATCAACCTCCCGCTCAGTGGCCGTCAGGTCGGCTTCCAGGCCAGTGCCAATATCCTTTCCACCACCGATCCCAAGGGCCGCATCACCTACGTCAATCGCGACTTTATCGATATCAGCGGTTTCAGCGAGGCCGAGCTGCTGGGTAGCAACCACAATATCGTCCGTCACCCGGATATGCCGCCTCAGGCGTTCGCCCATATGTGGCAGACCCTCAAAGCCGGGCGTTCGTGGATGGGCCTGGTGAAGAACCGCTGCAAGAATGGCGATCACTACTGGGTCAGCGCCTACGCCACACCGGTGCAGCGCGATGGCCAGGTGGTGGAGTATCAATCGGTGCGCACCCTGCCGAGCCCGGCCCAGGAGGCGGCTGCCGAGCAGCTCTATGGCCAGCTGCGGGCCGGCCGTACGCCACGCCTGTTGCGTCGCCCGCGGCTGGCCGTGGCGCTGCGCTGCAGCCTGGGCAATGTCGCCTTGAGCCTGGTTGCGGCGGCTGTGCTGGCGGCCGCTGGCCTGCTCGGCTGGGCCCAGGCGGGAATGCTGGTGGCGCTGCTCGGCCTGCTGCAGGGCGGCTGGCTGCTGTATAGCCTGAACCCCCTGGACAGGCTGGCGCGCAAGGCCTGTGCAATTGCCGATAATCCTTTGAGCCAGGCGCTCTATAGCGGGCGTGGCGATGCCTTTGGCCAGATCGATTTCGCCCTGTGCATGCTCGAAGCGGAAACCCGCGCGGTGGTCGGGCGCATGGCCGATTCGGCGCGCGAACTGAACCTCGAAGCCGCCGAGCTGGTGGCCGCGGTGGGCAGCAGTAACCAGGCCTGTGTGCAGCAACAGGGGGAAACCGCCCAGGTGGCCAGTGCCATCGGCCAACTGGCCAGCAGCGTGCAGGAGGTGGCGCGGCATGCCCAGCTCACCGCCAGCGCGGCCAGCCTGGTCAATCAGGAAACCGACCGCGGCCTGCAGATGGTCGAGCAGACCCGTCAGCAGATCGACAGCCTGGCCGGCGAGGTGCAGCAGAGCAGTGCGGTGATCCATCAGCTGGAACGCCATGGCCTGGAAATCAACCGGGTGCTGGAGGTGATCCAGGGCATTGCCGAACAGACCAATCTGCTCGCCCTGAATGCCGCCATCGAGGCGGCGCGGGCCGGGGAGGCCGGGCGCGGCTTTGCCGTGGTCGCCGACGAGGTGCGCGGCCTGGCCTCGCGCACCCAGCACTCCACCGCGCAAATCCAGCAGACCATCGACACCCTGCGGCAATCCACCGCGAATGCGGTGGTGGCCATGCAGCGCAGCCATGCCAAGGCCGCAGCCAGTGTCGAGCAGGCCGCACTGGCTGCGGTGGCGCTGGACGGGATCAATCAGCGGGTCAACGAGATCAGCGACATGAGCGTGCAGATCGCCGCGGCGGTGGAGCAGCAGAGTGCGGTGGGCGACACCATCCAGGGCAACCTCGACGGAATTCGCCAGGCCACCGACGGCAATGTCATGGCCGGCGACCAGAGCCGCCAGGCCGCCGACCACGTTGCCGGCCTGGCCGCACGCCTGCAGCTGCTGGCCGAGCAGTTCTGGGGCGACCGGGGCAGCTCGGGACGCAGCTAGGTGTCGGCCATACCCGTTGCAAACGGGCGGCGCTTTTGTAGGAGCGGGCTTGCCCGCGAGCTGTTACGCACCCGCTGTAGGAGCGTGTCAGGCAAAGGGGAGCAAATCGCGCCACCTGTAGGGCCCATGGCCGCGAAAGTGTCTGGCGCGCGCGGATCGCGGGCACGGGACTGCGCGTCCTGCCCGTTCCTACAAGGAATTGCTGCATGAAACAGGTAACTGAGGCATAGCCAAGAAAAAGGCCCCGTCGGCAGATGCCGACGGGGCCTGGTGGTTACTGCTGCGGCTACTTGCGCAGCCACTGGCCCTTGACCTGGATATATTGCCCAGGCGGGGTCTTGTCCAGGGCCTTCTGCCCGGCTATGGCTTCCACATCGCTGAGCTGGATGCCGTTCTGCGCGGCCAGCTTCTGGTATTCGCTGCGCCGCGCCTGGTTGATCAGGCGGGCGATCTCTGCGGCCTGGCCGTCGCTCTTGACCACACCCAGGTAGCCGTTGGGCATTTCTCCGAGCTGGCCGCTGGCCTTGGCGTCGCCCAGGGCGGACATGGCTTCGTTGAGGTTCAGGGCTGCTGCTGGCAGGCTCAGGCTGAGCAGCAGCAACAGGCCGGCAAAACGTTTGAACAGGGTCATGGTCTGGCTCCTCAGAAAAGTCCGCTGGATTCGCTGAACATGCTGTCCAGGGCTTTATCCACCTTGATATAGATTTCGTGCTCGATCTTCACATTGAGGTTGATATTGATCGGCTCGTTGGGCATGGCCAGCTGTACCGTGGGGGTGCAGGCCGTGCTGAGCAACCCCAGTAGCAGGGCGGCGAAATAACTGCGTAAGCGCATGGCGCTTCTCCTTGGTGAGGGCCTGCGGCCTTTGCGTGGCGCAGGGTGCAAGCCCTAGGGCTCTTGTGGGGCCTTCTGGCGCTCCAGCATACGCTGCTGGACGCGCTGTTTGATGATCTCGTTCACCTTGTCGGTCAGTTGCAGGCTGGCCAGCAGGGTGGGGATGTCTTCTTCCAGGCTGATGTTGAAGTGGATCGGCCGACCTTTTTCGATGGCCGGGTTCTGCCCTTCCAGGCGGATATCCAGTTGCAACTTGCCGTGCTGATCGTAGTTGACCTGGCTGCTCAGGGTCGCATAACGGAAATCCTCCAGCGATTGGGTCACCAGTTGCATGGCCGGGTTGCTGCGGCCCAGGGCGCGAATCCGCTCCGAGTGGAACTGCAGCTGGCCACCGGGCTGGCGGGCGGCCAGCTGCCCCTGTTCGATGGTCGCCCCGGCGCTGCCGAGGCGCAGGGGTAACAGGCCATCAAGGGTGCCACTACCGGCCAATCCCTCTGTCGGGTAGAGAATAAAAAGCTGCTCAAGTTCCAGGCCCCGGACCCTCAGGGGCAACAATAAATCGCCCTCGGCCAGGTTCCACTGTCCGGGGTCGAGCTGCACGCTGCCGCCCACCAGTTCACCGCGGGCCTGGCGCACCTGCAACCGGCCCTTGTCGAGCGTGGCCAGGGGAGCCTGGTAGCTGGCGCTGAACTGCAGCGGGCCGAGGGGAATGCCGGGGTTGGCCTGCTGCAGCTGCAGTTCCTGGAACTCGACCTTTACTTGGCGCGGGTCCAGTTGCAGCTGCAGGCGAGTGTCCAGGCCGCTCAGTTCGGTGCGGTCATAGATGCCGCCCAGGCCTTTGCCGGTGAGTTCCAGGGTGCCGCTGGGGGCGCTGGCATTGTTGGCCAGGCTCAGGCTGGCCTTGGCGTTGAGGCGGCCATCGCTGAGGGTGAGCAGCGCCGGCCAGGCGCTGAAGCTCTGCTGCAGCGGGTTGCCGCTACGCAGAAACAGCTCGGCCAGTTTTGCCTGCAGGGTCAGGCCGGCGGCGCTGCTGTGCTGCAGCTGCAGGCTGAGCTGCAGGTCGGCGTCGTTGCCGAGTTTGCCGTCCAGTTTGATCTGCGCCTCGCTCGCCGCCAGCTGGCCCTGCCATTGCCAGCCCTGGGGCTTGAGCTGGGCCTGATGCAGCTGCTGCAGGCTGAGGCTGGTCGGGCCCTGCAGTTGCCAGCTCTGCAGCACGCCGGCCTGATGCCGGGCGCTCAGGTGCAGGGCATTGCTGCTGGCCTTGAGCTGCTGCATGCGCAATTCGGCACCCTGCAGCTGCCCCAGGCTGAGCTGCGAGCCCTGGCCCAGGGCGAGGGTGAGCTGCTGTTCGTCCAGATAGCCGCTTAGCGCCAGTTTGCTGCGCAGGTTGCTGATTACCCAGTCGCCAAGGGTCAGGCCGGGGCTGTTCAAGCTCAGGCTGGCATCCGCCAGTTGCAGCGCCCAGGGCGCGGCGTTGGCCAGGGCCAGGCGGCCCTGCAGCTCGAAGCGGCTGCTGCCCTGGCTGCTCAGGCTGAAGTTCAGGGGCAGGGCGCGTTCGAGCAGGTTGGCGGCGAGGGCGTCGAAAGTCTCAGCGGCTTCTATCTGCAGGTGCAGGGACTCGGGGCGCAGGTCGGCCGGCAGGGCCTGCAGTACCGTGCTGCTGATCTGGTCGAGCTGCAGATCGGCTCCCAGGCTGTCGGCCAACCACTGCCCGTCGAGGGCGCGGGCGGCCAGGTTGAACTGGCCCTGCAGCAGGCCGATGCCGGGCACCGGCCAGGGCTCGGGCAGGTCGGCGCTGGCGCTGATCTGCCCACTGGCCTGCAGCAGCTGACTCAGGCGCAGCGGCCCGGGGCCGAGCTGCAGCTGCCAGTCGGCCAGCAGTTTGGCCGCCGTCGGGGCTTGCATGCCGTCCCCCTGGGCGAGAGGCAACCATTGCTGCAGCCAGCTTTGCAGCACGGCGGCCTGGCTCAGTGACGCACTGCTCAGCTGGCCCTGCCATGTCTGGCCTTCGGCGGTGGTCCACAGGCGGCTTGCAAGGCTCAGTTGGGGCACCTGGTCGACCGCCAGGGCCAGTTGTAGCGCCACGGCGTCGTTATTGCCCTGCCACTGGGCTGTCCAGTTCAGCTGGTGTTGTTGATGTTGCAGGTTGAGCTGCACGGCCAGGCTCTGTTCGCCGGCCGCGGCGTGGTTCGGCCTGCTCAGATGTAGGTCGCCCTGCAGACTGCAACGCTGCTCGGCGCAGGGCAGGTCGATGACAAAGCGCTGGATATCCAGGTTGCCCGGCAGCAGGGCAAGTGCCGCACCCAGCTGTTCCAGCTGCACGCTGGGCTCGGGGCCGTCAGGAGTGGTAGTGGCGGCCGGTTGCGGCAGGCTCATCTTGAGGCTGGCGATCTGCACCTGTTGCCAGAAGGGCGGGCTCAGGCGCAGTTGCGTCCAGCGCAGCCGCAGCTGCTCGACCTGCAGCTGCAGGCTGCCCCCGGCCTGACGCTGGCGCACATCGAGGCGGGTCAGGGCCAGGCCGTCCAGGTCGAGGGACAGGCCTTGCCAGTCCAGCTCCTCGATCTGCAGGCGTTCGAGCAGGCGGGTCCAGCTGAGGTAGGTGTAACTGCCGAGCGCAAGGGCCAGCAGGCTGAGCAAAATGATAAGTCGCAGCCAGGTACGCCGGCTGATCATGGGCACGGATCCAGGGTGAGGAGGGCTATCTCTGCAGCAGACCTTAACCCATGGACCTGGGGCTGCCAATCGGGGTGTTTTTTATTCTGTGTATTTGCAGCATTAAGTGCTATTTTTGACGTAAATGAACATTGGAGGCGGTGATGAGCGCATTGATTCGACCGGTGGCCGACGCCGACGCTGTACTGGCCAAGGCGTTGCTCAATACCCGCGAGCAGTTGGGCCTGACCCAGCAGGAGCTCGCCGATATCGTTGGCGTGCACCGCACGGCGATCTCGCGCTGGGCCGACAGTGGCCTGCGCGTGCAGAGCAAGACCGGTGAGCTGGCGCTGCTGCTGATTCGCGCCTATCGCGCCCTGTTCGCTCTGTTTGGCGGCAACCTGGCGGATATGCAGCACTTTCTGCGCACCGATAACCATCATCTGCAAGGCGTGCCGCTGCTGCTGATGATGCAGGTCCAGGGCCTGGTGCGGGTGGTCGAATACCTCGATGCCATTCGCGGCAAGGGCTGAGCCCGCAGTGCAAGCCGACCGCGCCCCGTGGCGGAATAACAATAAGCATAAGGAACCTGGTCGCCATGGATATCTGGCAAGCCTGTAACGGCCCCGAGCAGATCAAAGCGTTGCGTGGGCGTCTGGTACGCCTGGTGGAAAGCCAGGCCCAGGTCGCCACCATGCAACTGGTGGACAGCCTGGCCGAGCAGGCATTGCTGGAGGAGTTGCTGGAAGGCAGCAAGCCGCCATTGCCGCTGCAGGCCGAGCCCCTGCATTACCTGCTGAAAACCCCGTTTCGCTATCCACCCCTGCGCTGGGGCTCGCGCTTCGGCACATTGCACGAACCCAGCCTGTTTTATGGTGCGCTGCGTATCGACACGGCGATGGCCGAGGCGGCCTATTACCGTTTTCTGCTGTGGCAGGGCATGGCCACGCCACCACCCAGCGGGCGCATCCTTTCCGAGCACTGCACCTTTGAGGCGCGTTATCAGGTTGCGCGCGGTATCCAGCTGCAGCACCCGCCCTTCGCCGCGTATCAGGCCGAGCTGTGCCATGCCGCGGCCTACCAGAGCACCCAGGCGCTGGGGGCGGCCATGCGCGAGGCCAGGGTCGAGGCTTTCGAGTACCGTTCCGCGCGCTGCCCGCTGGGTGGCAACAATGTGGCCTTGTTCGTGCCCCAGGCGCTGGCGGAGAAGCGGCCGCGCAACCTGCTGAGCTGGTTGTGCGAAACCACGGCCGACTATGTCGCCTTCAAGAGTGCCCAGGTGCCGGACAAGCCGCGGGTGTTTCGCCAGACCATTTTTCTGCGTGACGGACAATTGCCCTTGCCCGCCTAGGGCGGGGCTTTTGCGGCTGTTGTTGCCCCGAAAAAGGGCGCGTCCAGACCGGGTGGCGCAGACTTGTGCACATTTGCGATGCGTCTTGTCAATGTACATTTCGTGATTGACGTAAACCCTTGATTCTTCATGCGGCTTTTTTAAGTCAATGAAAAATATGAACTTTTTTAACTGGTGAAAAAATCGCCAGTTTGACTTCGGCCCCCGTGGCATAGGCGATCAGGGCGCTTGCGCCCATGTTATCCACGAAGTTATCCACAGCTTCTGTGGATTAACCGAGTGTATGCTCTGGGCTCGCCTGCCAGCCCACCAGACCGCGGACAGCTGGCCCGGCGGCTCCTTTGCAGCGCTGCGCCAGCGGCTGAAAAGTGGCGTCAAGACAGCTCGGCCAGACCCTTCGGGGCCTGGCCGCCAGGGCGGCTAAAACAGCCTGTGGCAAGGCTTTACCTTGGCGAAAAAAGGAGTAGAGTGGCGCGCCTTTCCCGCTACCGCTGCTTCCTATGCCTCGCGTATTGCCTCGTATACCCGCAGAACATCCTTCTACTGCTGCTCGCCTGCCGATGCGTGTTGCCCTGTGGCTGCTCGACAGCCCGCGCTTGGGCCACGCGTCGAGCGTCAAGCGTTTTGCCGGCGGCTTGCTCAAGCAGCCCGCCATGCAGGGTGTGGTGCAGGCCCAGAGCCGTCTGGGGCAATTGCTCTGCCGCGACTGTGGCAACCCGCGTGATCGCCGTATCGGTCTGGAGTTGCTGCGCCAGGCGGCGCGTGCCGGCGATATGCGTGCCCAGCTTGAACTGGGCGAACTGCTCAGCCTGCCGCGCAGCAGCGAGCCGCAACAGGCCCGCCACTGGCTGGAACTGGCCGCCGGCCAGGGTTCGGCCGAGGCCAGGAAGCTGCTTAAACAGCTCTGACACAAGGCAGCGAGGCCCAGACATACTGGTTATACTGCCAGTACTTTTCTGCGGAGCTGCTTATGCCAATCGATCTGTCCACCGCGCTGGCACCGGCGCTGCTCGGTTTTGCCGCGGCGGCTGTTCCTCTTCTTTATATGGCCTGGTCGCTGCAGCGCCGCCTGGCCAGCCAGCAGCTGGAGTTCGGCCTGCTGCAGGAACGTCTGAGCAACGCGCAACTGGCCCAGGCCGGGCTGGCCGCGCAACTGGATGATTGCCGCGAAGAAGTCGCCGAGATCAGCGAGATCAAGGCCGATCAGCAGGCCGAACTGGCCGCGCTGCGCCGCGAAACCGAGTTGCTGCAGCACGAGCGGCAGATCGCCCGCGAAGCCGCCCAGGACTGGCATCAGCAGCGCGAGCAGCAGGAAGGCGAGATCCGCCGCCTGGATGCCCAGCGCGCCGCCCTGGCCGCCGAACTCAAGGAACAGCAGGACAGCCACCAGCAGCGCCTGAGCGATCTGCAGGGTTCGCGCGATGAGTTGCGGGCCCAGTTCGCCGAGCTGGCCGGCAAGATCTTCGATGAGCGCGAACAGCGTTTTACCGAGACCAGCCAGCAGCAGCTCGGCCAGTTGCTCGACCCGCTCAAGGAACGCATCCAGTCCTTCGAGAAACGCGTCGAGGAAAGCTACCAGCAGGAAGCCCGTGAACGTTTTTCCCTGGGCAAGGAACTGGAGCGCCTGCAGCAGCTCAACCAGCGCCTGGGCGACGAGGCGACCAACCTGACCCGTGCCCTCAAGGGCCAGAAGACCCAGGGCAACTGGGGCGAACTGGTACTGGAACGAGTGCTGGAACACGCCGGCCTGGAGAAGGGCCGCGAATACCAGACCCAGGTCAGCCTGAAGAGCGCCGATGGCGAGCGTTTTCAGCCGGATGTGCTGATCCAGCTGCCGGGTGACAAGCAGGTGGTTATCGATGCCAAGGTCAGCCTGACCGCCTATCAGCAGTTTATTGCCGCCGATGACGACGCCAGCCGGCAACTGGCGCTGAAGCAGCATGTGCTGTCGCTGCGCAGCCATCTGAAGGGCTTGTCGCTCAAGGATTATCAGCGCCTGGAGGGCCTGCACAGCCTGGATTTCGTCTTGCTCTTCGTACCGATCGAGGCGGCCTTCGCCGCGGCGCTGCAGGCCGATCCGGGTCTGTTTCAGGAGGCCTTCGATCAACATATCGTGATCGTCAGCCCGACCACTTTGCTGGCCACCCTGCGGGTGATCGACAGCCTGTGGCGGCAGGAGCGGCAGAGCCAGAACGCCCGCGAAATTGCCGAACGCGCCGGGGCGCTGTATGACAAGTTCGTCGCCTTTATCCAGGACCTGGATGAAATGGGCGCGCGCCTGCAGCAACTGGACAAGGCCTACGCCGGGGCGCGCAACAAGCTCTGCGACGGCCGCGGCAATATTGTCAGCCGCGTGGAAAACCTCAAGCTGCTCGGTGCCCGCGCCAGCAAGAGCCTGCCTACCGAGCTGCTCGAACGGGCGGCCGGGGTGGCGCTATTGGATGAAGCCAGCGAGTAGGGCGTGGAACGCCGTCAGGAATGTGTAGCGGCGGGGGCGCTGCTCTCGATATGGACGGTGAACTCGCGCATCCAGGCGGCCAGCTGCTGCGGTTCGGCCAGCAGCTGCCAATGCCCTGCATTTACTTCGCGCCGCTGTAGCCTGGGTGCCCAATGCTGCAGCTGGTCGAACAGCTGCGGGCGCACGAAGCGGTCGCGGGTCGGCACGATCAGCTGCACCGGCACCTGGGTGTAGCGCTGGCGTGGCCTGAACAGGCTGCGGATAAAGTTGGCGCGGTACAGCTTGACCCCGTGGATGCCATCGGCGCGCTGGCTGGTGCTGATCGCCACGTTGCGCAGGCCTTCGACCTTGTACAGCAGCTGCGGCCAGGCCTTGGCCAGCCCCAGCCGCCAGGTCAGCTCCGGCAGCAGCGGGGTATGGAACAGGGCGATATACCAGGAACTCAGCAGCTGCCCGGCGACCTGGGCCCAGGCACGCGGGTGTTTCTGCCTGATGCGGTCGCGCATCCAGTGGCCGACATGGTCCAGGCAGGGGCCGGAAAGGCTGGTGTAGGAGGCCAGCAGCGGCTGGATGCGCGGCTCGGTGACCGCCTCCCAGGCCTGGATCGAGCCCCAGTCGTGGGCCAGCAGGTGGACCGGCTGCTCGGGGCTGGTGGCCTTGAGCACCGCTTCCAGGTCGTTGGCCAGTTTCTCCAGGTGATAGTCCAGGCGCTTGTGCGGGATATCCGAGGCACCGAAGCCGCGTACGTCGTAGGCGATGATCTGGTAGTCGGCGGCCAGTTCGCGTACCAGCGGCAGCCAGATTTCGTGGCTGTCCGGGTAGCCGTGGACCAGCAGCAGGATCGGCCCCGTCGCCTGGCCCCAGCGGTACACCGCCAGCTCGACGCCGTCGCCCTGCACCCACAGCTGCCTGGCTTGCAGCCCATCGTTCGGCAGCACTGCTGGTGTGTTCATGCGAATACCCGAGGCAGTGCGAGCAATTGCCCATGGCGCTGGATGATAAAGGCGAGGTTGATGGGCATGTAGCGTCTCCGGATGGTCATGGCTGACTGTTACATCATTTGATGTCACGGTTATTGTTGGACGCGCGGAGCGCATCTGCCTAGCCATCCGGCCACCTCAGCACAGGCTCTGTTACGGTGTTACTGGCAGACCGAAAAGCGCTCTGCAGCAGGGCTTTGCCCTGGTTTTGCGGGGCTCGTGGCGATGCCGGGCAGGCAAAGTCCAGCCCTTGGTTGGGGCTGTTGTTGCCATTGCCGGGAGGCGACTATGATCGCGACCATGAACACAGCCTCCGCTTTTCTCCAGCGTCTGTTGGGCCGCGCCGCGCCCCTGGCGAGTGCCGTTGCCGCCGAATACCGGGTCGATGAACTGGCCCGCGCGGCGCAGACCACGGTGCGCAATGTGCGCGCCTATCAGGATCAGGGCCTGCTGCCGCCCCCTGAGCGCCGTGGGCGTTTGGGCATCTACAGCGGCGAGCACCTGGCACGGCTGCAGCTGGTCGGCCAGTTGCTTGAGCGTGGCTACAGCATTGCCAGCATCCGCGAGCTGTTCGACGCCTGGGCTCAGGGCCGCGACCTGGCCCATGTGCTGGGCCTGGAGCAGGCCATTCGCGGTGCCGACGAGCCGGAGCAGGCCGGCACCCTGCAGTTCGGCGAATTGCAGGCGCTGTTCGGCGATCAGCTGGATGATCGGGTGATCGAGCAGGCCCAGGCCCTGGGCCTGCTGGAATTAGCCGGCGACCACCTGCGGGTGCCCAGCCCCAGGCTGTTTGCCGCCGGGGTCGAGTTGTACCGTGCGGGCATTCCCCTGCCGGCCCTGCTCGACGAGCTGACGGCGATCCGTGGCCATGTGCAGCAGGTGGCGACCGGCATCGTGCAGATGATCGTCAAACAACTGGTCAACCCGCTGCTGCAGCGCGAGCTACCCCATGCCGAGGAGCTGGAGCGCCTGAACCTGCAGTTGCTGCAACTGCGCCCGCTGGTGGAGCAGGTGGTCAATGCCGAGCTGGCTCGGGGCCTGCCCGAGGCGGCCAATCGCGAGTTGAGCGAGCGGGTGCACCAGTTGCTGCAGGGGTTTCTGCAGCCTTCCTCAGAGGGTGTTTACAAATTACTGCGCTCGGCCATGCTGCGTTGAAATCAACCGAAAAGTGCTCATGTACTACTCGTACACTCCGCTTTTTCGGCTGATTTCGCCTTGCCTGGCCATCGCTCGCTACTTTTGTAAACACCCTCTTAGGTCAGCAGTAGTACCAGGGCCCCTGCCAGCAGCCCTGCGGCCATCACCGGCAGGGTCAGCAGCGCCAGTTGGCGGCCGCCGATCAGGGCCACCAGAAAGGCTTTGACCAGGCTATTGCTCAGGGCCGCGAGCAGGATCCCCTGTACAGCCACCTGGTTGTCCAGTTCGGTGTGCGAACTGCGCGCCAGGGACAGGGTGATGGCATCCACATCGGCCAGCCCGGAGACCAGCGCCACCAGGTACACGCCGGCATCTCCCAGCCAGCGCTGCGCTGCTTCGATGAGCAGCAGGATCAACGCCAGCAATGCGGCGAAGCGCAGCGCCGGGCCCAGTTCGAAGGGGTTTTTCAGGGGCGCTTCGGGGCTTTTTTCGCTCTCGCTGCCGGCCTGGCGGTAATACAGCAGGGCACCGCCGGTGTAGATCAGGGCGGCCACGCTCAGTGGCCAGAACAGCGCCGGCAGCAGGGCACGATTGACCAGGCCGGCCTCCAGCAAGACCCGGGGAAACATCAAGGCCGAGGTGGCCAGCAGGCCGCAGGCGAGGATGGCCTGCAGGTTGCGGCCGCGGCCCAGGCGGGCGAGGGTTACTGTCATGGCAGTGGAGGAGACGATGCCGCCGAGCAGGGCGGTGATCAGCAGGCCATGGCGGGTGCCGACCAGACGAATCGCCACATAGGCGGCAAAACCGATGGCGGCGATCAGCACCACCATCCACCAGATGACGTAGGGGTTGAAGGCCTGCCAGGGGCCGTAACCCTGATTGGGCAGCGCCGGCAGCAGCACCAGGGAGATAAACAGCAGCTTGAGGGTGCCGGACAGCTCGTCTTCACTAAGGCGCTGCAGGGCACTGTGCAGCACGCGCTTGAGGCTCAGCAGCAGGGCCACCGCCACGGCCCCGGCGGCGGCCAGCGGGGCATGCCCGGCCATGGCCAGGCTGCCGAGCAGGAAGGTGAGCAATAGCGCCACCTCGCTGGTCAGGCCCATATCCCCGGTGCGCTGCAACTCGCCAAAGTAGGAGGCCACCACCAGGGCGGCAAAACCGATAAAGATCACCGCCCAGGCCGTTCCCCCGAACTTTTCGCTGAGCAGCATGGCAAAGGCCCCGAGCAAGCTGCTCAGGGCAAAGGTGCGAATGCCGGCGACCAGGCGGTTGTCCTCGATATTGCGCCCCTGCCAGCCGCGCTCGATGCCGATCAGCAGGCCGGCGGCCAGGGCGCTGGCAAAGTTCAGCAGGGTGTCGAGGGCTTCGGGCATGGCACATCCTTGGCGGGGCGGGTTGTGAGTAGTCTAGATCAGTGGGCGAACGCGGCGCATTGCCCCAGGTCAGGGGCGCGCGTCGTGACCACTGGCAGTCGCGGCTAAAGCCCCTCCCACACTTGCCGGGTGTCGCCCGCAGGGTGCGCCGCGCGCACCAGGCATCCAGTTGCCAGACCGCCCTACGGGAGCATGCGACCTAGCGCAACGTCAGATGGCGGCTAAGCAGGGCGCGCAGGGCGGCTGGTTTGACCGGCTTGGCCAGGAAGTCGAGGCCGGCGGCGTGCACCTGGGCGATCAGCTCGGGGCGGCCATCGGCGCTGATCACCACGCCGGGCACCGGTTCGCCCAGGCGGGTGCGCAGCCAGGCCATCAGCTCGGTGCCGGTTTCGCCTTCGTCCAGGTGGTAATCCACCAGGGCAAGCTGCGGGCGCACATCCTCGTTGAGCAGGTGCTCGCACTCCAGGCGGTTGCGCGCCGTCCATACCTGGCAACCCCAGCGCGACAGCAGGCTGTGCATGCCGGTAAGGATGCTGTCCTCGTTGTCGATGCACAGCACCTGGGCTCCGCTCAGGGCCTGGCCGTTGATTTCCTGTACCGGCAGCGCTGCCTTGGGCGCAGGGCTCAGGGCCAGGGGTACGGTAACGCTGAACACGCTGCCCTTGCCGGGCCATGAGTGCACTTCCAGCTTGTGGTCGAGGACCCGGCAGAGACCATCGGCAATTGCCAGGCCCAGGCCCAGGCCCTTTTCGGCGCGGGTCTGGTGGCTGTCCAGGCGTTTGAACTCCTCGAATATCACCTTGCGCTTGTCTTCCGGGATGCCCGGTCCGCGGTCCCAGACTTCCAGGCGCAGGTGCTGGCCCTGGCGGCGTACGCCGAGCAGCACGTGGCCCTTGGCGTAACGGAAGGCGTTGGTAAGGAAGTTCTGCAGCACCCGACGCAACAGTTTGATGTCGCTGTCGACCCGCAGGCGGCTGCCGCGCAGACGGAAGTCCACGCCCTGTTCGGCCGCCAGCGCCTTGAATTCGGCACCCAGGATATCGAACAGGTTGTTCAGCACGAAGGCGTTGCGATCCGGGGTGATGCGGCCGTTCTCCAGGCGCGAGATGTCCAGCAGATCGCTGATCAGGTCTTCCGCCGAACGCAGCGAACTGTCCAGATGGCGTACCAGCTCCCGGGCCTCGCGCGGCAGCGCCTCCTCCTGGTGGGAGAGGGCGGCGGAGAACAGCCGGGCGGCGTTCAGGGGTTGCATCAGGTCGTGGCTGACGGCGGCGAGAAAGCGGGTTTTCGACTGGTTGGCGGCCTCGGCCACGCCCTTGGCCTCGGTCAGCGCCTGATTCAGTTGCGACAGCTCATGGGTGCGTGCGGCGACCCGCTGTTCCAGGCCTTCGTTGGCTTCCTTGAGGGCGCGTTCGGCCTCGCGGAACTCGGTAATGTCGGTAAAGCTCATGACGAAACCGCCGCCGGGCATCGGGTTGCCGATCAGCTCGATCACCCGTCCGTTGGGGAACAGCCGCTCGGAGGTGTGCGCGGTGCCCTGGCGCATCCAGTACAGGCGCTTGTTGACGTGTTCCTCGATGTTACCGGGGCCGAGCAGGCCGCGTTCGGCGTTGAAGCGGATCAGCTCGGCCACCGGCCGGCCGACGTAGACCTGGCCTTCGGGGTAGTTGAACAACTCTATATAACGGTGGTTCCAGGCCACCAGGCGCAGCGACTGGTCGACCACGCTGATGCCCTGGGTGATGTTCTCGATTGCCCCTTGCAGCAGGGCGCGGTTGAACTGCAGCACTTCCGAGGCTTCGTCGACGATGCGCACCACGTCCTCGACCTGCATCTCGCGGCCTTCGATGGCGGCCTTGACCACCGCGCGGGTGCTGGAGGCACCCAGTACCCCGGCCAGCAGGCGCTCGGTGTGGGCGATCCAGTCGCTGTTGGCGGTCTGGTTGGGGTCGAAGGCCTTGCCCTGGCGGAAGGCGAAACGCATAAAGCTCTGGCGCGCGCGGTCTTCACCGACAAAGCGGTTGGCCAGCAGCAACAGGTCGCCGACCTGCACCGCCAGCATGCTGCGGTTGCTCGGTTTGGTGCCCAGGTCGTGGCCGATAAAGCGTCCGGCCTGCCAGTGCTCGGCGACCCGTGCGCGGGAAAAGTACGAGACCCAGGCAAACAGCAGGAAGTTGCCCGCCAGCGACAGCGCCACGCCGCGGGTCAGGGCCTCGACCTGAAAGCCCAGAGGGGCGTACAGCAGGGCCTGCAAGCCGGGGAAGTTCTCCAGTGGCCAGCCCAGGCCGCGGGCTACCAGCGGCAGCACCAGGGTGTAGAACCAGATCAGTGCGCCGAAGATCAGCCCGGCAAATACGCCCTGGCGGTTGGCCTGCTTCCATACCAGCGCGCCGAACATCGCCGGGGCCAGTTGGCCGATGGCGGCGAAGGAGACCTGGCCAATGGTGGCCAGGCTGGCGTTGGAGCCGAGCAGGCGATAGCACACATAGGCCAGCAGCAGTATCGCCACGATGCTGATCCGCCGGGCGCTGAGCATCCAGTGGCGGAAGGCTTCGTACGGCCGCTCGGTGTTTTTCCGGCGCAGCAGCCAGGGCATCAGCATGTCGTTGGAGATCATGGTCGACAGGGCCACCGAGGCGACAATCACCATGCCAGTGGCCGCCGACGCGCCGCCGATAAAGGCCAGCAGGGCCAGGGCCGGATGGGCTTCGGCCAGCGGCAGGCTGATCACGAAGGAATCCGGGGTGACGCCCGTCGGCAACAGCATCTGCCCGGCCAGGGCGATGGGCACCACAAACAGCGCGGCCAGCACCAGATAGGCGGGGAATACCCAGCGCGCCAGGCGCAGGTCCTTGGGTTCGATATTTTCCACCACGGTGACGTGGAACTGCCGCGGCAGGCAGATGATGGCGATCATCGCCAGGCCGGTCTGGGTCATCATTGCCGGCCAGTTCACCGTTTCCGCCCAGAAGTCGTCCAGTGCCGGACTACGCTGGGCCTGGCTGAACAAATCGGCGAAGCCGTTGTACAGGCCGAAGGTAACGAACGTGCCGACGGCGAGGAAGGCCAGCAGCTTGACCAGAGACTCGAAGGCAATCGCCAGGACCATCCCGCGGTGGTGCTCGGTGACATCCAGATTGCGCGTGCCGAACAATATTGTGAACAGTGCCAGCGCCAGGGACACGATCAAGGCGGTGTCCTGGGCGCTGGTGCCGCTGGCCCCAGCGCCTGCCCCTATCAGCAGGTTGACCCCAAGTACGATGCCCTTGAGCTGCAGGGCGATATAGGGCAGCACGCCGACCAGGCAGATCAGCGCCACCACTATCGCCAGGGACTGGGACTTGCCATAGCGGGCGGCGATAAAGTCGGCAATCGAGGTGATGTTTTCCTGCTTGCTGATCATCACCATCTTCTGCAGCACCCAGGGTGCGAACACCAGGATGATGATCGGCCCGAGGTAGATCGGCAGAAACGACCAGAGCTGCTCGGCGGCCTGGCCGACCGCACCGAAGAAGGTCCAGCTGGTGCAGTACACCGCCAGGGACAGCGAGTAGACCCAGGCGCGTACCTTGGGCGGCATGGGCGTGGCGCGGCGGTCGCCATAGAAGGCGATGGCGAAGAGGATGGCCATGTAAATCAGCGCAACCGCGGCGATGAGCCCGCTGGACAGGGTCATGCTTACTCCACTGGCAAACTAAATGAGGCGTTCCGTGTCATAGCAGGGCGAGCCACTGCTGAGCAGGCAATATTGCCTATGAATGTTCACAGTGTCGCAGCAAACCGCCATGCCGTCAGGCGCGACCAAGGTCGCAAATGCTTGGGGTATGAACTTTGGGTAAAACTGTTGTGGATTGTGCACGCGGGCCAGCCCTGTTAGCGTGGCGAGCCTGCGACTCTGTTCGAGGAGGGACCCTATGTTCAAGCCGCAATTGATCACCCTGCAACGTGGCGCGTTGCGCATCGAACCGATGGTCGATGCCGATATTCCCGCCCTGATCAGCCTGGCCGAAGCCAATCGCCAGGAGCTGGTGCATATGAGCGGCACCCAGCGCCTTGACTGGTATCGTCAGGGCCTGCTCGAGCAGCGCGAAGGCAAGGCCTTGCCCTTTGTCATTCGCCTGGGCGATCAGCTGGTAGGTACCACCCGTTTCGGCGACTTTATGAGCACGCTGCCCGCCGCCGAGATCGGCTGGACCTGGCTCGACCGCGGCCAGCATGGCACCGGGCTGAATACCACGGTGAAATACCTGATGCTCAAACATGCCTTCGAGCACTGGGGTCTGGTGCGCGTGCAACTGAAAACCGCGGCCAGCAACCTGCGCTCGCAACGCGCCATCGAAAAACTCGGAGCCGTGCGCGAGGGGCAGCTGCGCAATCACCGGCGCCTGGCCGACGGGCGTCTGGATGACAGCGTGCTGTACAGCATCACCGACCATGACTGGCCGGCGATCAAGCTGCAGCTGGAGGCGCGCTTCAGCGGTTGACCTATGCAGCCGCTGACGGGAGAGGAGCGCGCACGCTTCAGCACCAGTGAGGATTTGCACGGCCTGGAGCTGTTGTCCGCGCGCTTTATCGAGCACCGTTTCGCCCCGCATGTGCATGACGGTCATGTGATCGCCGTGCTTGAAGCCGGTGCCGAACGTTATCGCTATCGCGGCGTTGAGCACCTGGCGGGTGCTGGCAGCATCGCCCTGCTCAATCCGGATGAAGTACACACCGGTTCCAAGGGCGTCGAGCAGGGCTGGCAGTACCGGGTGTTCTACCCGCCGCCCGGCACGCTCGAGACGCTGTTGGCCGAACTCGATTTGCCCCATGCCGTGCCGCCCATGTTCCACGATACCGTGCATCAGGACCCGGCTCTGGCGGCGCGTTTGAGTGCGCTGCACCGGCTGCTGGAGGACCCGCAGGCCTGCGCCCTGCAGCGCCAGACCCTCTGGCGTGAAGTGATGCTCGAGTTGCTGCAGCGCTATGCACGCCTGCCGTCACCGGGTGGCGTCGCTCAGGAACCGCGTGCCGTGGCGCTGGGCAAGGAACTATTGGCCAGTCAGCTGTGCGAACCGCCATCGCTGGAGCAGCTGGCGGCCGCGGTCAATCTGTCGCCTTTCCATTTCGCCCGGGTATTTCGCCGCGCCACTGGCCTGCCGCCCCATGCCTGGCTCAAACAGCGGCGGCTGGAGCAGGCGCGGGGCCTGCTGAAAAGCGGCTGCACACCCCTGAACGTAGCCCTGCAGCTGGGCTACGCCGACCAGAGTCATCTGAGCCGGCAGTTCAAGCAGGCCTATGGGGTCGCCCCGGGTGAATACCGTAAGGCCTGCAGCGTGACGACCTAGGGTTTGCTGCGAACGCTGCGCGGCATTGCGCAAGATTGTTCAAGACGGCGCACAGGGTATCGGGCAGGCTTGGCGGTCTGGAGGATTCGCCATGAGCCGTTCGCGTAATTTCATCTATGGCTGCCGGGACTCCGTCCCGATGATAGTCGGCATCCTGCCTTTCGGTCTGATCTACGGCGCGCTGGCCAGCCTGGCCGGTCTGAGTCTGTGGCAGGCGCTGGGCATGTCGCTGCTGGTGTATGCCGGTTCGGCGCAGTTTATTGCCATCAGCCTGCTCAGCCTGGGCAGTGGCATGGTGGTGATACTGCTCACCACTCTGGTCGTCAATCTGCGCCACGTGCTCTACAGCGCGGCCCTACAGCCCTATGTCGGGCAGCTGGGGCAAGCCTGGCGGGTGCCGTTGGCGTTCGGTCTAACCGACGAAACCTTTGCCGTGGTGCAGCGCCGCTACCTGTCCCGCGGCATGACTGAGCATGGCCAGTGGTACCACGCCGGGGTGGCTCTGGCGCTGTACCTGTCCTGGATATCCAGCTCGTTGGTGGGTGCGCTGTTCGGTCACAGCGTGCCCAATCTGGCGGGCTGGGGCCTGGATTTCGCCATGCTGGCGACCTTTATCGGTATCGTCGTGCCGGCGCTGCGCAGTCAGCCGCAGATTGCCGCCGCCCTGGTGGCCGCAGCGGTGGCGTTGCTCTGCCATGCCTGGCCGTACAAGCTGGGGCTAATGGCCGCGGCCTTGAGCGGGATCGCCATCGGTGTGGCGCTGGAGCGGCGCGAGTCGCCGGCGACGGTCGAGGAGGGCGTGCGATGAGCATCTGGCTGCTGATTCTCGGCATGGCGCTGATTACCTTTGTGATCCGCTACAGCCTGTTCGCCTTTCCCGATCTGCGTTTTCCGCCCCTGGTGCGCCAGGGCCTGCACTATGTGCCCACCGCGGTGCTGACGGCCATTGTGGTGCCGGGCATGCTGCTGCCCGATGGCCAGCAGTGGGCCCTGGCCCTGGACAATGCCTACCTGCTGGCAGGGCTGGCGTGTATCGCCATCGCCGCGCTCACCCGACACCTGCTGGCCACCATCGGCGGCGGCTTGCTGGTGTTCTTTCTATTGCGTTGGTGGCTCGGTCAGTTGCCGCTTTAACTGCGATATATCGCCGGCTTTGCAGTAAAAAGCCGGCTTTGTTGTGGCTTTGCGGGGTGCTCTTGCAGTCAAATGCTGGACGACCCGCTTGGCCACTGCATACAGGTACACGGACGATGACCGAACAATCCCAATTCGCGTTGCTGGGTAAGAAGCGCTTCCTGCCATTTTTCCTCACCCAGCTGCTGGGTGCCTTCAATGACAATATCTTCAAGCAGTCGCTGATTCTGGCGATTCTCTTCAAGATCAGCGCCGATGCCGACAAGAGCCTCTTGGTCAATCTTTGTGCGCTGCTGTTTATCCTGCCGTTTTTCCTGTTTTCTGCCCTGGGCGGCCAGTTCGGCGAGAAGTTTCCCAAGGACGCGCTGATCCGCAAGATCAAGCTGGCCGAGATCGTCATCATGCTGCTGGGCGCGACCGGGGTGCTATTGGGCAGCCTGCCGCTGATGCTGGCGGTGCTGTTCGCCATGGGCACCCAGTCGGCGCTGTTCGGCCCGGTGAAGTACTCGATCCTGCCCCAGCATCTGCGCGAGGAAGAACTGGTCGGCGGCAATGCCCTGGTGGAAATGGGCACCTTCCTGGCCATTCTCGCCGGCACCATTGGCGCTGGCATCATCATGGCCAGTACGGGCTACGCCAGCATCGTCGCGGCGTCGGTGGTGACGGTGGCGGTGCTCGGTTATCTGGCCAGTCGCGCCATTCCCAGCGCCCATGCGGCGATGCCCGAACTCCGGCTGGACTGGAATATCCTGCGTCAGTCCTGGCTGATCATGAAGCTCGGCCTGGGCCAGCGCCCGGCGGTGTCGCGCTCACTGATCGGCAATTCCTGGTTCTGGTTTCTCGGTGCGGTGTACCTGACGCAGATTCCAGCCTATGCCAAGGAGTGGCTGTACGGCGACGAGAGCGTGGTGACCCTGATTCTCACCGTGTTCTCACTGGGCATAGGCCTGGGCTCGATGCTCTGCGAGCGCATGAGCGGGCACAAGGTGGAAATCGGCCTGGTACCGTTCGGCTCCATCGGCCTGACCCTGTTCGGCATGCTGCTGTGGTGGCATTCCGGCGGCTTCCCCCAGGCCGAACTGGCCCATGACTGGCAGGCGGTGCTGAGTTACGGTCAGGCCTGGTGGATTCTCGGTTCGATTCTGGGCATCGGCCTGTTCGGCGGCTTCTATATCGTGCCGCTGTACGCGCTGATCCAGTCGCGCACCGTGGAGCACGAGCGGGCACGGGTAATCGCCGCCAACAACATCCTCAATGCCCTGTTTATGGTGATTTCGGCTATTGCCTCGATCCTGTTTCTGACGGTGGCCGAGCTGTCGATTCCGCAGCTGTTTCTGACCATTTCGCTGATGAACATCGCGGTCAACAGCTACATCTTCAAGATCGTCCCCGAATTCAGCATGCGTTTTCTGATCTGGCTGCTCAGCCACTCGATGTACCGGGTCGAGCACAAGGGGCTGGAGGCGATTCCCGATGAGGGCGCGGCGGTGCTGGTGTGCAACCACGTGTCCTTTGTCGATGCGCTGCTGATCGGCGGTGCGGTGCGCCGGCCGGTGCGCTTTGTCATGTACTACAAGATCTACAACCTGCCGGTGCTCAACTTTATCTTCCGCACCGCCGGCACGGTGCCAATTGCCGGGCGCAACGAAGACCTGCTGATCTACGATGCGGCGTTCAAGAAAATCGCCGAATACCTGCGTAACGGCGAGGTGGTGTGCATCTTCCCGGAAGGCAAGCTGACCGGCGATGGTGAGCTCAACGAGTTCAAGAACGGCATCGAGCGGATCATCGAGGAAAACCCGGTGCCGGTGATTCCCATGGCCCTGCAGGGCTTGTGGGGCAGCTTCTTCAGCCGTGCGCCGGGCAAGGGCTTGTTCAAACGCATTTGGTCGCGCATCACTTTGGTAGCCGGTACGCCGGTAGCGCCCGAGCTGGCCAAGCGCGAGCTATTGCAGGCCCAGGTGGAGGCGCTGCGCGGGGATTGGCGTTGATGCGGGGTTGTCGCGGCTAAAGCCCCTCCCACAGAACCTGGTTATTGCACTCGTTCGATGACTCCGGTTCGTAGGGAGCGTGGGGCCGCCTAGGCCGCGCGCACCAGCGTTCCCGCTTGCCAGTGGTGCGCACGGCGCACCCTACATTGGTCAGTCGCCTTTGCTTGAACATGGGTTATTGCGAGACGGCACACTAGTGACTCAGCTTGAGTCCGACCAGCCCGCAGACGATCAGCGCCACGCTGGCGATGCGCAGCAGGGTCATGGCCTCGCCAAACAGCATGATCCCCGCAATCACCGTGCCGACGGCACCGACACCGGTCCAGATTGCATAGGCGGTGCCCAGGGGCAATTCCTTCATGGCCAGGCCGAGCAATGCCAGGCTGACGATGATCGCCGCAACGGTCAGTAGAGTGGGGAGAGGGCGGGTAAAACCGTCGGTGTATTTCAGGCCGACAGCCCAACCGACTTCGAACAGGCCGGCCAGCAGCAGAATGAACCAGGACATACAAACCTCCAAAACAGTTAGAGGGGTCGTCCCGTATTGATCACTCGCGCAGTGGTGAGGTCGTCCTCACGCTGTGCAGTATTTTGTACATTGGCAGGGGCAGGGCAAGCCGCAGAGGATCAATGGTTCCTCTGCGGCCTTGCAATGGCTTAGCAGGCCGTTGAAAAACTACCTACGTTGCCGATACTGCGTTAAAAACAGGCTCAAAATGCTCATTTACAATACGTAAACTCCGCTTTTTCGCCTGTTTTTGCCTTGTCTCGGCTGCCTCGCCTACATTTTTCAACGGCCTGTTAGATCCCCTGGGGAATTTCTTCACCGCCCAGGGCTTCGAACAGCGCCGGGAGGAAGTCCACCAGGGTCAGCATCATCAGGGTGAAGCTGGCGTCCTGCTGGCCGAGGTCGTCGTCGCCGCCGTCCTGTTCGGCCTGATCCTGCAGCAGGTCTTCGAAGCGCAGGCGCTTGACCACCAGCTTGTCGTCGAGCACGAAGGACAGCTTGTCCTGCCAGGCCAGGGACAGCTGGGTGACCTGCTTGCCGGAGGTCATGTGCAGCTGGATTTCATCGCTGGTCAGGTCCTGACGTTTGCAGCGCACTACGCCGCCATCTTCGTGGGTGTCGCGCAGTTCGCATTCGTCCAGTACATGGAAGTCGGCGGCTGCCTGCTGGGTCTTGACCCAGTCGGTGAGGGTCGCGCTGGGGGCGATCTTCACGGTCAGCGGGCGCACCGGTAGCGAGCCGATGGCCTCGCGCAGAGTCGACAGCAGGTCTTCGGCACGCTTGGCGCTGGCCGAGTCGACCAGGATCAGGCCCTGTTTCGGCGCGATGGCGGCGAAGGTAGCGGATTTACGAATAAAGGCGCGCGGCAGGAAGGTCTGCACGATCTCGTCCTTGAGCTGGTCGCGCTCCTTCTTGTAGACCTTGCGCATCTGCTCGGCTTCAATTTCGTCGACCTTGTCCTTCAGCGCATCGCGCACCACGCTGCCCGGCAGGATGCGTTCTTCCTTGCGCGCGGCAATCAGCAGGAAGTCACCACTGACATGCACCAGAGGGGCGTCGCCGCCCTTGCCAAAGGGGGCGATAAAACCGTAGGTGCTGAGCTCCTGGCTGGCACACGAGCGGGCCGGTTTGGCTGAGAGGGCCGTTTCGAGCGCTTCGGCGTCAAACGGGATGTCCTGGGTAAGGCGATAAACCAGCAGGTTGCGAAACCACATAAGGGGGTGACTCTCCATTAACAGGCCTGCCGGCAGTGGCAGGCAGCATAAGCCGTCAGGGCCTGGTTCCAGTCCAGATCCAGGTGCGCAGATCGTTGCGACTCGCTGCGCGGCTTGCAAGTTGCATTCGGGGGCGCATTATTCTCCCCTTGGCGGTTTAGGCCAACCCTGCGCTAAGCCTTTGCTATGTCGATAAAAAATATTTAAATCAGGGCTTGCCAAGGTGCGGGTGGCTGTCTAGAATGCGCCCCACTTCGAGAGTGAAGGGTGATTAGCTCAGCTGGGAGAGCATCTGCCTTACAAGCAGAGGGTCGGCGGTTCGATCCCGTCATCACCCACCAAACTCGCTTTTTGAAGTTACGCGCAGCGGTAGTTCAGTCGGTTAGAATACCGGCCTGTCACGCCGGGGGTCGCGGGTTCGAGTCCCGTCCGCTGCGCCATTTTTCTCCTCGCTTCATCTCCCCAGTGACACTTCGCAAGACCCTTTAAAGCATTCGCTTAATTCCGCTAAACATCTGAACTTATACGCATTTTCTGTCTCCTAACACGGTAGCCAGTGATCGCGGCAGCCTGCTAAGCTCGCGCTTTCACTCGATAGCCCTCGGGCGCACCGAACAAGGATCAAGCATGAAACAGCATCGTTTAGCGGCGGCGGTCGCCCTGGTAGGGTTGGTTCTCGCGGGTTGCGATTCGCAAACCAGCGAAATCACTCTGGAAACTCCAGCACAGAAAGCCTCCTACGGCATTGGTCTGAACATGGGCAAGAGCCTGGCTCAGGAAGGCATGGATGACCTGGATTCCGACGCCGTTGCCCAAGGCATCGAAGACGCCATCGGCAAGAAAGAACAGCGCCTGAAGGACGAAGAGCTGATCGAAGCCTTCGCTTTCCTGCAGAAGCGTGCTGAAGAGCGCATGGTCGCCCTGAACGAAGAGTCGGCCAAGGCCGGCAAGAAATTCCTCGACGACAACGGCAAGCGTGAAGGCGTGGTTACCACTGCTTCCGGCCTGCAGTACGAAGTGGTCAAGAAGGCCGAAGGTGCCCAGCCGAAAGCCACCGACGTGGTAACTGTTCACTACGAAGGCAAGCTGACCGACGGCAGCGTATTCGACAGCTCCATCGAGCGTGGCAGCCCCATCGACCTGCCGGTCGGTGGCGTGATCCCAGGTTGGGTTGAAGGCCTGCAGCTGATGCACGTTGGCGAGAAGTACAAGTTGTATATCCCGAGCGAGCTGGCCTATGGCGAGCAGAGCCCGACGCCGGCCATTCCGGCCAACTCGGTGCTGGTGTTCGATCTGGAACTGATCGCCATCAAGGACGCTAACGCCGAAGCCGAAGCTGCCAGCGAAGAGTAATAAGCCTCTGCTGTGTACAGCGCCCCGTCTCGACGGGGCGTTGTTGTTTCTGCCCTCGGTAAAGTGCTTTCAAGCGTGACTGAAGGGTCTTGAAAAAGCATTATCGAGGTATGGCTGTTACGGTTATGCACATTTTCCATAGTCTTTGTCGGGGCCTGCGACAAGATGCCCATAGAAACCATTTGTTATTTTTAACTTATTGATTTATATGGATTTTAAGGTGGTGGATAAAAAATACCCGATCCGTGGCGAGGCCGCATGGGCTGGGCGTTTGCAGGGGTTATAGATAATCTGTTCACAAGGTTATCCACAGCTTTAGTGGATAACCCGGGCCAGCCCAGTAAGCATGCGGGATTGAAGGGATAAGGCGATGAAAGCTCCGAAAAGATTCGCGCGTTACCTGCTTTTGGCACAACGTTTTCTCGGCGCAGGACGTTTACCCGGGTTGCTCCTGTCGGTGGCGCACAAACGGGAAAAGGCCGGGGCCTCTCTGGCGGCCTTGCGCGGCGATCTGGAGCTTTTGCAGGGGTTGTGTCTGGCCTGGTGGCGGGGCGAGTACCGAGCCGTCAGCCGGCAAGCGTTACTGGCGGTTGTGGCGGCCTTGCTGTACTTCGTTACCCCCATGGATGCGCTACCGGACTGGTTGCCGGCGATCGGCTTTGTCGACGACCTGGCAGTGCTGGCCTGGGTGCTGCGTACCTGGCGCGAGGAACTTGCGGCATTTCAGGCCTGGCGCATGGCCCAGTCTCCCGAGACATTGCGCGAGATAGAGCGTTTGCCGGTGGCGGATGAGCCGCAGCAGGGGCTGGAGAACTAGGTTTCAGGCTGTTCAGGTATCGCCCAGCAGCCGGTTGATTGCCGCTTGATCGCGCAAGGTCTGCAGTGGTGCGTCCAGCAGCTTGGTCAGCTTGAAGCTGGCGGGGCGGCGCATCTCGATAATGGCGTCCAGGCGCTGTTTGCGCGGCAGGTTCAGGCCGCTGCCGGGGTCTCGCAGGTCCTGGCGGATGATCTGCTGGTTGGCGAATGCGGCCATCAGCGGAACGCCGTAGACATAACCGGGCTGTTCGCTGGCCTGCTGGCCAAGGCGATAGATAAAACCGCCGTGCAGTTGCTGTGCGACCACCTCGACATAGGGCATGCCATCGGCGGTGGCGAAGCCCCAGCGTATCTCCTCGGCGCTGCTCCACGCGCTGCAACTGGTCAGTACTGGGAATGGCAATCTACGCAAGGCACGGCCCTCGGTGTGCACTGGGTGTCGCAGGGGCAGCATAGAACACGCGTTTTGCCGCAGCGGGCTGTTAAGATGCGGACCTGAACTGGAGTGGCTAAGAGAGTGCCTGGGGCGTTGTGTCGCTGTTGTTGCGAGTCATTGGCGTCCCAGCCTTGGCATGGAGATGGATAGATGAATGTGCAGGTGATCGAGCGCGACGGTGAGCCGGAATATGCGGTATTGCCCTGGGCGCAGTATCAGGCGTTATTGCAGGCGGCCGGGCGCACAGCCCCAGCAGCCGAACAGGCTGCCCCCGTGGGGCGGCCGAACTTGAGCCAACTGGCGGCTCTGCGTGAGGCCAAAGGCCTGAGCGCCGAGCAGCTGGCGCGCAACGTGGGCATCAGCCCGCATTATCTGGGCATGATCGAAAGCGGCGAGCGTCAGCCGGATGCCGCTATTCAGCGCGCCCTGGCCTGGCATCTGGGTGTGGATGGTTGGGAGTTACAGCCTTGAGCGTGAGCATCAGTCGACAACACTGGCAAGCTCTGCTCGCCGAGCTTGAGGATGCCCAGCGGCAACGGCATTTGCTGACCTACAGGGCGCTGATCGAGCGGCTGGCACTGCCCAGCCCGGCGATGCAGACCCTGGCAGCGGCCCTGGAGCATCTGGCGGCCATGGACGCACGGGCCGAGCGCCCGCTGCGCAGTGCCCTGGTGATCAGTCAGGGTGCCAGTCGTCTGCCGCGCACCGGCTTCTTTGAATGCGTGAGTCGCCTGGGCCGCTTTAGCGGTGCGTCCGATGGCATCGCCGCAGCCTCCTGGCATGCTGCTGAAGTGGCTCGGGTGTTCGAGTTCAGCTACCCGGAAGACGCCTGATGTTCGGCGCGCTGCGTGCGCGTGTCGGCTATCTGCTGGCGCGCCGCCTGTTCCATTGGGCCTGGCTGGTCAGGCAACCGCGAGCCTGGCGCTGGCTGGAAGGGCAGTTTGCCCGCATGGCCAATCTGGGTGATTGTCAGGCGCAAAGCTTCTACGGACATATTCTGCTGTTTCGCGGTCAGGGTCTGGGCGCACGCATTGAAGGTCGGCGTTTGCTCGGTCTGGCGGCCAGGGCTGGCGATGCCAAGGCCGCCTACCAGCTCGGCGTGCTGAGCCTGGCGGGTGATACCCAGCATGCCGCGGATGCGCAGCAGGCCATCTACTGGTGGACCCTGGCCGCGCAAGCCGGGCATCCGGCGGCGGCCTATCGTCTGGCTGAGTTGTACCGCACTGGCGCTGCGGGTGTTGCCGCCGATGCGGCGCAGGCCGAGCATTTCTCTGCGCTGTCCAATCGCCTGAGTGGCCTCTGATCTAGCCGGCCAGCCTTTGTGATCAGGCCGCCGTGTCGGCCTGGGTATCGATGATATGCAGGCTGTAACCCGGTACCGCCTTGGCGTGGCGTTTGGCCTCCGAGGCCAAGGCTGCCAGCTGGCTGGCATCCAATAGCGCGCACTGCTCGGGGTGCACATGCACCACCCCCAGGGACAGCGAGAGCAGGGCGTATTCCTGCCGTTTACCGCTGCGGTCATGGGCGACAAAGCAGCCCGCGTGCAGGTCTTCTTCGCGGTAGAAGCGCCGGCACTGGCTCTGGAAATCTTCCAGCAGGCGATTGAGCCGCGCGCGCCAGTCCTGTGAGCCGAGCACCAGCAGAAAGTCGTCGCCGCCGATATGGCCGACAAAATCTCGCGCCGGGTCGACCCGGTCGTTCAGGCACTGCGCCAGGCTCAGCAGCACTTCGTCACCCTTGGCGTAGCCGTAGATATCGTTGAACGGCTTGAAGTTGTCGATATCCACATAACACACCACGGCTTCGCGGCTCTGCTGCAACAAGCGGGTCAGGCACTGCTGGATCGGCACGTTGCCCGGCAGCAGGGTCAGCGGGTTGGCGTAGCGGGCCTGCTGGATCTTCAGTTCGGTAATCAGCTTGAGCACATCGATCACCCGGCCCAGGCCGACATAGCGGCCGTTTTCAATGATGATGAAGTCTTCTTCGATACGCTGGCGGGCGCGGCTGGTAAGCAGGCGGCTGACCTGCTGCAGCGACTGGCTGGACTCCACCGCCAGATAGTCATCGCTCATCAGCCGGCTGATCGGTTTGCGGGCGAACAGTTCGTTGGCGAAGGGCTTGAGCAAGGCTTCGGCCAATAAATGGCGATGCACAATGCCGGCGGGCTCTTGTGCCTCGTTGAGTACCGCCAGCGAGTTCAGGTTGGCCTGGGCGCGAAACATTTCCAGCACTTCGCTGGTGGGGGTGCTCAGGGCCACTGCATGTTGTGGATTGAGCAAGCCGCGCAGGTCGCTGGCTTCTTCGCTGAGCGGGCTGCTGGTCGAGGCACTGGGCAGCAGATTGAAGGCATCACGCGGTGGCTGTTCCTGCGGGCGGCAGAGCAGGTATCCCTGAAGCAGGTCGACGCCCATTTCCGCCAGCACGGCCAGTTCCTCGGGCAATTCGATGCCTTCGGCAATTACCTGGGCGCGGGAGGCCTTGGCCATTTTCAGGATGGAGCCGACAAACTCGCGCTTGACGGTGTCCTGATGGATGCCATCGATAAAGTGACGGTCGATCTTCACATAGTCCGGGCGCAGCTCAGACCACAGGCGCAGGCTCGAATAACCGGCACCGAGGTCATCCAGGGCAATGGAAAAGCCCATGGCGCGGTAGTGGTGCAGAGCGGTGTCGAGCAGGGCGAAATCGTCGGTAGGCGATTGCTCGGTCAGTTCGATCACCACCTGGCTCGGTGGAATACCCAGGGTTTGCAGGAGCTGCAGGGTGCGCCCCGGCTGGTGCTTGGGTTCCATCAACGAGTCCGGCGAGACGTTGAGAAACAGCTTGCCCTCAAGCTTGAGCTGGCTGAAGCGCCGGCAGGCATTCTTGCGGCAGAGCAGTTCCAGCTCACTCAGGCGGCCTGCGCTGCGCGCCACGGCAAACAGGTTGATCGGTGAGTGCAGGGCGCTGTTGGACGGGCCGCGGCTGAGGGCTTCGTAGCCGAGGATGCGCCGCTCGGAGAGCGAGAAAATGGGTTGAAACAGGCTGTGCAGGTCGCCATTGGCGAGGATGGAGTCCAACGCGCTGAACTGCTCGGTGACGGTCATGGCGGCTCTCTGTGCATAAAAAAACGGGGACTGGCTTGCGACCAGTCCCCGCATTTCACGACAGTTTGATGACCCTTTGATGACGCTCGCTGTTTAGTGTTTGGCCAGGCGAGTGTTCAAACCGAGGTAGTCGAGCAGGATACGCCCGGTTTCGGTGAGGTAGGCATCATCTTCCGGTTTGGTTTTCTTGTCCTCAGCCGGCAATGCGTCCTCGTCCTCTACCTTGAGCTTGCTCAGCAAGGTTTCGCCCTTGGCCTTGCGCAGACCGTTCTCGATGGCCAGTTGCTTGCTCTCGATATCGCTGTGCTGGGCGCGCCGCTTGCTCTCGTTGAGGCTGACGGTGGTTTCTTCCATCAGCGTCTGCGACAGCTGCAGGCGTTGGCGAGCGAAGGTGAAGTCGGCGTTATTGGCCGTACGGTTGTCGTAGCGGGACTGCAGTTCAGCGAGGAACGGCTTGATCGGGTCCAGCTCCGGCTTGATCGCCGGCTTGATGCTGTCCCATGGCAGGGCCTCGGGCAGGGCGCTCTCGCCGATTTCCTTGGTGTCCATGATGTCCGGGTACTGGATGTCCGGAATCACCCCCTGGTGCTGGGTGCTCTGCCCGGAAACCCGGTAGAACTTGGCCAGGGTCAGCTTCAGCTCGCCATGGTTGAGCGGCTGGATGGTCTGTACCGTGCCCTTGCCGAAGGTCTGGCCGCCGAGAATCAGCGCGCGGTGGTAGTCCTGCATGGCACCGGCGAAGATCTCCGAGGCCGAGGCGGACAGGCGATTGACCAGCACGGCCAGCGGGCCTTTGTAGTAGATGCCGGTGTTTTCATCGGCCAGCACATCGACGCGACCGTCGCTGTTGCGCACCAGTACGGTGGGACCCTGGTCGATAAACAGGCCGGTCAGTTCGGTGGCTTCCTGCAGCGAGCCGCCGCCGTTGTTGCGCAGGTCGATGACCACACCGTCGACTTTTTCCTTTTCCAGCTCGGTAAGCAGGCGTTTGACGTCGCGAGTGGTGCTCTTGTAATCCGGATCGCCGGCACGGAAGGCCTTGAAGTCCAGGTAGAAGGCCGGGATCTCGATGATGCCCAGCTTGTAGTCGTTGCCTTCATGGGTGAGCTTGAGTACCGACTTCTTCGCCGCCTGCTCTTCCAGCTTGACCGCCTCGCGGGTGATGGCGACCACTCTGCTGGTCTGGTCATTCGGTGCATTGCTGGCCGGGATGATTTCCAGGCGGACCTTGGAGCCTTTCGGACCGCGGATCAGCTTGACCACTTCATCCAGGCGCCAGCCGATCACGTCGACCATTTCCTTGTCGCCCTGGGCGACGCCGATGATCTTGTCGGCGGGGGCGATCTGCTTGCTCTTTTCCGCAGGGCCGGCCGGAACCAGGCGCACCACCTTGACGTGTTCGTTGTCGCTCTGCAGCACGGCACCGATACCTTCCAGCGACAGGCTCATATTGATGTCGAAGTTCTCCGCGTTATCTGGGGAGAGGTAGGTGGTGTGAGGGTCGTAGGACATGGCGAAGGCGTTGATGTAGGACTGGAATACATCTTCGCCACGGGTTTGCTGCAGACGTGCCTGCTGGTTCTTGTAGCGCTTGATCAGCAGTTCCTGGATGGCCTTGGGTTCCTTGCCGGCGATTTTGAGACGCAGCACTTCATCCTTGACGCGTTTGCGCCAGAGGTCGTCGAGGGCAGCAAGGTTCTTGGCCCAGGGCGCGTTTTCACGGTCGATCAGCAGGGTTTCATCGACCCCGAAGTCGATCTTGTCGACCCCCTGTTCGAGCATGTCCAAGGCGAACTGCAGGCGACTCTGCAAGCGCTCTAGGTGGCGTTTGTAGATGATAAAACCGGGTTCCAGGTTCCCGCTTTTGAGCAGGTCGTCGAAGCTGGTGCTCCATTGATCGAACTCGGCAATATCGCCTGCGGTGAAGTAACTGCGCGAGGGATCGAGCATCTTCAGGTAGCCCTGATAGATCTTTACCGAGCGCTCATCATTCAGCGGTGGCTTGTTGTAGTGGTGGCGCTTGAGCAGTTCGACCACGTTGAGGCTGGCAATCACCTGCTCGCGGTCAGGCTGCAGATACTCCCAGGAATCGACGCTGGTGGTTTTCGCCGCCAACGGCAAGGCGCTCAGCGCAACTGAGAAGGCAAGGGTGACGCTAAGCAGGGATCGCTTCATGCTAATTCGACGTGTGGGCAGTTGATAACGCATATTAGGCCGTCAATAAGGGCGCCCGGTTCCATCGGCGCAATGCAAAAGCCCGGCGCTCAGCGCCAGGCCAGGGTTTAAATGCACTATGGAGGCAGCGTGAAGGCATTGCAAGGCGTTGAAGGCCGTGTGGTATGGGCGCAGCAACCCGCTCCGGCCTGTGATGTGGGGGAAATTCGCATTCGCGTAGGGGCTGCCGGACTCAATCGTGCCGACTTGTTGCAGCGCGCCGGGCTCTATCCGCCACCGCCTGGTGTCAGCCAGGTGCTGGGCCTGGAGTGTGCCGGTATCGTCAGCGAGGTGGGGGCCGGTTGCGACTGGCAGGTGGGCGATCGGGTCTGCGCGCTGCTGGCCGGTGGCGGCATGGCCGAGGAGGTGGTGGTCGACGCCCGTCATGCCCTGCCCGTGCCTGAGGGCGTGACGCTGCAGGAAGCCGCGGCGCTGCCCGAGGTGTTCGCTACCGCCTGGCTCAATCTGTTTCAGTTGGCCGGCCTCAGGCCCGGCGAGAAGGTGTTGCTGCATGCCGGTGCCAGTGGCGTCGGCTCGGCGGCTATCCAGCTGTGCCGGGCCTTTGGCAGCCCGTGCTGGGTCAGTGTCGGCTCCCCGGAGCGTCTGGCCTACTGTGAAGCCCTGGGGGCTCAGGGCGGTGCGCTGCGTGGTGATGAGCCGCTGCAGGCCCTGGGCGACTTCGGCCCTTTCGATGTGATTCTCGATCCGGTCGGCGGCAATTACGCGGCGCTCAACCTGGGGCTGCTGGCTCAGGACGGACGCTGGGTCAACATTGGCCTGATGGGGGGGCGCAAGGCCGAACTGGACTTTGCCCTGCTGTTGGGCAAACGCATCCAGCTGATCGGCTCGACCCTGCGCAGCCGCGACGAGCAGTTCAAGGCTGCGCTGCTGCACGATCTGCAGCAGTTCGTCTGGCCGCTGTTCGCCGAAGGGCGGCTCAAGCCGAACCTGCAGGGCAGTTTCCCGGTCGAAGAGGCCGAAGCGGCTTTTGCCGAGCTGGCGAGCAATCGGGTCAACGGCAAGCTGGTGCTAGTGATAGATCCGACCCTAGTATAAACCGGTGTGTCGATTGGCTTAATCAATCGAAACCATGGCGGCAATCAATAAGCTTTCTGCGCCGAAGTGGCTAAGATTCGCCCTGTAGCTTTTTCAACCCTCACAAGGAATCCACGATGTCTCTTATCAACACCCAGGTTCAACCGTTCAAGGCCAATGCGTTCCATAACGGTAAGTTCATCGAAGTGACCGAGCAATCCCTGAAAGGCCAGTGGTCGGTACTGATCTTCATGCCGGCTGCCTTCACCTTCAACTGTCCGACTGAAATCGAAGACGCTGCCAACAACTACGCTGCGTTCCGCGACGCCGGCACCGAAATTTACATCGTCACCACCGACACCCACTTCTCCCACAAGGTCTGGCACGAAACCTCACCTGCCGTAGGCAAGGCTCAGTTCCCGCTGGTGGGTGATCCGACCCACGCCCTGACCAACGCTTTCGGCGTGCATATCGCAGAAGAAGGCCTGGCCCTGCGCGGCACCTTCCTGATCAACCCGGAAGGCGTGATCAAGACCGTTGAAATCCACTCCAACGAAATCGCTCGCGACGTATCGGAAACCCTGCGCAAGCTGAAAGCTGCCCAGTACACCGCTGCTCACCCAGGCGAAGTGTGCCCAGCCAAGTGGAAAGAAGGCGAGAAGACTCTGGCTCCGTCGCTGGACCTGGTTGGCAAGATCTAAAAACGCCCGGGAAACTACTGCGCTCGGCCAGCCTACGGCTGTTACTCACGATGGTCGTTGCGCCTTGCCTGACCTTCGCTCGCAACGTTTCCCAATGCGTTTTCTGCTGATCCATGCGCTAAGGGCTGTAATCCAGCCTTACTAGTGCCCGATGCCCGGGCGCGATCCGCCCGGGCATTTTATTGCCCAAAATTCTTGTCATTGAGGACTATCCGCCATGTTGGACGCTAACCTGCAAACCCAGTTGAAGGCCTACCTGGAAAAGGTCACCCTGCCGTTCGAGATCGTCGCGTCCCTCGATGACAGCGCGAAATCCCAGGAGCTGCTCGAACTGCTCCAGAGCATCGTCGGCCTGACCGACAAGATCACCCTGAAGATCAATGGCAGCGATGCTCGCCGTCCGTCGTTCTCGCTCAACCGCCCTGGTGCGGACATCGGCCTGACCTTCGCCGGCATCCCCATGGGCCACGAGTTCACCTCGCTGGTACTGGCGCTGCTGCAGGTAGGCGGTCACCCGTCCAAGCTGGATGCCGAAACCATCGCGCAGATTCAGGCTGTTGAAGGCAAGTTCGAGTTCGAGACCTACTTCTCGCTGTCCTGCCAGAACTGCCCGGACGTGGTTCAGGCGCTGAATCTGATGGCCGTGCTCAACCCGAATATTCGCAACGTCTCCATCGACGGCGCGCTGTTCCAGGAAGAGGTCGAGCGCCGCCAGATCATGGCCGTGCCGAGCATCTACCTGAATGGTGAGGTGTTCGCCTCCGGCCGTATGGAAGTAAAGGAAATACTCGCCAAGATCGACACCGGTGCCGCCAGCCGCGATGCTGAGAAGATGAGCGCCAAGCAGGCTTTCGACGTGCTGGTGGTCGGTGGTGGCCCGGCGGGCGCGGCGGCGGCTATCTATGCCGCGCGCAAAGGCATCCGTACCGGCGTCGCCGCCGATCGTTTCGGCGGTCAGGTGCTGGATACCATGGCCATCGAGAACTTTATCTCGGTGCAGGAAACCGAAGGGCCGAAGCTGGCTCGCGCTCTGGAAGAGCACGTCAAGCAGTACGAAGTCGACATCATGAACCTGCAGCGCGCCACGGCGCTGATCCCGGCCCAGGGTGAGGGTGGCCTGCATGAAGTGCAGTTCGCAAGCGGTGCATCGCTTAAAGCCAAGACCCTGATCCTGGCCACTGGTGCACGCTGGAGGGAGATGAACGTACCCGGTGAGCAGGAATACCGCGGCAAGGGCGTGGCCTACTGCCCGCATTGCGACGGCCCGCTGTTCAAGGGCAAGCGGGTGGCGGTGATCGGCGGCGGCAACTCCGGCGTGGAAGCGGCCATCGACCTGGCCGGCATCGTTGCCCATGTCACCCTGATCGAGTTCGACAGCCAGTTGCGCGCCGATGCGGTGCTGCAGAAGAAGCTCGCCAGTCTGGCCAATGTGACCATTATCAAGAGCGCGCTGACCACCGAGGTTCAAGGCGACGGGCAGAAGGTCAGTGCCCTGGTCTACAAGGACCGCAACACTGACGAGCTGCACAGCATCGCGCTGGAAGGCATCTTCGTGCAGATCGGCCTGTTGCCCAACAGCGACTGGCTCAAGGGCGTGATTGAGCTGTCGCCCCGTGGCGAGATCATCGTCGATGCCAAGGGCGGTACCAATGTGCCTGGCGTATTTGCCGCCGGTGACGTGACTACCGTGCCGTACAAGCAGATCGTTATCGCCGTGGGCGAGGGTGCTAAGGCCTCCCTGAGCGCCTTCGATCACCTGATTCGCAGCTAATAAGCTAGAAGCTCTAGGTCGCACAAGAGCGGACAACCTTCACGGGTTGTCCGCTTTTTTGTGCAGGCTTTAAGCACCAAAGCGCTGCAACTGCATCTCCTGCAAACGGCTTAGGGTGCGGCGAAAGGCGAAGCTCAGGTAGCCCTCGGTATAGAGTTCGGCGAGTGGCACCTGGGCTTCGAGGTACAGCGGCACCTTGCGGTCGTAGCACTCATCCACCAGGGCGATAAAGCGCCGCACGCTGTCATCCTTGACCGACAGGGCGGGCAACTGGCGATCACCGGCCTGCACCCGTTCCACGCCATCTTCGGTGCCGCGGGCGATCTTCGCCGCCCGTTGCGGGCTGCTCAGGTTCGGCACTTCGCTGAGCAGAATGGCCTGGAAACGGTCGCACAGGGCGATAAAGTCCGGCGCGGCCAAGGGCTGTTCGCACAGATCGGCAAAACGGCACCAGAGCACGCTGTCGCAGTGGCGCAGGGCCTGCACGCTGCGGTTACCGAGCGTGAGCGGTTGATCACTGCTGGGCTTGCCTGCGGCCAGCTGACTAAAGGCCCGACTGAGCACACTGGGCAGCCCGGGCGTGGCGACCCAGTAGCGGGTATGGGCGGTGCCAGGGTGCAGGCGGTGGTCTTGCTCGCCGTTGAGGCTCACCACTTGCATATGCCGCTGCAGGGCGGCCACCGCAGGCAGAAAACGTTCGCGGTTGAAACCTTCGGCATACAGCAGTTCAGGCGGCTGGTTGGAGGTGGCCACCAGCACCACGCCCTGTTCGAACATCACCTGGAACAGGCGGCCGAGAATGATCGCATCGCCGATATCGCTGACAAACAGCTCGTCGAAGCACAACACGCGCACCTCAACGCTCAACTCCACGGCCAGCGCCTGTAGCGGGTCCGGCGTGCCGGTGAGCTGAAACAGGCGCATATGCACCCAGCGCATAAAGTGGTGAAAGTGCTGACGCCGCGCCGGGACCTTCAGGCCTTTGTAGAAGCTGTCCATCAGCCAGGTCTTGCCGCGCCCCACCGGCCCCCACAGGTAGACCCCGCTCACGGGCTGGGTCGCTGTGGTTTGGTGCAAGGCCTGATGGCAGTCGTGCAAGGCCTGGGCGGCCTGCCACTGCGCGGGGTCGGATTTGAAACCGTCGCGGTCGATGGCTTGCTGGTAGGCGGCGAGCGGGGAGCTGCAGTCCATCAGCGCGCCTCGATCCGCTTGTGCATACACACCGCACTGGCGGGGCAGAGGCTGGAGAATTCGGCGGTCTGGCGGATTGGTTCAGGCACGCCGGCTCGCTCGACGCTGCTGTAACCACGACGGCTGAAGAAGGTTTCGGCGCTGTTGGTCAGCAGGTACAGCTCGCGCACACCGAGTTGCTGTGCATAGGCTTCGATCTCGGTGACCAGTGCGCTGCCATAACCCTTGCCGCGCGCCTCTGGGCTGACCACCAGTGAGCGCAGCAGCGCCACCTCGCCATAAGGCTGCAGGCCGATCAGCGCTTCGGGTGCCTGCGCAGGACCGGCAGCGATAAAGTGCGCGAAGTGTTCGGCCGTAAGGTCGGCCGTTGGCAGTCCGGCCGCGGCCAGTAACGCCTTGGCGGCCGCAGCCGGCGGATAACGGTAAACGTTCATGGGTGTCCAGGTGGGCGAGACAATCGGGTCGGCGTCGCGCTGCTACTTTACCCGAGCGTTTGGCAAAGGCTACAGCTGAGTTGGTGGCTGTCGACATGCCTGGCTCTTGTAGGTGTGGGCGGGGCGCGTGGTTTCACGACCGCGATACACGCAAGGATTTTCGCGGTCATGGCGGAGTGCCGCCCAGACGCTCCTACGGGTTTCGCAGAGCCCGCCAGCCCTGCTGGTAACACTGAGCGCCGCTTGCCATCAGCGCCAGCTAAGGATCGGCCAGCCGGCCTGCTGGGCGTGCTGCAGCAGGGTCGGGTCGGGGTTGACCACGTGGGGCTTGTCGACCACCTGCAGCAGCGGCAGGTCGTTGCGCGAATCGGAGTAGAAGTAGGCACCCTCAAGGGTTTCGCCCTGTTCTTGCAGCCAGGCGTGCAGGCGGTTGACCTTGCCTTCGCGGTAGGTCAGTACGCCCTGGGTGCGGCCGCTGTAGTGGCCGTGCTGCTGTTCCAGGTCGATGGCCAGCACTTCACCGACCTTGAGGCGTTCGGCGATGGCGCTGACCAGAAAGTGCGCCGAGGCGGAAATCACCAGCAGGCGGTCGCCGGCGGCGCGATGGTTGGCCAGGCAGCGGGTGGCGTCGCTGTAGAAGATGGGTTCGATCACGTCCTCGACAAAAGGCTCGACCACATGGGCGACTTCCTCGGCGGTGCGCCCGACCAGGGGCGACAGGGTAAAGGCCATATAGTCTTCCATGGCCAGGCTGCCGGCGGCGTACTGGCGCATCAGCTCCTGCTCATGGGCGATAAAGCTGTCGCCGTCGGCCCAGCCGAGCTTGACCATTTCCTGGGTCCAGAGGCTGGCGCAGTCGCCGCCGATCAGGGTTTCGTCCAGGTCGAAAATTGCCAGGGCCATCAGGCCACCTCACAGATTGCGTTGTCTTCGATGTTCAGATTGATGTGCTGACCGCTGGCGTGCATGTCGCTGGCCGAACGATTCAGCACATCGACCAGCAGTTCGACGCCGCGGGCCTCGACGCGGTAACGGATCACGTTGCCGAGCAGGCTGTGGCTGCGGATCTGCGCCTGGATGCTGCCTTGTGCGCCGATCTGGATGGCTTCCGGGCGGATCGCCACGCGGCTGCCGATCGGCCGGCCGAGCAGATGGCTGGCGGTTGCCGCATCGAGCAGGTTGTAGTTACCGATAAAGCCGGCGGCGAAGGCATCGGCCGGGGCGGTGTAGAGGGTCTCGGCATCGCCGCTCTGGACGATTTTGCCGGCGTTCATCAGCACGATACGGTCGCTCAAGACCAGGGCTTCTTCCTGGTCGTGGGTGACGAAGACGGTGGTCAGGCCCAGCTCGCGCTGGATGGCGCGGATCTGCTCGCGCAGGTGCTTGCGAATCCGCGCATCCAGTGCCGACAGTGGTTCGTCGAGCAGCAACAGGCGCGGGCGGGTGACCAGCGAGCGGGCCAGGGCCACGCGCTGGCACTGGCCGCCGGACAGTTGCTGCGGGTAGCGCTCGGCAAAGTCGTTGAGCTCGACCAACTCCAGCACTTCCTTGACTCGCTGCTCGGCTTCGCTGCCCTTGATCTTCTGCATGCGCAGGCCGAAGGCGACGTTTTGCCGCACGGTCATATTGGGGAACAGCGCATAGCTCTGGAACACCATGCCGATGCCGCGTTTCTGCGGGGCAACGGGCACCAGGTCCTGGCCGTCGAGCCGAATCTGCCCGCCATTGACCCCGGTTAAGCCGGCGATGCAGCGCAGCAGGGTGGATTTGCCGCAGCCGGAAGGGCCGAGCAGGGTGATGAATTCGCCCTTGCCGATCTCGCAGTTGATATCGCTGAAGATCGCGGTTGAGCCGTAACTCTTGTGCAGGCCTTGGATACTCAGATAACTCATGACTGGTCCTTATTCAGGCGGTTGGCCGCCCAGGTCATCAGCAGCACGAACATAAAATAGGAAATCACCAGGGCGCTGGTGAAGTGACCGCTGTCGTTGCGCATGTTGTACAGGTACACCTGCAGGGTCTCGTAGCGGCTGCCCACCAGCAGGTTGGCGAAGACGAACTCGCCGAACAGGAAGCTGAAGGACAGGAACACCGACACCATCAGGCCCTTGCGCAGGTTCGGCAGCACCACCATAAAGGCCGCGCGCCAGGTACTGGCCCCTAGCAGGTGGGCGGCATCCATTAAGTCGCGCAGGTTGATCGCCTGCAGGTTGTTGCTGATCGCCCGGTACATAAAGGGCAGGGCGATGGTGAAGTAGGTGCCGATCAGGATCCACGGCGTACCGAGGATCGCCAGCGGGCCGCCGGCGAACAGCTGCATCAGGCCCACCGAGGACACCACCGGGGGAATGGCGAAGGGCAGCAGGATCAGCACGTTCATCAGCCCGTCGAGCCTGGGGAAGTGGTAGTTGACCACGAACAACAGCGGCAGGATCAGCACCAGCGCCAGCACCAGGGCGGCGAAGCACACCAGCAGCGAGCGGCCGAAGGCGGCGAGAAAGCGTGCATCGCTCCACAGCGCCAGGTACCACTTGAAGGTCAGGCCACTGGGCAGGATGCTCGCCGACCAGCTGGTCGACAGCGAGTAGAGCAGGGTGCCCAGCAGCGGCAGCAGCAGGATCAGAAACAGCAGATAGACCACCAGCTGGTGGAACAGCGGCGAGCGTTTTTCAGCGGGCGACATGGTAGCTCCGGCGCAGCAGCCATTGATGGACGAGGGTGATCAGGGTCATCAGGCCGACCAGGATCATCGCCAGGGCGCTGGCCATGTTCGGGTCGAGGAAGATGTCGCCGGAAACCATCGCCGCGATACGGATCGGCAGGATATTGAAGTTGCCGGTGGTCAGCGCATACACCGTGGCGTAGGCCCCCAGGGCGTTGGCCAGGAGGATGACGAAGGTGCCGAGCAGCGCCGGGGTCAGCACCGGCAGGCCGATATGCCGCCAGAACTGCCAGTTGCTCGCGCCGAGCAGTTCGGCGGATTCGCGCCAGTCTTCGCGCAACGCATCGAAGGCCGGGTACAGCAGCAGCACGCCCAGGGGAATCTGGAAGTAGCTGTAGAGCACGATCAGGCCGGTTTTCGAGTAGAGGTTGAAGTCTTCGATGATCCCCGCCTGCTTGAGCAGGATGGTCAGCGCGCCGTTGAAACCGAGCAGGATGATAAAGGCGAACGCCAGCGGCACCCCGGAGAAGTTGCTGGTCATATTGGAGAAGGCCATGACGAAGTCGCGCAGGCGGCTGCTGACCTGGCGCAACGAATAGCTGCCGAGAATGGCGATGCTGATGCCGATCAGGCTCGACCAGAAACTCACCTCCAGGCTGTGGCGGATGGCCTGGCGGTAGAAGGGCGAGGCGAAGGCTTCCCGGAAGTTGCCCAGGCCCCAGCCATCGCTGGCATTCAGGCTATTACTGGCGACCCAGAGCAGCGGCGCGACCTGAAAGGCGATAAAGAACAGGGCGAAGGGCAGCAGGCACAGCACTGCCAGCCACTTGCCACGTAGGGCTTTGATCACTGCAGAAGCTCCCGGCAGAAGGGTTTGTCATGGGGGATGCCGAGCAGCTCGCAGACCGTTCCGCACAACTCCAGCTGCCTGGGCTGGGCGTTGGGGTCGAGGCTGAAGGCGCTGCCGAGGACAATCAGCGGCACTTCGCGCTCTTCGGCCAGCAGGCCGTTGTGGCTGCGGTCGTTGTTCATGCCATGGTCGGCGGTGACCAGAATCTGGTAGCCGGCATCCAGCCAGGGCTGGATATAGTCGGCCAGCAGCACATCGGCCCGGCGTGCGCTGTTGCGGTACTGCGGGCTGTCGAGGCCGTGCTTGTGGCCGGCGTCGTCGATGTTCATCGGGTGCACCAGCAGCAGGTTGGGCGCATGGCGCAGGCGCAGGCTGTCGGCATCGGCGAACAGGTGCGAATCCGGGTAGTGGTCGGCGTAGTAGAAGTGGCCATGCTGGATAGGCAACTCGGTATCGCTGGTGTGGCGATCGCGGGCGGCCTGGAAAGGGGCGCGGTTATACAGCTCGCTGATCCAGTGATAGGCCGCGGCGGCGGTAGTCAGCCCGGCGTCGCGGGCGTAGTGGAACACGCTGCGTTGGTTCGACAGGCGCACTACATCGTTATGGACGATGCCGCTGTCGATGGGGGCGACACCGGTCAGAATCGCTTCATACAGCGGGCGTGACAGGGCCGGGAGTTCACAGTCGAGCTTATACAGCGCGGCGCGTCCAGCCTGGCAGTAAGCCTGCAGATGCCCCAGCGCATGCTGAGCCACCTGATAGCTCAAGCCATCCAGAACCACGAGGATGACGTTGTACGACATGATTTAAAGCCTTAGCAACCGAATTGGCCCCGGGTTCATCCGGGGCCAGATCGCATCAGTTCATATTGATGATGACGTGTTCCTGCCACAGGCGCGGCAGGGCCTTGGAGGTGTTCTCCCAGGCGGCGGCATCCTTGATCGGCTGCACCTTGGCGTACTGCTCCTGGGGCAGCAGCTTGGATTGCACCTCGGCTGGCAGGGTCAGGTGCTCGGCGCGGATCGGCCGGGCATTGCCCTTGGCCAGGTTGATCTGGCCGGCGTCGCTGAGGATGTACTCGCGGGCCAGCTTGGCGGCGTTGGGGTTCTTCGCCCACTTGTTGATGATGGTGCTGTAGCCGGAGATCACCGAACCGTCGGACGGGATCAGCACCTCGAAGCGCTCGGGGTCGATCTGGTCGCGGTAGCTCAGGCCGTTGAAGTCCCAGACCACGCCGACTTCCACTTCGCCTTTTTCCAGGGTCTGGATGGTCGGGTTGGCCAGCGACAGACGGCCCTGCTTGGCCAGTTCGCCGTAGAACTCCAGGGCCGGTTTGACGTTGCTTTCATCGCCGCCCATGGCGATGGCGGCGGCCAGTACGCCGTTGACCGCCTGCGCGGCGGTGCTGACATCGCCGGCGGAGACTTTATAGGTGCCGGTCTTGAGGTCGGCCCAGGAGCGCGGGATGTCCTTGACCAGCTGCTTGTTGACGATAAAGGCGATGGAGCCGGTGTAGGCCAGCATCCAGTGGCCGTCGCTGTCCTTGGCCCAGGCCGGGATCTGTTCCCAGGTGCTCGGCTTGTACGGCTGGGTCACGCCCTGTTGCACGGCGATGGGGCCGAAGGCCGCGCCGACGTCGCCGATATCGGCGGTGGCGTTGTCCTTCTCGGCGGCGAACTTGGCGATCTCCTGGGCCGAGCTCATGTCGGTGTCCATATGCTTCAAGCCATACAGCTTGTTCAGGTCGACCCAGGTGTCCTTCCAGTTGGCCCAGCTGTCCGGCATGCCCACACTGTTCACCGCGCCTTCGGCGCGCGCGGCTTGTTCCAGTGCTTGCAAGTCCGTTTCAGCAGCCATGGCCGAGGTGGCCAGGGCAATGGCCGAGCCCATCAGTGAGGCCAGCAGCAGTTGTTTCATTGGAAACTCCTTTGCGATCAAAGTGCGTGCGGTGAAAAGTTCTGGTCTAGATCAGCAAGACCCAGGCCAATTTAGGCCAGTTAAATGACAGTTTTATGTAAGTTGGCTATTTGCCGATCTGCAAACCCTTCGCCAGACTGGCGAATGACAAGCGTAGACCATGAATAAGCAGGTGATTACTCGCCTGCAGACGCCGGTTAGCCGGGTTTGTGCTGGACTTGCCAGAAAATTGTCACGGCGCGGTCATCTAGACTGCTTAAACTTGCAACAGAGTTGTCTCGGCTGTGTAAGCCGTTTTATGCCCTGGAATGGGGCTGGACTAGTCCAAATCTGGAGGTCTTGATGCGCGATGAAGCGCCGCGGGCAGTCACTGCCATATGCCGGGCACTGGAGGAGCAGATCGAGCATGGTCTGCTGCCTTCCGGCAGCCAGTTACCGGCCGAGCGCAAGCTCAGCGAGGTGTTCGATACCACCCGTATTACCCTGCGCGAGGCCTTGGGCCAGTTGGAGGCTCAGGGCCTGATTTACCGTGAGGAGCGCCGCGGCTGGTTCGTCTCGCCGCCACGGGTGGCCTATAACCCGCTGGTGCGCAGCCACTTCCATGCCATGGTCGGCGAACAGGGGCGGGTGCCGGCCACCGAGGTGCTGAGCGCTCGGCTGATTCCGGCCAGTGCCGAGATCTGCCAGATACTGGCCTTGCCGGCGTTGTCCAGTGTCTACCAGATTCGCCGCGCGCGGCGCATCGACGGGCGGCTGGTGCTCTATGTCGAGCACTACCTCAATCCGAATTACTTTGCCGGCATCCTCGATTTCGACCTGACCCGTTCGCTGACCGAGCTGTATGCCAGCGAATACGCCATTCATTACGGCCGGGTGCGTTTCGATATGGTGCCCACGGCCCTGCACAGCGAAGCCGCGGCGGCCCTGAAAGTCGCGGTGGGCAGCCCGGCGCTGCGTATCGTGCGGATCAACCGCGACCAGCATGGCCGGCTAATCGATTGCGATCTGGAGTTCTGGCGCCACGACGCCCTGCATGTGAGCGTCGAGGTGCCGGAGTAACGGTAACTGCGTAGGGTGGATGGCGCTTTTTCATCTACCATCGCGGCTTGGTGGATGGATAAAGCGCCATCCACCCTACGATGTCGCGAGGTTTAAGATAAAGAGCGTTACGGCAGTTCAGCACTCGCGTAGAACGCCGTCAGCACTTTCACCAGATGCGCCAGATCATGACTGCCGGCCAGTTCGCGGATCGAGTGCATGGCGAAGGTGGGCAGGCCGATGTCGACGGTGCGCACGCCCAGCTGGCTGGCGGTGATCGGACCGATGGTGGAGCCGCAACCCATATCGCTGCGGGTGACGAAGCTCTGCACCGGCACTTCATTTTCTAGGCACAGGTGGCGGAAGAACCCGGCGGTTTCGCTGTTGGTGGCGTAGCGCTGGTTGCTGTTTATCTTGATCACCGGGCCGGCGTTGAGCTTGGGGCCGTGGTTCTCGTCGTGCTTGTCCGGGTAGTTGGGGTGTACGCCATGGGCGTTGTCGGCGGATACCAGCAGCGAGCGCTGAATGCTGCGCACGAAACCGTCGCCCTCCGGCAGTACCCGGCGCAGCACCTGTTCGAGCATCGGCCCGTCGGCACCGCAGGCCGAACTGGAGCCGACCTCTTCATGGTCGGTACATACCAGTACGCAGCTTTCCTCGTCCGGGGCGGCGAGCAGGGCTTGCAGGCCGGCGTAGCAGGACAGCAGGTTGTCCAGGCGCGCGCCGGCGATAAAGTCGCGATTGATGCCGATGACCGCGGCGCTCTGGGTGTCGTAGAAGCTCAGCTCATAGTCGAGTACGGCATCGGCGCTGAAGTCGTGCTCGCGGGCCAGTTGCTCGGTGAGCAGGGCGCGGAAATCCGCTGCCTCCGGATCGGCCAGCTGGGCCAGGATCGGCGGCAGCTCGGTCTGCGGGTTGATCGCCCAGCCCTGGTTGGCCTCGCGGTTTAGGTGAATGGCCAGGTTGGGGATGGTGGCGATAGGGTCCTGGAAGTCAATCAGCTGGCTTTCCACCTTGCCGTCGCGGCGGTAGGTCACCCGGCCAGCCAGGGACAGGTCGCGGTCGAACCAGGGGGCGAGCAGGGCACCGCCATAGACCTCCACCGCCAACTGGAAGAAGCCCTGGCGCTGCAGCTCCGGCTGCGGCTTGACCCGCAGGCAGGGGCTGTCGGTGTGCGCGCCGACCAGGCGAATACCGCCTTCCACGGGCGAACGCTTGCCCAGCTTGAAGGCGATGATCGAAGAGTCGTTGCGGGTTACGTAATAGCGGCCACCGGCTTCGGTATGCCAGCTGGCACGTTCGTCCAGCTGCTCAAAGCCTGCGGCCTCGAGGCGCTGGGCCAGGCTGCGGGTGGCATGGAAGGGGGAGGGCGAGGCCTTGAGAAATTCGATCAGGCCTTGATTCAGTGAGTCACGCATGTGGTACTCCAGGCGGCAATGGCCGGAGTTTAACGGATTTGCCCTGCCCATTGGGCAGGGCGCATCCACAGATCAGGCGGCGATGCTGACCAGACTCAGCAGATAACCATCGAATTCGGCGAACTGGCCCTGTACTTCGCTGCCGACGGGCCAGTCGGCATGCAGATCGATCAGCAGGCGCAGGCGCGCCTTTTGTTCGCTATCGCAGCTCAGCAGTTCGGCATCCTGGAAATAGAAGTGGCGCAGCACCTGCGGGTAGAGGGCCTTGAACAGGCTTTCCTTGAGCGAGAAGGTCAGGCTGATGCGCTGTGCCCGTTGCGCGGCGGGCAGGCTGTCGAGGCGCAGCAGTTCGGCTGGGGTAAGGATTTCCCCAGCCAGGCGTTCGGCGCGGCTGGCCGGCATGATTTTCTCGATATCCAGGCCCAGGCCGCGCCAATCTGTGCTGTTGCCCACCAATGCACCGGCCCAGCCGCTGCCGTGGGTGATGGAACCGACCATGCCGGCTGGCCACTGCGGTGCGCGGTCTTCGCCACAGGCCGGAACTGCCGCTTTACCGGTCAAGCGCATCAAGGCCTCACGCGCACACAGGCGCCCGGCCAGGTATTCGGCCTGGCGCTTGGCTACGCCGCGCACGGGCTCGACTGCGCAGCGGCTGAAATCCGTCGCACCCAGCAGATCGGGGTTGAAGGTGGTGCTGATCAACTGCACTGACGGCAGTTGGTGCGGTAATGGCCAGTGGTCATTCAGCGGGCTGCAGCAGGATGGCAAGTAGGCTGTATTCATTGGCCTATTCTGCCGCGCGGCGCTTAGTACGGCCAGCTGGCGCAGGCGTTTACATTTCTTTGCAAAGCGGCAACAAAGCTAAACGGAGTTGCCCAGGCTTTTTTGCCACACTGCGGCATGCGTCTCTTCGGGGACGCAGGTGAGGTTGTAGCTGGCGCAGGCCTGAGGCTTGTTCCGGCATTTCTCTGAGAATGAGTACGGGAGCCTGTTTGGGCTCCCGTTTTTTTATGCCTGCCATTTATGGTTGCCACATTTTTGGATGTGGCGCTAGAAATTGGCTAGACAGCCGTTAGAGGTTGCCTGCAACAGAGAGTGGGGCGGGGTGACTCTTCGCCTACGCCGCATAGGTAAGACAAATGCCGGCTGTGCGGGGCACAATCCTCACCAAGATTTGAGCGCAGCCGTACCCCAGGCCGCGATGTGATGACGCTTAGCACTGCGTGACTTGCCCATCCTTGTGCTCAGCTCATTAGCACCAGATAAACCACCGCCATCAGTGCAATCAGGCCCAGCCAGACCTGGGCGTTGGTCCTGCTCAGACCAACCATGCCGACCCCGCGCAGGCGAATTGGCGGTTTTTGGTCGAGGTGGGTATTTATCTGTTCCTGGGCTGCTTGCGGGCTGATGCCCTGGTTCAGGCCAAGCAGGCGAATGGCCTGGTCGTGGTCGCCGCGCAGCATGGCCTGCAAGACTGGTTCGGGTAATTGGCTCATGAGAGGCCCCTCCACTGGCGACAGGCGTTAGAGGGCACCTGCCGGCCAGGGGTCGGTACTTTTCTTCATCAACGGTAAAAACGCTACACGGGTACCCGTTCGCAGAGCTTCCCTTCAGGCATCAAAGGTCTACACTGCGAGCAATAAAAAAAATAAAGTGCCATCCACTGGCCGCTGATGGAGACATCATTCCGTGCATCTGAACCGGGCGTTAAGCCTTCTGGTTGCCGCCGTAGTTGCCTGTTTGAGTCTTGAGGTTTTGGCGCAACCAGAGCCGATTGAAATCACTCCAGCGGCCAGTATTCAGGCCCATTTCCAGTACTGGGAAGACACCGCAGGCGACGCTCAGATTGATCAGGTGGTCAACCTGCCGGATGATCGCTGGTCCCTGGTCGCTAATGGCAGTGCCACTTTCGGCATTACGCAGTCGGCTTACTGGCTACGCTTTGCCGTGCGCAACCAAACCCCACTCAACTTGAACTTGATTGCCGAACTGAGCTACTCCCAGTTGGACGATGTGGTGTTTTACGTCTTTGCCGATGGCGCACCCGTCAAAGAATTGAAAACCGGCGACAGCCGGCCTTTTTATCCACGTGATGTGGATCATCCGAGCATGTTGTTGCGCCTGTCCCTGGCTTCCGAAGAGATGCAGACTGTCTTTGTTCGGGTCGCGACGGCCGGGTCTATGATCGTGCCGCTGCGTATCGCGCGCGAGCAGAGTTTTTTTGAAACCGCCGCCTATGAGTTGAAGCTGCATTTTTTCTACTACGGCTGCATTTTTGTCATCATCTTGATCAACCTTGCGGTGTACCTGAGCCTGCGCGAGAAGCTGTATCTCTACTACGCCCTCGCACTCCTTGGTTATTTGCTGTTTTTCGCCTCCATCAAAGGCTTCAGTTTTCAGCACCTCTATCCCCAGTCGCCGGCACTGCACGCCAAGGCGCTGCTGGTGTCGATACCCGCCCTGGCGCTGTTTTCCCTGCTGTTCTGCCGGGAGTTCCTGAATACCCGAATTAACAGCCCGCGGCTGGATAAAGTGCTGATCGGCATGATGGTCTTCGAGCTGCTGTTCCTCTTCTCCGCGCCTTTTCTCGACTATCACCGGGGTATCCAGCTGGCCTCGTTTTCTGCGCTGTTTTTTTTCTCGCTGCTATTGGTCGCTGGCCCGGTGGTCTGGATGGCAGGTGTGCGGGCCGGGGCATTTTTTACCCTGGCCTGGACGCCCTTGACGATCGGGGTGCTTGCCACTGCGGGGCGCGCGCTCGGGGGCTTTCCTGAGAATTTCTTTACCGAGAACGGCATGCAGATAGGCTCTGCGCTCGAAGCCTTTATCCTGACTCTGGCGCTGGCGGACCGGCTTTATCGTGAACGCGAAGACAAGATCGCCGCCCAGGCCGTCAGCCTGCAGGAGGCGCAGTCGCGCAGTATCGCGCAGGACCTGCTTACCGAGGCCCTGACCCACGACCCTGTGAGCGGGTTACCCAACCGCAACCGTTTTGAGTGGATGGTGGATCAGCAGCTGCAGCAGGCCCCTGAGCGCCGATATATGGTGGGGCTTGCGCGGATTACCCGTTTGGATGAAATCAATCGCACTCTTGGCTTGGCCAGGAGTGAATGGATAATAAAATGTGTGGCGCAGCAGATGGTCGAGCTGGCCGCCGGCCTGCCCTTTATTCAAGCCATTCGCGATGACCAAGGCCGCGAAGAGCGGGTTTATCACCTGTCGGGCGACTGTTTTTGCTTGCTGGTTGACATGGACAAGGCCGGAAACGATTTTTCAGCCCTCAACGTCGCGTTGAGGCGTTTGGCCGAGCCGATATGGCTGGATCACCTGGCTATTGAACTGCAACCTAGCTTCGGTGCGGCCAGTTATCCCGAGCACGGCCGATCTGCCGCCGAGCTTATCCGCAACGCCCATGTCGGCATGGAAATCGCGCCCCGGGACGGTAACGAGACCGGCATTTATTCGCCCAAGTACGATATTTATAACGAGAGCCGCCTGACCCTGATGGCGGACCTGCGCAATGCCCTGCAGCAGAACCAGATGATGCTCTATTACCAGCCCAAGCAGGATCTCAAAACCGGGCAGATTGTCGGCGTGGAGGCCTTGATTCGTTGGCACCATGACGAGCGCGGCTGGGTAAATCCGGCAGATTTCATACCTCTGGCCGAAGGCACGGGCATGATCACCCAGCTGACCCAGTGGGTCATTGGCCAGGCCACGAGAGATCTGGCGGAACTGCACAATGACAACCCCCAATTGAGTGTCGCCATTAATATCTCCGCTCGCGACCTGGAGTCTAGCGAGCTTGAGGATCTACTGAACCTGGCGCTGCAGCAGAGTGGCCTGCAGGCGCGCGCGCTAATCCTGGAAATTACCGAGACGGCGGCCATGCTCGATCCTCTGCGCAGCCTGCAGGCGCTTAATGGTCTGGCTGCACTGGGCTATCAGATATCCATCGACGATTTTGGCAGCGGTTATTCCTCCCTGTCCTACCTCAAGCAACTGCCGGCCTCGGAGCTGAAGCTGGATCGATCACTGATTGAGGATATCTGCATTAGTGAAAGCGCCGATGTGATTGTCGCCACTGCCATCCAGATGGCGCGCAGCCTAGGCTACCGGGTTGTGGGTGAAGGGATTGAAAACGCCGAAACGGCCCTGCGCCTAAAGGCCAAGGGCTGCGACCTTCTTCAGGGTTTTTGGCTGTGCAGGCCCAAGCCGATCAGCGAGCTTAAACAGTGGTTGCAAGCCTTCGAGGCTGACAAGCGCGCGGTTCGGTCATCGGGCCTATAGGCTGGCGCGTTTGTGCCCTCAGGTTTTGCTCGTTCCAAACCCCAATATTGCGCGCTGGTCCAGGGTGAAAACGCTACAACAATTTGCTAGGTATCACGTTGCTCAACCCATCTACTATTTGTCCGCCCTAACCCTCCTGCGCCCGATAAGCCCCCGGCGTTAATCCCGTCCATTTCTTAAACGCCCGATGAAACGCCGAAGGCTCGGAGAACCCCAGCTGTTCGGCAATATCCTGAATCGCCAACTCATCGCGCCCTAGGTGGTAGATGGCCAGGTCGCGGCGCAGGTGGTCTTTGAGTTCCTGAAAGCTCGACCCTTCCTCACGCAGATGCCGGCGCAGAGTTTGTGGGCTCATATGCAGTTGCCGGGCAACGGCATCCAGGTCCGGCCAGTTGCTGCAGTCGCGGCCGAGCAGGCGGCGGATCTGGCTGATCAGGCTGTCGCCGCCATCCGGGCGGGCCAGCAGGTCGGCGGGGGAGTGCTGGAGGAACTGCTTGAGGGTGCGCTCGTCCTGCAGCAGCGGCATGGCCAGATAACGGGCGTGGAACAGCAGGCTGGTGCGCCCAGCCGAGAAGCGCCGGGTGCAGGGGAACAGCAGTTCGTATTCGCCGGCGTGGGCGGGCTCTGTGTAAGTGAAGGTGGCTTCCTCCAGGCGGATGCGCTGGCCGATTAGCCAGCTGCCGAGGCGATGCCAGATCACCAGCAGGCTTTCCACTAGAAAGTGGTCGGGGTCCCACAGGGTCGAGTCGTCCACGGTCAGTCGTGCCCAGTCGCCTTCGCGCTGGATGCTGATGGTCGGTGCTTCGGGGAACAGGCTGTAGAACAGCGCGCCGCGGCCCAGGGCCTTTTCCAGCGAGCGGCAGTGGATGATGGCGTAACACATCATGGCGAAGGTGCCGCGCTTGCTGCGCAGGCGGCCAAAGCCCAGGTACTCGTCGTCCAGGCTTTCCCAGAGCAATTGCAGCAGGCGGGCGAACTGCTCGGGGGCGATGCGCGCGCGCGGCTCGTCGAGCAGCGCCGGCTGAATGCCCAGTTGGCGCAGCAATGGTGTGCAGTCGTGGCCCTGGCGCTCGGCACCACGCAGGGCGGCGCGGACAAAATGGCTGGCGATGGTGCGTTCGCGCATGGGTTGGGCTCGGAAAAGGGCTCGGCGATCTTAGCCAGAGTCGGGTGCCGGCAACAAGCCGCATCCGGTGTTGACCAGCCGCCCTAGTGGGGGGGGGCGCTTTGCGCAGAAAGTGCGATGGGCTGCCTTGGTGCGCACAGCGCACCCTACGTATTGCCGGCAGCTCCGTTGGGTTGCGGCCAGGGCAGGTGCGCCTCGATAAAGGCTTGCAGCTGTTCGGCGGGCATGGGCCGGGCGTAGAGGTAACCCTGCACTTCGAAACAACCCAGCTCATACAGGGCGTGGGCCGTGGCGTTGTCTTCGACGCCTTCGGCTATGGTCGCCAGGCCCAGGGAGCGAGCCATCTGCACGATGGCGGTGACGATCGCGCGGCTGTCGCCGCTGCCGTTGAGGTCGCGGATAAAGGACTGGTCGATCTTCAGCTTGTCCACCGCCAGATGGCGCAGGTAGGCCAGGCTGGAATAGCCGGTGCCGAAGTCGTCGATGGACAGCCGCACGCCCATGGCCTTGAGGCGTTTGAGGGTGTCGAGCACCTGATCGGTCTTGTCGAGCAGGCTCGACTCGGTGATTTCCAGCTCGAGCATCTGCGCGGGCAGCTGCGAGCTGGCCAGGGCCTGCAGCACCAGTTGCTCGACCTTGCCCTGTTGCAACTGGATGGCCGAGATATTCACTGCCACCTGCGCAATGCTCAGCCCGGCGCAATGCCAGGCGGCAGCCTGGTTGCAGGCCTGGTGCAGTATCCATTCGCCCATGGGCACGATCAGCCGGCTCTCTTCGGCGGCGGCGATAAAGCGCCCCGGCGGCAGCAGGCCCAGTTCCGGATGCTGCCAGCGCACCAGGGCCTCGACGCCGATCAGCGTGCCGCTGCGCAGGTCGATCTGCGGCTGGTAGTGCAGCAGCAACTCATGGTTGTCGATGGCCTGGCGCAGGCCGTTGAGCAGGGTGAGGTGTTCCAGGGCTTCGTCGTTCATCGCCGCATCGAAGAAACGCCAGGTCTGCCGACCATCCTGTTTGGCCTTGTACATGGCGGTTTCGGCGTTGCGCAGCAGGCTTTCGAAACTGTTGCCGTCGTGGGGGGCGAGGGCGACGCCAAGGGACAGCGAGGTGCTGATGCTGCGGCCGAGGATGCTGAAGGGCTGTCGCACCTGCTGCATGATTTGCAGGGCCATGTTGGCGGCATCGTCGGCATGCTCCAGTTCGCGCAGGAGCATGATGAACTCGTCGCCACCGGAGCGGCACAGGGTGTCGCCAGCCTTGAGCAGCGGCCGCAGGCGCTCGGCCAGGCCGCGCAGCAGGGCATCGCCATAGGAGTGGCCGAGGGAGTCGTTGAGGGTCTTGAAGCCGTCGACATCCATGAATATCAGGGCGACACATTCGGGGCTGCCGCGCTGGGCGACCAGGGCCTGGTCGGTGCGGTCGCGCAGTAGGTCGAGATTGGGCAGGCCGGTCAGGCTGTCGTAGAAGGCCAGCACCTCGATCTTCTGCTCCGCGGCCTGGCGCTCGGCTATTTCGGCGGCCAGGCGGCGATAGGGTTCATGCACACTGGAAACGAACACCACGCGGTAGATAAACCAGTAGGACAGTACCTTGTACAGATGGCCGAGCAGGCTGTAGATGTCGTTGACGTTGCTGTAGGCGGTAAAGCACAGCTCGGACAGCAGTGAGAGGGCCACCGCGAGAAACAGGCCGGCGGCATCGTAAGGCTGCGGGCCCAGGCTGTCACGCCAGAACAGCAGCGCCGCCAGGGCGAACAGGGCAATGATCAGCCACTCCAGGCGGACCTTCAGCGGGGTCAGGCCCTGGCCATCGATAAACATCTGCGGGAACCAGTGCGGGTGCCACAGTTGCAGGTAGGTAAACAGCGCGCTGACCAGCAAGGCCGCGGCCAGCAGCAGGTAGCGGCTATGGCTGCGGCGCAGCGGCATCCAGGGGCGCAGAGCCACGGCGAGCAGGCATAGTGCGGCCACCAGACGTGCCGCCAGCCAGAAATCGATCGCCTTGTTCGAGCTGGCCGGGGTGATGAAATCGGGCATGCTGCGATAGGACAGGACATGGACGAAGTCCAGCAAACCCACAGCGAGAAAGCCGCAGGCGAGGATCAGCAGGTTGCCGGCGCTCTCGGCGCGGTAGCTGTGCCAGGTGACGCTGAACACCAGGATGGCCACCGTGATGGCGAAGAACTCGGTGCTGGTATGCAGCCATGCGGGAAACCAGCCGTGGCTCAGTTTCAGCTCGGAGGACGAGGGCAACAGCCACACCAGTATAAGTACTAGCGCCAGGCTGCTGAGCAGGGTGTAGCTGAAACGATTTGTCTGGGCGGCCTGGGGGCGGGTGGCGGATAAGGTATCGGGCATCAAGGTCTGCCAGTGCGGAAGTTGAAGGTCGGCCTAGCCTAGGGGCTGCGCGGTGCGCTAATTATTCATGAGTTTTACAGGGTTATGACGACTATAGCCAAGGGCCGCGATGCTGCTTAAGTCTTAGACCGTGGCGGATTGAGTCAATCCAGGCTGAGCGCATGGGTCATTGAGGCGGCGGGCGCGTGGGGCCTAACCTGCTGTACGACTTCAGCTCAGGGAGCACAGCCGCATGCAGCGCCTTATTTTCGACACCGAACACAATATGTTCCGCGACGCCTTCGCCGCTTTTCTGAAAAAGGAAGTGGTGCCGCATCAGGACGAATGGGAAGCGGCCGGCGTGGTCAGCCGCGAGGTGTGGAAGAAGGCCGGTGACATGGGCTTTCTGCTGCCTTGGGCGGATGAGGAGTATGGCGGCGCGGGGCTCAAGGACTTCCGTTACGAGCAGATCATGTGCGAGGAGCTGGCGAAGATAAACGAGCCGGGCTTTATGCTGCCGCTGCACTCGGCGCTGTGCGGTCCCTATATCGCCGAGTACGGCAACGCCGAGCAGAAGGCGCGTTTTATGCCAGGGATTATCAGCGGTGAGCTGATCCTCGCGGTGGCGATGACCGAACCGAGCGCCGGCTCGGACCTCGCCGGCATGCGCACCAGTGCGGTGGAGCAGGGCGATCACTATGTGCTCAACGGCTCCAAGGTATTTATCTCCAACGGCCTGCTGGCCGATGTGGTGATAGTCGCGGCCAAGACAGACCCGGCCAACAAGCACGCCATGGGCCTGTTCCTGGTCGAGCGGGGTATGGAAGGCTTCGAGCGCGGCAAAAACCTGGAAAAGCTCGGCATGAAGAGCCAGGACACCGCCGAGCTGTTTTTCAATAACGTCAAGGTGCCCAAGGCCAACCTGCTGGGCGACGCCAAGGGCGGCTTCTTCTACCTGATGAACATGCTCGCCCAGGAACGCCTGACCAACGCCTGCGGCGCGGTGGCGGCGGCCGAGGCGGCGCTGCAGGTGACCATCGATTACGTGCGCGAGCGCAAGGCCTTCGACCGGCCGATCTCGCACTTCCAGAACACCCGTTTCAAGCTGGCCGAGATGCGCACGCAGATCGACGTGGCGCAGGTGTTTGTCGACCGCTGCGTAACCGATCACAACGAAAAGAAACTCACCCCGGAAGTGGCTGCCGAGGCCAAGCTGTTCACCACCGAACTGCTGTGCAAGGTGGTCGATGAGGGTGTGCAGCTGCACGGCGGCTGGGGTTACATGTGGGAATACCCGATCTGCAAGATGTACGCGAACGCGCGCATTCAGCGCATCTTCGCCGGCACCTCGGAAATCATGAAAGAAATTATCAGCCGTGGCATGAAGCTCTGAGCACGAGGGTTACAGGTTGCCTGCAGAGCTGGCAGGTTTTGCAAAATCCGTAGGAGCGGTGGGGACGCCTGGGCCTTGGCCGCGATGTTTCTATGGTTACTTCACTTCGCGGGCAAGCCCGCTCCTATAAGGTGCAATGTCTAATGTCTCAGAGGTTAATCCGAACGCGTACAGGGTGGCTGTGCAAGCGCTAAGGTTTCTGTCTGCCAAACAATAAGAACGAGGGACTGCGATGATCGATCAACTGCCCCTGGAGCGCCTGGCGCTCTGGGTCGAGAAACGCCCCGATGCGGTCTGGCTGAGCCAGCCGGTTAACGGCCAGTGGCATGACTTCACCTGGACGCAGGTGGATGAGCAGGCGCGGCGCATGGCCACGGCCTTGCATGCGCTGGGTTGCGCACCGGGTGATCGGGTCGCGCTGCTGGCGAAGAACTGCGCCGAGTGGATCATCGCCGACCTGGCGATCATGCTCGCTGGGTTGGTTAGCGTGCCCTTGTATCCGCTGCAATCGGCCGAGAGCATCGACTACGTGCTGCGCCATTCGCAGTGCAAGGTGATCTTCCTCGGCAAGCTGGATGAGCCGGCCAAGCTCGCGCCGGGCATTCCGGCCGAAGTTATTCGTATCGCCATGCCGTATCCGACGATCCAGGCCAGCCACGGCTGGCATGCCTTGTTGGCGGCGCATCAGCCGTTACGCGATGGCCACACGCAGGCACCGGATGAGTTGCTGAGCATCCTCTATACCTCTGGCACCACCGGCCAGCCCAAGGGCGTGATGCTCTCTGCCAAGGCCTTTGCCATAGCCGGTGGGCGCTCGGTAAAGGAGCTGCAGATTACCGAGCAGGATCAGTATTTCTCCTATCTGCCGCTGTCGCATGCAGCCGAGCGTTTTCTGGTGGAGATGAATGCGCTGTACAGCGGCGGGCGGGTGGCCTTTGTCGAGTCGCTGGAGACCTTCGCCAGCGACCTGCGCCATGTGCGGCCAACCGTGTTCTTCTCCGTGCCACGCCTGTGGACGCGCTTTCAGCAGGGCGTGCTGGAAAAGCTGCCGCAGCCCAAGCTGGCGCGTCTGCTCCGCATTCCGCTGATCGGCGGCCTGGTGGCGCGCAAGATTCGCAAGGGCCTGGGCCTGGATCGGGCGCGCATTCTGGTCAGCGGCGCGGCGGCGATTCCGCGCGCGCTGCTCGACTGGTATCAGAGCATCGGCATCACCATCTGCGAGGGCTACGGCATGACCGAGCACCTGGCCTACGGCTGTTTCAATCGGCCGGGGCAGGTGCGTTTTGGCACCGTGGGCCGGCCGATGCCGGGCAATGAGTTGCGCATCGCCGAGAATGGCGAAATTCTTCTGCGCTGCCCAAGCCTGATGCTGGGCTACTACCAGGACCCGGAGAAAACCGCCGAAACCATCACCGATGGCTGGCTGCATACCGGTGACAAGGGCGAGGTCGATGCGGCCGGTTACCTGAAAATCACCGGGCGGGTGAAGGACATCTTCAAGACCAGCAAAGGCAAGTACATTGCCCCGGCACCGATTGAAGGCGAGATCGCCAAGAACCTCTGGGTCGAGCAAGTGTGTCTGATGGGTAGCAACCTGGATCAACCACTGGCGCTGATCGAGCTGTCGCCGGCGGCCCGTGAGCAGGCGCGTGAACAGGTGGCGGCCGACCTCGCGCAGACTTTGCAGCAGCTTAATGCCCAGCTTGAGGCCCACGAGCGGCTTAGCCACTTTGTCCTGGTGCGCGAGGCCTGGACCGTGGATAACGGCTGCATGACCCCAACCATGAAAATCCGCCGCAACGTACTGGAAGCACGCTTTGCCGATCAGCTAAGCGAGCTGGATGCCAAGCAGCCGCTGCATTGGCAGTGAGGCGTGTGCTTTTGTAGGAGCCAGCTTGCTGGCGAGCAATTGCCATACAACAGCAGCGCCAGCGATTGATTTGTTCAGGACCGTAGGATGGGTTGAGCGCAGCGATACCCATCGGCATTAACGATTACCCCAAGGAGCTGTTATGTCTGGCCCGCTGTCGTCATTGAAAGTGCTGGATTTTTCCATCCTGTTGCCGGGGCCCTTCGCCTCCCTGCTGCTGGCCGATATGGGCGCGCAAGTGCTGCGGGTCGAGTCGCCCAGCCGTATGGATCTGGTGCGCGTATTGCCGCCGCACGATGGCGGCGTATCGGCCAGCCACGCCTACCTCAACCGCAACAAGCGCTGCATCGCCCTGGACCTGAAACAGGCCGAGGCGGTGGCGATGGTCAAGCAGCTGGTGGCCGAGTACGACATCGTGCTGGAGCAGTTTCGCCCTGGGGTGATGGACAAGCTCGGCGTCGGTTATGAGGCGCTGAAGGCGATCAACCCGAAGCTGATCTACGTGTCGATCACCGGTTACGGCCAGAGCGGTCCGTACAAGGACCGCGCCGGGCATGACATCAACTACCTGGCCTTGGCCGGTATCGCCAGCTACACCGGGCGACGTGAAACCGGGCCGTTGCCGCTGGGGATTCAGGCGGCGGATATTGCTGGCGGCTCGCTGCACGGGGTGATCGGCCTGCTGGCGGCGGTGATTCAGCGTCAGGCCACGGGGCAGGGCCAGCAGGTGGACATCAGCATGACCGACTGCGCCTTCAGCCTGCATGGCATGGCCGGCGCGGGCTATCTGGCCGCCGGGGTGGAACCGGCGATGGAAAACCAGGCGCTGAATGGCGGCAGCTTCTACGACTACTACCGCACCCGCGACGGCCGCTGGTTCTCGGTGGGCAGCCTGGAGCCGCAGTTTATGCAGCAGTTCTGCGCCGCCATTGGCCGCCCGGAGCTGGCATCTCGCGGTCTGTCGCCCAAGCCCGAGGATCAGCAGGCGCTCAAACGCGAGATCGAAATCGAGTTCGAGAAGCGCGACTTCGCCGAGTGGAATCAGGTGTTCGCCGGGCTGGATGCCTGCGTGGAACCCATGCTCAACCTCAGCGAGGCGGTCGAACACCCGCAGCTCAAGGCTCGCGGCCTGGTTACCGAAGTGCCGCGGGCTGGCAGTGAGCCGCAGCGGCAGATCGCCTGCCCGATCAAGTTCTCCTCGGGGTTGCCAGCGCCCCGCCATATCGGCGCGGCATTGGGCGCGCATACCGAGCAGGTGCTGGCCGAGCTGGGCTACTCGGCCGAACGGATTGCCGAGCTGAAGGCCAACAAGGTCGTGGCCTGAGTAGTTGGTGAAATAGCTGCCGGCTTTAGTGCTCGGTCAGCGTCAGCAGGATATCGGCATACCAGGTGCAGTTCAGACCCAGGGCTTCATCGAGCTTGAGGTCGCGGGTGCCGACATCCAGCCGTGCCGAGTGCACGCCCAGCAGCAGCCAGGGCAGGTCGCCGAGGCGTTCTGCGCGGTTGGCCTCTGCCCGGGTGACCACGGGGGCACCGCTGGTGCCGCGGTGGGTGCGGGCATCGCTGAGGAAATAACCCTCGCCCTGGAAACGCAGGCCGAAGGAGGAGGCGATCACCGCCTGGCGCACCACGGGCATATGGTGCAGCTGGTCGTGAAAGCCCAGGGGGAAGCCGACCACCAGCAGGGAGCTGCCCACCTCGACCTGATCGCTGGGCTGCAGCAGGTGCTCGGGGGTGAAGGCGCGGTAGACCATGGTGTCCGGCAGGGCCGCCCGTTCCAGTTCGATCACCGCCACGTCGATCTCGCCGGTGGCATCGTTACCCTGCCGCCAGAGGCTCTGGCCGTCGCGGTACAGGGGTACCGAGAAACCGATGGACTGTGCCATGTTGCTGGCGTCGGTGTGCAGTTCGATCTCGATCCGGTCGGGGAAATGCTCGCTGTCGGCATCCACCATCACGTGGCGGCTGGTGACCAGAAACAGTCGCTCGCCGCGCTCGAAGAAGAAGCTGCTGGCGTTGGTGCGCAGGCTCTGCTGGTTGAAGGTGGAAATCCGGGCGGTACTGAGCAGTATGGGTTCGATCATCGACGGGTCCTTGCAGTTTGGGGCAACCAGGGGGTAGATACTCGACTGGGCAAGGCATCCAAGGTTATGACAGTCGCCAGGCCGTTACTGTTGCATGCTTAGCCGCAAGCCTGGGGCTTTTCTCTGCCCGAGGCATTGAGGCGCTGCGTTTTCGACTCGCAAAAAGCTGCGTTTTCAGTCATAAGCCTGCAGCATCCGCGCCGCTATGGCCGTCCGGGGAACGGAAACTATGTATCAGGGTGAAAGATTCAATGCCTGGACTCATCTGATCGGGGCCGTTCTGGCCTGTATCGGGGCGGTCTGGTTGCTGGTGTTGGCGAGCCTGGACGGCGAGCCGCGCAAGATTGTCAGCGTGGCCATCTACGGTCTGACCCTGGTGCTGCTTTACAGCATCTCGACCCTGTACCACAGCCTGCAGGGCCGGACGAAGGTGGTGATGCGCAAGCTCGACCATCTGTCGATCTACCTGCTGATCGCCGGCAGCTATACGCCGTTCTGCCTGGTTACCCTCTACGGGCCCTGGGGCTGGTCGCTATTCGGCGTGGTCTGGGGGCTGGCGCTGGTCGGTATGCTGCAGGAGATCAAGCCGCGCTCCGAGGCGCGGGTGCTGTCGATCCTGATCTATGCGCTGATGGGCTGGATCGTGCTGGTCGCGGTCAAGCCTCTGCTCGCGGCGCTGGGTACCGCGGGGTTTACCTGGCTGGCGGGCGGTGGTGTGCTCTATACGGTGGGCATCATCTTTTTCGCCTACGACAGCCGTTTCCGTCACTGGCATGGCATCTGGCACCTGTTTGTGATGGCCGGCAGCCTGATGCACTTTGTTGCGGTGCTGTTTTACGTTCTGTAGTGCGAGCTGCTAGGCCTGTTCGACGTTGGTGCGCACAGCGCACCCTACGAGGTCAGGGCTGTGCGCACTCAAGCGCCGCTGCCTGGGTCATGGCCTTATTCGACGCGCTGCTCGCCGGTATAGCTCAGGGTCACCTTGCAGCGCCGGCAGTAATAGCGGCGACCCTTGGTCACCATGGCATGGCGCTGCGCCGAGAAGGGGAATTCGCCCTGGGGGCAGCTGCAGCTGTAGATATAGCGGCTGACCGCACGGCGTTGCACGGCATAGCTGTGGCAGCGATTGGGCGGCAGCTCGTAGACGCCGCGCATGATCAGCTGCCATTCCTCGCCATGGGGCTGGATCTTCAGGCCGAACAGCTGATGGGCGATCAGGTGGGCGACCTCGTGGGGCACCGTCTGTCTTAGGAAGTCTTCGCGGTTTTCCCGGTACAGCTGCGGGTTGAAGCGCAGCTTGTTCTCCGTCAGGTGGGCGACGCCAGCCTTCTGTCCACGCAGCTTGAAACTCACTTCGGCGCGGGCAAAGGGTCGCTTGAAAAAGGCTTCGGCCTGCTGGTAGCAGCGTTCGACATGGCTGAGCAGTTGTTCGGGCATGGACGGCGCTTGTCAGGGGCGGGCAGGCGATTATGCCCAAGGTGCGGGCCGAGCACAGCCCCGAAACGACGAAACCACCTAGTGGTGGTTTCGTCTGTTGCGTCAAGCCTTGCTAGCTGGTGTAGACGGGACCAACGCCGAAGCCCCAGAGGATCACCGAGGCGGCAATCATCGCCACCAGCACAACCAGGCCTACTGCCAGTACCGAGCTGGAGAACATAAAGCCTTCTTCCTCGGGTATGCCCATAAAGGTCGGTATGCCGACATACAGCAGATACACGGTGTAGCAGATGGCTGCCGTGCCCACCACCATGGCCAGCCACAGGTGCGGATAGAGTGCCGCCAGTCCGCCGATAAACAGCGGGGTGGCGGTGTAGGCGGCGAACACCACGCATTGGGTCAGGTTGGGGCTGGCGTCGTAGGTACGCGCCATCCAGTGGATGAAGGCCCCCATCACCGCAATCCCGGCGAGCATCGCCAGGTAGGTCATGATGGTCATCTGCAGTGCGCTTGCTTCAGTCAGCATCACCGGTGCTCGGTCACCAATTGACCAGCCAACCTGGGTAGTGCCGATAAAGGCCGAGATCGCGGGAATTGCCGCGAGAATCAATACATGGGTGAGATACATGTGGCTGATGGTTTCTTCTTCGCCACGAATTTCCTGCCATTCCTGATCGGGATGGGTGAAGAGCCCCCAAACGTGATGGATCATGCCAGACACCTCCTTTTATTATGCGGTCGCCCCCCAGCGCGGTGCCCGGCGCGCGTGTGCAGCGCCACCGGGTACGCGGCCGAACCTATGCGACCGTATGTCGCAGTATAGGCAGCGATCGGCGCGGGAGGAGGGGCTGCTTAGAGCAAATCGGACTCTCAAGGCTTCCCGTAATAGCGTTCCAGGATTTCCATGGCCTTGTTGATCGATTGCAGGCGGGCGGTGCTGCCGCCACGGTCGGGGTGGTGCTGGCTGACCAACTGGCGATAGCGGTGCTTGATAATGGCGAGGCTGAGTGCTTGCGGGGCGTCGTCCAGTTCGAACAGCTCCAGCGCCGCGCGTTTTTCCTCGCCGCCCTGCATGCGGGTCCAGAAACTGGCCAGAAGCGTCTCCACGTCGCGCTCGTCGGTTGCGCGCAGCTGGTCGAGGTCCAGGTAGTAATCGCGCAAGGGGTCATGTTCGGCGAGTTCGGCGCGCCCGGGCTCATAGGGCAGCAACTGGATATGCAGCGGCTCGATCCGCACAAAGCCGGTACCCTCGGCCCAGAGCCGCTCGCGCAGGCGGTAGAGTGCGTTGAACAGCAGAAAGTGCGTGCGAAACAGCACCAGCTTGTCGGTCAGCGGCAGGTGGGGGATATGGCTGCAGTGACGGTCTTTGAGCTGCTGGATCAGCTGGTATTCGCCCATGCCGGCCGGGGCGGCCAGCAGCAGTTGGTGGACGTGCTCGCAGAGGTCGAGGCTGGGGTCGAGTTCATCGTTCATCGGCTGCGTTCGGGGTCCTGGGCGTTTCGTCGCGAGAGGCTGTGAAACTAACATTTCCGCGCGATTGGGGTAGGGTGGGCCACGCTTTCTGCGTAAAATGCCGCACTTTCGTAAGCATCCGGATTCCAGCGCATCATGGGCACCCTCTCGGTCAATCAGAACAAACTGCAAAAACGCCTGCGCCGTCAGGCCGGCGAAGCCATTGCCGACTTCAATATGATCGAGGATGGCGACAAGGTCATGGTTTGCCTGTCCGGCGGCAAGGACAGCTACACCATGCTCGACGTGCTGCTGCACCTGCAGAAGGTCGCGCCGATCAAGTTCGAGATCGTTGCGGTGAACATGGACCAGAAGCAGCCAGGTTTCCCTGAGCACGTGCTGCCGGCTTACCTGGAGTCCATCGGTGTGCCGTATCACATCGTCGAGAAGGACACCTATTCGGTGGTCAAGGAGAAGATCCCGGAGGGCAAGACCACCTGCTCGCTATGCTCGCGCCTGCGCCGCGGCACGCTATATACCTTTGCCGACGAGATCGGCGCGACCAAGATGGCCCTGGGGCATCACCGCGACGACATTCTGGAAACCTTCTTCCTCAATATGTTCTACGGCGGCACCCTCAAGGCCATGCCGCCCAAGCTGCGTGCCGATGACGGCCGCAACGTGGTGATCCGCCCGCTGGCCTACTGCAGCGAGAGCGATATCGAGGCCTACAGCCAGCTCAAGGAATTCCCGATCATTCCGTGCAACCTCTGCGGCTCCCAGGAAAACCTGCAGCGTCAGGTGGTCAAAGAGATGCTGCAGGACTGGGAACGCAAGTCGCCGGGGCGCACCGAGATCATGTTCCGTGCGCTACAGAACGTGGTGCCGTCGCAACTGGCCGACCGCAATCTGTTCGATTTCAAGAGCCTGAAGATCGACGACAGCGCCACCCCGCGTTTTGTCGATGTGATGAATTTGTAAGCGACAGGAACAGGCGAGGGACGATGCGCGACTACAAATGGCTTAACGAATACTGCCTGAACCGCTTCGGCTCGGCCGCCGAGCTGGAGGCGCGCCTGCCGCAGCCGCGCAGCGCCGAGGAGCTGCGGGCGATCAGTGACGACCGTTATCTATCGGTGCTCAGCCTGCGGATCTTCCGCGCCGGGCTCAAGCACAGCCTGGTGGATGCCAAGTGGCCGGCTTTTGAAGAGGTGTTCTTCGGCTTCGATCCGGAAAAGGTCGTGCTGATGGGCGGCGAGCGTCTGGAAAACCTGATGCAGGATGCGCGCATCATCCGCCACCTGGGCAAGCTCAAGAGCGTGCCGCGCAATGCTCAATTTATCCTCGATGTACGTCAGGAAAAGGGCAGTTTCGGTGCGCTGATCGCCGACTGGCCGGTGAGCGATATCGTCGGCCTGTGGAAGTACCTGGCCAAGCACGGCACTCAGCTCGGCGGCCTGTCCGCGCCGCGGTTTCTGCGCATGGTTGGCAAGGACACCTTCGTCCCCACCGATGACATGGTGGCTGCGCTCAAGGCGCAGAAGATCATCGACAAGGTACCCACCAGCCTGAAAGAGCTGGCGGCCGTGCAGTCGGTGTTCAACCAGTGGCATGAGCAGAGCGACCGACCTTTGTGCCAGCTGTCGATGATGCTGGCGTATACGGTCAATCACTGAGCAGCCAGGGTGGGTTAGTTTTTCTCCATCCACCTGTTGATGTGCTGGTGGACGAAAAGAGCGTCGTCCACCCTACGTGGGAGTGCTTGAGATGGACGAGGTCATTGCCCGTGTCGCCCAGGCCATTGCCGCAGCCGAACGCATCCTGGTGATCACCGGTGCCGGGCTTTCTGCCGATTCCGGTCTGCCCACCTACCGCGGCCTGGGCGGCCTGTACAACGGCCATACCGCCGAGGGCCTTCCCATCGAGGCGGCGCTGTCCGGGCCTATGCTGCAACGCGACCCGGCATTGTGCTGGAAGTACCTGGCCGAACTGGGCAAGGCCTGTCTGGGTGCCCAGGCCAACGCCGGCCACCATGCCATCGCCGAGCTGCAGCGCAGAAAGCCCGGCTGCTGGCTGCTGACCCAGAATATCGATGGCTATCACCGCGCAGCCGGCAGCCCGATGGAGCGGGTGATCGAGATCCATGGCGAGCTGGCCCCGCTGTATTGCCAGTCCTGCGGGGCTGTCGACCCCGAACTGAGCGAACACCTGAAGCGACCTCTTCCGCCCAGGTGCCGGCAATGTGCTGGGGTTCTCCGTCCGCCGGTGGTGCTGTTCGAGGAAATGCTGCCGGAGCAGGCCATTGCCCGCCTCTACGCCGAGTTGCGCCAGGGCTTCGAGGTGGTGCTCAGCGTCGGCACCAGCGCCAGCTTCCCCTATATCGTCGAGCCCGTGCTGCGCACCCGCCAGGCCGGCGGCCTGTGCGTCGAAATCAACCCGGATAGCACCGATTTGAGCGCCCTGGTGGAGGTCCATCTGGCAGGGCGGGCGTTAGATGTGTTGCCGAAACTACTGAGTCACATTTAGCGCCATAGAATTTGCAAATCGATGTCATAGAAGGCATAGTCGCGCCCTTAAAGAATCTATCGACACGGTCGTGCCCATGCTCAAACGCCTCGCACCCCTCGTGCCTCTCGCACTTTCCCTGGCTCTGGCCGCCTGCGCCAGCCATACGCCACAACCGCCTGCAGCCACCCCGGTGGTCACTCAGCAGCAGGGCCACGCCGCCAAGCGGTTGCCCGTTTTTGCCGAAGAGCAGGATGAGCTCGCAGACTTCGCCGACGACAAACCCTACGAATTGCCTCAGCTGGCCGACAGCATCCTGACCCATGGCCTGTCCCTGGTGGGCACCCGCTATCGTTATGGCGGCAGTTCGGTGAAATCGGGCTTCGATTGCAGCGGCTTTATCGGCTACCTGTTCAAGGAAGAGCTGGGCATGCAATTGCCGCGCTCGTCCCGCGACATGATCAATATCGATGCGCCGCTGGTCGAGCGCGACGAGCTGGAGCCGGGCGATCTGCTGTTCTTCAGCACCAATGGTCGTAATCGCGTCAGCCATGCCGGCATCTATATGGGCGATAACCAGTTTATCCATTCCAGCAGCAGTCGCAGCGGCGGCGTACGGGTCGACAGCCTGGACGATCGCTACTGGTCGCGCACCTTTCTCGAAGCCAAACGGGCCCTGGCCCTGGCCCCGAGTGAGTCGGTCGCGCGCCACCCCTGAGCCGGTTCTGGGCTGGCGAAAGTGCTCGGCAGCCTTCGCCAGGGCTCATGTCGATAGTTTTCAACGACCTGCCGCATAAAGCTAAAGCTTGCACTAGGATGTGCAAGCCGGCAGAGTAGGGCGCATCCCGGCTCAGGATCATTCGTCCATGACCGTTATCGCCCGTTTCGCCCTGTTTGCCCTCGTCGCCCTGCTCAGTGCTTGTGCGGGACGTACGCCAGCCCCGGCCATGCAACCCCAGATCCATGCCCCCATCGGCAGCCAGTATGGCAGTGCCGAGGATGTGCTGTTCCGTGCCCTGGGTCTGGTCGGCACCCCTTATCGCTATGGCGGCAATACCCCGGCGGGCGGTTTCGACTGCAGCGGTCTGATCGGCTACGTCTATCGTGATGCTGCCGGTATCAGCCTGCCGCGCTCGACCCGCGAACTGATCAGCATGCGTGCCCCGGTTGTCAGCCGCGACCGCCTGCAAAGCGGCGACCTGCTGTTCTTCGCCACCAATGGCGGCAGTCAGGTCAGCCATGCCGGCATCTACGTCGGCGACGGTCGCTTCGTTCATGCGCCTTCCAGCGGCGGCACCGTACGCCTGGACAGCCTGAGCAACAGTTACTGGCAGCGCACCTACCTGAACGCCAAGCGCGTGTTCACCCCGGAACTGGCGAGCAATCCCTGACAGCGGCCGTTTGCAGCGGGAGCACGCATGACCAACCGAACGCTCAATCTCGATTCCGCGCTCTATCAATACCTGTTGGATGTCTCCCTGCGCGAAACGCCGCTGCTCAAGCGTCTGCGCGAGGAAACCGCACAGCTGGTAAACGCCCAGTGGCAGATCGCCCCGGAGCAGGGCCAGTTTATGGCGCTGCTGGTGCAGTTGAGCGGGGCTCGACTGATTGTCGAGGTCGGCACCTTTACCGGCTACAGCGCCCTCTGCATGGCCCAGGCCATGCCTGAGGATGGACGGCTGATCTGCTGCGATATCCCCGGCGAGTACAACGCCACCGCCGAGCGCTACTGGCGCGAGGCGGGGCTGAGTGCGCGTATCGAACAGCGTCTGGCTCCGGCTCTGGAAACCCTGAGCGCGCTGGAGGGTGAGGGCCTGGTGGGGCAGATCGATCTGATCTTTATCGATGCCGACAAGGCCAACTATCCGGCCTATTTCGAGCAGGCCCTGCGCCTGGTGCGGCCGGGTGGCCTGATCCTGTTCGACAACACCCTGTGGAGCGGACGCGTACTTGAGTTCAACCCCGAGAGCGCCGATACCCGGGCGATCCAGGCACTCAACCTGGCGCTGCGTGATGACCCGCGTATCGACCTGTCGCTGCTGCCGCTGGGCGACGGCCTGAGCCTGTGCCGCAAGCGCTGAAGTAGTTGGTCGCCACCAATGCCGAGTCCGTGCAACGCTGTGGTCTGTCCACGACCCGCGGTGCCACTCGGCAAGGTTGCATTTATATGACTAATCCATGATCCTCCAGCGCAGCTAGTGGTTTGCGGCGGGTCGGTGCGCCGTGTTACGCGCCGCTGCAATGTGTTTATGGCTCCTTCCTCCCGACTCCTTGAGCACCCCCGTGGTGCCGGTTGTTCTACGCGGCAGCCGTTTATCCGGGTTATCCGGTTTATCAAGGGTCATGCAATGCGCGCTTTTCGATCCGCCCATCTCTCCATGGGCCTTGTAGCCCTCTCTGCGGTGTTTATCTCGGCCTGGTGGTCAAGCCCGGCCTACAAGGTTTCTGCCTTTGCCCTGCCCAAGGCTGCACCGCTGGTCGCTGAGGCCGAGTGGCAGCCGTTCTATACCAGCCGCTTCGCCTCCAGCGACCTCAATGAGTTCGTGCATTCCTCGTCCATCACCGGGTTGCCCGACGGCGGGCTGATGTCCGTGTGGTTTGCCGGCTCGCGCGAAGGCGCGGCAGATGTGCAGGTGCGTGGCGCGCGTTTCGATGCGGCAACCGGCGAGTGGGGCGACGAGCTGATCCTGGCCACCCGCGAGTCGACCCAGGGTTCGGTGCATAAATATATTCGCAAGCTGGGCAACCCGGTGATCGCCCTGGCCCCGGACCAGCGCCTGTGGTTGCTGTACGTCTCGGTTTCCGTCGGCGGCTGGGCGGGCAGTGCGATCAATGCCATGCATTCCGATGACCTGGGCAAGACCTGGTCCGCCCCCAGGCAACTGGTGACCACGCCATTTTTCAATATCAGCACCCTGGTGCGCAGTGCGCCGGTGTTCCATGCCGACGGCTCCATGGGCCTGCCGGTTTACCACGAGTTTCTCGGCAAGTTTGCCGAGTACCTGTACTTGAGCCCCGCAGGCGAGGTGCTGGACAAGATGCGCATCAGCAGTGGCAAGCATTCCTTGCAGCCCACGGTCGTGGCCCTGGATGAATGGAACGCCATCGCCCTGTTGCGCTACGCCGGCAGCACCCATCACCAGATTCTGGCCAGCCGCACCCAGGACGCGGGGCAGACCTGGAGCGAGCCCTATCCCGAGGATCCATCCAACCCGAATTCTTCGCTGGCCGCCGTGGTGACTCCGGGGCAGGGCATGCTGGTGGCGATGAACGATCTGGAAGACGGCCGTTTCCGCCTGAGCCTGATGGAAACCAACGAGGAGATGGATTTCTGGACGCCGGTGATCGAACTCGACGAATCGCCGGATTTCGAGGGCAACCCGTTCGAGCCGGAGGTCTATCGGGAAATCATCGGCGACAAGTTCCGTCTCTCCAGCGGCCCGCGCCGGCAGGGCCTGCTCGATGAGTTTCTGGGCAACCTCGATCAGCGGGTGTGCAAGAAGAATGGTTGCGACTTCGAGTACGAGTACCCCTATTTCATCAAGAGTACCGACGGCAATTACCACCTGGTGTATTCCTGGAACAACAGCTTTATCAAACACATCAGCTTCAACGATGCCTGGCTCAAGGAGCGCTTGTAATGCTTGAACTCTGGCAAGCCCACCTGACCTTCGCCCTGCTGCTGTTTCTGCTGATTCCCGGTTTCGGCCTGTTATCCGGGGGGCGCAGCCTGGTCCTGCTGGGCTGCCTGCTGATCGGCTTTGTCCCTCTTGCCGGTCTGTCGCTGGCCGCCTACGTGCGCAGTTTTACCGACGACCTGGCCATCACCACATTACTGGCGCTGCTGTTCGCCAGCCTGGTGCGCATCGGCCTGCTGGCCCGACTGAAGGCTCCGCAGGGGCTGCAGCTGCTGCTGTTGTTTGGCCTGCTGGCGCTGTTCCTCTATCCGGCTACCCTGGGCCTGACCGCCTCCGATCCCTATCGCCTGGGTTACAGCCCGCGCTCCTTGCTGGTGGTCCTGGCCCTGGTGGCGCTGGCCTTGCTGCTGGCGCGCAACTGGCTCGGGGTCTGGATGCTCGGACTGGCCACGCTGGCCTTCAGCCTCGGCCTCAAGTCCTCGGGCAACTACTGGGATTACCTGATCGACCCGCTGCTTGCGCTCTACTGCTGGGGCGCGCTGATCTGGCATGCGGTCATTCGACTCGGCTTGAGGCAGCGTAAGACCCAGTTGCCCATGCGCCTGTAAGCGGCGCGTGCTCCTGACACTCCAGACGATTTGCTGATTGAGGGCCGCATCATGGGTTGGTTGCAATCGCGCCGCTTGCATTACTGGTTGGGCGCTATAGCGATACTTTTTGTCTTGCTGGCGGCCCTGCGTGGGCTGTTTTTTCTGGGCTTCTCCGGCTTCGATGGGAGTGCCCTGAGCGAGGTCGCGGCGGTGCCGCAAACCCTCGGCATCGGCCTGCGCTTCGACCTGCGTCTGGCCATCCTGCTGATGCTGCCGGTGGCGCTGCTGGCCTGGTTGCCGGTGTACAACCTGACCCGCAGCCGGGCGTTGCGCTGGCTGAGCCGGCTCTACCTGGCCCTGGCCGTGGGCGCGGTGGTGCTGGTGTATATCTTCGACTTCGGTCATTACGCCTACCTCGGCGTGCGCATCAACGCCACGGTGCTGCGTTTTCTCGGCGATGCGCAGATCTCCACCGATATGGTCTGGCAGACCTACCCGGTGATCTGGATCAGCCTGGGCTGGCTCGCCACCAGCGCGCTGACCTGGTGGCTGCTGCTGCGTCTGGAGCGCATTACCCTGGATCGCCCGGCCAAACCCATCAGCCGCTGGTCACTGACCTGGGGCAGCACACTGATGGTGGTGCTGGTGTTCCTCGGCATCCTCGGGCGAGTCGACAACATCAATCTGGAAAACCCGGTACCGCTGCGTTGGAGCGACGCCTTCTTTTCCGGCGACAACCAGGTGGCGGCCCTCGGCCTGAATCCGGTGATCTTTCTCTACGACACCTTCAGGGTGCCGCAGCAGCCCTATGACCTCGAGCAGGTGGCCGCCCACTACGGGGTGGTCAGCCAGTACCTGGGCGTCGAGCAGGCTGATGTCGAGCAGCTGAGCTTTATCCGCGAGCAGGGCCCGCAGCCTTACGCGCTGACCGGCAAGCAGCCGCCGAATGTGGTCTTCGTCATGCTCGAGTCCCTCGGCACCACGGCGGTGGGGGCCTATGGCAATCCGCTCAATCCCACGCCGAATATCGATCGCCTGGCCAAGCAGAGCTGGTTCTTCGAGAATTTCTATGTGCCGGTGACCGGCACGGCCAAAACCGTATGGGCGAGCATTTCCGGCGTGCCCGACGTTTCGCGGCATGAAACCTCGACGCGCAATCCGCTGATCACCCGCCAGCACAGCCTGGTCAATGCGCTGCAGCGCTACGAAAAGCTCTACATGATCGGCGGCAACTCCGGCTGGGCCAATATGAATGCGCTGATCCGCCAGAGCATCGATGGCGTTCGGCTCTACGACGAGCGCCACTGGAACTCGCCGCTGGCCGATGTCTGGGGCATCTCCGACCTCGATCTGTTCAAGGAAAGCGACCGCCTGCTGCGCGACCTGCCCAAGGACAAGCCCTTCTTCGCCTATATCCAGACCGCCGGCAACCATCGCCCCTTTACCATTCCCAAGGATAACGACGGCTTCGAGGTGCATGAGATATCCTTGGAACAGGCCCAGAGCGCCGGTTCGCGCAGCGTGGCGCAGTACAACGCGGTACGCCTGTTGGACTTCAATATTGGTCGCCTGATGGAAATCGCCCAGGCCAGCGGCTGGTATGACAACACCATCTTCGTCATGTTTGGTGACCACAACACCCGTATCAGCCAGGTGCCGCATATGCCGCCGGCGCTGGTCAAACTGGGCCTGGACGGCAATCAGGTACCCCTGCTGATCCATGCCCCCAAGCTGCTCGAGCCGCGGCGGGTCGAGGAAGCCGTGGGCCTGGTCGACCTGTTGCCCACGGTACTGGGCATGACCGGCATGAGCTTTCGCAACGGTGCCATGGGCCGCGATATCCAGCAGCCGGCCACGGAAGGCGAGCGGATGGTGCCCCTGGTGCTGCGCGAGGGCAGCTTCCCGCTGATAGGCGGGGTAACCCGCAATTTCCTCCTGCAGATGCAGCATGACGGCAGTAAGCCGTCGCTGCACGATCTGGCGTCCCTGACGCCGCTGGACAACGTCGCTGCGCAACATCCCGCCGAATACCAGCGCCTGCTGGCGCTGACCCGTGGCCTGCACGAAACCTCGCGCCTGATGCTCTATCAGAACGTGCGCAAATAAGGCAGCGCCCACCCAGGTTCCGCGCTGCGCTGGATGGGCTGCGCGGTTTGACCTGGGCGCGCCAAGCCTCTACCCTGCGCGGCTTGCAATAGGTGCCCCCCACGTTTCGGCGTGCGAGGGGTGAAACAGGGAAGTCGGTGCGCTGCGCTTCACGCCAGCAATTCCGACGCTGCCCCCGCAACGGTAGACGAGTCAAACCAGCGCTTTTTCAACCACTGTGCTTCAGGAGCCTGTCGGACTTAACACTGTTCTGCTGCGGAAAAGCCGGATTCGGCCATTTTTGTCGCTCTTTCTCGTTAAATAGCTAGCTATTCGCCTCGAAAGATCAACAAAACTCACTCGAACCGGACTTTCCCTCGCTACGAACGGTCAAGCCCGACAGGCTCCTTGCATGGGAAGGTGTGTCTGGTCGCGATCTGAGTCCTCAGTTCGCCGCTCGTAAGCCCGGAGACCGGCCTGCTGCAGTCCATGGCATCGCGGAGGGCGTTGTCTGGCGTATGGGCTGTCGCCTCTGCGGCGCTTGTGCGTCTTCGTTCTCCGTGTGCCTTTCCCAGCCTTGGTCGCCCGGGTGAGTGCGACGGAGCATACGACGCGATGAGTAAGTCCCTGTTGAAGCCGATGGCGCTGCTGTGCGCTATGGGTTGTTATCCCCTGGCCCATGCCGCCAGTCCCACCGAGTTGCAAGATCAACTGGTAACCGCCACCCGTACCGCGCAAACCGTCCAGGAGAGTCTGGCGGCGGTCACGGTATTCGACCGCGCGCAGATCGAGCAGAGCCAGGCGGCGTCCCTGCCCGAGCTGTTGCAGAAAGTGCCGGGGGTGTCCTTCAGCAACAACGGCGGCCCGGGCAAGAACACCGCCCTGTATATGCGCGGCAGCAACGCCAACCATGTACTGGTGCTGATCGACGGCCTGCGGGTCGGTTCGGTGTCCTCCGGCGGCGCGGCCCTGCAGGACCTGCCGCTGGAGCTGATCGAGCGGGTCGAGGTGGTGCGCGGGCCGCGCTCCAGCCTGTATGGCTCGGAAGCCATCGGCGGGGTTATCCAGATCTTCACCCGCAAGGGCGACGGCGAGGGGGCCAAGCCGTTCTTCTCCGCCGGCTACGGCACCCATGACAGTTACAGCGGCAGCGCCGGCGTGACCGGCGGCGGTCAGCAGGGCTGGTACAGCCTCGGCCTCAGCGGCCTGGATACTGACGGCATCAACGTCAAGCAGATCGGTGCCAGCGGTTATGAAAACGATGCCGACGGCTTTCGCAGCCTATCCGGGACGCTGAGCGGCGGCTATCGCTTCGACAATGGCCTGGAGCTCGACGGCAACCTGCTGCGCAGCAAGTCCCACAGCGACTACGACCAGGTCAACAGCAAACGCACCAGTGGCTTTTCCGCCAACTCCGACGGTGTGCAGAGTGTCGTCGGTGGGCGGGCGCGTTTTGCCCCGCTGGAGCCCTGGCAGGTGACCCTGCAGGCCGGGCGCAGCGAAGACAAGGCCGATCATTATCAGGACGATGCGTTCAACTCGCGCTTCGACAGCCGCCGCGACAGCCTCAGCTGGCAGAACGATCTGAACCTGGCCGACGGCCACAGCCTGATCCTGGGAGCCGATTATCAGCGTGACGAGGTCAACGGCACTGTCGCCTATGCCCTGGAAAGTCGCGACAACCAGGGCGCTTTCGTCCAGTACCTTGGTCAGCACGGGGCGCAGGACTGGCAGCTGTCCCTGCGCCAAGACGACAACGAACAGTTCGGTCGCCACGACACCGGCAATATCGCCTGGGGCTATGCCCTGAGTGAGGCTTTGCGGCTGACCGCCAGCTACGGCACGGCATTCAAGGCACCAACCTTCAACCAACTGTATTACCCCGGCTTCGGTAACCCGGACTTGCAGGCCGAAGAGTCGCAAAGTCTGGAGCTCGGTCTGGCCGGGCGGCACGCTTGGGGCCACTGGGCGGTGAACGCCTATCGCACGGAGATCGATAATCTGATCGCGACGGTGCGGGTCAACGGCATCAGCCAGGCCCAGGGCGTCGACCAGGCGCGTATTCGCGGCCTCGAACTGCTGGTCGGCAGCGAGCTGTTCGGCTGGCAATGGAACGCCAACTACACGCTGATGGACGCCGAGAATCGCTCAGCGCGCTCGAGCCGCACTGGCATTCCCTATTACGGCAAGGAACTCAACCGCCGGCCGAGTCAGCTGTTCAACCTGGACATCGATCGCGCCTTTGGCGACTTCAGCGTCGGCACCAGCCTGCATGCGCAGAACTCGACCTACGACGACCTGGAGAACCAGCTTGAGCTGGCCGGCTTCGCCACCCTGGACCTGCGTGGCGAGTACCGGCTGAACCGCGAGTGGCGTCTGCAAACGCGGCTGGCCAACCTGCTGGATGCCGATTACCAGACCGCCGAAGGCTTCAACCAGCCCGGCCAGGCGGTCTATCTGACGGTGCGTTATCAGGCGCTCTAACAGGCGCTACGCCCGGTGCCCCTCAGTTGTTTACCTGGAGATAAATGGATGAACCTGACACCCCGTACTCAGTTGCTGATCGGCCTGGCCCTGGCGCTGCTGATGGCCATGACCCGCGGTCAGCATTTCGCCACCCTGAACCTGCCCAGCGCCTCCTGGGCGGTGTTCTTCCTTGCCGGGGTACTGCTCAAGCCGCGCTGGGTATTTGCCGGGCTGTTTGTCGAGGCCTCATTGCTGGACTTCGCCGCCATCCAGTGGGCGGGCGTCAGCGCCTGGTGCATGTCGCCGGCCTACTGGATGCTGCTGCCGGCCTACGCCTCGCTGTGGCTGGGCGGTCGTCTGTACGCGGGCTGGCAGCGTGACCGGGCGAGCAGCCTGGCGGTGCTGGCGGCAACGGTCGCGGTCAGCGCCCTGGTCTGCTACCTGTTCTCCGGCGGCGGCTTCCTGTACTTCTCCGGGCGTTACCCCGAACCGACCCTGGCCCTGCTGGCCGAGCGTATCGGCCTGTACTACCCGCGTTATCTGGGCAGCCTGGCTCTGTATGTCGGGCTGACCGCGCTGCTCTATAGCGCCGCGCGGGCCTGCTCGTTCGCCCCGCGGCGGGTCGCGGGCCAATGAGTGGGGCGGGCGCTGCGGTGGATTGCGCCACGCCCGGAGAGCGGCCGGGCGCTCGCCACTGTCCGGCGCTGCTGATCGCAGCCCCGGCCTCGGGCCATGGCAAGACCACGGTGACCGCCGCCCTTGCGCGCCTGCATACGCGCCAGGGCAAGCGCGTGCGGGTATTCAAGTGCGGCCCGGATTTTCTCGATCCCATGGTGCTGGCCCAGGCCTGCGGCGCGCCGGTGTACCAGCTGGATCTGTGGATGGTCGGCGAGGCGGAGAGCCGGCGGCTGCTCTGGCAGGCGGCGGGGGAGGCCGACCTGATTCTGATCGAAGGGGTAATGGGCCTGTTCGATGGCACGCCGTCGGCGGCCGATCTGGCTCGGCACTTCGGTGTACCGGTGCTGGCGGTGATCGATGCTTCGGCGATGGCCCAGACCTTCGGGGCCATGGCCCATGGCCTGGCGACCTTCCAGGCGGACCTGCCGTTTTCCGGGGTGCTCGGCAACCGGGTCGGCAGCACCCGGCATGGCGAGATATTGCGCGATGCCTTGCCGGCCTCGATTCGCTGGTATGGCGCGTTGCCGCGCAGCGCCGAGGTGCAGTTGCCGAGCCGCCACCTGGGCCTGATCCAGGCTGGCGAAGTCGCCGACCTGGATGCGCGCCTGGATGCCGCCGCCGATGCCCTGGCGGCCAGCGCCGATACCAGCCTGCCGCCGCCAGTCAGCTTTGCCGCGTCCGAGCAGGCCAGGCCCGCGCGCTTGTTGGCCGGTGTGCGTATCGGCGTCGCCCGCGACAGCGCCTTCGCCTTTCTCTACCAGGCCAACCTGGATTTGCTGGAGGCGTTGGGGGCCGAATTGCAGTTCTTCTCGCCCTTGAATGACAGCCGGCTACCCGCAGTGGATAGCCTCTACCTGCCCGGCGGCTACCCCGAATTGCACCTGGCGCAACTGAGCGCCAACCAGGCCATGGTGCAGGCGATTCGCGCCCACCATGCGGCCGGCAAGCCGATCCATGCCGAGTGCGGCGGCATGCTCTATCTGCTCGAGCAACTGACCGACCAGCAGGGGGGCAGCGCCGCCATGCTCGGTTTGCTTCCGGGGCAGGCGAGCCTGCAACCGCGCCTGGTGGCCCTGGCCCTGCAGCAAGTGGAATTGCCGGAAGGCAGCCTGCGCGGCCATACTTTCCACCACTCGGCCCTGAGCAGCGCCCTGGAGCCCATCGCTCGGGGCGAGTGCCCCAACTACAGGCGCACGGCCGAAGCGGTTTATCGTATTGGCCGGTTGACCGCGTCCTATATCCATTTTTATCTGCCGTCCGCGCCGCGCGCGGCGGCCGCGCTGTTTCTACCCGGTGAGCCTTGATGAACGAGCAGGCCTTTAGTCCCGAGGAGCGTGCCGCGGTGTACCGCGCCATCGCCGAACGCCGCGATATGCGCCATTTCAGCGGCGGCGAGGTGGCTCCCGAGGTACTCGCGCGCCTGCTCGAAGCCGCGCACCAGGCCCCCAGCGTCGGCCTGATGCAACCCTGGCGGTTTATCCGCATCACTCGCCCGGCCTTGCGTGAGGCGATTCACGGCCTGGTGGAGGAGGAGCGGGGGCGCACCGCCGAGGCCTTGGGCGAGCGCAGCGATGAATTTATGCGGCTGAAAGTCGAGGGCATTCGCGACTGCGCCGAGCTGCTGGTGGTGGCCCTGATGGACGGCCGCGAGGCCCATGTGTTTGGCCGCCGCACCTTGCCGGAAATGGACCTGGCGTCCTTGTCTTGCGCGATTCAGAACTTCTGGCTGGCCGCCCGCGCCGAGGGTTTGGGCATGGGCTGGGTATCGCTGTTCGAGCCCCAGGCCCTGGCGGATCTGCTCGGTATGCCGGCCGGCAGCAAACCCCTGGCGGTGCTGTGCCTGGGGCCAGTCACGCAGTTTTATGACGCGCCAATGCTGGTGCAGGAGGGCTGGGCCGAGCCACGGCCGCTCAGCGAATTGCTCTTCGAGAACCAATGGGGCACAGCATGAGCCTGGTGTTCAGCACCTGCGCCGGGGTCGCCCTGGATGCGCTGTTTGGCGAGTCCAGGGGCTGGCATCCGCTGGTGGCCTTCGGACGTCTGGCCGAGCGTATCGAGCAGCGTTTCAATCCGGCGGGCGGCGGCTGGCGTAGCCATGGCGTCAGCGCCTGGTGCCTGGCGGTGTTGCCGCTGACCCTGTTGACCTGGCTGCTGAGCCAGATCAGCGGGCTGGGTTGGGCGGTGGAGATTCTCGCGCTCTATGCGGCCCTCGGGCTGCGCAGCCTGGGCGAGCATGCCCTGCCGGTGGCCCAGGCGCTGCGCCTGGGCGATCTGCGTCTGGCCCGCGAGCGGGTCGGTTATATGGTCAGCCGCAATACCGCGCAGCTGGACGCCACGGGCGTGGCCCGCGCCGGCAGCGAGTCGGTGCTGGAAAACGGCAGTGACGCGGTGTTCGCCGCGCTGTTCTGGTTTGTTATTGCCGGTGCGCCGGGGGTGGTGCTGTATCGCCTGAGCAATACCCTGGACGCCATGTGGGGCTATCGCAATGCACGCTTCGAACGCTTCGGCTGGGCCGCGGCGAAGATCGACGATGGCCTTAATTACCTGCCTGCGCGGTTGGTCGCCCTGACCTACGCGCTGCTGGGCAAAACCGCCCTGGCGCTGCGCTGCTGGCGCACCCAGGCACCGCTGTGGGACAGCCCCAATGCCGGCCCGGTGATGGCGGCAGGCGCTGGGGCACTGGGCGTCAGCCTGGGCGGCGCGGCGGAATATCACGGCGAGCTGCATCAGCGCCCCGAGCTGGGTGCGGGGCCGCAACCCAGGGCGCGGGATATCGAACGGGCGCTCAATCTGGTGTATGGCGGCGTGCTGTTGTGGCTGGCGCTGCTGCTGGTGTGGGGCGCTTTCTATGTTTAAGCCGGGCGGGCTTGAGCACGGCGGCCGTCTGCGCGCGGCGTCCCTGAATTATGGCATTGCCCTGGCGGATTGGCTGGACCTGTCCACCGGCATCGCGCCTTACGGTTGGCCGCTACCGGCGATTCCCGCCAGCGCCTGGGCGCGCCTGCCCGAGCAGCAGGATGGCCTGGAAGTCGCCGCCCGTGATTACTACGGAGTGAGCAATCTGCTGCCGGTGGCCGGCTCCCAGGCGGCGATTCAGGCGCTGCCGCGTCTGCTGCGCAATGCCAGGGTCGGCATCGTTTCGCCGGCCTATGCCGAGCACGCTGCAGCCTGGCAGCGCGAAGGCCATCGCCTGCTGGAACTCAGTGAAGGCGGTATCGAACGGGCGCTTGAGCGCCTGGATGTGCTGCTGCTGGTCAACCCCAATAACCCTACCGGACGACGTATCGAGCCCCAGCGCCTGCTACAGTGGCGCGCTCGCCTGGCCGAACGCGGCGGCTGGCTCATCGTGGATGAAGCCTTTATCGATTGCACCCCTGAGCACAGCTTGGCGGGCTTTAGTGATCGACCCGGGCTGATCGTATTGCGTTCGTTTGGCAAATTCTTCGGCCTGGCCGGTATCCGCCTGGGTTTTGTTCTGGCCCAACCGGCCGTACTGGAATGGTTGGCCGAGCTGCTTGGGCCCTGGACCGTCAGCGGGCCGAGCCGGGTGGTGGCCACCGCGCTGCTGCAGGACTACGTTGGCCAGCGTTTGCAGCGTGAGCGACTGTTGGCCGATGGCGAGCGCCTGGCCACGCTGCTCAGCGTCCAGGGGCTGCCGCCGACTGGCGGTTGCGCGCTCTTTCAGTTCTGTTGCACGCCGAGTGCTGCCGAGCTGCACGAGTTTCTCGCTGCGCAAGGCATCCTCACTCGGCTGTTTACCAGCCCACTGAGCCTGCGTTTTGGGCTGCCGGCGGATGAAGCTGGGTGGCAGCGTTTGCAATTGGGTCTGGAAGCCTTCGCTATGGAGTGCCAATGAGCTCTCGATTGCGGGCCACATTGATGGTGCAGGGCACCACTTCGGATGCCGGCAAAAGCACCCTGGTAACCGCGCTATGCCGCTGGCTCAAGCGCCAGGGCGTTAGCGTGGTGCCGTTCAAACCGCAGAATATGGCGCTCAATAGCGCGGTCACCGCCGACGGTGGCGAAATCGGCCGCGCCCAGGCGGTGCAGGCTCAGGCCGCCGGGCTGGCACCGCACACCGATATGAACCCGGTGCTGCTCAAGCCCAATAGCGACACCGGTGCCCAGGTGATCATCCACGGTCGCGCCCTCAGCAGCATGGATGCAGTGGCCTATCACGATTACAAGAAGGTGGCGCTGCAGGCGGTGTTGCAGTCGCACCAGCGCCTGAGCGCGGCCTACCCGGTGGTGATGGTGGAGGGTGCCGGTTCCCCGGCGGAAATCAATCTGCGCGCCGGCGATATCGCCAATATGGGCTTTGCCGAGGCGGTGGACTGTCCGGTGATCCTGATTGCCGACATCGACAAGGGCGGGGTATTCGCTCATCTGGTCGGCACCCTGGCGTTGCTCTCCGAGAGCGAGCAGGCGCGGGTGCAGGGCTTTGTGATCAACCGTTTTCGCGGCGATATCGCCCTGTTGCAACCGGGGCTGGATTGGCTGGAGCAGCGCACCGGCAAGCCGGTACTCGGCGTATTGCCCTACCTGATGGATTTCCACCTGGAAGCCGAGGACGCCATCGACACCCGCCAGAGCGCCAAGGCGGCTGAGCGGATCAAGGTGGTGGTGCCGGTATTGCCACGGATCAGCAACCACACCGATTTCGACCCGCTGCGCCTGCATCCTCAGGTCGAACTGTGCTTTGTCGGCCCCGGTCAGACGATTCCCGCGGCCGACCTGATCATCCTGCCCGGCTCGAAAAGCGTGCGCAGCGATCTGGCTTTTCTGCGCGAGCAAGGCTGGCCGGCGGCCATCGCCAGGCACCTGCGTTATGGCGGCAAGCTGCTGGGCATCTGCGGCGGGCTGCAGATGCTCGGCACCAAGATCGACGACCCCCATGGCCTGGAAGGCGCGGCGGGTGCTAGCCCGGGGCTGGGGCTGCTGGATTTCACGACCGTGCTGGAGCCGGAGAAGCAGCTGCGCAATGTGCGCGGCCAGCTGTGCCTGGAAAATGCGCCGGTCAGCGGTTACGAGATTCATGCCGGGGTCAGCTCGGGCACAGGTTTGAACGCGGCGGTGCGACTCGACGATGGCCGCGCCGATGGTGGCATAAGCGCTGATGGTCAGGTGCTCGGCACCTATCTGCATGGTTTGTTCGAGACCCCGCAGGCGTGCAGCGCCTTGCTGCGCTGGGCTGGCCTGCGCGAGGTACAGCAGGTGGATTACCACGCCTTGCGTGAGCGCGATATCGAGCGTCTGGCCGATCTGGTCGAGGCGCATCTGGATACCGCAAAACTGCGAACGTTATGTGGCCTGTAGGGTGGATCACGCTTTATCGATCCACCATTTGCGGCGTGATGGTGGAGGTAAAAAAACGACATCCACCCCGGGAGAAAAGGTGAACCATGCATGAACTGATTCTCGGCGGTGCCCGCTCCGGCAAAAGCCGCCTGGCCGAGCGCCTGGCGGCCGAATCCGGCCTGGCGGTGACCTATATCGCCACCAGCCAGGCGCTGGATGGCGAGATGAATGAGCGCATTCAACATCACCGCGAACGCCGCCCAGCGCATTGGGGGCTGGTGGAAGAACCCTTGGCCCTGGCCCAGGTACTGCGTGAGCAGGCCGCAGCCGATAAGTGTCTGCTGGTCGATTGTCTGACCCTGTGGCTGACCAATCTGTTAATGCTGGATGACCCGGCGCGGCTGAGTGCCGAGCGCGATGCGCTGCTGGACTCTGTGAGCGGCCTGCCGGGGCGAGTTCTGCTGGTCAGCAATGAAACCGGCCTGGGTGTGGTGCCGCTGGGTGAGTTGACCCGGCGTTATGTCGACGAGGCGGGCTGGCTGCATCAGGCCCTGGCCGAGCGCTGTGAGCGCGTGGTGTTTACCGTGGCGGGTTTGCCGATGGTTCTCAAGGGGGATGCGCTATGAGTGAGCAATGGTGGCAACAGGGCTGTCTGGCGCTGGATATGCCCGCACGCAGCAAGGCCCAGGCGCGTCAGCTCGAACTGACCAAACCGGCCGGCTCCCTCGGCCAGCTGGAGCAGTTGGCCATCGACCTGGCGGCCATGCAGGGCAGTCAACGGCCGCAGGTCGAGCAGCTGTGGATCAGCATCTTTGCCGGCGACCATGGCGTGGTTGCCGAAGGCGTATCGGCGTTCCCCCAGGCGGTTACCGGGCAGATGTTGCGCAACTTCGTCGGCGGCGGCGCGGCGATCAGCGTGTTGGCCAGACAGCTGGGCGCGACGCTTGAAGTCATCGACCTGGGTACCGCGCTGCCGTTGGAGCCGCTACGCGGCGTGCGTCATCTGCATATCGGCGCGGGCACGGCGAACTTCGCCCAGGGCCCGGCGATGACCGCCGCGCAGTTGCTGCTGGCCCTGGAGGCTGGCCAGGCCAGCGTGCAGCGCGCCCGTGAAGCCGGCAGCCAGCTGTTTATCGGCGGCGAGATGGGCATCGGCAACACCACCGCCGCCACGGCCATGGCCTGCCTGCTGCTGGAGTGTCCGGCGCAGGAACTGGTCGGCCCTGGCACCGGTCTGGACCGCGCGGGTGTGGCCCATAAGGCCGAGGTGATCGAGGCTGCCCTGGAGCTGCACCGTCCGGCGATCAGCGAACCCATCGACATTCTGCAACGCCTCGGCGGTTTCGAGATTGCCGCGCTGAGTGGTGCCTATCTGGCTTGCGCCCAGCAGGGCGTCACCGCCCTGGTGGATGGTTATATCTGCAGCGTTGCCGCCTTGCTGGCAGTACAGCTGAATCCGGATTGCCGCGAGTGGCTGCTGTTTGCCCACAGCGGTGCCGAGCCCGGTCATCAGCGGGTGCTCAAGGCGCTGCAGGCCGAACCGCTGCTCGACCTGGGCCTGCGCCTGGGCGAGGGCAGTGGGGCGGCCCTGGCCGTGCCGCTGCTGCAACTGGCCTGCAGCCTGCACAATGACATGGCCACCTTTGCCGAGGCGGCGGTAGCCGAACGCCCTGCATGACGGTCTATCTGGAACTGCTGCGCCACGGTGAAACCGAGCTGGGCGGCGGCCTGCGCGGCAGCCTGGATGATGCCCTGACTGAAACCGGCTGGGCGCAGCTGCGCGCCGCGGTAGCCGAGGCCGGCCCCTGGGATCGGCTGATCAGCTCACCCTTGCAGCGCTGTGCTCGCTTTGCCGAAGAGCTGGCGGCGCAACACGGCGTGCCGCTCAGCCTGGAGCCGGACCTGCAGGAGCTGCATTTCGGCGTGTGGGAAGGCTGCAATACGGCCGAGCTGATGCAGACCAGTGCCGCAGAGCTCGGCCGTTTCTGGAGCGATCCCTATGGCTTCACTCCGCCCGAAGGCGAACCGCTGCTGGCCTTCGAGGCGCGGATATTGGGCGCATTACAGCGTTTGCAGGCGCGCCATAGCGGCCAGCGCTTGCTGCTGGTGACCCATGGCGGAGTGATCCGCCTGTTGCTGGCCCGCGCCCGTGGCTTGCCGCGCAACGACCTGTTGCAGGTGGCGGTGGGCCATGCCGAGCGCTTTCAACTGTGCCTGGATCAACAGGGTGAACTCAGGGAGTTGGCATGACGGCCTGGTGGATTGCCCTGCAATTTCTCACCCGCCTGCCGGTGACCCTGGCCGGCATGCCGACCCCTGAGCAGGTCGGGCGCTCGCTGCTGTTCTATCCGCTGGTGGGCCTGGTGATCGGCCTGCTGCTGCTCGCCGCGCAGCAACTGTTGGGCGATAGCGCGGTGCTGCTGCAGGCGGCACTGCTGCTGACCTTGTGGGTGGGCATCAGTGGCGGCCTGCATCTGGATGGTCTGGCCGACAGCGCCGATGCCTGGGTCGGCGGCTTTGGCGATAAAGAGCGCACCCTGGCCATCATGAAAGACCCGCGCAGTGGGCCGATTGCGGTGGTGATGCTGGTGCTGCTGCTATTGCTCAAGTTCGCCGCCCTGGTAGCTCTGCTGGAAAACGACTCGGGGTTATTGCTGGTAGTGGTGCCCTGGCTGGCCCGCTGTCTGCCGCCGCTGCTGTTTATCACCACCCCCTATGTGCGTGCCGGCGGTCTGGGCCAGGCTCTGGCCGAACATCTGCCGCGCCGGCAGCTGCCCTGGGTGCTGGCCGCCAACGTTGGGCTCATACTGCTGTTCGGCTGGCCGGGTTTGCTTGCCGTGCTGGTGGCCGGCACTGTGTTTTTCTACTTGCGTGTCTTGATGCTTAAGCGCCTGGGCGGTACCACCGGCGATACCGCTGGGGCGTTGCTGGAAATAGCCGAATGCGCGGTGCTGGTGGCCCTGGCCTGTTAAGCATTGGGACGGCGAGGTTGTCTCCGAGTAGATTTTCTCGGCACGGCTCCCGGCTATCGCCTAGCGTGTAGGGACAACCCGGTGGAGCAGGGATGTTTATGGTGTGCAGGTCGTTTTACTCGCTGATGTTGGCGACATTGCTCTGGGGCTTTTCCGGTGCGGGTGTGGCGCAGACCGAGAAGTTGGTTTGGGGCATTGTGCCGATTCCCGGTGCCTTCAATGTGCGCGATGGCAAGGTGGTCGATGGCGTGCTGTTCGAGGCCATGCAGCTGCTGGCCGCGCGCCTGCCCGAGTTGCAGATGCACTACGAAGTATTGCCCATGACCCGCGTCGAACAGCGTATGGGCGAGAAGGGCGAGATGTGCAGCAGCGGCCAGTTGCAAAGCCCCGAGCGCGATCGTGTGGGCTACTTCGTACCCTATGTGGCGAGCACGCCCATCCATGTACTGGTGCGTCCGCAGACTCTGGATCAACTGCTGATCGAGGACGGCCAGGTCAGCCTGGACTGGTTGTTCGGCAATCCCTACCTGCGCGGTGCCCTGGCCAGGAGCCGGGTCTATCCTGCGCCGATTCGCGAGCGCCTGAGCAAGGCCCATGCCGAAGGGCGAATTTCCGAGCTGGGTGGCAGCCTGGCGGGGGAAAACCTGCTGCTTATGGTCAGCCATCACCGCCTGGATTATGTCTTCGATTACCCCGTCATCTACACCGAGGTGATGCGCCATTTCAGCCTGGATGATGCGCTGATCAGCGTGCCGCTGCGGGAGAACTCTGAGCTGGTGACTGTGGGTATCTATTGCGCACGCACGCCTTGGGGCGCAGAAATGGCCAGGCGTCTCGATCGGGCTGTGCGTGAAGTTTCCGCTGAGCCTGACAGCTCAATGGCGATCTTCCGGCGCTGGCTGCCGCCCGAGGTGTACGCCCATTACCACGAGCAATTACTGCAGTTCTTTGCTCGGCGCGCCAGTGCCGCGCCGCTGCTTTTTACCGGTCGCGATTAGTCGATAGTCGACTTGCTTGCATGCTCAAACCCGGGTGCAATCTGTAGTGCTGTATTGCCGGGCAGCTGTAGCTGTCACTTCATCGGGCGGGGGTATATACCTGCATCCGATTGTCGATTTTTCGCTAAGCGGGTCGCTACCCGTTGAGGACCACGTATGACTTCACTATGGCGCACCAGCGGCTGGATATTGCTGGGCGCATCCCTGGTCTTGGCGTTGTCGCTGGGTATTCGTCACGGCTTTGGCCTGTTTCTGCCGCCCATGAGCGCCGAGTTCGGCTGGGGGCGCGAAGTGTTCGCCTTTGCCATCGCCCTGCAGAACCTGATCTGGGGGCTGACCCAGCCCTTTACCGGGGCCCTGGCCGACCGTTTTGGTGCCCGCCGCACGGTGATAGTCGGCGGTGTGCTGTATGCCATCGGCTTGGGCTGCATGGGCCTGGCCGATTCGCCGCTGAGCCTCTCCCTGAGCGCGGGACTGTTGATCGGTATCGGCCTGTCCTGCACCTCGTTTTCGGTGATTCTCGGTGCGGTGGGCCGCGCCGTGCCGATGGAAAAACGCAGCATGGCCATGGGCATCGCCGCCGCGGCCGGCTCTTTCGGCCAGTTCGCCATGCTGCCCGGGACCCTGGGCCTGATCGGCTGGCTCGGCTGGTCGGCGGCGCTGCTCGCCCTGGGCCTGCTGGTGGCCCTGATCGTGCCGCTGGCGGCGCTGCTCAAGGACAATCCGCTGCCGCTGCTCGGACACGAACAGACCCTGGGCGAGGCGCTGCGCGAAGCCTGCAGCCACTCCGGCTTCTGGTTGCTGGCCCTGGGCTTTTTCGTCTGTGGCTTCCAGGTGGTGTTTATCGGCGTACACCTGCCGGCGTTTCTGGTCGATCAGCACCTACCGGCGCTGGTCGGCACCACGGTGCTGGCGCTGGTCGGCCTGTTCAATATCTTCGGCACCTATATCGCCGGCTGGCTCGGCGGGCGCATGTCCAAGCCGCGCCTGCTCAGCGCCCTGTACCTGGCGCGGGCGCTGGTGATCAGCGCCTTTGTCGTGGCTCCTCTGACGGTGTGGAGTGCCTATGCCTTCGGCATCGCCATGGGGCTGCTGTGGCTGTCCACCGTGCCGCTGACCAATGGCACGGTGGCGACGATGTTCGGGGTGCGCAACCTGTCGATGCTCGGCGGCATCGTGTTCCTGTTCCACCAGTTGGGGGCCTTTCTCGGCGGCTGGCTGGGCGGTTACCTGTTTGACCGCACCGGTAGCTATGACCTGGTCTGGCAGATCGCCATTGTCCTCAGCCTGCTGGCGGCGGCGCTGAACTGGCCGGTGCGCGAGCAACCGGTGGCGCGTTTGCGCAATCAGGCGGTGGCGGCATGATGCACAAACATTACCTGAGCGCTCTGGCGGCGCTGGCCAGCATGCTGGCCCTGGGGTTGTTGTGGTGGGCCTGGCGGCAGAGTGGGCTGGCCTTTTTGCAGCTGGGCATGGGCGTGTGCTGAGTCGGCAGTCCATAGAATTTTGTTACCAGGCGAAAATTGCCGCCTGCCTGTTCGGCGAGTAGCCTCAACCTCTTCAACTCCAGAGGCCTCTGTCATGCTGCGTTCCCTTGTTCTGATCTCCATGCTCCTGGCCTTGTCCGCGCCGACTCTGGCGGCCGACTGTCCGGCGCTGCTGCAGGGCGAACTGCCGAAGCTGCGCAGCCAGGAGCGGATCGATCTCTGCAGCCAGTTTTCCGGCAAGCCGCTGCTGGTGGTCAATACCGCCAGCTTCTGCGGCTTTACCCCGCAGTTCAAAGGACTGGAAGCGCTGTACCAACGCTACAAGGGGCAGGGCCTGGAGGTGTTGGGCGTACCTTCGGACGACTTCCGCCAGGAAGCCGACAGCAGTGAAGAGACCGCCAAGGTCTGCTACGTCAATTACGGTGTGACCTTCAGCATGACTGACACCCAGCCGGTAAGTGGCGAGCAGGCCATCCCGTTGTTCAAGGAGCTGGCCGCGCAGAGCCAGGCTCCGCGCTGGAACTTCAGCAAGTATGTGGTGGATGCCCAGGGTAGGGTGATCGCCAGTTTCTCCAGCAGCACCCTGCCGGACGATCCCAAGCTGATTGCCGCGCTCGAGCAGGCCATCGCTTCGCAACCCTGACTCACCCATCTGGGCGATGGTTGGACCCTGCACACCTCCTTAGAGTGTTGTTACGCCGGACGCAGTTACCCGGCGTGCCCACAATAAAAACAAGGAGGCACCCATGCGTCGCGTTATTTCAACTGCTCTCGCTGCCTGCGCCCTGCTCGGCGCGGTCGAAGCCCAGGCCGGCTACACCCAGACCAAATACCCCATCGTGCTGGTGCACGGGGTGACCGGTTTCGACACCATCGGCGGCCTGATCAACTATTTCCATACCATTCCCTGGAACCTCGAGCGCGATGGGGCCAAGGTCTATGTCGCCAGCGTTTCGGCGTTGAACGACAGCGAGCAGCGCGGTGCCGCGCTGGCCCAGCAGATCGTGCCCTGGGCCGGTGCCAACGGCGGCAAGGTCAACCTGATCGGCCATAGTCAGGGCTCGCCAACCTCCCGCGTCGCCGCCTCCCTGCGGCCGGATCTGGTGGCCTCGGTGACCTCGATCAACGGCGTCAACAAGGGCTCCAAGGTAGCCGACGTATTGCGCGGCGTGATTCCGCCCAACAGCGCCATCGAAGGCGGTGCCAATGCCCTGGCCAACGCCCTGGGCGCAGTGATCAATCTGCTGTCCGGCAGCAGCAACCCGCAGAGCGGCATCGACGCCCTGAAGACCCTGACCACCGCCGGCACCGCCGCGCTCAACAGCCGCCACCCCTGGGGCGTGAACACCAGCAGCTACTGCGCCAAGTCCACCGAAGTGCATAACGTGCGCGGGCACAACATCCGCTACTTCTCCTGGACCGGTAACACCTCCTACACCAACATCTTCGATGCGGTCGATCCGTTCCTGGCCATCACCGGCCTGGCGTTCGGCAGCGAGAAGAATGACGGCCTGGTCGGCGTCTGCTCCACCTACCTGGGCCAGGTGCTGGGCGACAGTTACAACATGAACCACGTCGATGCGATCAACCACCTGTTCGGCATCCGCGGCTGGACCGAGCCCGTCTCGTTGTATCGCCAGCATGCCAACCGTTTGAAGAACAAAGGCGTCTGACCGGTTGTTGCGGGCCGCAGCATGCGGCCCGCCCTAGGAGGTGCCATGCCCTTTCCCTCGCGTCATGTTTTTCTTTTGCTGGTCGCCGCACTGTGCGTCGGCGGCCTGACCCTCTACTGGCAATGGCCAGAGCCTGCTCCCGTAGCCCGGTTTACCGCGCCCCAGCCCACCCCCGTAGCCAGTGTCGACAGCCTGCCAAGTCCCTTGCTGGCGTCTGCCGCGCCGGCTGCTGCGCTTGCGCCCGCCGCCGCGCAACTGCCCGGGTTGCAGGGCACCGAAGTGGATGGCGAGCTGGGCAGCGACAGTGCCGGCAATCTGCGCCTGAACCTCGGGGTGCGCGACTATTTCGATTACTTCCTTAGCGCCGCCGACAGCGCCGGGCTGGATGCGGCCGTCGAAGCCATGCTGGCCGATGCCAGCCAGCGTTTGGCGGAGCCGGCCCTGGGTCAGTTTATCGGCCTGCTGGGCGACTATATGGATTACAAACGCGCCAGTCTGGCGCTGCTCGAACAGCCGCTGAGCGCTGCCCAGCAGGCGCAACCGCAGTCGCAGCTGGCTGCCCTGCAGCAGGCATTCGACAAGCTGGCCGAGCTGCGCCGTGGGCATTTTTCCACGGCTGCGGTGGAGGCCCTGTTCGGGGCCGAAGAAGCCTATGCCCGCTACACCCTGGAGAACCTGGCGCTGCTCGCCCGCGAGGATCTTGGCGAGGAGGGCAAGGCCCAGGCCCAGTTGCGCCTGCGCGAGCAGCTGCCGGCGGCCATGCGCGCCAGCGAGGAGCGCCACAGCCAGGCCCAGGCCCAACAGGCACGCAGCGAGCAGCTGTGGCAAGAGGGGGCGAGCGAGGAGCAGGTGCGCCAGTTCCTCGCCTTGACCTATGATCCACCCACGGTCGAGCGCTTGCTCACCGAGCAGCGCAACGAGCGGGCCTGGCAACAACGCTATGGTCAGTACCAAGAGGAGTTGGCCAGCCTGCAGGGCAATGGCCTGAGCCCTGCGGATCGGCAGCGCGAGCAGCAGCGTTTGCGCCAGCGATTATTCAGCGCCGAAGACCAGCACCGGGTGGAAACCTATGACGCCATTGCCGTCAAACAGCAGGACAGCGAAACCTCGGGGTTGTAAGTCTGGGGCGAACCCCGGAGCCCCATGGGCATGACCCCGGAACAGGAAGAGCGCCTGCTGCTGGCACAGCAGCGCCGCGGCTACAGCCGTCTGTGCTTTGTGCCGGAGCTGGAAGAAGGCTTCGTTAGCCATAGGGTGCAGCGCATTCGCCGCCGCCTGTTGCTGATCGTCAGCACCGCGCTGATCTTCCAGCTGGTTTACTGTGTTCTCGATCTGCTTTTCATGCCCCTGGCCGTGGGCCTGATCAGCGTGCCGGTGCGGTTGCTGGCGATGCTCAGCGTGGTCTTTAGCTTCTTTTACTGTCGGCGTGCGCAGAGCGACCCGCACCTCAGCCTGCTGGCCTATGTCGCCGCCTACGGACTCAACGGGGCCAGTGTGGTGGTGGTCATCTATGTCTGCTGGGACATGGGCGTGGCCATACCTTACGACGGCCTGTTCCTGGTGCTGATGTTCGGTTATGTGCTGCTGGGGGTGTCGTTTCGGGCCGTCAGCGCCGCGGCCTGGGGCATCTGCGCGCTGTTTCTCGGTCTCGGCCTGCTGTTGACCGAGGCCGGTTCGGAGCTGGCCTACCAGGGTCTGTTCCTGATCTGCGCCAACCTGATCGGCAGTATCGGTGCCTACCTGCAGGAGCATGGTCAGCGCGGTGCCTGGCTCAATTTGCGCCTGCTCGACCTGGCCCGCCAGCGTGCCGAGGCCGACGATGCACGCAAGTTGCGCCTGCTCGCGGCCGCCAGCCACGACCTGCGCCAGCCGCTGAATGCCATGGGCTTGTATGCCCAGCACCTGATGGAGCAGAGCCAGGAGGCCGGCACGCAGCGCATCAGCAGCCGCCTGGCGACCTCGGTGGAGCAGCTCAGCCGCCTGCTGCAGTCCTTGTTCGATTACAGCCGCATGACCCTGCCCGGTGGCGTGCAGGTCAAGCTCGAGGTGGTCGCCCTGGCACCATTGCTGGCGCGCCTGAGCGAGGAGAGCCGGGCCGAGGCCGAAGCCCAGGGCGTCGCCCTGCAGCTGCAGTGCGAGGCGCTCTGGGTGCGCAGCGATCCGCTGCTGCTGGAGCGGGTGTTGCGCAACCTGCTGGCTAACGCCCTGCGTCACGCCCAGGCCGGCCAGGTCTGGCTGCGCGCACGGGCCGAACGGGACGTAGTGCTGCTCGAGGTGGGCGACGATGGCCGCGGCCTGAGCGCGGAACAGCAGGACCGGGTATTCGAGGAATTTCAGCAGCTGGATAATCCCGGGCGCAATGCCGAGCGCGGTTTGGGCCTGGGGCTGGCCATCGTCAAACAGCTGGCCGAGCTGCTCGAGCACCCGCTGCGCCTGCATTCCAGCCCCGGCCAGGGCGCGCGCTTCGTGCTGCAGCTGCCGCGCGCCGAGGCGGGCGAGCGGCAGGTCGCGCTGGCCGCGGTGGCAGCCCCGAGCGGGCGGATATTGCTGCTGGAGGACGACGGGGCTGGGCGCGAGGCGCTGGCCGGGCTATTGCGGCGCTGGGGTTGTGAGGTCTGGGCCTGCGCCGATCTCGAAGCCGCCCTGCTGTGCCTGGACGAGGCCCAGCCACAGCTATTGATCAGCGATTTCCGCCTGGCAGCTAAGGAGGATGGCCTGTCCGCCATCGAGCGCCTGCGCGAAGAGGCGGGGCTGATGTTGCCGGCGCTGCTGATTACCGCCGATATCAGCAGCCAGTTACAGGAGCGCTGCCTGCCGGCGCATATCACCCTGCTGGGTAAACCCTTGTTGCCGGCGCGCCTGCGCCAGGCCCTGGCAGTGCTGCTGCCGACGCGTCAGGCGGCTACAACCAACCACGCTGACGCGCCGCACTGACGCACGCGGTGCGGGTGTGCACGTCGAGTTCCTGGAACAGGGTCTTGAGGTGAGTCTTGACCGTGTCCTCGGCCACTCCCAGTTGCCGGCCGATCGACTTGTTCGGCAGGCCGTCGGCCAGTAATCGCAGAATTTCCATCTGCCGCGGCGTCAGCTGGGCCTTTTCGGCCCCGGCCGGAGCGGGCAGGGTTTCGCCCAGCAACACGCGGGTAACGGCCTGACGCAGCTCGTTACTGTTGGCGCTTTTCGGGATAAAACCCAGGGCTCCGGCGGCCAGTGCGGCCTGGGCATCCAGGTTGGAGTCGCTGGCGCTGAGAATCGCCACCGGGGTCATGCGGCCCTGTTGTTGCCAGCGTTGCAGCAGCTCCAGGCCGGGCATGTCAGGCAGGCGCAGGTCCAGCAGAATCAGGTCGAAGTCGGCGTGCTGCAGGCAGGTTTCGGCCGCGGCAGCGGTTTCGGCGGTATGGATCTGCAGGTCGGCGCAAAGAGGGGCGAGGGCCAGGCTGAGGCCATCGAGAAAGATCCTGTGGTCATCCACCAGCAGCAGGCAGAGCCGCTCCGGCAGGGCAGTACAGAGTGCAGTCATGGTCGTCTCACGCGGCATTTTTATAATTGTCATCGCTGCGCGAGTGTACCCCAAAGTCCGGGCCGAATTAGAAGCGATACGTCACTTGTGTGCCCAGACCATGGGCGGTGTTTTTGTAGGTTGAGCGGTAGTCGTCGCGCTCGATATCGGCATCGTCTTCCATCAGGTAGGAATAGGCCAGGTCGACGGTCATGTCCTCATTGGGGCTCCAGGCCGCGCCCAGGCTGAGGATCGTGCGGTCGCCGCTGGGGATGCGTGGCGAACGGTCGGCGTTGTTGGTCGGTGACTGGTCCACGGCCAGGCCGGCGCGCAGGGTCCATCGGCGGTTCAGTTTATAGGCCGCACCCACGGCGTGGGCCCAGGTGTCGTGCCAGTTCTGCGGCTCGCTGATGCTGGTCAGGGCACCTGCCAGCAAGCCCCCTACGCCTTTGTTGTCGGCGCGGATTTCTTCCAGGCGGCTCCAGCGGGTCCAGGTGCTGCCGGCGTACAGGGTCCAGTTGGCATTCAGGTCGTGGGTCACGGACACATCCACCGACTCCGGGGTGGTCAGCTCCAGCGAGGTGTCGTAGGTGCCGGCCGACGAACCGATGACGAAGCCAGGGCCGGACACCTTGGTGTCGCCTTTCAGGCGGTAATCCACCTTGGAGTGGTAGGTCAGGCCGAAACGGCTCTGCGGGCTGAGCTCAAACAGCACGCCGAGGTTGTATCCCAGCGCCGTGTCATCGCCCTTGATTTCGACCTTGCCGTCACCCGCGCCAGGAATCGGGTTGTTGACGGCCGAAGTCAGCTCGCCGTCGATACGGTTGATGGTCGGGCCGAAGCCGATCGACAGTTGCTCGTTGAAGCGATAGCTCAGGGTCGGCTGCAGGGTAACCACCCGCACTTCGCTGCGGTCGCCGTGGTAGCGGCCCTGGAAGTTGCGCTCGTAATCGGTCACCAGGCCAAACGGCACGTACAGGCCCAGGCCGAAGCTCCAGTTGTCGTCCAGCGGTTTGACGTAATAGCCCATGGGCGCGCCGATAAACGGCACCATGTCGCCGTCATTGCTGCCGCGGGCGGAGCCGCTGGCGTTGTCGATATCGGTTTTCGCGTGGATCAGGGCAATGCCGCCGCTGACTTGTTCGCGCTTGATGCGTGCCATCCCGGCCGGGTTGCCGAACACGGTGCTGGCGTCATCGGCCGAGGAGGAGCGGCCGGCGAAGGCGGTACCCATGCTGCTGACACTTTGTTCGTTGATGGCAAAGCCACTGGCAACGCCATGGCTGGCGGCAGAGGCAAGGGCAAGAGACAGGCAGGTCTTGACGACTTTTCTGGTCACGGAGGACTCCTAGGGTTGAGCGGGGGGCGGAAACTAGCAACCTTTCATGCCCCTTGCCAAGCCTTTGAGTTCCCGAGATAGAGCGATTATGCGTTTAAAATGCGGCTATTTTCTGCTAACTGCAGTTAAATTGTCGGACAATAACGGCCGCTGTCCAGGCGTCAGGCGACCTGGCTGATGCGACCGATATAGCGCTGCCAGGCGGCGATAAAGTCCCGCGGCCGGCCCTGGGGTCTGAATACCCGTTGCCAGATCTGGGCCATGCCGAGCAGATCGTCGGCGGCGGGCAGCTCGCAGGCGTCCGTCTCGATCAGCATCCAGGCAATGGCCGTGGCATAGCGCAGGTTGACGGTCAGTTCCAGGTGCGGGGCGGCGAGAAAGGCATGCTGGCTGGCCAGTCCCCTGATCTTGCTGGCCAGGTCCGGATCGCGGGCCAGATGCAGGTCCCAGAGCTGCTGGTGGCGCAGGGCAGCGATGCGGTAGAGGCCGTGGCCGTGCTTGTCATTGAGCCCCGCACCCAGCCCGGACTGGCTGGCGGCGGCTCCCAGGAGCAGGGCTTCGGCGGCGGCGGAATGGCGGCCCAGGTAGATCAAGGTGGGCCGAATAACGTACTGGCTGAACTCGCAGGCGGCAATTCCCATATAGCCCTCGCGACAGGTAGCCGATGGGGCCGGGGCGCTGGCAGCGTCTTAGTTGTTGTGAAAAGGCCCCACCGGAAGCGGGGTTAGCCGCTTGTGTTGAAGTCTAGTGCTACCTTTACGCTGTAAAGGGCTGTTTTTAAATTGTTTTCAGCTTTCGGTTATGACCGATATTCCAGTTGGTGCTTAGGCCCTGGCCGACCTGGTTTCAGTCGCCAATGGCCACCGGACGCGCAGGGTCGGTGATCCATTCGCTCCAGGAACCGGCATACAGCGGTGCCAGGGGATAGCCGGCCAGACACAGGGCGAACAGGTTATGGCAGGCGGTCACGCCCGAGCCGCAGTAGGCCACCAGGCCACTGGCCGGGCGCTCGCCCAGTTGCGCGGCAAAGCGCTGGCGCAGTTTCGCGCTGTCGAGGAAATAGCCATCGCTGTCCAGGTTGTCGGTAAACACTGCGCACTGGGCTCCAGGAATATGCCCGGCGACCGGATCGAGGGGTTCCACCTCGCCCTTGAACCGAGGCAGGGCGCGGGCGTCGAGCAGGGTCAGGCGCGGGTCGTGTAAGCCTTGCAGCAGCTGGTCCGCATCGATCAGTAAGTCGGCGTCGGGCTTGCCGGCAAAGTCGCCGGGCGCGGGTGTTGTCAGCGCCTGGCTCAGCTCGCCGCCGGCTTCGCGCCAGGCCTTGAGGCCACCATCGAGCAGGTAGACGCCTTCGCACTTGCCCAGCCAGGCCAGCAGCCACCAGGCGCGTGCGGCAAAGGCACCGGGGCCGTCGTCGTACAGCACCACCTCGCTGTCGTCGTTCAGGCCCCAGTCGCGCAGGCGCTGCTGCAGTTGATCGGCGTTCGGCAGCGGATGGCGGCCGGTTACGCCCTTATGGACGGGGCCGGAGAGGTCGCGTTCCAGATCGGCGAACTGCGCGCCGGGGATATGGCCTTCGGCATAGCTGCGCTGGCCGTAGGCCGGGTCGTCGAGGGCAAAGCGGCAATCGAGAATCAGCAGGTCGGGTCGATGCAAGCGTTGCTGTAACTGCGCGGCGGTGATCAGTTGGGCGAGGGGCATGGCGTGCCTCCTTGGCGGTCGATTAAAGAAAGGAAGTCGGGTTGGCAGGCTGTTGTAAGTCGTCCCGCGTGCCCTGGCCCGTCTAGGTTTGCAATGCTTAGAGCATAATCGGCATTGGCTCGAAGTGGCCATGGGTTGGCACTCGATGCCGTGATCGATCTGCATCGATGGATGCCTGCGCTTGAGTTGGCAGCGCAATGGGGGATATTGATGACCCCAGACTGGCAGACGAGGTGACCGTGGATTCTCTATGGAAGGTGGTGGCGTATACCCTGTTGGCCGGCATGGCCATGCCGCTCGGCGCGGTTGTTGCCAGCGTCGAACGTATCCGTCCGCGCTGGCTGGAGAATGAGCTGCGTCACGGGGTGATCGCCTTCGGTGGCGGTGCGCTGTTGGCGGCCGTGGCGCTGGTGCTGGTGCCGCAAGCGATCGTGCGCTTCGAGCCGACGGCGGCCGCTCTGTGGTTCTGCGCTGGCGGCGTGGCCTTTATGGGCCTGGATATCCTTCTGGCGCGGAGCAAAACCGCCGCCAGCCAGATGGCCGCGATGTTGAGCGACTTTATCCCCGAGTCCCTGGCCTTGGGCGCGGCGTTCGCCCATGGCGGCACGGGCGCGATGTTGTTGGCGATTCTGATGGCGCTGCAGAACCTGCCGGAGGGCTTCAATGCCTACCGCGAGATGAATCAAACGAGCGGCTACAGCCGCCAACGTCTGCTCTCGCTGTTTGCCGCCGCCGCGTTGCTTGGGCCGGTTGCCGGCGTATCCGGTTATTTATGGTTGGATGATTCGCCGCAAGTGGTTGCCGCGGTGATGCTGTTCGCCGCTGGCGGCATTCTCTATTCGGTGTTTCAGGATATCGCCCCGCAGGCCAAGCTGAACAAGCATTGGGCACCGTCGCTCGGCGCGTTGCTGGGTTTCATGCTCGGTATCGTCGGCCATATGCTGACTGGGGGTTGAGCGGCACCTGCTGTATCGTTCGCCTCTTTGTCGTATTTCCTTCTCACGAGACCACCATGAAGCGCTTCGTATTGCTGGACACCGCCCCGATTCCCGATGGTTCGGGAGCGCTTTGCCTGTTCGAATATGGCGAGGATTTCGTGATCAAGATCGCCGGCGGCGATGGCGGTCAGCTGATGAACACCCGCATGCACGGTTCGGAAGATGCCCTGGCGGCGATTCCCTGCAAGAAAGTCGCCGGGCGGCCGGACTCGCGGGTATTGATCGGCGGTCTGGGCATGGGTTTCACCCTGGCCGCGGCGCTGCAGAACCTGGGCAAGACCGCCGAGGTGGAGGTCGCCGAGCTGGTGCCCGGAGTGGTCGAGTGGAACCGCGGCCCGTTGGGCGCGAAGGCCGGCAACCCGATTCTCGATCCGCGCACCCGGGTGATTCAGGACGATGTCGCCAACTGCCTGAAGAACGCCGACCAGCGCTACGACGCGATCATGCTGGATGTCGACAACGGCCCCGAGGGCCTGACCCAGAAACGCAACGGCTGGCTGTATTCGGCGCAAGGTTTGCAACGTTGCCACCAGGCGTTACGGGCAAAAGGCGTGCTGGCGGTATGGTCTGCCAGCGCCGATCGGCAATTCGCCGACAAGGTGCGCAAGGCCGGCTTCAAGGTCGAGGAAGTGCAGGTCTACGCCCACGGCAACAAGGGCACCCGGCACACCATCTGGATCGCCGAGAAGCTCAAGTAATCCGCCATGAACGATCCGTGGCAGAGGTTTCTCGATTGTTGCGAAGCGGTGCTGCGCGGCGACGCGCAGACGCTCGAACAGCTGCGCGCCCAGGGTTTTGCCTGCGAAGCGGGCGGTTGGACGTTCGGCCTGCCCGAACTGCATGGTTATCTGGAGGCGGGGCAGGGCATGGCTTACCGGCGCTGGCTCAAGCAGCTGTACGCCAGCGATATCAATACGCGCCTGCGTGAGCTGGGTGCGGAGATCGCCATTGTCGACAACCACGGCAAGGTCGACGCGAGCCGTTATGGTCTGCGGCGCTTGGCCGTTGTGCCCTGAGCCTCAAGGGTGGACAAGCTGTTGGCATGTCCACCCTACAAACACTACTCAGTTCACCCGCTGTCCGCGGGTAAAGAGCCAGGCGCTGATCAGGCCGAGGGCGGCCCAGAACAATGCGTTGACCAGTAGCGAGGTGACGATAAAGTGCTGGCTCAGGGCTGTCGGAACCAGGCTTTGATGCACCTCAGGCTGCGGCGCGCCGACCAGATAGGGCAGTGGCAGCAGGAGCAGGCCGAGGAGTCGCAGCCACCACTGCCCGGCAAACGCCAGCAAGGCCAAACCTGCGGCGGTGCTGGCGGCCGTGCCGACCCACCAGTACTGACGCAGCGTCAGGTCGGCCGCGGCGGTGCCCGGCAGTTCCGGCGGCAGGCCGATGGCCGGTGCCAGGCTGAAGATGGCAAAACCGGCCAGCCCCCATAACAGCCCCTGCCAGATACGACCCGGAGTGCGCAGGCTGTACAGCCCCGCCAGCATCAGGGCGAAGCCGACTGCCACCACCAGATTGCTCAGCCCGGTAAACAGGGTGCGCTGTGCGCCGTCCTGCGGTGCCCAGGCGTCGGCATCATGATGATCATGGGCTGTATTGGCGGCATGGCTGTGTGCGGCCACCGGCGCGGCGCTTTCATAGGTTTCCGCCTCGAGAATCAACGGCGTGACCCACAGGCTCTGCATCAGGGTCAGTAATAGCGCGGCCAGCAGCCCCGCAAAACCTGCGGTCTGGGCGATTCGTTTAAGCATGTCGAAAAGCCTCAGTGGCAGGGGAAGGCGGCGCTGTGGCGGGCGTCGTGGGCGGCGTTATGCAGCACTTCCATGGGCGCGAAGCCAGCGCAGAAGATCAGCGCGGCACCGAGCAGGCAACTGCCGAGGGCGAGAGTCAGGCGTTGGGACAGGGGCAGGGCGAGCGCGGGGCTGGCGGACAGCGTGCGGGTGGACATATATGAACCTTCCTGGGAGTCGAAAAACGGCCATGCGAGGAAGGGAAGCAGCACAAAAGCGGGGCGAGCGCGGACAGCGGAACCAACCCGATTTCGGCGCGCCCCGCCCACCGCAGGTTGCCAAACAGGTTTCAGGCCGGTCTCCGGGCTTGCGACTACTGTCGGTCGACAGTCAGCGGGTCGGCCTTCCCATGCCTGAGGCACAGTGGCGAAATCGACCCAAGTACGCTTACCGTTGCGGGGGCAGCGCCGGACTCGTTCGACCTTGCGGATCGAACCCACCGGCTTCCCGTTTCACCTCGCACACGCTGGCGCGAGACACCTGAAACAGGCCGCAAGCTGACCATGAAGCGCTAGCTCCGTCAACCGCAGCGAATTGCCGGGAGGGGTCGACTGCGCTACCCTGCCGGCCAACGAACAGGTGCCCCGTGCGCAATCGCGCCACGGGCTGAAACGGGAAGTCCGGTGACCTCTGAGGTAATTCCTCGAGCATTCCGGCGCAGCCCCCGCTGCTGTAAACCTGACGAAGCCGCCACACGCCACTGGGCCACCGCCCGGGAAGGCGCGGACTTCGAATGAAGGTGAGCCAGAAGACCGGCCTGATCGAAACAAGGTGCGTACCCCGGGGTGTGGGTGGTTGCCGGTGCTGTTGCACGCCCGCGTTTCGGGCGGTTTCCCTCAGTAGTCGTCATCAAGGGTTCGATGCCTGTGCGTCGCGCCTGCTCCCGTGGTTGCACTAAAGCGTCGCGCTTGCGCGAGGAATTTGCCATGGCCGTGTTCGGCTCGGGCGGGAGTGTGACTCATGATCGATGATGAGAAAAAACAGCGCCATGCCGAGCGCATGCAACGCAAGAAAGCTGTGGTCGATGCGGGTATCGAAAGGGCCCAGGAAGAGCGCGGCATAGTCGTGCTGATTACCGGCAACGGCAAGGGCAAGACCACCTCGGCCTTCGGCACCCTGTACCGCGCCCTGGGCTACGGCCATCAGGTCGGCGTGGTGCAATTTATCAAGGGCACCCAGGCCTCCGGCGAGGTCACCTACCTGCGCCAGAATGCCGTGCAAGTCGCTTATCACGCGATGGCCACCGGTTTTACCTGGGACACGCAGAATTGGGACGCCGACAAGGCTGCCGCGGACGAGGCCTGGGTGCACGCCGCACGCATGCTCGCCGACCCCAGCCTGAACCTGGTGCTGCTCGACGAGCTGACCTACATGCTCAAGTACAACTACCTGGATGCGGCCATGGTGATCGAGGCGATTCGCGCCCGCCCGGCCGGCCAGAGCGTGATCGTCACTGGCCGCGCGGCCAAGCCCGAACTGATCGAACTGGCCGATACGGTCAGCGAGATCCGCGACGTCAAGCACGCCTACAACGCCGGCGTCAAAGCCCAGGCTGGTATCGACTTCTGATGCGCCGCGCCTGCGCTCTGCTGCTGTCGATGCTGTGCGCCCCACTGGCCGGGGCCGCGGCGTTGCCGACCCTGGTCTCGACCAATCTCTGCGCCGATATGCTGGCGTTGAGCCTCGCCGCGCCCGCGCAGCTGCTTTCGGTGTCGCGCAAGAGCCAGGACCCGCGGGTTTCCTCGATGGCCGAACGGGCCCGGGAATTCCCGGCGAACGACGCCACGGCGGAAGAGATCATCGCCTTGCACCCGGATATCGTCCTCGCCTCGCGGCGCTGGCAGACGCATAACCAGACCGCGCTGTTGAGCCGCCATGGCATCAGAACGGTGGTGGTGCCTTACCCGACTACCTGGCCGCAGATATTCGACAGCACCACCTGGGTCGCCGGGCAGATCGGCCGCGAGGCCGCGGGCAGCGCACTGGTCGCCGATGTGCAGGCGCGTCTGGCACGTTTGCAGCAGCGCCCGCGGTCGCTCAGCGCCCTCTATTTGCGCGCCAACGGCGGCAGCGCCGGGGCCAACACCTATGTTGATACGGTGTTCCAGGCTGTGGGCCTGCGCAATCACCTGGCCAGTCTCGGCCGCTCCGGCTGGAGCCGTTACGCCCTCGAAGACCTGGTCGACAGCCCGCCGGACGTGTTCGTCAGCGCCGACATGCTGATCGACAACGGTTACGCCAAATCCGCCTACTCGCGCCATCAGCGCCTGCAGCAACTGATGGCCACGCGCCCGGTGCTGAGCATCAGCGGTAACCGCTGGGGCTGCAGCGACTGGCAGTTGATCCATGCCGCCGAACAACTGGCCGCGCAGCTGGATGCCCTGAGCTTGATCAGTGGGGGGCGACCGTGAGTCGGATCGCCCCGAGTCTGCTCAATCTGCTGCTGATGCTGGCCTTGCTGACGCTGTTGCTGTTGTCGCTAAGCATTGGCTCGGTGCCGCTGGCCATCGGCGATATCGGCCGCGCCCTGCTGTCCTCGGCGGCGGCCGGCGCGGACCTGGCCGATGTGCGGGTGCAGCAGCAGGTCATCGTCAATGAAATCCGCCTGCCACGAGTGCTGCTGGCGATCCTCGTCGGCATGTCCCTCGGAGCGGCCGGCGCGGCGCTGCAAGGCTTGTTGCGCAATCCGCTGGCCGAACCTGGGCTGCTCGGGGTCAGTTCCAGCGCCAGCCTGGGCGCGGTGCTCTGCCTGTATTACGGCCTGAGCAGCCTGAGCGCCTGGCTGGTGCCGCTGTCGGCGATGGGCTGCGCGGCGCTGACCACCCTGGTGCTCTATGCGATTGCCCGGCGCAGCGCGAGCAACCTGACCCTGATTCTTTCTGGCGTCGCCCTGTCGTCGCTGACCGCGGCGTTGACCTCGCTGGCGATCAACCTCGCGCCCAATCCCACCGATGTGCAGGACATCGTGCTGTGGCTGATGGGCTCGCTGAGCGACCGCAGCTTCGCCGATATCCGCCTGTGCCTGCCGTTTATCGCCGCCGGCCTGTTGCTGCTGTTCGCCTGCGGCCCGCAACTCGATGCGCTGACCCTCGGCGAAGACGAAGCCAGCAGCCTGGGCGTCAACCTGCCGCGGCTGCGCGTGCAGATCATCGTCGGTACCGCGCTGTGCGTCGGTGCCAGCGTGGCGGTGACCGGTGCCATCGGCTTTATCGGCCTGGTGGTGCCGCACCTGCTGCGCAAATGGGTCGCCTACCATCCCTCGCGCCTGCTGCTGAGCAGCGCCCTCGGCGGCGCGGTGTTGCTGCTGGCGGCGGACATTCTGCTGCGCCTGGTCAGCGGCGAGCAGGAGCTGATGCTCGGGGTGGTCACGGCGATGATAGGCGCGCCGTTCTTTCTCCTGCTGGTGCTGCGTCAACGGCTGGGGGCGGCATGCTGAGCCTTGAGCAGGTCAGTGTCGAGATCGACGGCCGGCGTCTGGTCGATCGGGTGTCGCTAAGCCTGCGCGGCGGCGAACTGCTCGGCCTGATCGGGCCCAACGGTGCCGGCAAGAGCAGCCTGCTCAAGGCCCTGGCCCATCTGCTGCCCTACCAGGGCGAAGTCCGCCTGGACGGCGAACTGCTGAGCAGCCTGTCGCCGCGCCAGCGCGCCCTGCGCTGCGCTTATCTGGGTCAGGGCGATCAGAGCAGTTGGCCGCTGCGCCTGCGCGACTATGTCGCCCTCGGCCGCCTGCCGCACCGGGGTAACTGGGGTCTGGGACAACGCCTGCGCGACGAAGACCAAACCGCCATCGATCAAGCCTTGGCGCAGATGCGTCTGGGCGAACTGGCGCAGCGGCGTTTCGATCAGTTGTCCGGCGGCGAACGCGCCCGCGCGCGCCTGGCCCGCGCCCTGGCGGTCGGCAGCCGGTTGCTGCTGGCGGACGAGCCGGTGGCGGCCCTCGATCCCTTCCACCAATTGAATGTGATGGAGCTGCTGCGCCAGCAATGCGCCCAGGGCAAGGCCGCCTTGGTAGTGCTGCACGACCTGACCCTGGCCAGCCGTTTCTGCGACCGCATCCTGCTGCTCGATCAGGGCCGGGTGATCGACTGCGGCACCACGCGCCAGGTGCTGACGCCGAAGAACCTGCAGCAGGTCTATCAGGTCCAGGCGATGCTCGGCGAGCATCAGGAGCAGCGCTTCGTCCTGCCCTGGTCCTGCCGCCCGCAACCCCCACAATCTCAGGAACAGTTATGACCACCACGCTGCTGCTTTGCGAAACCTGCGGCTCCGACGCCACCGCGCCCAGCGCCGCGCGCCAGGGTGAGCTGTTCGCCGCCGAGGTCGAGGGGCTGTTGCAGGAGCAGCTCGCCGCCGGCGCGCCGCCGCTCTTGATCAAACGCACGCGCTGCCTGATGGCCTGCCAACGGCATTGCACCGCACTGCTGCAAGCCCCCGGCAAGATCGCCTATGTGCTCGGCGATTTTGTCGCCGAGCGCGAAGCGGCCGAGGCGCTGCTCGACTACAGCCGCAAATACCAGCAGTCCGAGAGCGGCCAGGTGCCATTCCGCACCTGGCCGGCCGGCATCAAAGGCAAATTTATTGCGCGTATCCCCCCGCTTGAATAAGCGCGCAGACCCATAACCATCGGAGTATTTCCATGTCGGCCAAGATCCCCGTCACCATAGTCACCGGCTTTCTCGGCAGCGGTAAGACCACGCTGCTGCGGCACATTCTGCAGAACGCCAACGGCCGGCGCATCGCGGTGATCGTCAATGAATTCGGCGAGCTGGGTATCGACGGCGAGATCCTGCGTGGCTGCGGTATCGGCTGCGATGAGGACGGTCAGGAAGCCGCCGGCCAGCTTTACGAGCTGTCCAACGGCTGCCTGTGTTGCACCGTGCAGGAGGAGTTCTACCCGGTGATGCGCGAGCTGATCGAGCGCCGTGGCGAGCTCGACCATATCCTCATCGAAACCTCCGGCCTGGCACTGCCCAAACCGCTGGTGCAGGCCTTCAACTGGCCGGAAATCAAGAACGCCTGCACCGTCGATGCGGTGGTGACCCTGGTCGATGTGCCGGCCACCGCCGCCGGCCTGTTCGCCGCCAACCCGCAGGCGGTGGACGAGCAGCGCCGCGCCGACCCCAACCTGGATCACGAATCGCCGCTGCACGAACTGTTCGAGGACCAGTTGCTGGCCGCCGACCTGGTGGTGCTGAGCAAGACCGATCTGGTCGATGCCGCCGCCGTCGAGCGGGTTATCGCCCTGGTGCGTGAGGAGCTGCCGGCCCAGGTCAAGGTGCTCGCCAGCGACCGCGGCTGCCTCGATCTCGACCTGATTCTCGGCCTGTCCCACGCCTCGGAGGAGAGCATCCACCTGCGCGAAAGCCATCACGACCATGCTGACGACGAGGAGCATGAGCACGATCACGACCAGTTCGATTCGGTGGTGGTCAAGCTGCCTCTGGTCGACCGTGAACGCCTGCTGGCTTGCCTGCAGGCGCTGGTCGAGCAACACCGGATCTTCCGCATCAAGGGCTTCGTCGCCCTGGTGGACAAGCCCATGCGCCTGGTGGTGCATGGCGTCGGCCAGCGTTTCGACAGCTACTTCGACCGCCGCTGGCAGACCGGCGAAACGCCGAGCACCCACCTGGTGTTGATCGGCCAGGAGCTGGACGCCGAGCTGCTGACCCGCGCCCTGCAAACCGCCGTGATCGAGGCCTGATCGATGCACATGTTGTCGGCGCTGCCCGGTGGTTATATCGACGAAAGCGGGGCGACCATTACCGTGGTCGAACAGGACCCGGCGGATATCGTCATCCTCAGCGCCGCCGACACCACCCTGGCGTTGCTGGCCGCCGCCCATCCGCAGGCGCAGGCCGGCAATGCGGCACTGGCTTATCCCTCGGTGCGCCTGACCAACCTGCTGCACCTGCGGCAGAACGCCTCCATCGATCTGTATCTGGATCAGGTGCTGCAACACGCCAAAGTCGTGGTCATCGACCACCTGGGCGGCGAAAGCTACTGGCCCTATGGCACCGAGCAGGTGGTCGCGCTGTGTCGGCGCAAGGGCATCGCCCTGGCGATGTTTTCCGGCGACATGAGCGAAGACCGCAACCTGATCGACCTGAGCACGGTGGACGCGGACTGCTGCCATACGCTCTGGCGCTACCTGCGCGAGGGCGGCGCGGCCAATGCCGGTGAGCTGTATCGCTTTATTGGCGCGCGCTTCTTCGATTTGCCCCTGCCGGCGCGACCGCCACGGCCCTTGCCGCCGGTGGCGGTGTTCCATCCGCAGCAGGCCGATGCCTCGGCCGCTAGCTGGCGGGAGCGGTGGATCGAGGGCGCGCCCTGTGTGCTGGTGCTGTTCTATCGGGCGCATCTGCAGGCGGGCAACACCCAGGTATTCGCCGAGCTGTGTAGCGGTTTGCTGGCCGAGGGCTTGAACCCGCTGCCCATCGCGCTGCTGTCGCTGAAGGATGCGCTGTGTTTGCAGACCCTGCGCGAGCTGTGCGCCGAACACGAAGTCGCGCTGATTCTCAACACCACGGCGTTTTCCCAGTCGGCGATGGACGATCCTGGCGATCACGCCCTGGCCGGCGATATCCCGGTGCTGCAACTGATCCTCTCCGGCGGTAATGAGCAGAGCTGGCGCGCCGATCCCCAAGGCCTGCAGCCGCGCGACATGGCCATGCACGTGGCGTTGCCCGAGGTGGACGGACGGATCATCAGCCGGGCCATCAGCTTCAAGGGCCTCGGCCAGCGCTGCGAACTGACCCAGAGCGACGTGGTGCAGTACCAGGCGCTGGGCGACCGCATCGCCTTCGTCTGCCAGCTGGCGCGGCGCTGGTGTCGGCTGCGCCGCCTGACCAACCCGGATAAGCGCCTGGCCCTGGTGCTGGCCAATTACCCGACCCGCGAAGGCCGCCTGGGCAATGGCGTCGGCCTGGACACCCCGGCCTCGGTGATCGAGATCCTCCGCCGACTGCAGCAGCAGGGCTACGGCGTCGACGAGATACCCGCCGATGGCGATGCCTTGATGGTCCTGCTCAAGCAGGGCGTGACCAACGACCCCGAGCAATGGGCGCTGCGCCCGGCGCGGCAGAGCCTGGCGCTGGCCGATTACCTGGCGTTCTTCGCCACGCTGCCGCAGGCCAACCGCGAAGCCATCACCGAACGCTGGGGCGCGCCGGAGCAGGACCCGATGTTGCGTCAGGGCCGCTTTATGATCGCCGGCGTGCGGCTCGGCCAGGTGTTTGTCGGCATCCAGCCGGCGCGCGGCTACCAGCTCGACCAGAAGGCCAACTACCACGACCCGGACTTGGTGCCGCCGCATTTCTACCTGGCCTTCTACCTGTGGCTGCGGCGGAGCTGGGCCAGCGATGCCGTCGTCCACGTCGGCAAGCACGGCAATCTGGAGTGGCTGCCGGGCAAGAGCGTGGCGCTCAGCGAGCAGTGCTGGCCGGAGCTGATCTTCGGCCCCATGCCCCATCTGTATCCCTTTATCGTCAACGACCCGGGCGAGGGCACCCAGGCCAAGCGCCGCGCCCAGGCGGTGATCATCGACCACCTGATGCCGCCGCTGACCCGCGCCGAAAGCTACGGGCCGACCCGCGATCTGGAATGTCTGGTCGACGAGTTCTACGAGGCCCTGAGCCTCGACCCGCGCCGCGCCGCCTTGCTGCGCAAGCAGATCCTCGCGCTGATCGTGCAGCACAATCTGCACGCCGATCTGGGCCTCGAAGCGCCCGCCAGCGAAGCGGAGGAGCAACTGCTGCTTAACCGCACCGACAGCTACCTCTGCGAACTCAAGGAAAGCCAGATCCGCGACGGCCTGCATATCTTCGGCCGATCGCCCCAGGGCCGCCTGCAACGCGACACCCTGCTGGCCCTGGCCCGCCATGGGGTCGGCGACGGCCTGGGTAGCAACGCCAGCCTGGTCCGCGCACTGGCGCAGGATCTGCTGGCCGATGCCAGCTTCGATCCACTGGACGCCGACTGGGCGCTGCCCTGGCAGGGCGCGCGGCCTCAAGCCTTGCAGGCGATCAGCGAGCGGCCCTGGCGCACCCTCGGCGATTGTCGCGAGCGTATCGAGCTGCTGGCCTTGCAGTTGCTGGAGCAGGGCATGGTGGATGCTGACTGGCCGCGCACGCGCCAGGTGATGCAGCGGGTCGAGAACGACCTGCGCCCACGGCTGATCGCTTGTGGCGAGCAGGAGCTGTACCAGCTGGGTCGAGGTCTGTCCGGGCGTTTCGTGCCGCCGGGGCCGAGCGGCGCGCCCTCGCGTGGGCGGCCGGATGTGCTGCCGACCGGGCGCAACTTCTTCTCGGTGGACACGCGGATGATCCCCACGCCGACCGCCTGGGCGCTGGGGCAGAAGTCCGCGGCGCTGCTGGTCGAGCGCTTCGTTCAGGACCACGGCGACTACCCGCGCAGCATCGGTTTGTCGGTGTGGGGTACGGCGACCATGCGCACCGGCGGCGACGACATCGCCCAGGCCTTCGCCCTGCTCGGCGTGCGGCCGAAGTGGGCCGACGGCAGCCATAGGGTCAGCGATTTCGAGGTGTTGCCGGCCAAGCGTCTGGACCGCCCGCGGGTCGACGTGACCCTGCGTGTCTCGGGATTTTTCCGCGACGCCTTCGCCAATGTGATGCAGATGTTCGACGCCGCGGTGCAGCGGGTCGCCGAGCTGGACGAGCCCGAGGAGGTCAACCCGATCCGCGCGCGCATCCTGCGCGAAAGCGCCGAGCTGCAAGCCCAGGGTCTGGACGCGCAGAGCGCGCGGCAGCAGGCAGGCTTTCGCGTGTTTGGTGCCAAGCCGGGTGCCTATGGTGCCGGCCTGCAGGGTCTGATCGATTCCCGCGACTGGCAGGACGACAGCGATCTGGCTCGCGCCTACCTCAACTGGGGCGGCTACGCCTACGGGCAGAAGGTCTATGGCGAGGACCGCCGCGATACCTTCGCCGCGCGTCTGACCCAGATTCAGGCGGTGGTGCAGAACCAGGACAACCGCGAGCACGACCTGCTCGACTCCGACGACTACTACCAGTTCCAGGGCGGCATGGCCGCTGCGGTGCGCCATTACAGCGGCCAGCAGCCAAGCCTGCTGTTCGGCGACCACAGCAACCCGCAGGCACCGCGCGTGCGCTCCCTGGCCGAGGAAATCAGCCGGGTAATGCGCGCGCGGGTGAGTAATCCCAAGTGGATCGACGGGGTCAAGCGTCACGGCTACAAGGGTGCCTTCGAGATGGCCGCGACCGTGGATTACTTGTTCGCCTTCGACGCCACCACCGGCGTAGTGCGCGACGACCAGTACGCCAGCGTCACCGACGCCTACCTCAATGATCCGGCGACCCGCGAGTTTCTCCAGCAGCACAACCCCGACGCCCTGCTGGAAATCAGCGAGCGCCTGCTCGAAGCGATCCAGCGCGGCCTGTGGCAGACACCGGGCGACTACCGCGAGCAGATCGAACAGCACCTTCTGGCCGTCGAACAGCACTTGGAATAAGCCGATGAACAGCACCATTCGCCCGCATTTTCCGTTTTCCGCCATCCACGGCCAGCCGCAATTGCAACTGGCGCTGCTGCTCGCGGCCATCGATCCGCAGATCGGCGGGGTACTGATCGAAGGCCCGCGCGGCACCGCCAAATCCACCAGCGCCAGGGCTCTGGCCGATTTGTTGCCGAGCGGGTGTTTCGTCAACCTGCCGCTGGGCAGCAGCGAGGAACAACTGGTCGGTTCGCTGGATATCCAGGCGGCGTTGCAGGACGGCAGTGTGCAGTTCAAGCCCGGCTTGCTGGCCCGCGCCGATGGCGGCGTGCTCTATGTCGACGAGGTCAATCTGCTGGCCGATGCGCTGGTCGACCTGCTGCTGGATGTCTGCGCCAGCGGGGTCAATCGCATCGAACGCGACGGCATTTCCCACCAGCACCAGGCGCGCATCACCCTGGTCGGCACCATGAACCAGGAGGAGGGCGAGTTGCGTCCGCAACTGCTCGATCGCTTCGGCCTGTTCGTGCGCCTCGGCCAGCAGATCGACACCGCGACCCGCGAACGCATCGTCCGTAGCCGCCTGCAGTTCGACCGCGACCCGCTGGGTTTCGTCGAGGCGCAACGCGACGCCCAGCTGCGCCTCAGCGAACGCCTGGAGCAGGCGCGGGCGAGGGTGGCCCGCCTGGAGTTCGGCGACGCGCTGCACCGTCAGGTCAGCGCGCTGTGCTATGCCGCCGGGGTGGAGGGGGTGCGCGCCGACCTGGTGCTGCTGCGCGCCGCCTGTGCCCACGCCGCCTGGCAACAGCGCGACGAAATTGGCGCGGCGGATGTCGAGGCGGTGGCCGAGCTGGTGCTGGCGCATAGACGCAAGAATCCGCCGCAGGCACCGCAATCGCCCGCCCAGGACAACCCGGGCAACGGCGCAGCCGATGACCTGCCGTCAGCCGATGGCGGCAGCGATTGGGGCGAGATGCCGCCGCAACCCGTGCCAACCCAGAGCCTCGCCGGCGCGAGGCCGCTGCCGCTAAAAAAGCCCTGAGCCAACGGCCCGCAAGCGGGCCGCTGGCGGGGAAGGGTGAGCGGGCCGGAAGGGTGAGGACGACTGGCACGGCAGTGAGCGCGCGTATCCATTGGCCGCGTACCCTGCTGAACAAAGGGGCTGTACCGCTGCTGGCGGAACACTTGCAGTTCCAGCATCAGGCCGGCGAAGACGGCCTGCTGCATTGCCTGCTACTCGATTGCTCCGGCTCGATGCTCAAGCGCAGCAACCTGGCGTTGGCCAAGGGCCTGCTGCTGCGCTGGAGCGAGCAGGTCTACCGGCAACGCGGCGAGCTGGCGGTGATCGCCTTCGCCGGCAACCAGGCGCGGCTGCTGCAGCGCCCGCAAAAGGCCGTGCCCTATAACGACGCCTGGATCGCCGCGATAGGCGGTGGCGGCGGTTCGCCGGCGCTCAGTGCGGTGCAGCTGGCCGAGCAGACCCTGGCCAAGGTGCGCAAGTCCGCGCCGGGCAAGAGAATCGGCCTGTGGCTGCTCAGCGACGGGCGTTTCAGCCAACTGCCGGCGCGCCCGCGGCAGGCCGACTTCTGTGTGGTGGTGGATTTCGAGAACCAGCCGCTGGCGCTTGGCCGCGCCGCGCAGATCGCCCGGCTATGGGACGCCGAGCATGTGCGCGCGGTGGACCTGCTTGGCGAGCAATAGGGCATCGCTTTTGTAGCCCGGATGCAATCCGGGTAGTGGCCATCAGACCGCTCCCCGGATTGCATCCGGGCTACGACCTAGTAGGGTGGATGACGCTTTCTTCATCCACCATTGCAGTTGGTGGATGGGTGAGGCGTCATCCACCCTACTTAGCCTTTAAAGCCTCAATGCATCGAGGCTCGACCGCTGTTAGCGAATCTTCAATTTACCGATACGGTCGTTGTCCAGGCTGCCGAAGTACAGGTAGTCGCCCACCGGCTTGACCGAGGTGATCATGAACAGGTGCTTGCCGCTGGTGTCGTGCAGGCTCTGGGTGATCTGGCCCTGTTCGTTGAGGGCGATGGCAAAACCGTAGCGCTCCGCCTTGGGCCAGAATGCTCGTGGCAGCTTGGCCAGCTGCGCCTTCGCCCAGGGCGAGCGGTGCAGCATATCGGCGTCGGCCTTGCGCGGGGTTGGCAGGGCGACCCAGAAGGTGCCGTTGCGATCACCCTGCAGGTTGTCCGGCAGGCCGGGCAGGTTGTCGATAAAGATGTCGTGAGTGCCGGCTTTCTCGCCGCTCAGCCAGTAGCGGGTGATGCGGTAGCGGTAGGTTTCGTTGACCAGCACGAAGTCCTCATTGGCCGACAGCGCCACACCATTGGCGAAGTACAGGTCCTTGAGCAGTACCCTGGTCTCCTTGGTCGCTGGGTTGTAGCTGAGCAGACGGCCATGGGGGCGAGCTTCGAGCAGGTCGAGCAGATAGTCCGGCTGCTCGAAGCGTGCGGAGGCGTCGCTGAAGTAGATGGTGCCGTCGCGGGCAATATCCAGATCGTCGGTGAACTTGAAGGGTACGCCTTCGGCCTCGGTGGTCAGCACCTCAATCTTGCCCTGAGGGTCGATACGCAGCAGGCCCTTGTAGGCATCGGCGACGATCAGCGCGCCGTCGGCCGCGAAATCCATGCCCAGGGGCCGGCCGCCGGTATCGGCGAAGGTGTCCACCTGATCGCCGTCGAGACGCACGATGCGGCCGTCATGCAGACCAGCGTAGACCCGACCCTGGCTGTCCACGGCGCTGTCTTCCGGGCCATGCAGCTGGCCACGACCGAGCAGTTCGGCCTTCATCAGGGTGTCGTTGGGCTCCAGCACGCCAGTCATCAGTGGCGCTTGCGGCGCATCCCAGGCCAGTGGGTCGATGGGGCTGGGGGTGATGGCGAGGTAGATGGCCACGGCGGCGACCAGGGCCAGCAGCAGGCCAAGTAGTTTCTTCATTGTTGTTAGTCCCTGTCTCGAAGTTGAGCACATGCAGCGCGCGTCAGATTACAGGGTTCATGCGCATCTGTGAGCCCATGGCGGCAAATGCCCGGCAACCGGTCGGGGCGATATATACTGCGCGGCATTCTTGAGGGGAGCGCCGCGTGGCTATCGATATTCACTGGATCACCGACAACGCCAGCCTGGCACAACATTGCGCCAGCTGGCGCAGCCTGCCCTTTGTGGCGGTCGATACCGAATTTATGCGGGTCGACACTTTTTACCCGATTGCCGGCCTGCTGCAGGTCAGCGAGGGCCAGCGCGCCTATCTGATCGACCCGCTGTCGATCGACGACTGGACGCCCTTTGCCGGTTTGTTGCAGGACCCGGCCGTGGTCAAGGTGCTGCATGCCTGCAGCGAGGACCTGGAAGTCTTTCTGCGCCTGACCGGCAGCCTGCCGTCGCCGCTGTTCGACACCCAGCTGGCCGCCGGCTACCTCAATCTCGGCTTCTCCATGGGCTATTCGCGGCTGGTCCAGGCGGTACTGAATATCGAACTGCCCAAGGGCGAAACCCGCTCCGACTGGTTGCAGCGGCCGCTGTCCGCCACCCAGGTCAGTTACGCGGCGGAAGATGTGCTGCACCTGGCCGAGGTCTACCTGCTGTTGCAGGCGCAGCTGAGCGCGGATAAATACCGCTGGGTGCTGGAGGACGGTGCCGAACTGGTGGCCAATCTGGGCCGTGAGCTCGACCCCGAGCTGGCCTACCGCGAGGCCAAGCTGGCGTGGAAGCTGTCGCCGCAACAGCTGGCGGTACTCAAGGTGCTGTGCGCCTGGCGTGAACGCGAGGCGCGGGCACGCAACCAGCCGCGTAACCGGATCATTCGCGAGCATTCGCTGTGGCCCCTGGCCCGCACCCAGCCGGACAATCTGGTGGCCCTGGCGCGGATCGAGGATATGCACCCGAAAACCGTGCGCCAGGACGGCGAGCTGATTCTGCAGATGATCAAGCAGGCGGCGACCAGCCCGGCGGCGGATTGGCCAGCGGCCCTGCCTGAGCCTTTGCCGCTCGAGGCGTCGTCGCTACTGAAGAAACTGCGTGCCATCGGCCAGCGCGAAGGCGAGCGTCTGAACATCGCCCCCGAGCTGATGCTGCGCAAGAAGACCCTCGAGGCTCTGCTGAAGAGCGGGTACCCCAAGGGCCCTTACCAGCTGCCGGATTCCTTGCGGGGCTGGCGGCGTGAACTGATGGGCCAGGCGCTGCTCGATTGCCTGGCCGCAAGCGGAGAGTCGGCGTGAAACGCATCTGTTCGATCTACAAGAGCCCGCGTAAGAGCGGCATGTACCTCTATGTGCTGCGCAGCGAGGCCCTCACGCGCGTGCCGGAAAGCCTGCTGGCCGCCTTTGGCCCGCCGGCCCTGGCGTTCGAGATGGTGCTGACGCCACAGCGCACCCTGGCCCAGGAAGACATCCACAAGGTGCTGGCCAACCTCGACGAGCAGGGTTACCACCTGCAGATGCCGCCACCGGAAGACGAATATATCGAGCACCTGCCGGACGAGTTGTTGCGTCGCAACGACCCCATGTAGACGGTATGCAGCGTTGCGAGGAGGGCCCATGCGCCTGCTGATTGCCGAAAACGATCACGCCCGCTATGCCGAGTTGCTGCGCCAGCAGGTTCCCGAACTCGAGCTGGTGGCCAGTGCCCGGCCGGACGAATTGCGCGAGCATGCCGCCAGTTGCCCGCTCTGGCTGGGCCAGCCGGATCTGCTTGCCGCCTTGTTGCGCCAGGGCCACAAGCCGCGCTGGCTGCAGTCGACCTGGGCCGGTATCACGCCGCTGCTGGCCGCTGATTTGCCCAGGGACTATCAACTGTCCCGCGCGGTGGGCATCTTCGGCCAGGTAATGGCCGAGTATGTGCTGTGCCATCTGCTGGCCCATGAACGGCAACTGTTCGCCCGCCTGGCCGCCCAGGTCGAGCAGCGTTGGGATAATCGCCTGCCGCACAGTCTGGCCGGGCGCAAGGCGCTGATCGTCGGCACGGGCGACATAGGCCTGAGCCTGGCGCAGTTTCTCGCACCCTTCGGCATCGAGCTGTTGGGCGTGGCCAGCCGCCCGCGGTCACAGCCGCCGTTTCGCCAAGTCGCCGGGCTCGATGCCTTGCCGCACCTGGCAGGGGAGGCGGATTACCTGATCAACCTGCTCCCGGACACCCCGGCCACCCGCGACATCTATGACGCCGCGCTGTTTGCCTGCTGCAAGCCCGGCGCACTGTTTATCAATGTCGGGCGCGGCGTCGCGGTGGTCGATGCCGACCTGATTGCGGCGCTGGAGCAGGATCGGCTCGCCGCTGCGGTGATCGATGTCTGCCGTGAAGAGCCGCTGCCCGCCGGCCATGGCTTCTGGACCGCACCGCGACTGCTGTTGACCGGGCACAGCTCGGCCCCCACCGAACCGCGTCTGCTGGTGCAGCTGTTTGTCGATAATCTGGCACGCTGGCGGGCGGGGGATGAGTTGCGCGGCCTGGTGGATTTTGTCCGGGGTTATTGATCGGCGGTCTTCCATTACCCTGTTGCGCTGAGTCGCTGGCGTTCAGGCGCGCTTGGGCGCACCGAGCGCTTATTGGCGGCGCTGGTGCGCACGGCACACCCACCGACGTCCGTTCATTTGGCTTGAGCATTGCTCAATAATTGACCATTCGGCTCGCCGCTCTTGGCCGTAGTTGGCCTAGCCGCTAGACTGCCGGCCTTTTCGCCCTCACCGTACCCTCGCCATGGCCGCCAAAGTCGAACCCTTCTGGAAACGCAAGACCCTCGCCCAGCTCGATCAGGACGAGTGGGAGTCGCTGTGCGATGGCTGCGGCCTGTGCTGCCTGCAAAAGCTCGAGGATGAGGACGACGGTAGCGTCTACTACACCCGTATCGCCTGCAAGCTGCTGGATATGGACAGCTGCCGTTGCAGCGATTACGCCAATCGGCGCAAGGCTGTCCCCGACTGTATCCAGCTCACCCCGGCCCAGGCCGACCAGTTCCAGTGGCTGCCGCCAACCTGCGCCTATCGCCTGGTCAGCGAGGGCAAGGACCTGCTGCTCTGGCATCATCTGGTCTGCGGCGACCCGCAGCAGGTGCATACTCAGCGCATTTCCCAGGCCGGGCGCATGCTCAGCGAGAACAGCGTGGCTGAGGATGACTGGGAGGAGCACCTGATTTTTCGTGCCGGTTAAGGGCTATTGCCGTTTTATTCGCAGTCAGGATGGAACGACAGGGGCCCCCGGGGTCTATGGATTGGTCCGTCTCATACTGGAGCTTTGCGCATGTCGATTTACCGTGCCCTGTTACCCGCAGTCCTGCTCTGTCTGAGTGCCCAGTTGTGGGCTGGGCAGAAAGTCGATCTGGATTATCGCGTCAAGTTCCTGCCTGACAGCGACCAGGCCGAAGTCAGCCTGAGCCTGGAGAAGGGCGAGCGGGTGCTGAGCCTGGGCTTCAACCTGGGCGACGAGAATCTCTACACGGACTTTGCCGGCGACGGCGAGTGGACCCAGGAAAGCCCGCAACGCGGGGTTTGGCAGCCGGCCAAGGGCAAGGCCAAGCTGACGTACCGGGTGCGTATCAACCATGAACGCAGTGCTGGTCGTTATGACGCGCGCATGACCGAGGATTGGGCTCTGCTGCGCGGCGACGATCTGGTGCCGGCCGTGCAGTTGCGTCAGAAGAACGATACCGAGCTGGTGGCGCGCCTGAAGTTCGACCTGCCCAAGGGCTGGAAAGGCGTGGAAACCGGCTGGCCACGCATCGGCACCCATGAATTTCGCATCGACAACCCGCAGCGCAAGTTCGACCGCCCGACCGGCTGGATCATCGCCGGCAAGATAGGCACTCGTCGGGCCAAGCTGGGGGATAGCGATGTGACCATCGCCGCGCCGGTCGGCGAGGGCATGCGCCGGATGGACATCCTCACCCTGCTGACCTTCGTCTGGCCCGAGGCCCAGGCGGTGTTTCCCCGCGATCCGGGCAAGCTGCTGATCGTCGGTGCCGGTGACCCCATGTGGCGCGGCGGGCTGTCGGCCACCAACTCCTATTACATGCACAGCGACCGGCCGCTGGTCAGCGAAAACGGCACCAGCTCCCTGGTGCATGAGCTGGTTCACGTCTTCAGCCGCATCCAGGCGCGCGACCGCAGCGACTGGATCACCGAAGGCCTGGCCGAGTACTACGCGATCGAACTGATGCGCCGTGCTGGCGGCCTGAGCGAGGACCGTTATCAGAAGGTGCGTGAGCATCTGGTGGAGTGGAGCAAACCGGTCAAGAGCCTGCGCACCGCCCATGCCAGCGGTCCGGTTACCGCTCAGGCGGTATTGCTGCTGCAGGAGCTGGATCGCGAGCTGCGCCAGAAGACCAAGGGCAGCACCCAGCCGCGCTCGCTGGATGACGTGACCCGCGGCCTGATGCGCCTGGAAAAGGCCAGCACCCAGGACTTTATCGAAATCAGCGAGAATGTCATGGGCGGCCCGTCCAAGGTGCTGGACAGCAAGCTGTTGAAGTAGTCGGCTATTTGAACTTGGGCCCGGACTTGGTGTTAATGCCCTTGGCCATGCGGTCGTAGAGCACCACGTTGACCGTGGCCGCCAGGTTCATGCAGCCCTGGGTGGGGATATAGATCACGTCCTCGCACCAGTCGAGGACTTCCTTGCTCAGTGAGCCGTCTTCCGGGCCGAAAATATAGAGGGCGCGATCCGGGTGGGTGTATTCCGGCAGCGATCGCGCGCCCTCGACCAGCTCCACGGCAACCGGGGTGCAGCCCAGGGGGATGATCTTCTGCAGGTCTTCGACGGCGATCAGCGGAATATCCATATAGATGCGCTGGGTGTCGGTAACGAAGTCGCGGGCGCGCTCGTAGCGCTTGCCGCTATAGAACACCGAAGCCGCCCCATAGCAGCCCGCCGCGCGCATCACCGCGCCAACGTTTTCCGGAGATTTGGGGTTGAACAACCCGATGCAGCTGTATCTTTTGTTCGCCACGAGCTTGGGGCCTTTAGATAAAGGGGGCGCAGTATAAGGCCTGGCGGCGTTGCGAGCAGGGTATTCGGAGGCAGTGAGTGAGCGCGTGGAGTGCAGGGTGCGCCGCGCGCACCGGTACAGGTCAGGCGTTCTGGGTGCGCACGGTGCACCCAGCCGATAGCCGCTTACTCTTTGCTTTTCAGCAACGCGGCCAGGTCGGCAAAGGCCTTGTGGGTTACCTTCGGCCCTTGCTGGCTGGCGGTGGAGCCTTCGCTGAAATACTGCTGGTCGGTATAGCGGGCGTGTTCGTTGTCGTGACAGAACAGGCACAGCAGCTCCCAGTTGGAGCCATCCTGAGGGTTGTTGTCGTGGTTGTGGTCGCGGTGGTGCACGGTCAGCTCGCTCAGGCGCTTGCCGGAAAACTCCCGGGCACAGCGGCCGCAGACATGCGGGTACATCTTCAGGGCCTTGTCGCGATAACCTTCTTCGCGGCCACGCTGGGCCTCGGCGAGGATGCGGTCAAGCTTGGCGGTGGGCGAGGGGGATTTGTCGCTGCTCATCTGGCGTCTCTTGAATAAATTAGGCCTATGTCCGCAGTCTAGCGCTGCCGGCGGTCACTGAGAACCGCGTTGTCGGCACTTTGTTGCCGAGCCGTGGCCCAAACTGCATCAGCGCAAACGAGGAGCACGAGAATGCATCGCCTATCGCCCTGGATATTCGCCCTGGGGCTGCTCTGTGCCGCAGCTGCGCAGGCCCAGCAGGCCGCTGGATCGCGCGCCGATGGCCGGCCTGCCGGCGCGCCGGGCACGGCCACGCCGCAACCCTATACGACGCCGGCGCAGCCAAGCCAGGTGCCCCGGCGCACGCCGCACAACCCGCCGCTGCTCAGGCCGCTGCCCAATACCCCGAACCCGGCTGTACCGCTACCGGATCGGGATCTGCCGCTGCTGGAGCAACAGCGCCAGCGCAATAGCCAGCCGCTAGGCCCAGGCGGCAAGAAGCCCTGAGCTCCCCAAAGGGCTGGCGCGCGCCTACTGGCTGCGGGTCAGGCCCAGCACCTTGAGAACAAAGGCGTACTCCAGGGCCACATCCTTGAACGCCTGGTAGCGGCCGCTCATGCCGCCGTGGCCGGCCTCCAGCTCGGTTTTCAGCAGCAGCAGGTTATCGTCGGTCTTGCGCGCGCGTAGGCGGGCCACCCATTTGGCGGCTTCCCAGTACTGCACGCGGCTGTCGTTGTAGCCGGCCACCGCGAGGATCGCCGGGTAGGCCTGGGCCTTGACGTTTTCATAGGGGGCGTAGGCCTTGATCCGCGCGAACACCTCGGGCTCGTTGGGGTCGCCCCATTCGTCGTATTCGGTCACGGTCAGCGGCAGGTCGGGGTTCTGCATGGTGTTGAGCACATCGACGAAGGGCACCTCGGCGACGGCGGCGGCGAACAGCTCGGGGCGCTGGTTGAGTACCGCGCCGATCAGCAGGCCGCCGGCGCTGCCGCCGCTGATGCATAGCCGATCGCTGCTGGTGTAGCCGCTGTCGATCAGTTGCTCGGCGCAGGCGATAAAGTCGCTGAACGAGTTCTGCTTATGTTCCAGCTTGCCGGCGCGGTACCAGGCCTCGCCCAGTTCACCGCCGCCGCGCACATGGGCGATGGCGAAGACGAAGCCGCGCTCCAGCAGGGACAGGCGAGCGTGGGAGAACCAGGGGTCGAGGCTTTCGCCGTAGGCCCCGTAGCCATACAGGTAGAGCGGGGCGGGCATTGCGCCGCTGAGTACCTCGCGCTTGGCCACCAGGCTGATCGGCACCTGGCTGCCATCCTTGGCCGTGGCCCACAGGCGCTGGCTGACGTAATCGTCGGCGTCGAACGGGCCCAGCACCGGGGTTTCCTTGAGCACCTGCTGTTCGCCGGTGCCCAGTTGCAGCTGACGGATCTGCGCCGGACGGTTGAGCGCCTCGTAACGCAGGCGGATTACCGGGCTGGCAAACTCCAGGGTGTCCTGTACATAGAGGCTGTAAGCCGCATCGGGCAACTGCACGCGGTAGGCCTGCTGGCCCTGGGGCTGCACTTCGAGGATCGGCAGGCCGCCTTCGCGCAGGCTGAGCACCAGGGCTTCCTGGTTCAGGCTGATGCCTTCGAGCATGACCTGGGGATCATGGCCACGCAGCTGCTGCCAGTGGTCACGCTGGGGCGACTGCTCGGGGGCCTGGTACAGGGCGAAGTTGATCCCACTCTGGTTGCTGCGGATCAGCCAGGCCCAGTCGTCGCCCAGCTTGCCGTGGTCGAGGTCGTATTCGTGGCCTTCCTCGCGCGGGGCCACGCAGCTGAAGCGACCTTGTGGCGTTGCGGCATCCAGCACCCAGGCTTCGCTGGTGGTCTTGCTGCCGAGTAGCAGCACCAGCTGGCGTTCGGAGCTGCTGCGGTAGCAGCTGAGGAAGAAGCGCCCGTCAGCCTCGTGGAAGACCAGTTCGGCCGTCGCGCGGCCCAGGCGATGGCGGTAGAGCTTGTGCGGCCGGTGGGTCTCGTCCAGTTCGCCGAAGAACAGGGTCTGGCTGTCGTTGGCCCAGGTCATGCTGCCGTCGCAATCGGCGAAGGGCAGCTCGCTGAGGCTGTCGTCGTTCAGGTCCTTGACGAACAGCTGATAGGTCTCTTCGCCGCTGGTATCCAGGCTGTAGGCCAGGCGCTGGTGGTCGGGGCTGATGCTGAACGCGCCGAGGGCGATAAAACCGCCGTCGGCGAGGGCGTTGGGGTCCAGCAACAGGTGTTCGCTGGTCTCATCGACCTGAAGCGAGCCATCGGCCGGGCGCAGGCAGCGGTAATGGCGCGGGTACTCGTCGCCGGCGGTAGTGCGCTGGTAGTACAGGTAGGGGCCCCAGGGCGAGGGCAGGCTCAGGTCGGTCTCGCGGATCCGGCCTTTGATTTCCTCGAACAGCGTTTCGCGCAGTTCGCGCTGCTCGCGCAGCTGGCTTTCCAGGTAGGCATTTTCCGCCTTGAGGTAGTCGAGTACCTCGTCGCTGTCGCGATTTTCCAGCCAGTGATAGGGGTCGTCAGCGTTCTCGGCGCGGGCGATGGGGGCATGCGACATAGGGCAACTCCAGAGGCTGACGGCTGACGGCGGGGACGCGGCAGCAGGCAAAAGCCGTTATCATAAGCGCCAGTTTGTCAGCCGGCCGCTGAAAATGCAGCTCGGCCGCGTTTCCAGGCCTGTTTGGCCCGTTATGTCCAGAGACCCACTGCGTTATGAGTGAAAACGACTATTTACTTGCCTGGGGCGCTTACCTGATCGCCGCGCTCGGCTGCCTGCTGGTGTGGTTTCGCCTGACCGGCTGGATGTGGCGCTACCTGCGCGAGCCGCTGCGGGTGCTGATGACCGTGCTGCTGTTCACTCCGACCATTGTCGATCCGGCCAAGGAACAGTTCGCCCCAGCCGTGGCGATCAGCGCCATGGACCTGCTGCTGGATGTCGGCAACAACGTCTGGCGGGCGGTGGCCGATCTGGCCATGTACAGCCTGATTGCCCTGGCGCTCTACCTGCTGTTCGTGGCGATTCGCTGGCCGCTGGTGCGCTGGTGGAAAGGCCGGGCGGGCGAGGTCGCGGACGGTGAAAGTGAACCGACATTGCGCGAGATGCTGGAGCAGGACGATTACGCCGCCGCACACTATGACCCCCGGCGCGACCAAGGCGGGCGGCTGGAACCGCGCCTCTGACTGAGGCGCGCGTCACGCTGTAAGCCTTGCACCCGGCTGCGCGGCCGTTCAGCATGGCCCCTCGCCGACGAGGAGGACTTATGGACTGTGTGTTTTGTGCAATTGCCGGCAACCGGCTACCTGCACAGCGTATCTACGAGGACGAGCATTTCTTCGTCCTGCTGGATATCTTCCCCCTGCGCCCGGCCCATATCCTGATCGTCAGCCGCGAACATGCGCCCTTTCTCAAAGACCTCTCCACTGCTGCCTGTGAGCAGCTGCTGCCGTTGGCGCAGCGCGTGGCCGCCGCCTTGCGCGCGGCCGGTTATGGCGAGCAGGGCATCAATTTCCTGGTCAATGACGGTCCTACCTCCAATCAGCATGTACCCCACCTGCATCTGCACCTGATTCCAAGGCGTAGCGGCGATGTCATGCCGTTGCTGTGGCGGGCCCTGACGCGTTTTTTACCGTTGGCGCGCAAACGTATCGAGGCGCGTCTGGCCAGTGAAGCGCAGCAGTTGCGCCAGGCGTTGCGTCATGTGTGAACTGCTTGGCATGAGCGCCAATGTGCCCACCGATATCGTCTTCAGCTTTACCGGCCTGATGCAGCGCGGCGGCCGCACCGGCCCGCACCGCGATGGCTGGGGCATCGGCTTTTATGAGGGGCGCGGTCTGCGCCTGTTCCAGGACCCGCGTGCCAGCAGCGAGTCGGAAGTGGCGCAGCTGGTGCAGCGCTACCCGATCAAGAGCGAAGTGGTGATCGGCCATATTCGCCAGGCCAATGTCGGCCGCGTCTGTCTGGCCAACACCCATCCCTTCGTGCGCGAGATGTGGGGGCGCAACTGGTGCTTTGCCCATAACGGTCAGCTCGCCGACTTTGCGCCGGCCCCGGGGTTCTACCGGCCGGTCGGCGACACCGACAGCGAGGCGGCCTTCTGCGACCTGCTCAATCGCCTGCGCCAGGCCTTTGCCGAGCCGGCGGCGATCGAGGCGCTGTTGCCGACCCTGGTCGCTGCCTGCGCAGCCTACCGGCAGCAGGGCGTATTCAATTGCCTGCTCAGCGATGGCGACTGGCTGTTCAGTTTCTGCTCCAGCAAGCTGGCGCATATCACCCGACGCGCGCCTTTCGGCCCGGCGCACCTGAAAGATGCCGATATGCAGGTGGATTTCCAGGCGGAAACCACGCCCAATGACGTGGTCACGGTGCTGGCCACCGAAGCCCTGACCGATAACGAAAGCTGGACGCTCTACCAGCCAGGTGAGTGGCGTCTGTGGCGTGGCGGTGAATGTGTGGCGCAAGGCATAACGGACTGAATGGGGGAGGGACATGTTTAGAAGCTATCTGCGGTTGGCCTTGTTTGCCCTGGGGTTGCTGGTCGGGGTGCAGGTGCCGGGTTTTATCGACGACTACAGCAAGCGCGTCGAAGCCCATCGGATCGAGTCGGAGCAGGGGCTAAAAGGCTTTCGCGAAACGGCTCGGCGCTTTTTCAATGGCGATCTGGTGGCCTTGGTCGGCCATTACCAGGCCAGCGCCGATCCGGTGATGCGCAGCGATGCCCAGAGCCTGGGCACCCTGGTCGAGCGCTCGGCATTCCTTGAGCGCGAAGCCAAGGCCATGCAAGGGCCCTGGTACGGCCAGGTCTGGCATCTGGCTAGCGCCGCAGACCATGAGTTAATGGAAGAAACCTTTGCTGCCTACCGCTACCAGGTGCTGCTGGCTCCCGAGGCCATCGCCTGGGGCATTGCCTGCGCCATGCTGTTGGCCTGGTTGCTGGAAAGCCTGGCGCTGCTGGTCGGTATGCTGCTGGGCGTCGGCCGCAGCCAGAAGGTGCAGCAGCGGCACTGGCGTTAGGTTGCATCACCCAAGGACTCGCAAGAGTCCTTGGTGTTTTGCCAAGCCTACTGGCCGGGTGACGCGGGGGTGGCGAGCGCCTGCTGGCTCGCTTTAACGTCCTCGGCAACAGGTGCCGGTTGAACGGGCGAGCGTTTACGCCGCGACACCAGCAACACCCCTGCCAGCACCAGTCCGGCCCCCGCCAGTTGGGCGAACGACACCGGCTCCGACAACAGCATCCAGGCGAAGACAATCGTCAGGATCGGTCCCAGCGTGCCAATCAGCACGGTACGCGCCGAACCAATCAGACGCAGCGCAGCCGATTGCCAGAATATCGGCAGCACCGTGGAGAAAATCGCCATCGCCGCGCTGTACGCGTACACCTCCATCGGCTGCTGCAGTGCGGAAAACGGTTGAGTGGCGAGGAAGTGAATCTGCGTGGCGAAGGTGGAAATGATAATCGCCAGGGCGGCGAAGCGGATGGTGCCCAGTCGGTGAATCGCCACCTCGGCCCCTGAGCTGTACAGCGCGTAGGACAGTGCGGAGCCGAAGATAAAGGCGGCACCGATCAACACCGTATGCAGGTCCTCTGCCACCTGCAGGTCGTGGGCGAAGGCCAGGCCGATGCCCGCGTAGGACAGCAGCAGCGCCGCAACCTGGCGCTTCTCCAGGCGCTTGCCCATAAACAGCACGCCGATCAGCACGGTCATGGTCGGGTAGATAAACAGAATCAGGCGCTCCAGCGCCGCCGAAATGTACTGCAGGCCAATAAAATCAAGAATGCTGGCCCCGTAGTAGCCGAGCAGACCGAGGGCAATCAGCATGCCCCAGTCTTTGCGCGTCAGCGGCGGCGCAGCGCGGCACAGCCACAGCGTGGCCCACAGCGCGATAGGCAGGGCGAAGCTCATACGCAGCGTCAGCAGGGTGACGGCGTCCACGGGTGCAGCGGCATAGGCGAGCTTGACGAAGATCGCCTTGAACGAGAAACCAAAGGCGGCGAGTACCGCGAGTGCGATACCTAAGCGTTCGGCTGACCAGGTTTTCCATGGCATGCTAAGTAACGTCCTAAAGAGTTGTGCTGATCCGAATGATGCTGGGTATAGAATCCCCATGGAATTGGCTTTTTCATAAGTAATCGTTCGGATTTCACTAACGCTATGCATTACGACCTGATTGATCTGCGCCTGTTTGTCGCCATCGCCGAAGCCAAGAACCTGACCCGAGGTGCCGAGCGCGTGCACCTGGCGGCGTCGTCGGCCAGCCATCGCATGCGCGTGCTGGAGGAGTCGATCGGCACGCCGCTGCTACTGCGTGAACCGCGCGGTGTCAGCCTGACCCGCGCCGGCGAGGCGTTGCTGCGTCATGCACGCCAGGTGTTTGCCCAGCTTGAGCAGATGCATGCCGACCTGACGCCCTTCGCCAAAGGCGTGCGCGGGCATGTCAGCTTGTGGGCCAATACCCATGCCACCCATACCTTTCTACCCGACAGCCTCTCGACCTTTTTGCAGCGCCACCCGCAGGTCAGTATTTCCCTGGAAGAGCACACCAGCCCACACGTGCTGATGGCGGTGGCACGCGGCGAGGTGGAAGTTGGCGTGGTGGCGGGGACGATTGCGGACGCTGAGGTTGAGCTGATCCCGTACCGGGCTGACCGACTGGTGCTGATTGCGCCGGCCGATCATCCACTGGCAGCACACGCCAGCAGCCTGTTTGCCCAGGTGCTGGACTACCCCTTTGTCATGCTGCATTCAGGCTCGGCCATTCACACCTTTACCATGAATGCCGCCGCCGCTCTGGGACGACACCTTGAGGTGCGGATTCAGGTGCGCAGCTTCGAGGCCGTGTGCCGCATGGTCAGTGCAGGGGTTGGCATCGGCCTGGTGCCGCGCAGTGCGGTAACCGCTGGTGCGCCGCTGGCTGTGATTGAGCTGGAAGAGCCCTGGGCGCAGCGGGACTTGAAGGTCTGTGTGCGCAAGCGCGAGTTATTGTCGGGGTTTGCTGCAGAACTGGTCGACTGCCTGACCGCTAGCAGTACGGCAGGCTAAACAAAAGGCACTGTCCCAATGTTGTGTTCAGACCTGAACCTTTCGCGCAGAGGCGGCAATGAGTAGGGTGCGCCGGCGCACCAGCTTGGGCAGCAAATTACGGGTGCGCACAGCGCAACCTGCGGATCAAGGTCATTCCAGGCTCAGTGGCGATAGCCGGGCGTAACAGGCTATTGGGGCATCGCCAAATAAAACGGGCCCTGCTGGGCCCGTTGGTTTTACTTGGAGAGAAACTTCATCCCGTCTTCCAGACCCTGCAGGGTCAGCGGGTACATCTGATCCTCCAGCAGCTCGCGCATGATATTGGTCGAGGCGGTGTAGCCCCAGCTGTCCTTGGGGTAGGGATTGATCCAGATAAGCTTTTTGTACTTCTCCATAAAACGCTTGATCCAGACGTAGCCCGGCTCCTCGTTCCAGTGCTCGACGCTGCCGCCGGCCTGGGTGATCTCGTAGGGGGCCATGGCCGCGTCGCCGACGAACACCACCTTGTAGTCCGCGCCGTACTTGTGCAGCAGATCCTGGGTGGAGAAGCGTTCGGAGGTGCGGCGCAGGTTGTTCTTCCACACCGACTCGTACACGCAGTTATGGAAGTAGAAATACTCCATATGCTTGAACTCGGTCTTGCAGGCGGAAAACAGCTCTTCGCAGACCTTGACGTGGGCGTCCATCGAACCGCCGATGTCGAAGAGGATCAGCAGCTTGACCGCATTACGCCGCTCCGGGCGCATCTGGATATTCAGCAGGCCGCCGTCCTTGGCGGTGTGGTCGATGGTGCCGTTGAGGTCCAGTTCGTCCTGGGCACCCTGGCGGGCGAACTTGCGCAGGCGCCGCAGGGCCACCTTGATATTGCGCGTGCCCAGTTCGACCTGGTCGTCGAGGTTCTTGTACTCGCGCTGGTCCCAGACCTTGACCGCCTTGCCCTGGCGCTTGCCGGCGTCGCCGACGCGAATGCCTTCCGGGTTGAAGCCGCCGGAGCCGAACGGGCTGGTGCCGCCGGTGCCGATCCACTTGTTGCCACCTTCGTGGCGTTCCTTCTGTTCTTCCAGGCGCTTCTTGAACTCCTCGATCAGCTTGTCGAGGCCGCCGAGGGATTCGATCTTGGCGCGCTCCTCATCGGTCAGCGAACGCTCGAATTCCTTGCGCAGCCACTCATCGGGGATCAACGCCTCGATATGCTGGTTAAGGTTTTCCAGGCCCTTGAAGTAGGCCCCGAAGGCGCGGTCGAATTTGTCGAAATGCCGCTCGTCCTTGACCAGAATCGCCCGCGACAGGAAATAGAACTCGTCCATGTCGGCGAACACCACGTTGTGCTTCAACGCGTTGATCAGATCGAGCAGCTCGCGCACCGACACCGGCACCTTGGCGGCACGCATTTCGTTGAATAGGTTGAGCAGCATGGCAGTTGTCTCCCGATTACCCGTAGGGTGGATGACGCTCTTTTCATCCACCGGGCCTATACGGCATAGGCGATGGGCAAGGTGGAAAACGCTTCGCGGTTTTCCACCCTACGGCACTTGGCTCAAGGGCTCGCGAGCTAGAGCCAGGCAAGGCGGAATCAGGTAAGGAAGCGGAGTTTACGTCTGTAAGCATTACTCGCTTCGCTCGCCCCTTCGGGGCCGCCCTTTGGGCGTTCAGTGGCAAACCACTGTGCGAACCTGATTCCAACGCAGCATGGCCGACGCGCAGCAGCCCGTTTATTAACGCGAAGCGCGGCGGCTCATAAAGGCCAGACGCTCCAGCAGCTGCACATCCTGCTCATTCTTCACCAAGGCACCGGCCAGGGGCGGGATGGCCTTGGTTGGGTCGCGTTCGCGCAGCACGGCTTCGCCGATATTGTCGGCCATCAGCAGTTTGAGCCAGTCAACCAGTTCGCTGGTGGAGGGCTTCTTCTTCAGGCCCGGCACCTTGCGCACGTCGAAGAATACGTCCAGCGCTTCGGCGACCAGATCCTTCTTGATGTTGGGGTAGTGCACATCGACGATCTTCTGCAGGGTCGTGCGATCCGGGAAGGCGATGTAGTGAAAGAAACAGCGACGCAGGAAGGCGTCCGGCAGTTCTTTTTCGTTGTTCGAGGTGATGATGATGATCGGGCGCTTTTTCGCTTTGATCGTCTCGTCGGTCTCGTAAACGTAGAACTCCATCTTGTCGAGTTCTTGCAGCAGGTCGTTGGGGAATTCGATATCGGCCTTGTCGATCTCGTCGATCAGCAGGATGACCCGCTCGTCCGACTCGAAGGCCTCCCACAGCTTGCCCTTCTTGATGTAGTTGCGTACGTCGTGGACCTTGTCCGAATCCAACTGCGAGTCGCGCAGGCGGCTGACCGCGTCGTACTCGTACAGACCCTGGTGGGCCTTGGTGGTGGATTTGATATGCCAGGTGATCAGGCGAGCGCCAAAGGACTCAGCCAGCTGCTCGGCCAGCATGGTCTTACCGGTGCCCGGCTCGCCCTTGACCAGCAACGGACGCTCCAGGGTGATGGCGGCATTGACCGCGAGCTTGAGGTCGTCGGTGGCGACGTAGGACTGGGTGCCTTCGAACTTCATCGGTAAATCCTCGAACGGTAACGCGCAGGGCCATACCCGCGGGTTCAGTATTTGAAAAGTTCGACTATAACGCGCGAGCCGGGCCACTGTGAACGTAGACAGCTTATTCAGTCACTGAATGGTCCGTCACTCCTTGACCGGTTCACGTCGGTCGGCCGGTTTTTCGAACTGGGTGGTGAATGCTTCGACAAAACCATTGCGCAGAATGGCGAGGAACGCCTGAAACGCACTGATATTCTGCTGGCGCACGTTGCCGCTGAGTTCTACGCGGGTGGCGAACTGATTCTTGCGCTGGTTCTTCAGCAGGGTTTCGCCGCCGCCGACCAGGGCTTCCCAGAGGCCGCGCAATAGGCCCTTGTCCTGATTGGCCACATCCTGCTGCCAGTCGAACACCTCGACATTGCGCAGCAGGGGCTTGATATAGCCGCTGAGCTGGCCGTCTTCGGCGCTCGCCTCGATAACCAGGTCGCCGCTGCCGGCCTTGAAGTCGAACTTGCCATAGGCCGCGGAAAAGTCGTTGAGCTGGGTCAGGTCGATATCGGTGGCACGCAGTTTCAGCTCGAATTCCTGGAAATTCTGCAGGGGATCGAAGCTCGCACTGCTTTCCAGCGGTGCGTGGCCGAGTAACTGGGCGGTGCCTTCGAAGCGGGCGACGCGCTCGCCCTGTTCGTCGCTGACATTGGTCAGGTTGTAAACGCTGGCGTTGACCTGGGTGGCCTGAAGATCCACCGGGGGCGTGGAGGTCAGGTTGTGAAAGTGTACGACGCCCTCGATCACCTGCACCTCATTGAGGGTGATGGGCAGCAGCTTGGTTAGTTGCTCGCTCCAGTCGGTGCCCTGACCGGTCTGTGAACTCTGCTGGTTTTTACCGTCGACAAAGTTGACCACCGGCTTCTCGAACACCACCTCGGCGACCACGGCGCGCTCATTCCAGAGCGCTTTCCAGCTAACCGCAAGGTCGATAAGCGGGGCTTCGACAAAGGGCAGTGGCACCTTGCCGTCGACCTTGATGATGCGCAGGTCGTTGATCTTGTAGGCCCCGCGCCACCAGGCCAGATCGACATCGGCGATATGTCCGCGGTAGTCGCCCATCCTGGCGAGCTTGTCATTCAGGTAGTCGCGCACCAGCAAGGGCAAGGCGAAATGCAGCGCCACCAGGGCGACGACTAGGCCCAGGAGTATCCATTGAGGAATGCTGTAGCGTTTCTTCATAAAGGACAGACTCGTGGTGGGGTGGTGGAGAGGGGTTCCGGACTGGACGGCCAGGCACATCAGACTTAGGCTTGACAGCTTATTCGGCAACTTCGCACAAGGACACCGCCATGAGCCGCATCTATGCAGATAACGCGCAATCCATTGGCAACACACCGCTGGTGATGATCAACCGCCTGGGCCCCAAAGGCGTCACCATTCTGGCCAAGATCGAAGGGCGCAACCCGGCCTATTCGGTGAAGTGCCGCATCGGTGCGAGCATGGTCTGGGATGCGGAAGAGCGCGGCGTGCTCAAACCGGGCATGACCATAGTCGAACCCACCTCGGGCAACACCGGTATCGGCCTGGCTTTCGTTGCTGCGGCCCGTGGCTACAAGTTGCTGCTGACCATGCCGGCGTCCATGAGCCTGGAGCGGCGCAAGGTGCTCAAGGCTCTGGGTGCCGAACTGGTGCTGACCGAGCAAGCCAAGGGTATGAAGGGGGCTATCGAGAAGGCTGCAGAAATCGCCGCCTCGGATAGCAGCACCTACTTTATGCCACAGCAATTCGATAACCCGGCCAACCCGGCGATTCATGAAAAGACCACCGGCCCGGAAATCTGGAACGATACCGACGGCGCAGTCGATGTGCTGGTGGCGGGCGTCGGTACTGGCGGCACCATCACCGGGGTGTCGCGTTATATCAAGCAAACCCAGGGCAAGCCGATTCTTTCGGTCGCGGTTGAGCCGCTGGGCTCGCCGGTGATCAGCCAGACGTTGGCGGGCGACGAGGTCAAGCCCAGCCCGCACAAGATTCAGGGCATAGGCGCGGGCTTTGTGCCGAGCAATCTGGATCTGGCCATGGTCGACCGGGTCGAACTGGTAACTGACGACGACGCCAAGGCTGTGGCCCTGCGCCTGATGCGCGAAGAAGGCATTCTCTGCGGCATCTCCTGTGGTGCAGCCATGGCAGCCGCACTGCGCTTGGCAAACGAGCCGGGCATGCAGGGCAAGACCATCGTGGTGATCCTGCCGGACTCCGGCGAGCGCTACCTGTCGAGCATGCTGTTCAGCGATATGTTTACCGAGCAGGAACTGCAGCAGTAAGCGTCACGCAGCGTCTGTGAACGAGCCGCCTTCGGGCGGCTTTTTCGTAGGGGGTGCCGTGCGCACCGCGGCTCAGCATGTGTTGTTGGCACGCAGCCCGTAGGCCGGATGTAATCTGGGTGGCGTCTATGCAGCAAAGGTAGGATGGGTTGAGTATCACGATACCCATCGCCTTGATGGGTTACGGCACCCAACCATTGGGTTTATCTCATGATCTTTGTACCAGCGCCTAACCCATCCTACGCCTTGATAGCGCTCGGCCGCACCACCAACCACAGCGCCACGGCGATCAGTACGCCACCATACAGATAGGCCCAGGACAGCGGTTCGTCGAGCAGCAACCAGCCCCAGAGTACGCCAAAGGGCGGAATCAGAAAGGTGGTGGTCGAGGCCTTGATCGGGCCGATATCGCTGAGCAGACGGAAATACAGGACGTAGGCAAAGGCGGTGCAGATAAGCCCCAGGCTCGCCAGGGACAGCCACACATCCAGGCCGCCCCAACTGGCCGGCGGCTGCAGGGCCAGTGCACCGGCAAACAAAGGCAGCAGGAACAGGCTGGCACCGCACAGGCTGGCGAAGGCCGTCAGGCGGTTGTCCAGGCCGCCCTGCTGGCCGATCCAGCGGCGGGTGAGGAAACCGGCAAAGCCATAGCAGGTGGTCGCCACCAGGCAGGCAGCCGCGCCCAGCAGCAGATCCAGGTCAAACTCGACCGGCCCGGTGCGGGTCAGTACCGCCACACCAAACAGACCGATGGCCACACCGGCGGTCTTGCTCAGGGTCAGCGCCTCGGCGAAGAACAGCATGCCGATCAATACCCCCATCATCGGAGTCGTGGCGTTCAGAATCGACGAATAGCCCGCCGGCAGCACCAGGGCGGCCATGCAGTACATGGCCGAGGGCAGGCCGGCATTGATCACCCCCAGCACCAGGCAGTGCTTGAGTTTGCCGCGAAAATCCCAGCTGACCCGCATCAGCAGCAGAATCGCGAGCAGGCCGAGCATGCCGAAGCTGGCGCGGAAGAAGGCCGTCGGCATGCTGCCAAGCACCGGCGCGACAATGCGCATAAACAGAAAGCTCGCGCCCCAGATGGCAGCCAGCAAGAGCAGACGCAGCAGGTCGGCAAGGCGCACGACAGACTCCACAGCAGTTGAAAAGGCCGCGCAGTGTTGCCTGGCCTGGGCATCAAGGCAATTCGAAAAACGCTTTCAAATAGCTGTTCGCCGATATTTCGCCGCAGATAAGGCCCTTTACGGTCTCTGCCGGCTTTTACTTGCCGCCGCCACTGGCTAAGCTCGCCGGGTGCTCCGTCTTTCTTCGCGCAGAGGTTCATTCATGCCGCAGCAATGGCCCGCTGGTGCTATCGCCCAGCTTATCCTCGATGGTTTTGACGATTATCGTGAGCAGTTCCGCCAGATCACCAATGGCGCGCGGGTGCGTTTCGAGCAGGCGCAGTGGCAGGAGATTCAGCAGGCGTCGGCGGCCCGTATTGCCCTCTATGAAGAGTGTGTCGGCGCGGTCAGCGCAGACCTGCATCAGGCCTATGCCGACGAGGTCCTGCTGGATGTGCTGCAGTGGCCCCTGGTCAAGTCGGCCTATATCGCCCTGATCGACCCGCGCTACGACGACGAACTGGCGGAAACCTGGTTCAACTCGATCTTCTGCAGCCTGTTCAGCCACGACCAGATCAATGACGGCTGCATGTTTATCCATACCACGCGGCCGTCCCTGCGCGGCAACGTGCGGGCACCGCAGACCCGGGTCTACGAGCCGGCGGGCAATATGGAGCAGGCCCTGCGCCAGGTATTCGAGGATTTCAGCTTCGAGGTGGGTTATGAGGACCTGGAGCGCGATCTGCGACGTTTGCTCAAACAGCTGCACGCCAGCCTGCCGGACTGGGTATGCAAGGACCCGGAGCTGCGGATCGAGCTGTTCGCCTCGCGGCTGTATCGCAACAAGGGCGCGTATCTGGTGGGGCGCATCTACACCCGCGACGAGCAATGGCCGCTGGTGATTCCGCTGTTGCACCGTGAGGGCCAGGGTATCCAGATCGATGCGCTGATCACCGACGAGGCCGAGGTGTCGATCATCTTCTCCTTCACTCGCTCCTACTTCATGGTGCGGGTCGGCTACCCGGCGGAGTTCGTCAGCTTTCTCAAGCGCATTCTGCCGGGCAAGCATATCGCCGAGCTGTACACCTCGATCGGCTTCTACAAACACGGCAAGTCGGAGTTCTACCGCGCCCTGATCAACCACCTGGCCAGCACCGACGACAAGTTCATCATGGCCCCCGGGGTGCGCGGCATGGTCATGAGCGTGTTCACCCTGACGGGCTTCAATACCGTGTTCAAGATCATCAAGGATCGTTTCTCGCCGTCGAAAAACGTCGACCGCGGCACGGTGATCGAGAAGTACCGCCTGGTGAAAACCGTCGACCGGGTTGGGCGCATGGCTGATACCCAGGAGTTCGCCGATTTTCGCTTTCCGCTGTCCAAGTTCGAGCCCGAGTGCCTGGCCGAGTTGCTGGAGGTGGCACCCTCGACCGTGGTGGTGGAGGGCGATACGGTGCTGGTGCGTCACTGCTGGACCGAGCGGCGCATGACCCCGCTGAACATGTATGTCGAAAGTGCCAGCGAGGCCCAGGTGCGCGACGCGCTCGACGATTACGGCCTGGCGATCAAGCAGCTGGCTGCGGCGAATATCTTCCCTGGCGATATGCTGCTGAAAAACTTCGGCGTGACCCGCCACGGCCGGGTGGTGTTCTACGACTACGACGAGATCTGCTTTCTCACCGAGGTCAACTTCCGGCGTATTCCGCCGCCGCGTTACCCCGAGGACGAAATGGCCTCCGAACCCTGGTATTCGGTGGCCCCGCTGGATGTGTTCCCGGAGGAGTTTCCGCCCTTCCTGTTTGCCGATATGAAGCAGCGCAGGCTGTTCAGCCAGTTGCACGGCGAGCTGTATGACGCCGACTACTGGAAAAGCCTGCAGGAGGCGATTCGTGCCGGCAAGGTTATCGACGTGTTCCCCTACAGGCGCAAGGCCGAGCAGGCCGACAAGGAGTATTGAGCCGCCTGTGCGGGCGGCGCTGCAAGCGCTCGCATGGCAGCATTTCTGGCAGATTGAGCTAGGCTCAGATCAGGTGCACGCGCGCCTCTCCGTAGTCCTTGGCAGGAGGGTGTCCCATGATCGCCAAGTTACAAAGTGTCTTACATGACCTGCTAGTTGCCCTCGGCTTGCTTGATCGGCCGACGCTGCAGCCTGTTCCGGTGCGTGACGATAAGGGCGGCCGGCAACCGCCGCGGCGGCGCTGACGGGCTTGTCTGCAGGGCGTTGAGCAGCAGATCCGCTGCCGCATTCGAATGGCTGCAGGGCTGATCCATATGCCGGATGGGGTTGTTTGTTGGTGAGACTCCCCAGTGCCTGGCGGCGACTGCTATAATCTGTCTATTAGGTCAGGTTTCTCTGCTCGGAGCATCCTCGTCAGGCGCTTGCGCGGCAGTCATGTTCAGGTGGAAATCGAACAGGCGTACGTTGCTAGCGCAACGCTGGCGTTTTGCTAGACCCTGCATGGCAGTTACACGAATACCCCCAGCTCTGATAGGGAGAGCCTTATGCGCCAGAATCTTCCGATAACTCAGCGGGAAAGAACCTTTGCCCAGAATGAGCGGCTGATTTCTACCACCGATCTGAACAGCAACATCACCTACTGCAACGATGCCTTTGTCGCGATCAGCGGCTTTACCCGCGAAGAGCTGATTGGCCAGCCGCATAACCTGGTGCGCCATCCCGACATGCCACCTGCTGTATTCGGCCATATGTGGGAGGTCATCAAACAGGGCAAGCCCTGGATGGGCATCGTCAAGAATCGTTCGAAAAATGGCGATTTCTACTGGGTCAGTGCCTATGTCACGCCTATCTACGAGAATGGTCGGGTAGCCGGTTATGAGTCGGTGCGTTCCTCGCCGAGCGAGCAGCAGAAGCGCCGTGCCGAAAAACTCTATGCACGCTTGCGTGAGGGCAAGCCGCCAGTGCCCAAGATGGAGTCCTGGACCCGCGGCGTTGTCCACTCATGGCCGCTGATTCTCTGCGGCCTGAGCATTCTCGGGGCTCAGGCCCTGATCGAGGGCCCCTGGTTGACCGGCTTTATCGCCGCGGTGCTGTTTGCCCTGGGCGCATACCAGCTGTATGACCAGCGCCGCTTGATCCGCGCGACCCTGGCGGAGCATCCGAAGGCCTTTACCAGCGCTCTGGTCGCGCTTACCTACAGCGATAATCGTGGTGCTCAGGCGCTGCTCGATATGGCCATGATCAGTGAGGATGCACGCCTGCAAACCGCGCTGACACGGATCGAGGATGCCGGGGAAAGCGTCAAGAAGCATGCGAGCAAGTCCGCCGGGTTGTCCCGATCCAACGCCAAGATGCTTGATCAGCAGCGCAGTGAAACCGATCAGTCGGCCACCGCGATCAATCAGATGGCCGCGACTATTCAGGAAGTGACGCATAACGTGCAGAACACCTCCCATGCCGCCGAAGAGGCCGACCGCCTTGCCAAGCAGGGCCTGCAACTGGCCAGCGGTAGCCTGGAGTCCATGCAGCATATGGCCAAGGCCGTGGTGGATATCGGTCAGGCGGTCAATGATCTGGCCAACTCCACTCAGTCAATCGGCAGCGTGGCGGATGTCATCACCTCGATTGCCGAGCAGACCAATTTGCTGGCGCTCAACGCGGCGATCGAAGCTGCTCGGGCAGGCGAACAGGGTCGTGGTTTTGCCGTGGTGGCTGACGAGGTGCGTTCGCTGGCATCGCGTACCCGTCAGTCGACCGAACAGATCCACCAGATCATTGCTTCGCTGCGGGCCGGGGCCGAGCGAGCGGTGGTGACCGCCGGCAAAGGCGAAAGCATTTCACGCGAAAGCGTCGAGAGCGTCGAAGCGGTGCGTACCGCCCTGGACGGCATCAGCGAGGCCGTCAGCCGAATTACCAGCATGAGCCAGCAGATGGCCGCCGCTTCCGAGCAGCAAAGCCATGTGGCCGAGGATATCAGCCGGCAGATTACCCAGATTGCCCAGCTCTCCGACCGCAGCGCCGAGCAGGCTCATCAGGGTGCCGCTATTGGCCAGGAGCTGGAGGACATGGCCGATTACCTGCATAGCCTGGCGGAGCGCTTCAATCGTTAACCCGAAGGGCCTGTCGGTGCTGGCTCTAGCCGGTTCGGCAGCACCCGGTTTGATGGCCTAGAGGGACGCAGTCCCTGCCATGCAAGGCCTGCGCGCGAATTCGCCTACGCCGCAACGCCGTACCTGGTCAGGCTTATGGCAAACTGCCGGGCATCAGGAGATGCTCATGTCACGCCTTGTCTGTCCCGCTTGCCACCGTCCACTCGCCCTCTGCCTGTGCGCCCTCGTTCCCCGCCTGGACAGCCGTACCCGGGTATTGATCCTGCAGCACCCCAGTGAGGTCCGGCATGCGCTGAATACCGCGCGTCTGGCTGCGCTGGGGTTGCTCAATGCCGAGTTGCGGGTGGGTGAAGTATTCGAGGACTTGCCTGCGCTGCTCAATCAGCCTGGCTACCGGGCTTGCTTGTTGTTTCCGGGGGAGGGCGCGCTACCGTTGCCGCAGTTCGCCGATCAGGCGGCCGGGCAGCAGACCCTGCTGGTGGTGCCCGATGGCACCTGGCGCAAGGCGCGCAAACTGCTGCACTGCAATCCGCTGCTGGCTGCCTTGCCGCGGGTCAGCCTGGAACCTGGCCTGCAGTCGCGCTACCGGTTGCGCAAGGCACCGCAAGCGGGCGCGCTCTCGACCATCGAAGCCATTGTCAGCGCGCTGGAAACCTTGGAGGCCCCGGCGCAATTCGCTGCCTTGCTCAAACCGTTCGAGGCCCTGATCGAGGGGCAGATCGCAGCCATGGGCGAGCAGACCTATCAGCGTAACCACCTGAACCCCGCAGACCGTTAATAACGGTCAGCAAGGCCGGTACGGCGTGGTTAGTCCAATTCGTGATAGCTACTCACCAATTATGGGAAAAACGGTCTTAACGATTAGTTAAACCAATTACTCGATCCGCTTGCCCAACCCTTGTGCATTGGCTTGGCACTACAGAACGGATCGGGTGCGCCTCTTGCGTTGCTCTGCCGCTTATCAAGGAGAGGATGCATGAGCAATTCCATTGGGGTGGTTACTCAGGTTGTTGGCAAGGTCTCGGCTGTCGCGAGCGATGGTTCCACTCGTCTATTGGTCGAAGGCGACCGGGTGTTTCTCGGCGAGCGCTTGGTTTGCGCCAATGACGGTGCCGTGGCGATTCGCCTCGACCAGGGCGGCGATCTGACCATGGGCCGCGCGAGCAGCCTATTGCTCAGCCCGGCATGGCTCGTCGATCAATTACCACCTGAGCCCAGCGCCGAGCAATTGCGCGAGGTGGAGGCGCTGCAACGTGCCATTGTCGCCAATGAAGACCCGACCCTGATCGCGGAGGCCCCGGCGGCCGGGCCGCAGGCGGGTGGTAATGGCGGTGGCGGCGGTCATTCGTTCGTGTTGCTGAGCGAGACGGGCGGCCAGCTGGAACCGGAAATCGGTTTCGAGACCGGGCCGCTGCCTTTTGCCAGCCTGGATATAACGCTGCAGCCGGCCGCCGATACGTTGGATGACGTAGATCCCGCGGTTCCGAGTACGCCCGTGCCCCCGGTAACGCCACCGATCGATCCGGTCACGCCTGTGCCTCCGGTAACGCCGCCGATCGATCCGGTCACGCCCGTGCCCCCGGTAACGCCGCCAATCGATCCGGTCACTCCCGTAGACCCTCCGCAGTCGCCGCCCCTTCTGGTGGTCGGTAGCAATGCCGACGACGAGGCAGGAAGCAACGCGCCGCATCTGGTGGCCAGCCCGCTGGACGCCGATGGTGCCGGCAGTCTGACCGGCAGCTCCGGTAACGATGTATTGGTCGGCGACGCCGGCGGGGTGCAGAGCCTGATCACCGCCGGCACCAACTACAACATCGCCCTGATCGTGGACATCTCCGGCAGCATGGAGCGCGATTCCGGCTCGGGAGTGTCACGTATCCAGTTGACCAAGGATGCCCTGACTCACCTGGCCAACCAGATCAAGGACCATGACGGCGTGATCAACGTCCAGTTGATGCCGTTCAGCAGCACGGCGGGGACTGCGACCACCATCTATGGACTCAACGCCGGCAACGTCGGCCTGTTGCTGGCCGCCATCGACGCCATGAGCCTGACCGGCCATACCAACTACGAGGCGGCTTTTGTCCAGGCCACGCAATGGTTCAACGAGCAGATCGTCGGTGCCGGTGCGGACAGTGCGAACAACTTCGAGCAGCTGGCGTTTTTCCTTTCCGACGGTCAGCCCACCATGTATCTGGACGAGCAGGGCAGCCCGGTGCTCGATACCGCCAATATCTCCAATTTCCGCGATGTCGACGAAGCCCTGCAGGCCGCCAACAGCATGCTGCACACCGGCATTGGCGGTAATCCGATCCAGGTGCATGCGATCAGCATCGGTTCGGCCAGCACCTCGGCGGTGCTGGATATGTTCGACAACACTGGCCCAAGCGGCACTGGCACGGTGTTTCTGCCAGACGGCAGCACAGTCACCGCCCCGACTGGTGACTCGCAGATCGTGCACAGCGCCGAGGAACTGCAGGCGCTGCTGGTTGGCGACTCCACCGATATTATCCCGTTGCCGCTCGGCGACGATCAGCTCTATGGCGCGGCCGGTGACGACATCATCTTCGGCGACAGCCTGAATACCGACCACCTGGCCTGGGACGGAAATCCCGCCGGCAGCCACGACGGCCAGGGCTATCAGGCCCTGCTCGACTTTCTGCAAGCCAGCAATGGCGGGGGCGTGCCCAGCGTGGCGCAGGTGCGCGACTACATAGTCGAGCATGCCATGACGCTCAACCTCAGCAGCGACCCCCGTGGCGGCGCTGACCTGCTCGTAGGCGGGGCGGGAGGCGATGTGCTGTTCGGCCAGGGCGGCAACGACACCCTGATTGGCGGGATGGGCGATGATCTGCTGATTGGCGGTAGTGGCCAGGATGCATTCGTCTGGACCGCGGGCGATCAGGGGCACGACCGTATTCTCGACTTCACCCTGGGCGGCAGCGAGGGCGATGCGCTGGATCTGAGCGATCTACTCAGCGGCGAAACCTCCGGCAGCTTGAGCGATTACCTCAACTTCGCTGTGGTCGACAGCGGCGGGGCGCTCAGCACGCTGATCTCGGTCAGCCCCAGTGGCGCAGGCCCGGCGACCCAGACCATCGAGCTGGCCGGTATCGACCTGGCCACGCATTACGGCGTCACCCCCGGCGCGGGTGGCATCGTCAGTGGCGGCGTGGATACCACGCGGATGATTGATGGCTTGTTCGGCGACCAGGCACTGCGGGTGGACTCGGTGTGAGCTGAACGCTCGGGCTTGGCCATATTGCACCCGCACAGAAGCGAACCTTGTAGCCCGAATAAGCCTTGGCGCAATTCGGCTACGGGTGCGTGCTCCGTTATCCGCAAGGCCCGCGACTTCGTAGGGTGGGTGACGCTTTTTTTCATCCACCACCGCAATTGGTGGATGGGTAAAGCGTCAGCTACGCGCCCCGATCCACCCTATACAGCTGCAAGGCTTGCGAATCGTAGGGCGGACATGCCGAAGGCTTTCCGCCATCTGGGCTGCAGCGGTGCATAAAGCTTCGCTATGTTCACTCTACAAAATCCACTTCTAACGCTCGCGAAGCGCTTCGGAGCGGGCCTTGAGCACCGGTTTCAACAGATAATCCAGCACGCTTTTCTTGCCGGTGATGATGTCCACGGTGGCCACCATGCCGGGGATGATCAGCAGGGGATGCTCGTCACTGCCCAGGTGGCTTTTATCCGTGCGAACCTGAATCAGGTAGAAGCTCTTGCCTTCTTCATCGGTGATGGTGTCGGCGCTGATCAATTCCAGATTGGCTTTCATGCCGCCATAGATGGTGAAGTCGTAGGCGCTGAACTTGACCATGGCTTTCTGCCCGGGATGGAGGAAGGCCACATCCTGGGGGCGCACCTTGGCTTCGATCAGCAGGCTGTCGTCCAGAGGGACGATTTCCAGAATGTCGCTGCCCGGCTGGACGACGCCGCCGATGGTGTTGACCTTGAGCTGCTTGATCACCCCGCGCACAGGCGAGGCCACGGTGGTGCGGCTGACCCGGTCCTGAATCGCGACGCTGGTGGAGGTGAGTTTGGTCAGCTCGGTGCGAATTTCATTGAGTTCCTTGAAGGCATCGGAGCGAAAGCCCAGTTCGGATTCTTCGATCTTGCTTTTGATTTCGGCCATCGCCGATTCCGCTCTGGGTATGGCCAGGTTGGTGGCATCCAGCGAGCCGCGTATTTCCACCAGGCTGCGACGCAAACGGAGAATCTCAACCTGGGAAATGGCACCGCTTGCGACCAGCGGTTGTGACATATTCAGCTCCTGCTGGAGCAGCCCCATACTGGCGCGGTACTGCTGAGCTTTGGAGCGAAACTCGGCCAGTTCCTGGCTTTTTTGCCGCAGTTGCTCGCCCAGTGTGCGTTGCTCGCTCTGCAGGCGACCCTGGCGCGACTGGTACAGGGCCAGCTCGTCTTCGGCCAGTTGCGGGGCCTTGCGCAGAATCTCTTCCGGCATGGCGATGGGGCGACCCTCCGCCTCGGCGGTCAGGCGCTCGACGCGGGCCACCAGCGCCAGCCGGTCGGCCTCTGTTTCGCCCTGATTGGAGATAAAGCGGGTGTCGTCCAGGCGCAGCAATACATCGCCCTTTTCCACCACCTGACCTTCACGGACGAAAATCTCGGTGACGATACCCCCCTCAAGATTCTGGATGACCTGGATCTTGCTTGAGGGGATGGCCTTGCCTTCACCTGTGGTGACTTCCTCCAGTACGGCAAAGTTGGCCCAGATCAGTGCGGTCAGGAGGCAGCCGCTGACCGCCCAGACGGTGATCCGGGTAAACCAGGGGGAGTCTTCGAGTATCGCGCCGTCGACCTCGGGCATGAACTCGGTGTCCTGCTTGTGCTGGCGCATGCTGGCGAAGTAGCTGCGGAGCGACTGGTTCATGGTTGCCATCCTAGACCGCAGCCGGGCCGACCCGGCCTTTGCGCAGCGCTTCGATAACCGCTTCTTTCGGACCGTCGGCAACGATATGGCCGTTATCCAGCACGATCAGCCGGTCGACCAGGCTGAGCATGGAGGCTCGGTGGGTGATCAACAGCAGGGTCTTGCCCTGGGCGCAGGCCTGCAGGCGGGTGCGCAGCAGGTCCTCACTGGTGTTGTCCATGGAGCTGGTGGGTTCGTCCAGCACCAGTACAGGTGGGTCCAGCAACAGAGAGCGGGCCAGAAGCACGGCCTGGCGCTGGCCGCTGGAAAGCAGCTGGCCGCGTTCGCCTACGGGGCGGTCGAAGCCCTGCGGATGCTGCCGGGCGAGGTCCACTACACCGGTCATTTCCGCGACTTCGAGCATGCGTGCATCATTGATGTAGCGGGCACCCAGGGTCAGGTTGTCGCGCAGGCTGCCGGCCAACAGCGGCAGGTCATGGGCGACATAGCCGATCTGGTGACGCAGGTCTGCAACATCGAGCTGACGCAGGTCGATATTGTCGAGCAGGATCTGCCCTTCATCGGCGGTGTAAAACGCCATCAGCAGGCGGGCCAGGGTGCTCTTGCCCGAGCCATTGCGGCCGATGATGCCGACCCGTTCGCCGGCATTCATGCGCAGGCTGATACCCGCCAGTGCGGGTGTGCTCTGACCGGGGTAGCTGAAGGTGACTTGGCGCAGCTCCAGGGCCCCCTGCAGCTGGGTTCTATCCAGCGGGCGCTGCTTGGCCTGGCGCTCCTGGGGCAGGGCCATCAGCGCGTCCGTGCTGGCCATGGTCAGGCGTGCTTGCTGGTATCGGGTAATCAGCCCGGCGATCTGGCCTAAGGGGGCTAGGATCCGACTGCCAAGCATGTAACAGGCCACCAGGGCACCGACGCTGAGGTTGCCGGCAATAATGCTGTAGACCCCGGCAACGATGGTCGCCATACCGGCGAACTGCTGCAGGAACATGGTGCCGTTGGTGGCGATGGCGGCCAGTGAGCGGGCATGCACGTCCAGGCGGGTCAGAGCCCCGTGGGTCTTTTCCCACTGGTGCTGGCGCTCGCTTTCCGCGCCGCAGGCTTTCAGGGTTTCCAGGCCGCCCAGGGTTTCGATCAGCAGGGCCTGGCGTTGCGAGGCCAGCTGCAGGCTCTTGGCAACGGTGTCACGCAGGCGGGCCTGTACGGCAAAGGCGAATAGCGCGGTAATCGGGAACGCCAGCAGGGGGATCACCACCAGCCAGTCGCCAATCAGCCAGATTACTGCAATCATCAGAAACGAGAAGGGCAGGTCGATCAGGCTGGTCAGGGTTACGGCCGTGAGAAAGTCACGCAGGCCCTGGAAGTCGTGAATGCTTTGCGCGAAGCCACCCACTGTGGCCGGTCGCGCTTTCATCGACATGCCGGTGATGCGTTCGAACAGGGTGGCGGAAAGCACCACATCGGTTTTCTTGCCGGCGGTATCCAGCAGATGGGCGCGCAGTATCTTCAGCAGCAACTCGAAGCTCATGGCGATAAACAGGCCCAGCGCCAGTACCCAGAGCGTTGCGGTGGCCTGATTCGGTACCACGCGGTCATAGGTCTGCATGACGAACAGCGGGATCATCAAGCCCAGCAGGTTGATCAGCAGGCTGGCCAGCATGGCATCGGTATACAGCCAGCGGGACAGTTTCAGGGTGTCGCGGAACCAGGCTTCAATTCGTGGTATCAGCGGCGTACGGGCTTCTTCCAGTTCATGCCGCGGCCGCGCAAAAAAGGCCTGTCCGCTGTACTCGGCGGCCAGTTTTTCCCGGTCAACCCATTGCGCGCCGCCGTCGGTTTCACAGGGCAGGATCTGCGCCTGATTCTTCGGCCCCCATTGGCGCAATACCGCACTGCGGCCATCGTTGAGCAGCAGCAAAATCGGCAGATTGAGCGGTGAAATACTGGCCAGGTCGCGGCGCAGCAGACGCCCCTGCAAGCCCGCCCGCGCCGCTGCCCGTGGCAGCAGTGCGGGTGTCAGGCGTTGCTCAGGCATCGGCAGGCCGGCACTGAGGCTGCCACGGCTGACCGAGCAGCCATGGAGTTTGCAAAGTATCAACAGGCCATCAAGCAGCGGATCATCGTGATTGAGACGTGGATCGCTGGATGCCCCTGGCCGCTCCATGGTGGTCAAATTGAACTACTCCCGAGCCGCTACTACTTCATTGCCGGCAAACGCGCCTCACTCTTAACTTCGCTCAGAGCTACAGCTTCAGCCGGTACTACAACCTGTTGCTGACGCAGCAGGTCACCCATGGCAGCAATTACGCGGTACATGGAGAACTCTTCGAGGAAACGCACCTCGCTGTATCGACGGTTGGCGGTGAACAGTTCGTTTTCACTGTCGAGCAGATCGAGCAAGGTGCGCTGGCCGAGGCTGAACTGCTGCTGGTAGGCCTCGCGAACCCGTGCGGTGTAGTCGGCATAGTCACGGGCGGTGGGGGTTTGCTGGCGCGCGTTGTCCATGGCATTCCAGGCCAGGGAAAGGTTCTCGTTGAGCACCCGCAAGGCGTTGTTGCGAATATCCATCGATTCGTTGATCTGGTGCGCGGCTGATTGCAGACGGGCCTTGTCGCGCATGCCATTGAACAGGTTGTAGTTCATCACCACGGCCGCGCGCCAGCTGTTGTCATGGCCGCCAATGCCCTGGGTGTTGTCATTGGCTGCGGTGGCCAGTTCCACATCAAGGCGTGGGTAGAACGGCGACTTGGCTACCTCATATTGCTTCTCGGCAGCACTGACATCGGCCTGAGCCGATTTCAGGAAGGGGTTGTTGTCCATCACCGTCTGGCGCGCCGCCGCAAGGTCTTCCGGCATTGTGCCCTTGACCGAGCTCGGGGATTCCAGCTCATCGGGCATCCGCCCAACGGCGCTGAAGAAATTGGCCTCTGCGTCCGCGAGGTTGACCTGCTCGGTGTAGAAGTTGTTCTGGGCCAATGCCAGGCGGGCTTCGGACTGGTCGAGGTCGGCGGTACTGCCGACACCCTGCTGGTTGCGCAAGCCGATCTGGTCATTGATGCGCTGATGGGCCTGCAGGTTGTTGCGGGCCAGTTCGAGCATTTCGCGGCGCATCAGCACGTCCAGGTAAACCTCTACGGTCCGCAGTGCCAGGCTCTCTGAAGTGCCCAGCAGACGATAGGCGCGGGAGTTGACCACCGCCTGGGTGCGGGCCACTTCGTTGGGCGTATTGAAACCGTCGAACAGCATCTGCCTCAGGCGCAGCTCCGAAGTGCCGTAAGTCAGTGTTTCAGTGTTGTGGTTGCCTGCACTTCTGGTGGTGGGGTTGTCCGTGTATTCCCGACCATAACCCATCAGCAGATCGACAGTGGGCAGATAGCCCCCCTTGGCAATCTTCACTTCTTCATCCGAGGACAGGCGGTTGTTGGCACCTGCATGCACTTCGGGATGGTTGTCCAACGTGCTCTGGATGGCTTCCGCAAGACTGATGGCCTGGGCCTGGATGCTGAATGACGCCAGCAATACAGCGCTCCACAGAGGATTGAGTACGCGCATCGGGTGACTCTCCTTTTTAGATGTTCTGAATCCAGTCGCCAAAAAAATGGCGTATTTGTCTGCCGGACTGACCTGAGCCTCTAACATCAAAGCTAAGAACAACTTTAGTTGTAGCTTAGAAAAATTGATTACACCTCTTATGAGGAAAAAATCTTATGCGCGCCGCGAAAAGCAGCACATTGTTCTTGCAGACGGCCTGAACGATTAGGCCTCTAGCGGGTATGCGCAGCTTGTTAAGCAGGTGGTCAGACACGATTCGGGCGGGAGTTGTTTGATGGAGTAGTACTACGCAGGCTTTGGTGACAACTTTTTGTCGTTAGCGTTTTTATTGATAGCTTCCTGCGTCGCTTGCTCACTCACAGTTCTTGTTTTCATCCCGACTTCGGAAGGTGATCTGACCGTATTGAAAATACGTGTCGGCGGTGGTCGACAGCTGTAGTGAGGATGGAATCATGGCTACTCTAATTGGTGTCGTCAGTCAGGTTGTCGGCGAAGTCTATGCGGTAGCCGGTGATGGAGCGCGGCGACCACTGGTCGAAGGTGATCGTGTCTATGCCGGCGAGCAGATTGTCACTGGCGCAGCGGGAGCCATTGCGGTCGCAATGACCAATGGCCAGCAATTGACCCTCGGGCGTGACAGCAGCCTGACCCTCACGGAGCAGATGCTGGCCTACCGTCCTGACTCGCAAGCGCCTGCTGCCGACAGCTCTCCGGCCGCGCCGAGTGACAGCGATCTAACCGATGTCGAACAACTGCAGGCGGCCATCGAAGCCGGTGTCGACCCAACCCTGGCAGGCGAAGCAACCGCAGCAGGGCCAGGTGCAGGTGGTGCGGCAGGCGGCGCAGGCGGTGGTCACTCCTTTGTCCTGTTGGGTGAGGTTGGCGGTCAGCTTGATCCGGTGATTGGCTTCCCTACTGCAGGGTTGCAGAGCGGCCCCGAGTTTCCCAATCCTGAGCCCGATGTATTGCTCGATACTCCCGAGCCTCCTCCACCTGAAGTGCCGGACTTCTCCCCTGTAATCGAAGTGATCTATCTGGATGGCCCGCCCGGTGGTGATGGCGGCGGTAATCAGCCCGGAGTAGTGGCTGGCCCCGGTGTAGCCGATGAGGCCGCTCTGGCGAGCGGCAGTAACCCGGGCAGCACTGCCGAGTCCACCTATGGCAGCCTGGTTATCAACTCGCCGGATGGGGTTTCCCGGATTGAAATACAGGGTGCCGATGGTGTCTGGGTCAACGTACTGGGCGGCGGTACTGTTGTAGGTGTTTACGGCACCTTACAGTTCGATGCAGCGGGTAACTGGGTTTACACCCTCAATGCCAATACCTTGGATCACAGTAATGCCGGCGCAACAGGCGCAGCCGATCAAGTCGGCGAGAGCTTCCCGGTGCGGGTATTTGATGGCGATGGGGATGTATCGCCTACGGAGTCGCTGGATGTTGTGGTGTATGACGACGGTCCCAGTATCGAGTTGGCTACTACACAGCTGGGTGCCCTTGTAGTTGATGAGACTGATCTGAGCACTGACGTCACTGTGAATTTCAGTGGAGCCTTCAGCTCTGCGTTCGGTGCAGACGGTGCCGGCAATATCAGCTACGCCCTGAATGTCACCGGCGATCCGAGTGGCCTGGTGGATGTGGCCACGGGGCTGGATATCGTGCTGGGCATGAACGGTTCCGTGGTCGAAGGTTGGGTCGGCGGCGACTCCAGCGTTGTGGCCTTTACCGTCAGCGTTGATGGCTCAGGCAATGTCACCCTGGATCAGTTGCGCGCCCTGCAACACCCGGACGGCAGTAACCCGGACGATCCGGTCAGCGTGGCCGGCAACGCCATCGCATTAACTGCGACCATCACCGATGCCGATGGCGACCAAGCCAGCGCTAGCCTGAACTTGGGCAACTTCCTGACCTTCCGCGATGACGGCCCAAGCATCAACGTGGCCTCGCAGTTCGACGTTGGCCTGGAAGTGGATGAAACCAACCTGGCCCTGAACGACAGCGTCGACGTGGCGGGAGCCTTCAGTGGCAGCTACGGAGCCGATAACAGCGGCAGCACCACTTATGCGGTGAGCACCGTCGATGGCACCGACAGCGGCCTGGTGGACGTGGCCAGCAACCAGAGCATCCTGCTCTACAACACCGCCAGCGGCGTGGAAGGCCGGGTGGGCGGCGAAGGTGGCGCAGTGGCCTTCAGCGTCACCGTGGTGGGCAGCCTGGTGACCCTGGATCAGGTGCTGGCGATCAAGCACCCAACCACCGACCCGAACGAACCGATCAGCCCGGATGCGAACAGCCTGACCCTGACGGCGACCATCACCGACAAGGACGGCGACAGCGATGACGCCAGCCTGGACCTGAGCGGTTCGTTGGTGTTCCGTGATGAC